>JAKQJM010000061.1 GCA_029561145.1 Pseudomonadota bacterium
ATCGGCACCTGATCGACATTGGACTTGACGATCCACGCCGATGACCCGAAAATGCGCGGCTCCGCCCGAATAGCTCAGCTGGTTAGAGCACTTGACTGTTAATCAGGGGGTCGCTGGTTCGAGTCCAGCTTCGGGCGCCAAATATTTCAACGTTTTAAGCGGCCCTTCGGGGCCGCTCTGTTTTTCTGACGTAGCGAAATCGTAGCCAGTGGTCAGTTCCTCCATGCGTACCTGCTCTGCGTAGCGCTTCAGATCGTCCATGCCGAGGTGCGCGTACCGTTGCACCATCGCAGGCGTCTGCCAGCCCCCGAGCTTCTGCAACACGTGCATTGGCGTACCACTTTGAGCGTGCCAGCTTGCCCAGGTATGCCGGAGATCGTGCCATCGGAAGTTTTCGATTCCCGCACGAACTAGCGCTTTTCGCCATGCCTTCGTGCTGGTCTTGAACTCAATGGGCCGATCTCTGTACGTGAACACCCACTCCGGGTGCCGTCCGCGCTGCTCCTCGATGACATGCATCGCCTCCGCATTCAGTGGAACCGGAATCGCCCGCTTACCCTTGGCTTCTGAGGCATCGACCCATGCACAGCGACGGTCAATATCAACCTTCGCCCACCGCAGGCCCTTGACGTTGGCTTGCCGCAGTCCCGTTGCCAATGAGAACCGCACCATTGCCTGCAGGTGGCCCGGCAATTCTGCCAACAGACGCCCCGCTTCCTCACGCGTCAGGTATCGAACTCGCCCCTGTGGTTCCTTCAACAACCGAAACCGAGGCAGCCTGTCGAGCCACTCCCATTCCAAGGCCGCCCGTCTTAGGATGGCCCGTAATACCTGAAGACGCCGATTCGTTGTCGCATCGCTGAGGCCGCTACGTTGGCTTTCCTGCTTGTACCTGTCCACCACGTCACGCGTGATTTGGGGTAATTCCATGCTTTCGAGCCGCGGTTGCCACCACCGCAGGTGCAGCTTGTCATCGTTGACTGACTTCTTTTTTACCTCCTCACCCAAGTATCGAAGAACCGCTTCATCCCATGACCGACGCGGCTTTACGCCGAGCCGTTGCTGCTCCCACAGTTCTGCCCTTCGTTTGTCGTGGTATTCCTGAGCTTGCCGCTTGTGGGCAGTCCCAGTGCTTTCCGACACGCGATGACCGCTAACCGTGAGTTTGACCCACCAGTACGGTGAGTCCTTGCGCTTGTAGAGTGACATTCTGAAATCTCCAAGGTGTCACCCTGCAACGCTCGCCGCTTGTAGTGTGCCCGAACGTAGCCGATCAGGTTATCCTCGATGAACACCCAGCGCCGGCCAAGTTTGGCAGCCGGGATACGTCCATTTGCTGCGCGCCCCGCAACCGTGACCGGATGCAGCTTGAGCAGGTTGGCGGCCTCTTGCAGGGTGAGCGTTTTCACTGTAGGTCGCCCTGCCGGATTTGGACACCCGGCAGAGGGAGCTTTTCCAGCCGCTTGGGAATGCCGGGACGCATGGCCTGTTCAATGACAGCGAAGGGGTCACCGCCTTCGACTCGCAGCATCACGCTTAGGGCAGGCCCGTACTGAGTACGCAGGCACTTGACCATGTGTGCGTACCCAATTTCGGCGCATTTCTTGAGTGTCCGCACCTTGTCCTGGCGCAGCGATAGAAAGGCAAGGCAGGGATATGCGCCCGCGAGATAGTCGCTCGGCCTAACAAGAATGTCGTGCGGAATATCGCGGGACTTTCCACGAAATTCGATCTCGACCCGACACCACGGGCTTTGCGGATCACCTAGTTGCTTGCCCTTTTCGTAGACCCGGCAGAGCTTGCCGTTCTGGCGCTGACCGACATACAGCGTCTTTCCCTTATTGGAGCCGAGATCGTCCACCAGACGCGCGTAGGGTGCCCGTCCGCCTGCGGTGAATTGACCCTGATCGAGCCATGTGCGGGCTAGCGCGACGCTGACGCTCTGACCACTGAAATCGTCGTGGGCGAGATCAATGCGGGTAATGCGCACGCCGGCGGCTTCGGACCATATTTGCACGGCTTGCCAGTCCTGAATCCGGGCGCAGCCATGGGCGTTGAGTTCCAGATGGACGGTCCCTCTTTGATACTCACCGCCGTAACCAAGCAACCCGAAGCCGCCGAGATCGATACGGGTGTCGTAACCCTGCCAGCCGACTGCGCGCTGTTCCCACTGGGATCGAGGAAGGAGGAAGACGGATTCGATGACGGATAGACCGCCACTTCCCGGCACAAACGTACAAGCGAACCAATCGATGAGTGCCGTTGAATGTGTGTGACTTTCGCCCCGTGTTACTGGACGGGGCAGGCTATCGAGTGCGATGTTGGCGCCGTCAGCAATCGCGGGCGCTACGCGCGCGCGAACGCTGACGGCAGCTGGTGGCGCTGTAGAAAGTTGAGTCATTGACATGATGTGACTCCGGTCTGCGCGGAGGAGTCACGGCTACAGGTTGCCCGAATGACTCCGCCGCATGGTTGCGGGAAATCACAAGGAGGGGGCAGACCCGATTAGGAATGTTCTTTGCCTCTAGCGCGGACCCTGCCTATTTCTGGTCCGTGCCTGTCTGGGCTGCGGTAGCTCCGATTCAGCCTTAGCTGGCGGTCCCGCTATTCAATGATGCCTTTCGACACCATCCCGACGCCATCTGCCAACGCGCCGGAGACTCAATGCGATATAGCTGCTTGTGTGCGTTCAAGTTGCCATAAGGTCAGCCAAGTCGTCAAGCATGCGTTACCCACCGACTCCACAGCCTTGCTCCGCTTCGCGAAGCAACCCGTACGGCGGTTCGGTTCGACGTAGCCGCCGAACCGCCGCACGGGCTGCGGGCTGTGGAGTCCGTGGATAACGCGCCCGTTCGCGCCACATTCTCGTACCGAACTAAATGCCACATTGCTGCTCTATATATTCCGCAACCTCCTCAATCTTGGTTAGGTATAGAGACACTTGAGCAACTGTGATGTTGCAGTTCCGTCCGTGAGCAATTAGGTGGCGATTGCTCATTACCGCATTGACCGCGTCTCGACGAAAGTTTTGCATGAGGAACTCCTCAAGATCTTGCCCCCACTTTCGGTCGAATGAGGATGCGATTTTTATAAGCCTATCACTCTTCGGGTTCTGCACTCCCTCGAGTTGCGCCTTCGCAAAATTGGCTACACGCGGCGTCGACTGCTTAGTTGCTACAACACCATAGATACTTCGAACAATATTTTCGACTATGCCGGCCTCAATCACGCAAGCGTATTTTGCCCAATGAGACATCATCTCTAAGGGCTTGTTAGAAGGATGATGTCCCGACGACCTCAACACCGACTTGAGTGCGGAGATTTGCCGCACAATTTCGACGGTTTTCACTAGGCGACCTGCGAGAACGCTGCTTTCGCCAATCCCAATCTAGTTCGCACGTTAGCTTCATCAGACGTGGCCTTTGAAGTTGCGTCCACAAATTTTTTTGTCTCTACAAGTGAGGCGTATGCAGCTCTTAGAGAATCTGGATCTTTGATTGGCCCCGAATCAAGACGCTTGTCTAAACCATAAAACACAGAGTCGAACACCGCAGCGTTTAGACTTCGCTTTGGTCTGAATGCCTTTTCCCCTAGACCTTCCTTCGCTACAGCACACACAGCCAGAAAGCTTTTGGCTGCGTCCTGTAGAAAACTTTTAGATGCCTTCCGATGACGACGACAGTATCGATTTATGAACTCCTCCATAGGGCGTTCATAACTATCAAAATCCTTCTGAAATGCGAGAAACCGTAGAATGAGCTCTTCATCTTTGAGCCGTGGGCTTTGGGAACCAAAAATCTTTCGCCAATCATCACTTTGATTTAGCTCTCTGACCAAATCGATCAACGGCCCCCTGAAAATCGCAGTGCGGATTTCTTGCGGGCTGACTTTGCGCCCACCTGAATTCAAGCGACCGAATACATAGTAAAGGCTCGAGTCCTCCTGTTCGACGGGGTTTTCCTGCTTGAGAATAGTTGCGTGAATTACTGAGTTATCAAGCCGGATCCTATCGTCCTCGAGCAGCGTATCGTACGTCTTGCCTTCAAACTGTTTTTGAACTTTAGTGAGGGAAAACACAGACTTTGTTTTTGCTGTTTCGCTGGGCCTGAAGTACCCATCATAGAAAAAAAGAAGCGACATCAATCGCTGCTGTCCGTCGATAATCATGAGCTTTTGGGAGTCGTGCTCACGGGCCAAGAAGACCCCGGGAACCGGCAATCCGAGGAGCAATGATTCGATGAATTGGGATGATTCCGTTTGGCTCCAAACAAACTTTCTCTGGAACTCTGCCACATAGAGCTCACGCTTTTGGAGCCTTCTGACAAGTCCTTCAACGTCGAAGTCAATGCCAAAACTGGTAATGGCGTACTTTTCGACAGGAACGGTACCATCGGCTGACGTATCGTCTATGACGTCGTCATTGTCTTGTTCTTCTGTCATAAAAACTCCTTTTCGGCATTAAATTTGCCGTAGCGCCTGAATTGATTTGGGCCGACTATGCGGAACAGTTCCGTTCCTCCAACGCGAAAGGTACCCAGCATATCGAAATTCCCTGCTTTTTCTACTCAAAGCTCTACTGGACACCTGCCCACTCACGTAGCCGAATCGTAGCTCCCATTGACTGATATTGGCTGATTTCGGCTGCCCCGGACGATTGGCGAGCTTTGCAGAGTATGGGTTCTGAGCTTGTCTGGGACAGCTGTTAATCAGGGGGTCGCTGGTTCGAGTCCAGCTTCGGGCGCCAATCCAATCAAAAAAGCCGCGAGCAGTCGCGGCTTTTTTGTTGCCTAGCATCAAAAGGGTATCGCACCGACGAGTCGGGGCGAACGAGGGTACGAGGCGGCAACCGCACGCCAAGTTCAACATGTCAGGTCGAATTCCGGTCTTCCATCCCGGGCATGACCAAAGTAACCCTCATGACCTTTGCCGCATCCCATTCGGCAGCAGGCCGGCGCATTCTCGCGCCGGAGCGGAGGACCCTGCCATGCGACTGATCCAAGCATCAATTCGCAATCCGATCGCGGTCGGCGTCGTCGTGCTGCTGATCTGCCTGTTCGGCGCGATGAGCCTGGGCCGATTGCCCTTGCAACTGTTCCCCGATATCGACCGACCGAACATCTCGATCTTCACCGGCTGGCGCGCGGCTTCACCCGAGGAAACCGAAGCGGAATTGCTCGAACCGCAGGAACAGGTCCTGCAGGGTCTGCCGGGCGTCGAGGAAATCGAAGGCAACGCGAATACGGGCGGCAGTTTCATCAATCTGACGTTCGCGATCGGCACCGACATGCGTTCAGCGCTGATCGACGTGATCGGCCGCATGAACCGGGTACGCTCGCAACCCCAGGACGCCGACCGGCCGATCATCCAGCTGGGTGGCGGCCAGAATGACTCGAACGATTCGCTGTCGTGGTTCTTCGTCCAGCTCCTGCCCGGAACGAAGGGACCGATCGAGGACTATCGCAGCTATATCGAGGATGTGATCAAGCCGCGCATCGAATCGGTGCCCGGCGTCGCCTCGGTCAATGTCAATTCGGGGCCACCCGACGATATCCGCATCACGGTCGATCTCGCCAAGGCTGCCGCATTCGGGGTCGGTATTCCGGACATCGCCCAGCGTGCGGTACGCGCGACCGATGTCTCGGCCGGCCAGATCGGCGTTGGCCGCCAGCAATACACGCTGCGCTTCACCGGGCGCTACAAGCCCGAGGAACTCGGCGACCTGGTGCTGGCGTGGCGCGATGGACGGCCGATCAAGCTCGGCGATGTCGCGACGATCGAGAAGCGTCCGCCCGAGCAGCAATTCTTCGTCTACCAGAATGGCAATCCGGCGATCGGCCTGCAGGTGCTGCGCTCGCCCGGCGCCAATGTGCTCGGCACGTTGGAGCAGGTCAAGACCGTGGTCGCCGAGTTGCGCGAGGGCGCATTGAAATCTCGCGGTCTCGGCATCGAGCAAAGCTACGACTCGTCCCTGTTCATCCATCGGGCAGTCAATCTGCTGACCGAGAATCTCGTCATCGGCGCCCTGCTCGCCCTCATCTGCGTGTGGTGGTTCATGCGCGACTGGCGCGCAACCCTGCTGATCGCAACGGCCATCCCGGTCTGCCTGCTGGCCACTTTCGGCGCACTCGATCTCGGCGGGCGAACGCTCAACGTGATCTCGCTGGCGGGCCTGGCGTTTGCGGTAGGCATGGTCGTCGAGGGCGCGATTGTCGTTTCCGGCAACATCATCCGACTCAAGGAATCGGGGATGACCCCGGTCGAAGCGGCGCAAACCGGCACGCGTGAAGTCGTGCCGGCCCTGGTCGCGTCGACGATCACGACGATCGCGGTATTCCTGCCGGTACTGTTCCTGCGCGATGTCGAAGGCCAGATCTTTGCCGATCTCGCGCTGACCATATCGATTGCGGTCGCCTTGTCGATCGTCGTCGCGATCACCGTGTTGCCGGCCGCAGCCGGTGGCTGGCTCAAGGCCAAGAAACTGAAATCCGGATATGGCGACGGCTGGCCGGCATTGACCGCGCTGATCCTTCGCTGGACCGACAATCGGACCAAGCAACTCGGCTGGATCATGGGCCTGCTCGTGCTGCCGCTCGTCGCGTGCTGGATCTTCCTGCCCAAGCTCGACTACCTGCCGCCGGTGAAACGCGCGGCTATCGATGCCTTCTTCAGCTTCCCGCCCGGGATGAGTCCGGAAGTGGTCAATCGCGAAATTGGCGACAAGCTGATCGCGCGCCTGCAGCCGTACATGAAGGGCGAAAAGCAGCCGCAGCTCAAGAACTACTACATCTGGCTATGGCCCGGTGGCGGCACGATCGGTGCGCGCGTGGTCGACGAGACGCGCATCGGCGAGCTCGAGACGATCATGCGCGACGAGATCACCAAGGGCTTTCCCGATACGCGTGCCTTCGCCACCGAGGGTGAGTTGTTCGGCGGCGTCGGCGGTTCCGCGCGCTCGGTCGCGATCCACCTGCAAAGCGACGACACCAAGGCGCTCGACCGCGTGGCCGAGGAAGGACGCGTATTGCTGGAGGCGAAGTTCCCGGGTGCGAATGTCCAGGCCAACCCGAACACCGACCAGAATTCGCTGGAATTGCGCGCGATCCCGGACGACCGCCGTATCGCCGAGGCCGGTTGGGACCGCGCGGCTGTCGGCACGATCGTGCGCACGCTGGGCGATGGCGCCTGGCTCGGCGAATACTTCGACGGCCAGAACCGGCTGCCGATCATCCTGCGTGCCGATCGTCGCGAAACCGCCGAGGCGCTCGCCGAGGCACCACTGGTCACCCCGAATGGACAGGTCATTCCGTTGGGCGACGTGATCCGTCTCGAGAAAGCACTCGGGCCCGGCCAGATCCGCCGACTCGACCATCGACGTACGGTCACCCTGACGATGGATCCGCCGCCCACCTTGTCGCTCGAAGACGCGCTGGCGACGCTGCAGAACGAAGTCGTGCCGGTGCTCAGGGAAAAGCTGCCGGCCGATGCGAACATCCGTCTCGCCGGAAGCGCCGATCGCCTGCAGTCGATCAGCGCGACGATGGCAAAGAACTTCGTGCTCGCACTGTTCGTGCTGTTCCTGTTGATGGCAGCGATGTTCCGCTCGCTGCGTGACTCGCTGGTCGTCGTGTTGACCGTGCCGGTTGCCCTCATCGGCGGCGTGATCGGCCTGCGCATACTCGGATTGATCGCGTTCCAGCCGCTCGATCTGCTGACGATGATCGGTTTCATCATGATGGTCGGCATCATCGTCAACCACACGATCCTGCTGGTCGATCGCACGCGCGTCGCGCAGGATCAGGGTTTCGATCTCGAATCATCGATAGGCCAGGCATTGAACCAGCGCCTGCGCGCGATCATCGCGAGTACCCTGACCGGCGCGCTCGGCGCCCTGCCGATGGCAATCAATCCCGGCCCAGGCAGCGTGATCTACCGGGGCCTCGCCGCGGTCATCGTCGGTGGCGTCATCGTGTCGATGGTGTTCTCGCTGCTGCTGTTGCCAAGCCTGATGCGCCTGATGGCTGGACGACGCGAACAATCCGCGCGGAACGAAACCCCGCACGGCACGGTCGATGTCCCGCGCGCCGCTTGAGCCTGATCATCGGAGACCACCATGCCTGCCCCGACACTGACCCGATCCGCATTGCCGATCCTGTTTCTGCTGTTTTTCAGCACGTCGATCCATGCGCAGGGGTCGACGCCCCCGGCACCGATGGTCGAGGTCGCCCAAGCCAGTCTGATGCCGATCGCGCCGCAGCGCTGGGTGCCGGGCAGTGTGGTCAGCCGTGATGATGCGCGGTTGGCGACGAGCGCATCGGGGCGACTCGAATTCGTCGCGGAAGTCGGCACCGTCCTGAAGGCCGGAGAAATGGTCGCCCGACTCGAAGACCGGGCGGCCCGCCTGCATCTCGAAGACGCGCAAAGCGAAGTGGCCAAGATCAAGGCACAGCGGGAGCTGGCACAGCGGCAAAGCGATCGGCTGCAATCGCTCGTTGCGAGCAACAGCATTGCCGCCAACCAGCTCGACGAAGCACGAGCGCAGGTCAGCCAGCTGGTTGCCCAGCAGCGCCAGGCCGAGGTCCGCGTGCATACCGCGAGATATGAGCTCGACCAGACCCGCGTGCTCGCCCCCTTCCCGGGCATCGTCACCGAGCGCCTGGCCCAGCGCGGCGAATATGCCGCGACCGGCACCGCGATCGCCCACCTGGTCGATACGTCCAACCTCGAAGCACGCGTCCTTGCGCCTTTGGCCCTCGCATCGAGTGTCCGCGCCGGGATGGTGCTGCCGATTCGCGCAGGCAACCGGACCTCGACCGAGCACGTGCGCACGGTCGTCAGCGTTGGCGATGAACGCTCCCGCCAGTTCGAGTTGCGCATCGCGCTCGGTGCTACCGAATTGCTGGTCGGCAATGCCGTTGAAGTCGCCCTGCCCGAGCGCGATGCCGAAAGCACGATGGCCGTTCCCCGCGACGCGCTGGTGCAACGCGCCGACGGCGCCTATGTGGTTCGCGTGCTTGCCGACGGATCGAGCGAACGCATAACCGTGCAGGTGGGCGCAAGCGACGGGCAGTACACCGCCGTCGACAGCGTGCTCAAGGCGGGCGACAAGGTGGTCGTGCGCGGTGCCGAGCGCCTCAGCGATGGCCAGAAGGTACAGATTGCCGCCAGTACGACGCCAACCGGCGGAAGCAGCCGTGGCAGTGCGACACGATAGTCACGCAAGTTCGCAGGCGAAGTCCTGCGAACCGACCGGGGAAGCGGGAATGCCATGCCACGATGTGCTCGGCACGAGGACATCGTGGCATTCATTTCGTCGCACGCCGTTGTTGGATGAACCTGCGGCGCCGCGACAGCGTTCAGTCCCTCATCACGCGGTAACAGGGAACATACGAGGCGCCGCCAGGCAATTTCATTCGCTGCTGGGCGACGAAACTGGCCAGCAGTTCGTCGAGGGCTTGCATGATTGCCGCGTCGCCGCGGATCAGGAAGGGACCGTGCTGCTCGATCGCGCGCATGCCCTCGATCTTCACGTTGCCGGCGACAATTCCGGAGAATGCGCGACGCAGGTCGGCCGCGAAAAGGTGCTGTGGCTGCTCCCGATGAAGGTTCAGTCCCGCCATCGCTGCGTGGGTCGGGTGGAACGGATGCTGCAATGCTTCATCAATACGGATTGACCAGTTGAAGAAGAACGCATCGCTATTGTCCAGGCGATACTTGCGCACCCGCTCCACACCCTTGGCGGCCTGTCGCGCGACCTGCGTCGGATCATCGACGATGATCTGGTAGAAGCGGGCGACCTCATCGCCGAGCGCAAGGCGCAGAAAACGGTCGATCTGCTCGAAATAGGCAACCGATTCTCGCGGCCCGGTGAAGATCAACGGATAAGGAACATCGATGTTGACGGGATTGAGGAGGATGCCGAGCAGATAGAGAATCTCCTCGGCAGTGCCGACGCCGCCAGGAAACACGATGATCGCGTGCGCGGTACGCACGAACGCTTCAAGTCGCTTCTCGATGTCCGGCATGATGACCAGATTGTTGACGATCGGATTCGGAGACTCGGCTGCAATGATGCCGGGCTCGGTGATGCCGATATAACGGTTCTTGCGGCGGCGCTGCTTGGCGTGGGCGATCGTTGCGCCTTTCATCGGCCCCTTCATCGCACCCGGGCCGCATCCGGTGCAGATGTCGACATCACGCAAACCCAACTGGTAGCCGACCAGCTTGGTGTAGTCGTATTCGTTGCGCGAAATCGAATGCCCGCCCCAGCACACGACCAGGTTGGGATCAACATTCGGGCGCAGCACGCGAGCGTTGCGCAGTATGTCGAATACGGCGTGGGTGATGCCTTCCGAGGTTTCCAGATCGAAGCTGCCACCTTCGAGTTGGGTGGCGATATAGACGATGTCGCGGACGACCGCGAACAGCAATTCGTTGATGCCCCGGATGATCTTGCCATCGACGAAGGCATGCGCCGGCGCATGGGTCAGTTCGAGCTGCACGCCGCGATCCTGCTGGAGTACCTCGATCTCGAAATCCGCATACAGCTCGACAGCTGCGCGCGGATCATCGGTGATGAGGCCTTGGGTCAGCACGGCGAGCGCACAACTGCGCAGCAGTTGATGCAAGCCGCCTGCACTGGCGTCGCGCAGGCGTGCGACCTCCCGGCGCGACAGGACGTCGAGGCCGGCCGCCGGAGCGATGCGCGCGCTGACGGTCGCAGGCGGGGCGGAGGATTGGCGGGTTTGGTTCATGGTGTTCTCGTCTCTACTGCAAATCGACTCGCGCTCATATCGGCGAGTCGTTCCCGCGTCAATGCGGTCGACTAGCATCCGCGAACCGGGCTGATGCGGTCAATACACCGCCATCGGACTGGCCTGCTGGCCGACCCACAAAAAAGCCGGCGCCCTTGCGGGCGCCGGCTGCATGTCGCAACTACGTGGATGCGTAGATTAGAACTTGTAACGGAAGGTTGCCTGCACAGACCAGCGCGAAACACCGGTGTTCACGCCATCGCCGTTAACTTCCTGGATGCTCGAGCTGTCCGCACCGTTGAATCGGTAGACGTACTTGCCCGTTTCCGGATCGATACCGGCGAAGTTGACGATTCGACGGGTCGAGAAGAAGCCGTAGTCGTCGATCTGTCCCCAGTTCTTGTCGAACAGATTGCCGATATTCATGATGTCGAGCGTGAATTCGGCCTTGTGTCCGTCCATGAAGCCCGGGATTTCCTGGGTCAGACGCACATCGAAGTTGTGCATGAACTTGGCGGTTAGCGCGTTGGCCGGGGCCACGCGACCGCGATACTTGCCGATTTCCGGATGTGCATCGAGATAGGCAAAGAACGCTTGTTCTTCGGCCGCATTCCCGAACACGACATCACCCGGGCCGGACGGCACGTAGAACAGGTCGTTGGCGCTGCGGCTGTCGCCATTGGCATCGTTGAAGTAGACGAGGCTGTACGGGCGACCGGTACGACCTTCGTAGACCAGCGATGCGGAAGTCTTGTTGTCACCGAAGAACTTCCACTCCTTGGTCAGGATGCCCGTGAAACGGTGCTTGAACGCGTAACGCGAATCGTAGGCCACGTTTTCATTGGCGGTATAGATCGGGTTGTTGTTCCAGTTCGAGGTGTTCTGCGAGCTGGTCGCCGAACTCACCTCGGTGGCTTCGGTATGCGTGTAGCCCGCCAGCCATGACCAACCGTTGTCGGACATCGGCTTGGCCAGGCTCAGCGTGATCTGGTTGCCGCCACCCTTGTCGGTGTTGCGGATCAGGATCACGTCGCCGATATCGTTCGGGCGGTTCGCGCGTGCGGTGACGCCACGACCCGAGATCGGCGCAGTCGCCCCCCAGTTGGCCGGATTCAAGCCTGCCTGGTTGTAGTACAGCGGGCGTCCGTCCTGCGTGACCGCGGTCGGATCACCGAGATCGAGACGATTGAAATAGATGCCGTCCTTGTTCCAGAACGACAGCACTTCGACGGACGCAACGATGCCTGCCCACGGCAATTCGTGATCAAGTGCGACGTTCGCCTTCCATACCGACGGCAACTTGAAGCCAGGCTCGATGATATCGACGTTCTGTCGACCGCTGACCGAGAAGCCCGAGGTCGGCTGGTTGTTCGGATCCGGGTTGAAGATCGGCCCGATGCCACCGTTGACGCTGGAACTGTATTCGACATAGTTCAAGCCGGTGTTCTGGTAGGCGCCGGCCAGCCAGACGTTCGGCGGCGAGCCCATGAACAGGCCGAATCCACCACGGACCTGGGTCGGACGCTCGGTCTCGATGTTGTAGTTGAAGCCGAAGCGGGGCTGCACGATCGAACTGGTCGGAACGTTCGTGTTGTCGAAGCCGTAGAGTTCTTCGATGCGTGCGTTGTAGATCGGCGAATCCGGGAAGTCCGGCGTATCAACGCGAACGCCATAGGTCAGGTTCAGGTTGTAGGTCGCCGCCCAGCTGTCCTGCAGGAACGTGCCGGTAT
Source organism: Pseudomonadota bacterium (assembly GCA_029561145.1). Lineage (GTDB taxonomy): Bacteria > Pseudomonadota > Gammaproteobacteria > Xanthomonadales > Rhodanobacteraceae > Dokdonella. The sequence goes on from JAKQJM010000061.1 coordinate 12,482, forward strand.
TCGTGATTTCGTACTGTGCAGGAATGTCCGCGTAGCTTCCGCCTGCGCGCGGCGCGCGATAATCGTACTGACGCGGATTGCCGGCGATGAAGTCCTCCAGGCTGCCAAAGCGGTAGGTACCGTTCTGGTTGCGACCGTAGTAGTTGAAGATGTCGTTGTTCGACCAGTCAACGCCGAACTTGACCGTGTGATCGCCGAGGAACAGGTTGCCGGCGGCAAACAGGCTCTTTTCCTTGGTGTTGATCACGTTGACATGGCGGTTCTGCTCGGTGCCGAGGAATACGGCATCGTTGCCGAAGTCAATGCGGATCTGCGGCAGGAACGAGGTCGGCTGGGCAACCGCGTCATACACACGATACGAAGCCTTCAACTCCGTCGAGAAACTGTCGTTCCAGTCGCTGAACAACTCGCCGACGTAGCTCTCGAACGTCTTGTTCTGGTTGTACCAGTGGGTGTCGAGTGAAACCGACGTGTTGTTGAAGTTGGGGATCTTGGCGACATCCTGCGCAAGCTTGCTGTAGCGGAAGCTTGCGCGGTGATTTTCATTGATGTTCCAGTCGATCTTGGCGGCGTATTCCTCGATGTCCGTGCCGAGCGAACTCGCACCGTCCAGCGATCCGGCATTGAAGCCCCAGACGTTCTGCGCGGCCGCCTGGATTGCGGAGATGTCCGCATCGGTGATGCGGCCAAGCCCGTAAGGCGAATTGAGGATGTCCGCACCGGGCGCGGCGCGCTTGAACTTCTCGTAGTTGACGAAGAAGAACAGCGTGTCCTTGATCAGCGGACCGCCGAAGGTCAGACCGTAGGTCTTTTCGTCCTGGAAACCGGTGAAGTCCTTGCCGTTGCGATCGTCGCCAACCATGTTGTCGTTGCGATAGACACCATAGACGCTGCCGTGGAATTCATTCGTGCCGGACTTGGTCACCGCGTTGACGACCGCACCGGAGCCACCCGACGTGGTCACGTCGTAGTTGGCGAGGCCGATGTTGATTTCCTCGATTGCGTCCATCGATACCGGCTGGCGCTCGGTCGGGAAGTTGTTGCCCTCAAGGCCGAACGGATCATTCGTCGCGACACCGTCGATGCGGATCGCATTGAAACGCGTGTTCTGGCCACCGGCCGAAATCGCCCCGTCGGCCTTGCTGACCTGGGCGATGCGTGGATCAAGACGGATGTAGTCCTGGATGTTGCGGCCAATCGAAGGCAGTTCCTGGATCTGCTGGTTCGAGATATTGGTTCCGGTGCCCATCTTTTCGGAACTGAAAATCGAGTTCGCGGTACCGGTCACCTGGATCGTGTCGAGGCTTTCGGCCGGAATCAGGCTGGCACTGATCGTGTTGGCATCGCCAATCTGCAGGTAGACGTTTTCGCGCGTTTCAGTCTGTCCGTCCTTGGTCACCGTGATCGTGTACGGTCCACCGACGCGCAAGCCTCGCGCGGCGTAGCGACCCGACGCATCGGTCGTCGCGTGACTGACCGTGCCGGATGTGCTGTGAGTGATCGTAACTTCCGCGCCCGATGCCGGTTTGCCCTGCGCGTCGGTGATCGTGCCGCCGAGATTTGCCGACGTGCTCTGCGCATAGGCGCCCGACACGGCAAACAACGAAGAAAGCATCAACGGCAACAGCCGCATCGTCAATCGCTTGTTCATTACACCCTTCCTCTCGATTGTTTTGAAACAGATTTCGGACAAAACCGCTTGGCTCGCGCTAGCGCGATGGACGTGAAAAAAGAACCCCTGGAGCTGCAGCGTGGCTGATGCTTTTCATGCGCCGCCGCTTCTCGATCAGCGAAACAGCGGGAAATTAACCGCAGTTTAACCCGACTGGATGACAGATTTCTAACAGAACAGCATTCCGATGACGGGACATCGAAGCCCCCTATCGGCAAGCCCTGCCACCCTGCGACCCGGTGTCGGGCGCAGACCAGGGCATGAAATGGTCACTTCCGGATCAAAAAAGCAGCCGATCATCATGGGCTTGGCGAAGCTTCCTGAGAATGCAGCTCAATTCAGGAAATCGGTCGCACGTAGGCAACGACGCCGTCGAGGAACATCTGCACCGAAAGAGCGACCAGCAACATGCCCATCAGGCGCTCGAGCGCGACCAGGACGCTGTGGCCCAGCCATCGATAGAGGTAGGTCGATGAAATCAGGATCACGGAAGTCGCCAGCCATGCAAGAAACAAGGCGATGCTCCAGTCCACCGTTCTGCCCGGGCTGCTGTTGGCAAGCAGCATGACAGCCGCCATCGTCGACGGTCCCGCCACCGCGGGGATCGCCATTGGAACGATGAACGGCTCGGCGTCCACATCGCCTCCGAAGATTCCGTCCTTGGGCGGGAAGATCATGCGGATGCCGATCAGGAACAGGATGATGCCTCCGGCGATGCTGACCGACTCGGCCTTGATCTGCAGCGCATCGAGCAGGTATTTGCCGCTGAACAGGAACGCGAACAGGACCACGAGGGCGATCAGCAGTTCGCGAACCAGGACGAGGCGCCTGCGCTGCGGAGCCACATGCTTGAGCAGGCTCAGGAACAAAGGGATGTTGCCGAGCGGATCCATGATCAGGAACAACAGGATTCCGGCGGAAAGAGTGCTCATCGGGATTCGACCTCAGCCTGTTGGACGAAGATCAAGCGTCATTCCGCGCAACTCGCGGGCATTGCCGGTCACGAGGAAAGCCACTGCAGCGGCGACCGGATCGGGTAGTTCGTGGTCGAGCGTGTTCTCGCCGAAATACGCCATCCGCCGCAGGGCGGTCCGCATCGGTGGCGGAACCAGCGCGTGTACACGCAACGGCCCGGCGTCCGATTCGTTGTGCAGGATCGACGCGTAGCCCGCCAGGGCGCATTTGGCCACGCCATATCCTCCCCAGTAGGCCTTGCCGACGCGCTGTGGATCGTCGAGGACGAAAATGACGGAGGAATCTTCGCGATCGCGTAATAGCGGAAGGCAGGCCTGGGTCAGCAGGAACGGCGCATTGACATTGACCTGCTGGATCCTGAGCCAATCGATGGGCTTGACTTGATCGAGTGGGCGCAGACCGTCAAAAAGCACGGCCGCGTGGATGATGGCGTCGAGTCGACCGCACTGCAGGCGAATCGCTTCGGACAGGCTGGCATAGTCATCCGGCGTGGCTCCCTCGAAATCCATCGGATAGATCGCCGGTCGTGCCCCGCCGGCCATTTCGATCTCGTCGTAGAGGTCTTCGAGAGCGCGCACCTTGCGCCCAACCAGGACGACGCTCGCACCCGCCTTCGCGCAATTCAGTGCACACGCCCTTCCGAGCCCGCCGTTGGCGCCGGTGACGAGCACGACACGATCACGCAAGGCGTGTTCGGAGGGGGCGGCCAGACTTGCACGCACCAGAGGAAGCATGCTCAGGAATCCTTGTGGACTTCGCGGACCATGCGCTCAAGCTCACCACTCTCGAAAAGTTCGAGGGCGATGTCGCAACCGCCGATCAGCTCGCCGGCAATGAAGAGCTGGGGAAACGTCGGCCAGTTGGAATAGCGCGGCAAGTTGGCCCTCACCTCCGGGTCATCAAGCACATTGATCGAGACGAACGTAGCACCAATGCTGCGCAGGGCCTTGGCAGTACGGCTGGAAAATCCGCACATCGGAAACTGCGGCGTACCCTTCATGAAAAGGACGATCGGGGCTGATTCGACGGTGGACTTGATGCGTTCGATGATTTCCATGGTTCTCTCGGGACAAGGCAGCCTGCCCCGTCGCGCCGAACCGGCGACCCGGGGCCAATCAGGTATTTTAGCAGGCAGATTTCGCTGCGGTTGATTTGCGATGCGACGCCTTAATATGCTGACGGGCTGACGAAGCTTCGGTTGCATTCCTGGCGACGCCCAGATTCACGCCCCCTGTGGCCACCCACTGCGAACATCGCACTTCTTCGCAACAGGCTTGTTTCACCACCATCGGTAAGGAGACATCCATGGCTATCGAACTTCCCCCGCTTCCCTGGACACGAGACGCGCTCGTGCCGCACATCTCGGCCGAAACGATCGACTTCCACTACGGCAAGCATCATCAGACCTACGTCACCAATCTCAACAACCAGATCGCCGGCACCGAGTTCGAGAACCTGTCTCTCGAGGAAATCATCCGGAAGGCGTCGGGCGGCATGTTCAACAACGCCGCGCAGATCTGGAACCACACGTTCTACTGGAACTGCCTGGCGCCGAATGCTGGCGGCGAGCCTTCGGGGCGCCTTGCCGACGCGATCAACAAGGCGTTCGGCAGTTTCGCCAAGTTCAAGGAAGAGTTCACCAAGACTTCGGTCGGCACCTTCGGTTCGGGTTGGGGCTGGCTGGTGCAACGCCCGGATGGCGGACTGGCCCTGGCGAGCACATCGAATGCGGCGACCCCACTGACCGGCAGCGACCGCGCCCTGCTCACCTGCGATGTCTGGGAACACGCCTACTACATCGACTATCGCAATGCGCGCCCCAAGTACCTCGAAGCGTTCTGGAACCTGGTCAACTGGGAATTCGTCGAAAGCCGCATGGCTTGAGTCGAACGCGGGAAACGGGGAGCGGTGCGCGACATCAACGTCCGCCCGCTCGCCATTCAACTCGTCAACACCTCGACAGCGGGCCGGACCTGCGCTTCACGCCCGAGGGCCAGGCCGATGCGGCGCAGTCTATCCGCGAGTTCGGTCGGCGAATCCGCGCAGACCGTTGCATGGCCGACCTTGCGTCCGGCCCGGGATGACTTGCCGTAGTCATGCCAATGCCCGCGTGACTCGGCCAGTACCGGCTTCGCATCGGGCAGTTCGCCGATCCAGTTGAGCATCGCGCTGTACCCGTTCGCCCGGGTATCGCCGAGCGGTAGCCCGAGCACTGCGCGGACATGATTCTCGAATTGGCTGCACACCGCGCCTTCGATCGTCCAGTGACCGGAATTGTGCACACGCGGCGCCATCTCGTTGCCCAGCAGCGATCCATCCACGACGAACAGTTCCAGCGCGAATACCCCGACATAGTCGAGGTGTTCGGCCAACGTGCGCGCACGGTCGACGGCACGCGCTTCGAGATCAGGGTCGCCCGGCAGCGGTGCGAGGCTCACCGACAGTATCCCGTCACGATGCCAGTTCCGGGTCAACGGGTAGTGACGGAACTCGCCGTTGCGGGATCGCACGGCGATTACCGAGACCTCGCGCTCGAACGCCACGAAGGCTTCGAGAATCAGCGGCACTCCGCCGAGCGAGGCCCAGGCAGGTTCGATATCGGCGTTCTGCCGGATGACATACTGCCCTTTTCCGTCATAGCCGAGCCGACGTGTCTTGAGCACGGCAGGCAGACCAGTCGTGGCGACGGCAGCGCGAAGTCCATCGATACTGTCGACAGCCGCATAGGTCGGCGTGTCCAGACCGATCTCGGCGAACAACGCCTTCTCCAGAAGGCGGTCCTGAGCCACCGCCAACGCCGCCGGATTCGGGAAGACGCGGGTATGCGAGGTCAGCCATTGCGCGGTATCCGTTGGTACATTCTCGAAATCGAAAGTCGCGACATCGACCTGCGAAGCAAATTTCCCGAGCGCGGCGAAATCACGCCAGTCAGCCTGCAGGACGGGGGCGACCTGCGCGGCACAGGCATCCGGCGCGCTGTCGACAACCAGAAAGCGATGACCGAGGGGGGCGCCGGCAATGGCGAGCATGCGTGCGAGCTGGCCGCCTCCGAGTATGCCTATCGTTGCCACGTCTAGTCCTTGCGCGGATCGGAATGCGCCAATGCGGCATCGGTCTGCTCGCGCCGATAGGCCTCGAGTCGTCCCGCAAGCGCCGGATCAGCCGGCGCGAGCATGGCGGCGGCGAACAGCGCCGCATTGACAGCGCCAGCACGGCCGATGGCGAACGTCGCAACCGGAATGCCGGCGGGCATCTGCACGATCGAATAGAGGGAGTCGACACCGCTGAGGGCCTGGGACTGGACGGGCACGCCGAGAACCGGCACACGAGTCTTCGCAGCCAGCATTCCGGGCAAGTGTGCCGCTCCGCCAGCACCGGCGATGATCGCGCAGAGACCACGCGCAGAGGCCGTGCTGGCGTAGTCGAACATCACATCGGGTGTTCGATGCGCCGACACGATTCGGACCTCGCAGGCGATCGACAGGCGATCAAGCGTATCGACGGCATGTCGCATGGTTTCCCAGTCGGATCGGGAGCCCATCACAACGCCAACTTTGGGCATTTCGGCGGACATTGACTTGGCTGTCGTGCTGGAAAATCGCTATTGTACGCATATTGCGCAAGCAGTCCGGCAGGTTGCGGCGGTGTCTTGCACGCACGGAGTTGGATCATTGGACAAGCGCCTGCTCGAAATACTTTGTTGCCCGCAATCAAGGGCTGGATTACGTCAAGCCCGTCGGGAGGAAATCGATGCGGTGAATCGTGCGATCGCCGCAGGCTCCGTCAGGAATGCATCCGGCGAAATCCTGAAGTCTGCCCTGTCCGATGCGCTGGTCACGGTAGACGGGCTGACCATCTACCGTATTGAAGACGATATTCCGGTCATGCTTGTCAATGACGCCATCAGTACGCGACAGCTGAACGATTTTCCCCGCTGAATCAATCCCCGGGAGTTGTGACGGAGTTCACACTTGCCAAGCCGGCGGCACATGATGCTGCAGGGACACTGAGGCAAGCTGCACACTGTGAAATGGCGCGGGTCGTCGCCAGGATGAGGATACATGTCCACCCCCGAAGACATGCCGAGTAAAGTGATCGAACTCAAGCAGCGGCAGGGCGGCGCCGGCAGCTCCGGCGATCGCCTTGGCGAACTGCTCAAGCTCGTGCGCGGAATCGCGCTGAAGCGCGTGAATGGCCTGGTCAGCACCTTGTTCGAAAACGTCGACGATGCGCTGTTTCATCTCGCCGAGCGCGCGGAAAGCAACGCCGTCCAGGTCCAGTTTTTCGATGGCATGCGCGAAGTGCGCAAGAAGCGCCAGCTCGTCGAGCGCATGTTCCAGGAGCAGCTTTCGCAGATCTTCACCGATTTTGCGGACGGACGGCTGAAACCGGTCCGGTCCGAGGTCGCCAGCCAGACTGGCGGCGGATTGTCTCTCGTCGACGATCAGGAGCTCGAGGATTCGCTGGCCATATCAAGCATGGTTGCGAAGGCCGAGAACCGCCTCGCACGCACCCTGCATCTGGTCAACCAGCGGCTCTCCGTGATCAATGGCGGCACCGCCGTCGAGGATGCGAGCAATCCGATCGGACCTGCTCCGTTGTGTCAGGCATTCCGCTTGGCCGTGCGCGAATTCGACCTCAACGTCCAGGTCAAGTTGATCATCTACAAGCTCTACGACCGCTATGTCATGTCGGGACTCGAGCCGCTGTACGACGAAGTCAACGGCGAATTGATCCGGGCCGGCGTCCTGCCGCAGATCCGGCACCAGTTGCCGCAGTCGGCCCGTCCGCGCGGCACGGCGCCAGGTCGTGCCGGCAATGGCCCCGCCGACGGTTTCGTAGTCGATGAGCAGGCCGGGGGCGGGTCCGCCGGTTACCCGGGTGGCCACTACGACTCGGTGGCTGCCGAGATCCAGGCCGAGCTCTACAGCACCCTGCGTGGCCTGCTCGCCAACCGTCGCCACAGCGTTGACTACGCGAACGAGAGTTCTGCCGGCTATGCCGGCGGCACCGGCGGCATGGTGCCGAATCTCAGCCCGACCGACCTGCTCAGCGCCTTGACGATCCTGCAGGGCCAGTCCAAGGAGGCCCAGGCCCATGCCGAAAGCGTTGTTGATGCGGCTCACGCGGTCCAGCAGATCAAGCAGGAACTGCTGGAACAGGCGCAACGTCTCGGTGGCGCCGCAACCAGTGGCTACCATGTTTCGTCGGCCGACGAAGACACCATTGACCTGGTCGGGATGCTGTTCGAATTCATCCTGCAGGATCGCAACCTGCCTCCGCAGATACAGGCGCTGGTCGGACGGCTGCAGATTCCGTATCTGAAGATCGCGATTCTCGACAAGCACCTGTTCGCGCAGAAGACGCACCCGGCACGTCGATTGCTTGATGCCATGGCAGAGGCCGGCAAGAGCTGGTCCGCCGAATCGGATGTCGACAGCAAGCTGTACGACCGCATCAAGGCCGTCGTCGAAACGATCCTCAACGAATTCGACGACGACCTCGCTGTCATCGAACATGAACTTGCCGGGTTCGAGCAGTTCCTGCACCAACACAGGCGTCGTGCGGAGCTTGCCGAACAGCGTGCCGCCGAGGTCACGCGCGGTCGCGAGAAACTGCATACGGCACGTCGTGACGCGGCTCGTGAAATCCTCAACCGCATTGGCAACCGCGAGCTGGCTCCCGTCATTCACAACGTGTTGTCACGTCCGTGGGCGAACTATCTCGTCCTCACCGACCTTCGTCATGGCAACCAGTCCGATGAGTGGAAGAACGCCCTGCGTTTCGCCGATGAATTCATCTGGAGCTCACTGCCGAAAAAGACTCCCGCAGACAAGGAACGCCTGCGCGCCCTGCTGCCGCAACTCGAGAAAGCCCTCAAGCATGGCCTTGGCACCGTGGCCTTCCACGAGGGAGACGTCCGCGCCTTGATGCAGGAACTCTCGCAGTTCTACCAGCGCCTGCTCAATGGAGAGGAGTTCGAGCTGAAGACAGCTCGTGAAGTGATCACCGACAATGCCGCAGCAAGCGAGGCATCTCCCCCAACCGAAGGCGCTGCAACGGGAGCGCCCGAATCGACCCCGACGACACAGAGTCCGGTCGAGGAGATCGTACTGAGTTCGGGAAGCATCGAACCCGAGGCAGCCGAAGTCGTCGAGGATGGCGACGAGCATGTCGATGCCGCGAAACAGATGAAGGTCGGCAACTGGATCGAATTCATCGACGAGAGCGGTAACCGCGAACGCGCCAAGCTTTCATGGATCAGCCCGATAAGCTCGAAGTATCTCTTCGTCAACCGGCGCGGCCTGAAGGTATGCGACAAGTCGGTTTCAGCACTTGCGGTCGAATTGCGCCGCGGTACGGCCGTGCTGCTGGAAGAGGTGCCGCTGTTTGACCGGGCACTCGATGCGATCGTCGAGCGCCTCAAGCAGACACATTCGTCCGGCGATTCGACTGCCGCGCCTGCCGGTTGAACGTACCACCCGCCTGAACCTGATCCCGTTGCGCGCTGGCGCAGAGCCGCGGTGCGTCATATCCTCCGCCAGGGCGCGTCCGGTGCCTGCGCATTCCGGCGATTGTGTAGCGGGGCATTCGTATCAACAAGCATATCCATCGAACCATCAGTGACCTTGATCCCGAGTCGATCCGCGCCGATGTCGAAAGGGCGCTGCGCGAAGACATCGGCAGCGGCGATGTCACGGCAGATCTCCTGCCGCAGGCGAGGCTCGCCACTGCCCGCGTGATCACGCGTGAAGCGGCAATCATCTGCGGCCGTGACTGGTTCGATGCCTGTTTCCACGCACTCGATCCGGCGGTCGAGATCGAATGGCAGGTCGAGGAAGGTGCGCGCGCCGCGCCCGGCCAGGTCCTCTGCAACGTCACAGGTCCGGCGCGAGCCCTGGTCACTGCGGAAAGAAGTGCGCTCAATTTCCTGCAAACCCTGTCCGCCACCGCAACCGTGACTGCAAGTTATGTCGAGGCGATTCGGGGGACCGGCACGACCATCCTTGATACCCGCAAGACCTTGCCGGGCCTGCGCAATGCGCAGAAATACGCGGTTCGCGCCGGCGGGGGCCATAACCACCGCATGGGTCTGCACGACGCGATCCTGATCAAGGAAAACCATATCGCGGCAGCCGGTTCAATCGCCGATGCGGTCAAACTCGCCCGCCGCCTGCACCCCGAGATCATGATCGAAGTCGAGGTCGAGAATTTCAGCGAACTGCGCGAAGCCCTTGCCGCGGGCACTGATCGCATCATGCTTGACGAGTTCGAACTCGACGAACTGGTCCAGGCCGTCACCGAAGTCGATGGCCGAGTCCCGCTTGAAGTGTCGGGTGGTGTCGGATTCGATCGCGTTCGCGCGATCGCTGAAACCGGAGTCGACTACATCTCGATCGGGGCGTTGACCAAGCACATCCGCGCGGTCGACCTGTCGATGCGCATTGGACTGGTCGAACCAGACCGCGGCTGATTCAGATCTTGCCGAGGTATTTGAGCACGCCGATCGCGATCGCACCTATGAGCACCACGGCGCCAATGATCCAGCCAATCGGAGATCCTGACCCCGTGCTGGCCGGTGCAGCGTCCTCGACCGGGTGCGGTGCTGCCGCCGGAGCCTGACTTCCCGGCGCCAGCAACAGGAAGCGGACGGTATCGAGGCGCAACTCGTCGCCTGGATTGAGCATGCCGGTGTGCACGCGCTTGTCGTTGATCCACGTGCCGTTGGCCGAGCCCAGGTCCTCGACCATGACGCCTTCGGCAGTCACCTGCAGGCGCGCATGCTGGCGAGAAATCTCTTCCGCAGGAATCGGGATGCCGCAGTCACTCTGGCGACCGATCGTCATCGATCCGACGAGGGCGAAATTGCGTCCGAACGTCGCTCCCGATACACCGCGGAGCATGAACTTCGGCAGGGCCATGCGCACCCGCGTCCGGCCATCGTCTTCGCGCATCGCCGGCGCAACGCTTGCCGCCGGCATCGCGGCTGGCTTCTCATTGGCGACGACGCGACATCCGATGCGCCCGAACAGCAACAGGTCACCAGGCTTGAGCGGACCTTCCTGGGTGATCTGACGACCGTTCAGGACAGTTGCCACGGACTGGTCGCGAATGCGCACGACGGCTTTTCCACCGCGAATTTCGATCTCGCAATGGTTCACCGCCACACCTGGGGCCACGAGCACGATCTGACTGTCGCTGCTGGAACCGATCCTCGTGACTCCCTCACCGAGGTCGACGGCAGCATGCTCTCCATTCGGAAATATCAACTTCATTGCATCTCCCTCCGGACGCAGGCGCGCCGGATCATTGGCCAATCTCGCGAACAAGGCGGAATCCGAGCGTGTTCAACGCCACGTCCTCGGAGTAACTGTCGCTCATCATCAGGGCGTCCTTGTCGGCCGTCGACATCCAGCCGCGACCGCGCAACCCGTGCTCCCGGCACCCTGCCGAAAGCGCCGCTGCCTTTCCGCAGGCGGCCACCCATTCACGGACATTGCCATCAAGGTCGAACACACCGGCAACAGCCGGGAATCGCCCGGCTGGCGCCGTCGCTGCAAAGCCGTCGTCGCAATCGGCGCCGGCTCTCGAATCGAAGGCTTTCTTGTAGGCCGCATCCGCGAGGTTCGCCGATGAGCAGCTTGCGGCCGGCGACTTGCCTGCTTGTTGCTCCCATTCCGCGGCTGTCGGCAAGCGGTACCGATAGCCGGTCTCCTTGCTGAGCCATTCGGCGTAAGCCACCGCTTCGCCAAAACTCACGCAAACGACGGGATGACTGTCGTCCTGGGTAATGTCCGCCGACTGCCAGTCACGTTTGCGTGACGAGCGGAATATCGATTCACGATCCCGGCACGAGGGGCCCTTGCCGGAAAACTGGCGGCTTCCGGCGACGCGCCACCAGATACCGAAATCGCCACGGGTGGTTTCTCGTCGGGCGAATGCCAGGCTTGACGATACGAGCACCATCTCCGGCGCCTTGCGATCTCCGATCCTGTCCTGGAACACGTAACCGGGTTTTCCGATGCGATCGACCAGCTTCAGACCGTCACGTGCCGCCTTGTTGTTCTTGTCGAGGACAGCGGCCTTCTCGAAGGCCGTCCGCGCTTCCGCCGATTTCATGCGCTCGACCGCTGCCCCGGCCTCGACCAGCAACTTGTCGACTTCGCTCTTGCGCCGCTTTCCGATCTCCCCGACGAGCTCCGTTCCATCAGGCATCGAACCGGCGACTTCCTGCGCCTTGTCGAGAAAACCGGAGAATTCGGCAAGATTGCCTGATGCCCACGACTTGTCCGCAAGATCGACATAAGCGCGCGCCGTGTCGAGGACGCCCTGCTTGGCTGGCTTGGAATCCGCATTGATCCTCAAGGCCAGGCTGAAACGCTCGAAGGCGTTGAACCTCGGAGGATTGGTCAGCCGCGAACCGGCAAGGTCCGCGCGCGCCTGCCGCACCAGTTCGACCACGGGATCCACGACGGTCGGGATGCTTGCGAGGTCAAGCTCTTCGGCAAACAGCTCGGGGGCCTCGACAGCACCGGACTCTGCCGGTTCCAGCGGCATCTGCGTGTCGCCCCGCGGAGCCTCCGCGAGCTTGGCAGCCAGAGCCGTCTTCCGCTCGTCTTGAACAGCGGCGCTTGGCGACACCCTGGCTGCTGTCGCCGCAGCGGGTTCGGCAACGATGCCGGGCTTCTTGTCGCGCCCTGCAATCAACACGTACCCAACCGAACCGATCAACAGCACACCGGCCGCAGCCAAGGCCCACGGCAGCCACGAGCGCTTCGCCGCAACCGCTCCAGCGACTGCTTGCGTCTTGTTTGCAACGATCGACTCATCCAGCGTCGGCAATACCCCGATCCGGGTCGGCGCCTCCTGGGCCTTGAGCGCATTGGAGAGGGCTTCACGTTGAATGACGCGGGTCGGCGCATCCTGCGATTCGGAGCCCGTTGCCGCCGAACGCGGCTCGATGGTGCCGAGCGCCTCGATGAATTCCTCCGCATCCTGATAACGCTGGGCCGGATCCTTGGCCAATGCCTTGTCGATCAGTGACTGCCAATGTTCCAGCCCGGCGGGCAACCGCGGAATCGGTTCGAATACGTGCGCATAAGACACGGCGAATCCGTCGGCGCCTTCGTACGGCGGCTTGCCCGTCAATCCGAACCACGTCAGCACACCGAGCCCGTACAGGTCCGACCGCGCGTCGACGTCGATGCCTCGCGCCTGCTCGGGACTCATGTAGTGGCTTGTGCCGATCGAGATACCGGCGCTGGTGATGCGAGCTGACTGACTGAAAGCACGTGCGATGCCGAAATCGGTCAGCAATGGGGTGTCGCTGACGTCGAACAGGATATTGCCCGGTGCGACGTCGCGATGTACGTAACCGCGATGATGGGCGTAGCCGAGCGCGTTGGCGATGCCTTCAAGAATGCGCAACAGGTCCTTGTCGGAAAGACCCATGCGCACGCGCTGGGCAAAGTCACCGCCCGACAGGTATTGCATCGAGAAGTAGTTGAGCTGCGCCTGGGTGACGCCGACGTCATATACCTGGACGATGTTCGGATGGGCCAGCGAGGCCAGCATCCGCGCCTCCTGCATGAACCGCTTCGAAAACGTCGGATCGGCAGCCAAAGCCGGCGCCATCACCTTCAACGCGACCTCACGATCCAGGGAGGTCTGCAAGGCCAGGTAAACGCTGGCCATGCCTCCGACACCCACTTCGCGTCGGATCACGTAGCCTGGAATATCAATCGCAGTCACGGCAGCTCCCCTACCCTTCGCGCTGATTGTAACGAATCGCGAAGGACTGTCAGTGAATTGGCGCAGTATCGACCCACGATGCCTTTGTCGCCGAATGAGGGATCAGGCCGAAATGATCCTTTCATTGCCGACAATCCGATGCCCCGGCTTGCCGGCTGGCGCGACCGCACTCAGACTGGCGCCATGTCAGGCACCTTGCTGTTTTTCCTGTTGACCGGCGCGGTCGTAGCCATCTGGCTCGATGCGCTCGCGCTGCGCGAGCTCGCCAGTCGACACAGTCGCCGCCAGTGCGAGCAGGCCGGGCTGCAATGGCTCGACCAGAACGTCGTGCTCGACAGGCTTGAGCTGAAGAGGGTCGACGGCCGCCTGGCCCTCCTCCGGCGCTACCGCTTCGAGGTCAGCGTCGACGGCGCCGACAGGCATCGCGGGAGCATCTGGATGCATGGGAAACAGGTGGTGGGCGCCAGCATGCCGAGTTCGGACATGTCGGCGACGCCGCCCGCAATACCGATTCCGCCTATTTGACGACGTGCAGGCGCGCTCGCCTGGCGGGCTGCTCGGGAGCAGGCGGCTCGGGTGGCGGTGATGATGGCGGGTCTTCGGACTGGAACATCATGCCCTGCCCGTTTTCCTGGGCGTAGATCGCAAGCACGGCGGATACCGGCAACTCGATCGAGTGACTGACCCCACCGAAGCGCGCGAGAAAGCTCACCGTTTCCATGCCGATCTCGAATCGCGCCACGGCCCGCGAAGCCACGCTCAACACGACGCGCCCGTCCTTGATAGTCGAAGGCGGCACGCGCACACCCGGCGCGCTTGCCTCGACCAGGATATAGGGCGTCATGCCATTGTCATTGATCCACTCGTGAATGGCCCTGAGCAGGTAGGGCCTGTTCGACGTCATTGCGTTTTCCGGCACCTTGGATCCTCAGGCGCGAAGGGCGCGCTCTTCAGGGGTCATGCTGCGCGTGAATGCCTGGCTGTGGAAGATTCGCTCGCCGTAGTCGACGATCGGTTGCGCCTCGCGCGGCAGCTGGATGCCGAGCGCCTGGAATCGCCAGATCAATGGGGCGAATGCACAATCCGCCAGGCTGATCTCGGAACTTAGAAAGAACTTTGACGCCTTGAATGCCGGCGCATTGCTGGTCAGTTCGTCGCGCAAGGCCTTGCGCGCCGCCTCGGCCCCACGACCACCCTCTTCGATCTGGTCGACCAGGGTCAGCCAGTCATTCTCGAGGCGGACCATCGCCAGGCGCAGTCTTGCCCGCGACAACGGATCAACCGGCATCAGCGGAGGATGTGGATAGCGTTCGTCCAGGTATTCGCAAATGACGCTGGTGTCATAGAGGACCAGATCGCGATCAACCAGCGTGGGAACCGAATTGTAGGGATTCAGTTCGATCAGGTCTTCGGGCGGATTGTCGAGATCGACGACCACATGGTCGTAGCTGACGCCCTTGGCCGACAGGACCAGCCGGACCCGGTGGCAATGCACGCAATCGCGCGCCGAAAAAAGAGTAAGCACAGCCCGGGAACGCTGACTCGAAGCCATGTCGGCACATCTCCCCTTGCGGATTCACCATCCGCTCGACCACAAAAACCGGGGATACCCCGGCTCAGCCCATTGCCGGGCACTCTACTACGCCGTGGCGAAACCGCATAGATCGCCAGCCGGCGGGCCATCCGGAGATGGCCCAAGCCCATGACCCAGAAAGGAAAAGACGGAGAAAGAACACAGCATCCCGGTTCAACGCCGGGGTTCAGTGCACGTCCTTCCAGTATTCCTGCTTGAGGAAATACGCGAGCAAGCTGAACACGCTCAGGAACAGCAGCACCCAGATGCCGATCGACTTGCGCTGCAACGCTGCCGGTTCGGCGGCGTACTGCAGGAAGTTGGCCACATCGCGCGCAACTGCGTTGAACTCCTCGGCATTCATTGTGCCGGCCTGGTGGATCTCGAACTTCTCGAACTCGGCCGGCACGTCACCTTCGGCGGGCTTGAACTTGGCAGTCTGGATGCCCTGCAACTCCCACAACGGATTCGGCATCGATGCGTTCGGGAAGACCGTGTTGTTCCAGCCGATCGGTCGGCTTGAGTCGAGATAGAACGATTTCAGGTAGTTGTAGATGTAGTCGACACCCTTGGCTCTCGCCATCAGCGAAAGGTCGGGAGGGGCAGCGCCAAACCACGTCTTGCCGTCCTCTGCGGACATCGTCGCCGGAATCTGCTCGCCAAAATTGGCACCGGTGAAATTGAAGTTCTGCATGACCTGCTCCTTGCTCAACTGCAGGTCATCGGCGATCCGCGAATAACGCATCAACTTGAGCGAGTGGCAACCCGAGCAATAGTTGAAATACATCTTTGCGCCGTTCTGCAGCGAACCGAGATCGGACAGGCTTGCGTTCGAGGAGGCCAATGCCCCTTCTTCCGATGCCATCGCTGGCGCAACGGCCAGCAGTGCTCCGACGAGCAAACCGGCAATCCATCGTGGGGTCTTCTGCATGATCGTCTCAGTCATGGCCAGTCACTCGTTCCGGAACCGGCTTGGTCTTCTCGAAACCGAACGCCGTGTATACCCAGAGGAAGATGAAGAAGCCGAAGTAGGCAGCGGTAAGCACGCGTCCGATGATGGTCTCGGCCGGATCGGTACCCGGGCCGGAGCCGATCTTTCCAAGCCACACGAAGCAGATGCCGAGGACGAACAAGGCAATGCGGAAGCCCGCGCCACGATAACGCCAGGACTTGACCTTGCCGCGATCCAGCCACGGCAGGAAGAACAGGACGATGATCGCGCCGAACATGACCATGACTCCGGCCAGCTTGTTCGGAATGACTCGCAGCATCGCGTAGAAGGGTGTGTAGTACCAGGTCGGCTTGATGTGTTCCGGCGTGACCAGGCGATTGGCCTCGATGAAGTTGTCGTGCTCGAGGAAGAGCCCGCCGAAGGTCGGCTCGAAGAACAGGATGAACGCGCAGATCAGCAGGAAGCAGCCGGTATAGAAGGTGTCCTTGACCGTGAAATACGGATGGAACGGGATACCATCGGTCGGCGCCTTGTCCGACCAGCGATTGCCCTTCGGTCCCTTCTTGATCTCGACGCCATCGGGATTGTTCGAACCGACTTCGTGCAAGGCGAAGATATGCAGGACGACCAGCAGCAGGAGCACCAGCGGCAAGGCGATCACATGCAGGGCGAAGAAGCGGTTGAGGGTCGTGTCCGAAGGCAGGTAGTCGCCCATGATCCATTCGGTCAATGCGCCGCCCACGTACGGAATCGCGCCGAACAGCGAAATGATGACCTTGGCGCCCCAGAACGACATCTGGCCCCACGGCAGCACGTAGCCCATGAAAGCCTCGGCCATCAGGACCAGGTAGATCAGCATGCCGAGCAGCCAGACCAGCTCGCGCGGCTTCTTGTACGAGCCGTACATGACGCCGCGGAACATGTGGATGTAGACCACGACGAAGAACGCCGAAGCGCCAGTCGAATGCATGTAGCGGATCAGCCAGCCCCACTCGACATCACGCATGATGTATTCGACCGAGGCAAACGCCTCGGCCGCGCTCGGCTTGAAATACATCGTCAGGAAGATGCCGGTGACGATCTGGTTGATCAGTACCACCATCGACAGCACACCGAAGATGTACCAGATGTTGAAGTTCTTCGGTGCGTAATACTCGGTCATGTGCTTGCGGTAGAACGGGCCGAACGACGGGGCACGGTCGTTGAACCATTCCTGCACGCCGGTCGCCGCCCGGGACAGTCGATTGGCCATCACGCTGCTCCCTCGGTTACGCCGATCATGATCCGCGTGTCATCCACGAAATAGTACGGCGGCACGACCAGGTTGGTCGGCGCGGGTACGCCGTCATAGACGCGGCCGGCCATGTCGAAGCGGGATTTGTGGCAGGGGCAGAAGAAGCCGCCCTTCCATTCCGGATCGAACGGTTCGGGTTTCAGTTCCGCATGCATCTTCGGCGAGCAACCGAGATGGGTGCAGATGCCGACCAGCACGAGCAGCTCGGGCTTGATCGAACGGAATTCGTTCTGGGCGAACTTCGGCTGCTGATCCTCGACCGTGGACTTGGGGTCCTTGAGGCGGGAATCCTGGCCCGGCAGCGCATCGAGCTGGGCCTGGGTGCGACGGATGATCCAGATAGGCTGACCACGCCACTCGAACGTGACCATCTGGCCCATCTCGAGCTTGCCGATGTCAGCCTCGACCGGAGCACCGGAGGTCTTCGCCCGTGCGCTCGGCTGCCAGGATTTGATGAAAGGTATGGCCGCCACCGCAATTCCCGCACCACCAACGACGGCTGTCGTTGCGGTAAGGAATCTGCGGCGGCCCTTGTCGACGCCGTCATTTGCCATCCGGCACTCCACCAGTAGCTAGCTGAAAAATCAGGAAAGGAACAGGAAAAATCGCGGGGGTGCCGCAGTATCATGCTAGTTTAACGAAGCACTCCGCACCGCACAATCGAAGTCGGCGCGGCAGGATGCCTCGCGCATACGAGCAATCCATCCGCAGCCCCCCTCATGCGCAACTCGACCACCCGCACACTTTCCTTCATCCTGCGATTTGTCATCCTCGGGCTCGCGATCGCCTTTGTGCTGAGTCTGGCAGCACCTGCGCTGGTCGACCACTTGCGTGGGTCGACAGCGGCCGAGGTCACTCGGGGCAATACACGGACAGCGCCGATCACCTCCCCGCATGGCGAGGGCCCGGTCTCGTACTCGGATGCCGTCACACGCGCGGCCCCGGCCGTTGTCAGCATCTACGCAAACAAGATCACCACCGTGCGGCAATACCGCATCGTTCCCGATCCGGTCACGCGGCGCCTGTTTGGTGCGATCGCCGCTGGCCCCGCCTACAAGAAGCAGGAGCACAGCCTGGGCTCGGGTGTTGTCTTCAGCGCCGATGGCTATGTGCTGACAAACAACCACGTCATCAGTGGCGCTGATGACATCCAGGTGCTGCTCTCGGACGGGCGCGTTGCCCAGGCACGAGTGATCGGCGCCGATTCGGATACCGACCTTGCGGTGCTCAAGATCGATGGCGCCGACCTGCCGACAATCGCCGTCGCCGATCGTGGCGAAGTCAATGTCGGCGACGTCGTGCTCGCGATCGGCAATCCGTTTGGCGTCGGCAAGACGGTCACGATGGGCATCGTCAGCGCGACCGGACGTCAGCTTCGCCTGTCCGCCTACGAGGATTTCATCCAAACCGATGCGGCGATCAATTTCGGCAACTCGGGCGGCGCACTGGTGAATGCCCTGGGTGAACTCGTCGGCATCAATACCGCGGTCTATCGCAATACGGGCGGTGACGGCCGGTCGAGCAATGCGCAGCAGAATGCCGAAGGCATCGGCTTCGCGATTCCGGTCGCGACCGCGAAAGCGGTGCTCGACCAGATCATCAGCCACGGCATGGTCATACGTGGCTGGTTCGGCGCGGAATACGCCGATCCTGGCGCGGTCAATCCGGCCAGCACCGGAACGCAGAAAGGGGTCATCGTGCTCGAGGTTCTGCCCGGCGGACCAGCCGACACCGCCGGAATCCTGAGCGGTGACATCCTGCTCAAACTCGACGGCGAGGACATCGTCGATCAGGCCGACCTTCGCAGCCAGGAAGCCGCATTGGCGCCGGGCAAGGCGGCCCGCCTGGAAGTCCTGCGCCAGGGAAAATCGTTCTCGGTCGAGCTGACTCTGATGCAGCGCCCGACGAATACGATCGCCGGCACCTGAGCCAGATCAGAGCGCCTTGCGATAGCGATCAGTCAAGGTCGCGACGCGTTCGACGTAGACCTGGGTCTCGGCATATGGCGGCACATCGGCATATTTCTGCACCGCACCTGGGCCGGCATTGTAGGCCGCGGTCGCCAGGCGCTCGTCGCCGTTGAAGTTCTTCAGCATCATGGCCAGGTACTGCGCGCCACCGCGGATGTTCTGCGCGGCATCAAATGCATCCTGCACACCGAGGTCGGTGGCGGTTCCCGGCATCAACTGCATGAGGCCCTGCGCACCCTTGCTCGATATCGCCATCGGGTTGAAGGCCGATTCGGCATGCATGATGGCGCGCAGAAAAGCGGGATCGACGCCGAAATCGCTGGCGGCCAGCGCCACCTCGTCCTTGTAGGCTTCCAGGTTCAACGCGGTACGCGAGAAGTTGATGCTCGAGTGCAGGTCGCAGGCGACGCAGGTCGAGATATAGGTGAACAGGAGGGCGAAACGGCCATCGCTCGGACGCACATTGGTGTATTCGGTGATTCCGCTGCTGCGGTCCACGCGATACACCGCTCCTCGCAACACCTTCGGCGCGGATTTGGTCGTCGTTGCGCTGGTCATGACCCTGGAGCCCTGTTCGATCGCAGGGGTTGCGGCAATGACCGGTTTGACCGGCGCGGAGAGCATCGCTGCGGTCGACACCACGCCGGAGCTGCCTGCGCGCGCATCGGGCCGTTCCTGATAGTCGACCGACCGTTTTGCCTGCGCACTTTCCGCGGCGGGTTTGCTCGCGTTGTAGCTGCCGATGACCTTGCAGCCCGTGAACGAGGTCTTCTTGTTCGTGTAGGCGACGCTGCCGCCCGGCCCTTCGCACTTGTACAGCGTGTCCGCGCGGACGCCCGCCGCGACCATCAAGCTGATCACGAAGAAGCAGCCAAGCATCTGATTTTTAGCGATTTGCCGCATAAGCACTGGTCAACCATCGTCGTGCGCAGGGACTCCACAACGGCAATGAGTGTGCGAAAAACGCCTGGAGTTCGCCGCCCTGCTGCTGGCGAGCCTCAAGTCCAGTGCGTAAACTACTGGGTTTGCTGGCAATTCTCCAGAACCCATGTCCGGAAAGCTCTACATCAAGACCCACGGTTGCCAGATGAACGAGTACGACTCGGCGAAGATGGCCGACGTGCTTGGCGCGGCCCATGGACTCGAATTGACCGAGGATGAAAGCGAAGCCGACGTCATCCTGATCAATACCTGCTCGATCCGCGAGAAAGCACAGGAGAAGGTATTCAGCCAGCTCGGGCGCTGGAAGGAGCTCAAGCAGCGCAAGGAATCGGTGGTGATCGGCGTCGGCGGTTGCGTGGCGAGCCAGGAAGGAGCAGCCATCGTCAAGCGTGCGCCTTACGTCGATCTGGTATTCGGCCCGCAGACCCTGCATCGCCTGCCCGAAATGATCGAGGCGCGACGCAGCAGCGGCAAACCGCAGGTTGACATCAGTTTCCCCGAGATCGAGAAATTCGATCGCCTGCCCGAGCCGCGCGCGGAGGGCCCGAGTGCTTTCGTCTCGATCATGGAAGGCTGCTCGAAATATTGCAGCTTCTGCGTGGTGCCCTACACGCGTGGCGAGGAAATCAGCCGTCCGTTCGATGACGTGCTCACGGAAGTCGCCCAACTCGCCGAGCAGGGTGTTCGCGAGATCAATCTCCTTGGTCAGAACGTCAATGCCTATCGCGGACCGATGCATGAAGGCGGCACCGCTGATCTGGGCCTGTTGATCCATGCCGTGGCCCAGATCGACGGAATCGACCGGATCCGTTTCACGACGTCGCACCCGATGGAGTTCAGCGATTCGTTGATCGAGGCCTACGCGAGCGTCCCGCAACTGGCGGACTATCTTCACCTGCCGGTGCAGTCAGGTTCCGATCGCATCCTTGCTGCGATGAAACGCGGATACACCGCGCTCGAGTACAAGCAGCGCATCCGCAAGCTGCGCACCGTGCGCCCGGACATCTGCGTTTCGTCCGACTTCATCGTCGGCTTCCCGGGCGAGACCGACGCCGATTTCGAAAAGACGATGAAACTCATCGATGAGGTCGGCTTCGACCAGAGCTTCAGTTTCATATTCTCGTCGCGTCCGGGTACTCCCGCCGCGAATCTTGCCGATGAAACACCGCATGCAACCAAGCAGGCACGTCTGTCGCGACTGCAGGCCGCACTCAACGAGAACGCCCGCAGGATCAACGAGGCGATGCTCGGGACGACCCGGCGCATCCTCGTCGAGGGCCCCAGCCGGCGCGATCCAGGAGAAATGACCGGACGCACCGAAAACATGCGCAAGGTCAATTTCGCCGGTCACGCGCGCATGGCCGGCCAGTTCATCGACGTGGTGATTACCGAAGTCATGGCCAATTCGCTGCGCGGACGGGTCGTGACCGATGCAGGCGAACGCGCAGCCTGACGCGGCGTTGAGGTCGCGGTCAGGACCAGAACGGAAAGCGTCCGCCGCTCCAGTGCATCAGCCATCCGATCCCGAATACCGTCCAGAACGCGCGCTTGAGCCCACGTGCGACTAGCCACGCGACCCCGATCACCAGGAGCGTCGGCAACCAGCGGCTGAGGGTTTCGCGTTGTTCGACCGAAAGATTCATGCGTCTCTCCAGTGCGCCGGTACGGCGCACTGGAAGCATGCGGTGACGCTGTCCGCGTGATCAGAAGCAGGCGTCAGCCGGCGAACCTGATGGTTGTCACCCGGCCTTCCTGCGCGCGATCCAGTCGTCGATCACCCGCTCGACCAGGGACAGCGGCAGCGCGCCGTGGGTCAGCACCTCGTCGTGGAATTCGCTGAGCGAGAAGCGGTCACCGAGTTCCTGCTTCGCCTTCTCGCGCAGCGCGAGGATCTTGAGCATGCCGGCCTTGTAGGCGAGGGCCTGCCCCGGATTGACGAAATAGCGCTCGATTTCGGCGGTGACGTCGCCCTCGCCCATGCCGGTGTTGTCGAGCATGTAGGTGATGGCTGCTTCGCGCGTCCAGTGCTTGTAGTGGATGCCGCTGTCGACGACCAGACGCACCGCACGCATCATCTCGTCACGCAGGCGACCGAGGTTGTCGAGCGGATCCTTCTCGAAGCCCATTTCCCAGGCCAGGCGTTCGGCGTAGAGCGCCCAGCCTTCCGAATAGGCCGTGAACGGCAGCACGCGGCGGAAGAACGGCACGCCCTGGAGTTCCTGCGCGATCGTGATCTGGAAATGATGCCCGGGGATGCCTTCATGGTAGGCCAGCGTGCGCATCGCGAACTTCGGCGTTTCGCCGGGATCGCGCAGGTTGGCGAAGAACACGCCAGGACGTGAGCCATCGAATGCGCCGCCCTGGTAGTAGGCGCCCGGCGCGGTCTTCTCGGAAAACGCCGGCACCGGCTTGACCTCGACGCCGAGCTTCGGGCGACGATTGAACGCATCGCCGAGATTGGCGTTGACGTCATCGAGGATGGCCTGGTAGCGGGCGATCATCGCTTCCTTGCCTTCCGGCGTGTTCGCGTACATCTGCTCAGGCTCGCGCGCGAGTTGCTGGACACGCGAACCAACGCTGCCGTCAACCAATCCGCGATCGCGCAGGATTGCATCCATCTCCGCGCTGATCCGCGCAACCTCGGAAAGACCCAGCTCGTGGACCTGTGCCGGCGTCATGTCGGTGGTCGTGTGGCTGCGCACGCACCAGGCGTAATAGGCATCGCCATCGGGAAGGCTCCAGGCACCGAGGTTGTCGGTCGCCTTCGGCTGCAACGCCGTGAAGTAGGCGATAAGGTCGCGATAGGCTGGATAGACCTTGCCATCGATGGATGCCTGCGCGCGCGCCAGCAACTCACCCTGCCCGGTCGGGTCGATGGCTGCGGTACCGAGCTTGTCGAGCTTCTCCTTGAGGCTCGTGTACAGCATGTTCTCCGCAGCCGGCACGGCGATGAAAGCCTTCATCTGGTCGAGCACCTTGTCGACCGTGAACTTCGGCGGGATCACGCCCCTGGACTCGCGCAGTCTCAGGTCCTCGATCACCTGCGAGAAATGCTCGGGCACACGATCAAGCCGCCTGATGTAGTTCTCCGCATCCGAGGCGTTGTTGACCTGGTGTGTCTGCGCCATGAAGTTCGGCAGGTTCGACTGGACGCCGAACATCTGGTTGACCGGAAAATCATGGAAGCGGAAGCGCGCACCTTCAACCTGATCGCTCAGGAAGAACTCGAGCGCGTCGTAGGAGAGCTTGCCGTCCTCATCGAGTGCATCGCGGTCGTAGCGGTGCAGCATGTCGAGATCGGCCTTGACCATGGCCGCCATTTCATCGGCATGCTGCGGAGAGGCGTCGTCGAGCTTGTCACTGTAGAAATCCGCCCACGGCGGAAGGATGCGCATGCTGCTCAGCATCTGCGGGCTTTGCAGGGCAAATTGCCCGAACACGCGGCCGTAGAACCAGTCTATCTTGAGCGGCTTGAAATACCACACATGCACGAACGCGATTCCGGCCAGCACGACCACGAGCAGAACCAGTCGCAGCACCCATTTCAACAGCGTTCTCATGCTTCAATCCCCAGGACAAAGATTGTTCAAAGTTATCACCCGGGCGGGTGGCAGGGACATGGCCATAGGTAACGACCGCAAAGAAAACACCGCGACTTTTTCGCCATCGCCAGCCTGCCGCCCGAACTGCGTGCGTGTACCTTTTTACAGCCTTGCCGACGGACCAGCCGGCGGTTATGTTTCGGCTTCGGTTCGGCCGCCCTCACGCGGCACATCGGGAAGTCCATGAACTATCGTCATGCGTTCCATGCCGGCAACTTTGCCGATGTATTCAAGCACACGATCCTCATCGGTCTGCTGGAGGCGCTCAAATCCAAGCAGAAGCCTTTCAGCTACATGGACACCCACGCCGGTCGCGGCCGCTACCTGCTCGACGACGCGGAGGCAACGCGCACCGCCGAAGCGGCCGACGGTGTGCAGCGTCTGCTGACTGCAACACGTCTGCCGACTCTCGTCCATGTTTACGTCAACCTCGTTCGTTCACTCAATGCAGGGCGGGACGAAATCGTTGAATACCCCGGTTCACCGCTGATCGCGAGCCTGCTGATGCGCGAAGAGGACCGCGGCGTCCTCTGCGAACTGCACGCCGAGGATTGCATGGCGCTCAAGGCCGCATTGCGCGGCGATGCCCGTTTTGCGATCCACGAACGTGACGGGTACGGGGCGATGAATGCATTGCTGCCGCCGAAAGTGCGGCGTGGCCTCGTCCTGATCGATCCACCGTTCGAGGCTCAGGATGGTGAGTTCCGCGTCATCGAGAAGGCGCTTGCGGATGCGGCGAAGCGCTGGGCCAGCGGCACCTATGCCGTGTGGTATCCGATCAAGCTGCGCCAGCAGGTCCAGCCTTTCCATCGTTGGCTGACTTCAAGTGGATTCGGCAAGGTGCTGGTCACGGAGTTGCTCCTGCATCCGGACAATTCGGCGCTTCGTCTCAATGGCTGCGGCATGGCGATCATCAATCCGCCGTGGAAGTTCGAGCGTCAGCTCGAGGAATTGCTGCCCAGCCTGCAAACCCTGCTCGGACAGGGTCGCTACGGTCAGCATCGTCTCGAATGGCTGGTACACGGCTGACCGCGGTTGCAGTGGATGACTCCGGGCCGTTGACGTTGGACAATGCCGGACATGACCACTCGACTCGACCTGCGCGCATTCGTCCTCACCCTGGCCTGCGCGATACTCGCCGCTTGCGCCACACCGGTTTTCAACGACACCGGCAACATCACCGCCGTCGTCGCCAGCGATGTGCAGCAAGCACCGGATCGCTATGCCGGAACCGAAGTGATCTGGGGTGGCCGCATCATCGCGGTCGAGAATCGCGAACAGACGACGGAAGTCGAGATTGTTGGTTATCCGCTCGACCGCGACCAGCAACCCATGCCCGATTCACCGACGGTAGGTCGTTTCATTCTTGTCCTGCCCGGTTTTGTCGAGCCGTTTGACTATCCTGCCGGCCGACATCTGAGCGTGCACGGGTTCATCACCGGCTCGCGTCTGGGTCTCGTCGATGAGCACGACTATCTCTATCCGCTGCTGCGCGCGAAGGATGTCACCGTGTGGCCGTGGGGATTCGTGTTCGACAAGCGGCCGCGCGTGAACCTCGGGGTGGGCATCGGCGTACGCATTCACTGAGCCACAATTTCCGCTTCGTCGGCATCATCGACGTCGGGTTCAAAGAAGCTGAATCGCACTTCGGGGAAGTGGCGCTTGAGTTCGCGCTCGATCGCATTGATCTGCCCAATCATGCCGACGGCCGATTTTTCTCCCTGCATCTTTGCCTTGATCGATACCATGACGTCGTTGCCGAGCTGCAAGGTCAACAGGTTGTAGAGTTTTTCGATTTCGGGCCGCTGCTCCAGAAATTCGCGCATCTGCTGGCGCGTGTGCGGCTCGACACTCTGTCCGATCAGCATCGCCTTGACCTCGACCGAGATGAACACCGCAACGATGACGAGCAAGGCTCCGATCGCGAGCGTGCCGATCGCATCCCAGACCGGATTGCCAGTCAGCATCGACATCACCACTGCCACGAGCGCCAGCATGAGTCCGAGCAATGCGGCGAGATCCTCACCGAAGATGACAACAAGCTCGACCTGACGCGTTGAGCGGAACCACTGCCACAGACTGCGATCTCCGCGTGCCTTGTTGACTTCTACCATGCAGGCACGCATCGAGACACTTTCGACGATGATGCTGAAAACCAGCACGCCCACCGCGATCCAGGGCGAGGTCAGCAGCTGATCCTCGTGCAGCTTGTGCCAGCCTTCGTACAGCGAAAACATGCCGCCGACGCTGAACAGCATCAGCGCGACAAGAAACGACCAGAAATAAACGGCCTTGCCGTAGCCCAGCGGATAATCCGGCGAAGGGGGCTTCTTCGCCTGGCGCATGCCGAACAGAAGCAGGATCTGGTTTCCGCAATCGGCAAGCGAATGCACGGCTTCGGCCATCATCGCCCCGGAACCTGTCACCAATGCGGCCGCAAGCTTGGCCACGAAGATCGCAAAGTTGGCCCCGAGGGCAAAGAATATCGCTCGCGTCGAATCGCCCTGGCCCGCCATGCATGCACCGGATCGTTTGTGGTTGCAGCGATTAGTTTAACCGTCGCGCATGACGCGTGACACCACGAAGATCGGCAAGAATCAAACCAGAGTGACGCCGAGTGCGCGCTGCACTTTTTTCGGCAGGCCTGCACGCACAAGCTCGTAGGACTGGCGAACGTGATTGGCGAGCTCGGCTTCGCTGAATGCGCCTGTCTCGTTGATGCTGACCCAGTAGGCGCGTGCCATGTAGGGCGCAGTCGTTATCCCGGGCTGATCGGTCATCTCGAGGAATCGATCGGCGCCGACCTTGAAGCTGAGACGTCCGCGGTCGGGTCCGAGCGCGCACATGACGACAAACATCTTCCCCGAAACACTCCAGACCAGATCGACATCCCACTTGATCGCACGCGTTGCGCCTGGCCAGTTCTGGCAAAGCTCATCGAGCTGCTCGGCACTCATTCCCATCACTTCTGGCATCGACGACCCCGCATCGCGCGGCGCGCCCGTTTGAGTGCGCTTCAATCGGCAGTGTAACGCGGCATGCCGTACGGATTCATTTCATGTCAGCTTGTCGAGTCTGCGCGTTCGCTGGATCCGGTTTTTCCGGCTCGGGCTCCGCCAATGAAACAGACGGGAACCGCTCAGGGTCTCGCCACAATCGCATAGTGAAGACCATCCACACTGATGCGCGGCGGCTTGCGCGTCTGCTCGAAGGCCTCGTAGGCCGGCGCAAGTTCGCCCCAGAACGCGAACCAGGCAGAGTGGCGCTCGTGGTCAAGGGCAGCGTGATCTGGGCGAAAAGGAAACGCATGCACCTCGAAGCCATTCTGGCCATTGTTCAAGGCGGCTGCGGCCAGTGTGTAGATCTCCTCGATGCCCCCGTCGCCCATGGCGTAGCAGCCGATCGAGACGCAAGAACCATGCACCATCAGGAAGTCCCCGGTCCGTGCACGCGCGCGGTCATAGGCATTCGGATAACCGAGATTGAAGGCCAGATGGAACCGGCTCTGCGGATTGAGCTGCCCTGCGGAAACGCGATAGAAGCCCTCTGGCGCCTGGTTGTCGCCCTGGCGCTGCTTGGGGCCGAGTTCGCCCGAGTACGCGCAGATCGGGTAGGTGCGAAACAGAGCGAATCGCCCCTCCTTGCCTTCGATCCACAGTTCCAGTTCCTTCTCGCGCTTGAAGATGCGCATGAAAACCGGCGATCCGAACTGCAGCCCGAGAGCCCGAAGATCCGTCTCGAGCCCGGGCCTCACCCGCTCGGAAGCGGCCTCTGCTCGATCGTTCTGATGCACCATGCCACGCTCCGCTGGGGTCGAACCGATCGCGGTCGATAGCGTCGAAAGCCCGACCCCACCCGCAAGGATCACGCCTGCGACGAGCCATCGGCCGATCCGGCTGCCGGGCATGTCAGCGATAGTTCTCGTAGGATTTTTCCTCGACCAGGGTCGAACCGAGTTTCGCGTTGATCTCGCGCTTGTAGGCGGCGCGATCGTCGTTGCGAAAATAGACCGCGCGCGCCAGTTCGATGAATTCCGCATCGAACGCCTTCGCCTTTTCCTTGACGCGGATACGGTCCTCGATGTCCCAAAGGGCTTCGTTGACCGTCCGGAGCTTTGCACGCTCCGTGCCGATATCGGTCGCCGCCAGCGGATCGGCCGACCAGGTCGCATTGAGTAGATCGAGTTCGGTACGGACATTCGCGAGCTTTTCGGCATTGCCGATACGCTCGGACTTGATTTCGAGAATCGTGATCTTGTCGATCAACTCACCGTAGGAAACGGGAACGGCAATCTGGCTCATGGTCGGTGTTCCTGCAGCATAAACCGCAATTTTAGGACGGATTGGCGGGATTGCGAACCGCTCCGTAAGATTCTCGTGCACAGTCAATATCGGTTCCTGCGCCATCCCGACCCGAGGCGATCATGTCCAGCCCCGTACTGCCAAGCCTGCATGCGATCGCCTTGGTCCGTTCGCCGTATGCCCGGCGCATCGATGCGCCGCACCAACCGAGCGTGATCGAAGGCACCGAAACGGGCAAATCCTCGGAAGCCCTGATCGAATTCATCGCTGAAATCCCCGACGCGGCATTCCGCGATCTCGCGGGTTTCGAACGCATCTGGCTGATCTTCATCTTTGATCGGAGCGAAGGCTGGAAAGCGCAAGTCCGTCCGCCCCGCGGTGGCGGCAAGCGCAGTGTGCTGGCGACTCGCTCGCCGCATCGCCCGAACGCGATTGGACTTTCGGCGGTCGAACTGGTCGCCATCGAAGGTCGCACGCTTCGCGTACGCGGCGTCGATCTCCTCGACGGGACACCGATCCTCGACATCAAGCCGTACGTGCCGTATGCCGACGCATTTCCGGACTCAAAGGCCGGCTGGATCGACGCGATCGATGCGCATCAGGGCACAAATTCAGCACCGGGTCCGCGCCGCCCTCGCGGATAGGAATGCGATGCAGTTTCAATTCGCCCCGGAGATCCGCGTTCGGTGATACTCGGTCCCGCATCACGCCCTGTACTTGAGCGCAGGAGCAAACCCACTATGAGGAAGCCGCAATGAGCCATCAAGATCATCCTTCCAACATCAACAAGCCGCGCCGCCATTTCCTGCGCCTGACGGGTGCCAGTGTCGGCGTGATCACCCTCGCGTCGGTCGCACCGAAATTCGCGCGAGCGGACGACCTGCCGCACCTGACCAGCGACGATGCAACCGCAAAGGCACTGGGCTATGTCGAGGATTCGGCCAAGGCGGATTCGGCAAAGTTTCCGAACCACAAGCCAACCCAGCAGTGCGCGAACTGCAATTTCTACCAGGGCGCCGCCGGATCGGAATACGCCCCGTGCACACTCTTTCCGGGCAAGGCCGTGCGAGGCAAGGGCTGGTGTTCGGCTTACGTGGCGAAAGCCTGATCTGGTCGCGCGGGGTCAGTGGGCGTTGACGCTTCGATCCTTTCAAATTCGTCGGCGGTAAATGCCGGTGCAAGTAACAGCACTGGCGACCCCTTGAAAGCGGAAGTTGGAATGGCGAGGCCGATCGTGAAAACGATACGCAAGAATTCACTGGCTATCTCCGGGGTTTGCGCTGCGTGAGCGCCAAGTTCTGCCCATTTCGCTTCGCAACCCGGCCGACATCACCCGATCCGACCACTTGATAGTGCGTCTGGCTCCTGATCTGCCGGAATGGCCGCGCCCAATCACGCGAAATCGAACGGTAACGTCCCGGATGAAAGAACCCTCTGCCCCACCGTCTCGCCCTGCAGGAAACCAAGTGATGCATCAATCACACTTGCATCGCGAAGAATTCGTTCATGCCCCAAGTGTGACGTGCTGAGAAGCCTTGCATTCCGCCAGTAGCGCGCGCAGATGGCACCCTCGGACCACGGGATGTCGAGATCGTGGATATCGTGGATGATCAGGCCAGGGCGACCAATCGCGGGCGCCGCCGATCGGGCACCCATTGCCGGGACACCAATCTCTCTGCGCACGTCGTCGTTCCGTGGGCGAGCGGTGAGCGAATTTGCAGGGGTGGCAGCGCGTGCGAGGCTTGTGCCACCACCCATCGGGTCGCTCGCCGGCGCGACCAGGATTGCTCGATCCGCCTTCAAGCCTTCCGACAAGGCCACCATCGCTGCTGTGCCTCCCACACCATGGCCAATCACGGCCGCTGCTGGCGCATAGCGTTCGCTGACCGAATGAAGGGCATCGACAAACTCCGGCAAGAATGCCTGTGATCCGCTACTGCGGCCATGCCCGAGATGATCGAAACAAACAATGGCATATCCCGCCTGGCGAAGCGGCGCTATCCATGGCATGAACTCCCCGGCAGTGCGCGACCACCCGTGACAGCACAGCACGAGCGGCTCAAGCGTGGGGTTCCCCCAAGCGTAAACGGCCAACTGTTCGCCATCAAAATTGAGCTGCGAGGAGGTCATGTCGGCGCACAAACTGCGCGTCGACATCGCCCCACCCGCACGCCGGAGCAATCCGCATTTCGCGGCCCGTTGAGCCGCACTACCCACGGATGCGAGGCGGCTCAACCAGCTTACGGTTGTGCCAGCGACTCGTGACGGGAGACTGCGTGTGAGCGGCCGGCCAGAAACCTTCCCTGTCGACCATTCCAATCCGTTTCCAGAGATCTTGACCCGGTCGGCTTGATCGATGAAACCGTGGTTGCGCTGATGCAGGGCATCGCTTCGGCTCCCGCTCATTGGATTGACAATGGTATTCATTTCCACTCCTGGACCGCGAAGCGTGCAAACGTGTCCGGCAAGCGCTCTTTTCTCGGCCATTGACGAAAGGACCCGTAGAAAGCGCATCGCCGCTCTAGGCACTAGCGATAAACGTTGAATGCGCGACCGGAGCGCCATGCGCAGAGTCACGAATTCAGCGCATGCAGTCTGTGGACGAAATGCGGGGTGATTTCGCAAAACGTGTTGGCGCTGACGTCTCAATAGCGCGCCGCGTGCCTGTCCGGCGTCGTCGGCCCATTATCCGCAACCAATGGCCCGGACGCCCGGATAGGAACCGATGAAACACGGCGAGTGCCATGGACGGCGTTGGCGATAAGCGGCCAAACCCTCGCCGCGTTCGATTTTCGAAAAGCACCGAAGTGTCCGATCGAATGATTGGTTTCCCGATCTCGCGGAACCGTCTCGATCACGCTGCTCCTCGCGTTGATCAACTGCCGCTCAAGCGCTTCGACGGCAGATTTCGTGCCCCATGGATCATCGGCGATCTGAAAGAGATGCAGGCGCCCTTCAAACTGCAACGCATTTCGTGCGAACTCCGATTCCGAAAAGACAAACCTCCTTTCCCGAGCCCAGCGGGAAAACTGCAGGCCGAAGGCAGGCGGTAGATTCTTGCGAAAGCCGATGCGACCAGGCCAAAAGCCGATCGTTCTGCACGCAACGGGCACCAGAGCGTGCCATGCAAGCCAATGTGCGTAACGATGCGGTCGCGCCATGTGACGCCAATGCCCGGAAAGCGCTGCGACGCCTATCAGTGCGTCGACATTGCGTGCGCACGCCTGCGCCGCTGCCATCCACCCGCCCGCGCTGTGGCCAACGACGACAAGCGAGGGAGAGCGACCATGCGCGCGCGCATGTGAGATGACTGCTGGATAGTCTTGTTCTATCCAGTCGAGAAATCCCGCATTCCCGCAACCAGAACGGACAACG
Organism: Pseudomonadota bacterium; assembly: GCA_029561145.1. Classification (GTDB taxonomy): domain Bacteria; phylum Pseudomonadota; class Gammaproteobacteria; order Xanthomonadales; family Rhodanobacteraceae; genus Dokdonella. The sequence continues at coordinate 43,890 of JAKQJM010000061.1, forward strand.
GACTCACCGATACCGCGAAAATCGAAGAGCAATACATCAAGCCCTGTTGCCGCGAGGTATTCGCAGAACGGTACGTAGAATCGCGCCTCGGCTGCTGCACCGGGGGCTACCACTACCGTAGCCGCCGCCAGTCCAGCGCTTCGCATCCAGCGCGCCTTGATCGGCACACCATCTGCACATGTGATCGTGGTAAATCCTGTCATTACCGTCTCTCCGAGGGAATTCGTAAAAGGCGCGAGGCGACTGAAGGCTGTTTCTGCCAACGATCTGACGCTCGCTCGTTGTTGTCGTGAGGCGGCAATGCCGGTAACCGGCATGGATCCGCTGCTCTACCCCATAGAACGTCGATTCGGCCGCGGGGGCGACATATGCTCGATCACAGCGAGCGCATGTCTATCCGTGCTGGCGCCCATGCCCGCCAGCCAAGATCGGATTGCCACTGCGTGTTCCGTCGGCACCGAAAGGGCGCCGACTCTCGTGACCATGCAAACGCACCGTCTTGCACATGTGGCTTTCAGGATCTTCCGGAGTGAATGCGTGCCGCGCGCTTTCACAACGCCTATCGGCAACGGAGCAGCTCGTTACCCGGAAACCTTTCCGAACCAGCAGGTTTCAGACGTCGTTTGCACATCAGAGCTTCGGGTGCTGATGCATCAGCAGAAAAGCCCGCGAGCGCTGGCACCGGCGGCATAGGCATGATGGCGATTTCGAAAAGACTTTGTTTTTGGGGATCGCATACGTCGCGTGTTTCGATCCACCGGGTTTTGGCGTTTATCGAATGCGTAGAAAGCCTCTCTGCATCACCGTGAGAATCACCGATAAAAATCAGTGTTGGCGGTTTTTCCTCGCCGTTCCACTGGCAAAATTCATCACCGATGCATTGCACAAAGCGTCCTCCCCAAGAGTCCGTCAGCTCGACCAGCGAAATCTCTTTCGCCTCGAGTGCCGCCACACCGGGCGCAACGATGACGGTCGCCGACACACGACCGGGCGCACAGAGCCAGTGCCTCCTCAATTGCACACCGTCAGCGCATGTGATCGTCGTCGTTGTCATTTGCATTTTCCTCCCTGTTTTTGAGCGTGTTGCCCGCGGTTTCGAGCGTAGCCGGGACGCTCGGACCACCTTTGGATCGGCTGAATAAGAGCCGGCGATCGCGTGGCGAGGTGTGCGGTGTTTTGGCACGCCGCTCCTGCAACCGAACGAGATTCGTAGCTAACGAGCGCCGCCTGTGTGTGTGCGCTGGGGCGTGCGACAGACACACAGGCGGTTGACGACAAGCAAGAAGACGCATGCGCCGGCGATAGTTCAGCCGAGCCAATTCCGATGCTTGTACTTTTGATAAACGCTGTATCGACGGCGGGAGCGACACGCCATCAAGCGATCCGGCAACGAGTCCGTTTCTGAAAACAGTCGCACCACTTTTCCGGCACCAAAGCGGCCTGGTGCAAACTCAGCATCGACGATGGGCCAAGGTGAGCTGCGCAGAAGCGAAACCCGAAATGCATCGAGGATGCGAGAACGCTCATCGCCACAAAGTGTGCGCACATTGCCTCACATTCCACTGTACTCTCCGCAACCGGAGATCATTGCGAATGCCAGGACGACGCGGTTCAATCGAAGCTGCCGACGAAGATGCGGTCCGACACATAGGCTGGCACCTGTGATTCGAACGCACCGAGATCGCGAGGGCCTTCGATGTTCACGATGCCCAGTGTGTCCACATCACGCGGGTTACCGTCCAGATCGCTGCCACCGACTGCGACGGCATAGTCGACGCCCGGCGACCCGGCCGACAGCCGATAGGAAAATGGAACGAACTCCGGCCGGTCAATCAGGATCACGTCATCGTCATGCGCACCGACAGCATTGCGTGTGAGGACGCGGTCAAGGGCTGTGTTCTCGCTGGTGCTACCTGGCGCGACCAGGGGCTCGTTCTGGTCGACAATGCTGCTGGCCATCGAGAGAAGGGTTGGCGAATGGCTCGCCAGGCTGTGCTGGAATGTGCCGGCATTCGCGGCGAATGTGAGTTCGCTGACGAGAAGGAAAGAGCCGTCCCCTGCCTCGACGAGGTGATCGCTCACCGTGTTCTCGGCAACCAGGCTCGTCGCCACGAGCAGAATGGCGTTGCTGAGTCCGGTCCCGAAGTTTGTCGAGAAGATCGAAGCCGCGGTGTTATTGGCAATGTGGGCATGATCGATGACGGCTGCTCCACCGTTGGTAACCGATACCAGGGGGCTGCCGGCAGACGCCGTGTTGGATGCGATCGTGTTGCAGTGCTCGGACAGACACACAATCGCAGCCGGTGACGGGAAGAAACAGTCGCCACCCACGGTGTTCATTTCGAGACGGGCGCCAGGCCCATCGACGCGCACTGCGCTGCCTGCGAAATCCTGCCATTCGCCGCTCAGGATGTGTTCGCCGATCCGGATATTTCGTGTGCAGAGGTTGTGTCTCGGCGATCCTTCCGCGTTCGTCACCAGCAGAGCGCCACGGCGATTCGCGGAGAATTGAAGCACATTGGCAGCATCCGTTGAGTAGATATGCGTTCGCAACGTCGCAGTGGACATCGCTGACGTATCGACATGCATTCCAAAACGGCTGTTGCCTGAGAACACGGCACCAGACGAACCAATGCTCGCGGTCGCCGGAGCGCGCACGACCAGGCCGCTGCCGCTGTTGCGCCAGAAACGCGCGCGTGCAGCCTCGACAACGAAGGTCGCTGTGCCCCTGACGACGACGCCGTTCCACGAGTTGTCCATCACGAAAACATCGTCGAGGAAGCCCAGATGCGCTTGTCCGCCACTGCCTTCGAAATGTATGCCACCCGCCGTATCGAGCTCGTGCACGGAAAGACCGTTGCCGCGCACCGAGGTGTCGCCGAGCACAAGGCTGCCCCTGCCCCGGTAGTCGATCCCGCCTGCGTGATGCAGCGTTCCTCCGTTGCCATTGATGATGTCGAGGGCATACAGCCCGACTGTCCCGGCGCCACTGATCTTGAAGACCGGTCGTGTGCTGCCAAGCGTGCTAGAAACGATCGTATGACCGTTTGGCGCGCCGGCATCGCAGTCGTCGAAGCCGCCGACGATGTCGATCGACAGCGTGGGCGGCAGATTCTCCATCGTTATGTTTTCGTGCCAAACGGCACCCGCCACGTCGCGTGTCACGTAGATGACATTGTAGCCGCCGAGATTGCGCGCGTAATCGATCGCCGATTGCAAGGTGGGTTTGGTGCAGTTGCCGTTGGTTCCGGCACTCCCCACGGTAATCACACCCGCCATTGCGAAGTGGCCCAGCGACAATCCCGCCAGCAGCGCGCATGAGATCGGTATCTTCCGCCACAAGCGCATGCGGGCGCATTCAATCTTTGCGCCATGACTCTCCGAAAGCGCGCAAGCGATGAATGAGTAAAATATCATCCTGTAGTCCTGAATTAAGGGAAATAACATGGTCGATTTGCAGTACGCGACCGCATGTCTGCTGTATCACTGTCGTTGCCGGATAAACGCCAAATCCGACCGGCGAGCGCCAGTAGCACTGGCGCGCAGCCCGCGGGCATTTCGTCGAAGGGCAAACGCGTTCCTTATGGCGAATTCGCCGGTGCGCCAAAAACGGCGGGCAGGCCAGTGGCGACAATGGCAGCGGCGCCTTGCGAGGCAGGCAATCCGGGATTGTCATCCGACGAAAGTGATTCGTTGGACTGCCTGCTCAGTGCCCGGAATTGCCTTCGAAATCACAAGGCGTCACGCCCCTTTGCATCGGCAACTCAGGGCGCCGCCTCGAAATCACCTTTGAAAATCCTGTCGGACAACAGGGACTGTGATTCGTAAGCACCGAGGTCACGCGGACCATATCTGTTTATGACGCCGATCGTGTCGACGTCGCGGGGATTGCCGTCGTAGTCGATGCCACCACCGGGCGGCGCGTAGTCGACGCCGGGCGAGTCTGTCTGCAATCGGAACGAGTTGGGTACGTAGGCTGGCGCGCTTATCAGCAGGTCGTCTCCCAAGTGCGCTCCCGTGCTGTTCCTTACCATGACCCGGTTCAGCCGCGCGGTCGCCGGGTCACCTTGCAGGTCCATCAGCGCCTGCGGCTGGTCGATGATGCTGTTGGTCACCTGCAACAGACCCGGATCGATGCCGACCAGGCTCAACCCGAAACCGCCGGCGTTGCGGACCATCGTGGATTCGTAGATGTCGACAATACCGTCACCCAGCGATTCGAACAGGTTGTCGCGCAGCGTGTTGATGGCGACCACCGAATTGGTCATCGTGATCGACGATGCGCTGGTGGCAGTGCCGAGGTTGGTCGACAGGATCGAACTCGCCGTGTTGCCGACGATGCGCATGCGATCGATGGTGATCTGCGCGCCATCGACGGCGGCGATCAGCGGCTTGCCCGGCGGTGTGACATTGCGGTCGATGCTGTTGCAGCCAGCATCGCCGGGGGCGACGCATGAGAAGTTTGCCTCGGGCGGATAGTCGCAATCTGTGTTCAGGTCGAGCTGCGCCTGCGCACCCCGAGCATAGATCGCGTGGGCCGTGTTGTTGGTGATCGCGACGTTCTTCAGGCACAGGCGATAAGGCGACTCGACGCCATTCACAATCACGGCTTTATCCCTGTTCCCTTCGATAGCTAGTGGGTTCGCGGGGTCGGTCGAATACATTCGCGTGGTGCGGCCTGGATTCGACTTGATTCCCTCCACTGCAATGCCACCTTCTCCGTTGCCGAAGAGAATCTTTCCCGTTGCCCCTATGTCTGCGAAGGCCGGCGCGCTGATTCCGATGCCAAGCCAACCATTTTCACGAATCGTATTGCCGTCGCCATGAATGACTAGCTCAGCGGTACCTTTCACTCCAATTCCATTCCATACATGATTTGACACATCGACTGCGCCGACGAACTTAAGCTGAGCATCGCCGCCGGACCCGTCGAATTCGATTCCCTGTGGGTAGTTGTGGGTGACCTTGACATTAGCCAGTTCAACGCTGCCCGATCCTTTGAAATATATCCCGCCACCGTAAGTGATGCCGTTTTCACGCGTCCCTCCCTCCATCCACAAATTACGCAGCTTTACGTCAACGCGTCCGCGAATCTTGAGCACAGGCCGCTGTTCATCACCACCGTAGATATCGGCCTTGTCACCGGTCGACGCCAACTCCGCACAGTTGTTGAAACCGCCGACGATCTCCAGCGACAGATCCGAGCGCAGATTCTCCATCTTGAGATTTTCGTGCCAGACACCGTCAGCCACATCGTCGGTCACCAGGATCAGGTTGTAGCCCCCAAAGCCGTTGGCGCGATTGATCGCCGCCTGGATCGTCGACACGGTGCAGCCTCCCGCAGTACCGCTGCGACCGACGATGATCGCGCCAGCGTGCGCGCAAGGACTCAATCCAGCTCCGGCAAGAAGCAGCGCCGCGGCAGTGATGCGCGCTCGCGCTGGGAAGGACGCGGTGCGCAACGCACCGGAAGTTGCGCGAAGTGGTTTAAACGTTGTCATGAAGGCAATTCCTTTGTTTGCGATTACACAGGCACGGCCATTGCCGCGCGGCGGATGGCCATGGCATCCGTGTGTACGGATAAACGACGAATCGGGGAGAGTAGCGCCAACCAACATCGGTCCAAACGCAGCAGAGGATGGAAGGGGCTCCCTCGCAAGGCTCGTACGCTGCCCGGCAGTCTGATGTTGTGAAATTGGCCCGGCGCGGGCTCAGTCGAAGCCGTCGGCGAACACGCGATTTTCGTACAACACGAGCCCGTCGTTGCCGACGGCGACGAGCGCACCACCGGCCGGCGCGAGCGCTATCAGCCCGCGATTCTTGGAATCGCAATAGGCTGCTTTCCAGGCACGGCCGCCGTCGGTGGTCTCGTAGAGACACCCTTGAAGTGAAACGCCAATCCAGTGTTTGTTATCGCGATGGACAAGATCCATCAGGATCGCGTTGTCCGGGAGCGCGCCGGCAGACTCCCAGCTCACACCGCCATTGGCAGTGGTGTATACATTGCCGAAGAGGGTCGCGACGACGCCACTGTCCGCATCGAAGAAGGTCGCGGCGATGATGTGCCCATTCGGGAAGGCAAGCGGAGTCCAATGATGTCCGCCATCGATCGTCCTCAGCACACTGCCTTCGCTGAATCCATCAAAGGTCACGCCGCCCGTTGCATACCCGACGCTGTCGGTCAGCTCTTGGCCCTCCGGAAAATGAAGCTCATGAACGGCCATCGGGTACTCAAGCGAGAAAGCGCTCTCCCAATTCGCCCCGCCGTTGTCGCTGAAGCGCAGTTCCGGCCCCTGGATTGCGACCAGATTGCCGTCCGCCTTGAAATGCACGTCGAGCACGCTACCGTCGTTGCTGCTGAGGCCACCGATCTCGTTCCAGCTCTGTCCCCGATCAACGCTGCGGTAAAGACCATTGCGCGCGGCGTACAGGACATCACCACCGGCGTCGAAGGCGAATACCAGGCTCTGCTGCAGATGGGTGGGAAACACCGTCCAGTTCAGTCCACCATCGTCAGTCACCATGCCCTTGTCGGACGAACAGGTAGCGAAGCCGTGCACCGAGTCGGAGAAATGGACATCGGTTGCGTTGCAATCACCGTTGATGCTCGCGGGGATCCAGTCGCCTGTCGGTGGAGCGAGTGACAGGGTGACCGACAAGATAGCGATAGGGAACTGAGTCGCCAGGGTCATGCGTAGAAGTCTCTTGCGCGGGCCGTGTCGCCGGTCCGCGGTAGGCGTCGTTCCTGCGCCATCCGAGCGCGTGAGGAAACTTGCGCTCGCTGCATGGCAAGGCAGGGTCGATACCCTGATAAACGTCACATCGGGGCGAACAGCGACAGATGCCGCAACAAGTGTGGCCTGCGGCAGTGCGCTGACCCGGGCGAGTCAGTCGTCGCGGCGGGTAGCGGCGATTTGGCGCAAGCGCGAGATGATCGCCGGGTCGGATTTCGCTTGAGCGTCGTCAATGGCGAGAGCACGTCCCGCAGTCAACCGGGCATCTGTGCCGTGCCCGAGGAGAAGCATGGCGCGCGCCATCACGTCAAGCATCGATACGCGTGTGCGAACGTTCTCAGGTGCGGCCTTCGTGAAGACAGGCTCTGCTTCGGCCATTTCGTCCAATGCCGCGCGCGCGTTCCCCAGGGCGAGGTTGGCCAATGCGCGTTGCAGCTGTGCCGCAGCGCGATCGCCCCAGTGGCCACCGCCGGCCTTGTCCATCAGACTTAGCGCCCGGGTCGCGGTTGCGATGGCCTCTGCATAGCGCCCCGACCCCTGCTGCACTTCCGCCATGTAAGCCAGTTGTGACGCAATCATCGGGCTGTCCTCGCCACTCAAGAGACCCTGCATGGCAATGGCTGCAGCAAGGTCTGCCTCAGCTGCAGCGAACTCGCGCCTCCCGGTTCGCAGTCGACCGCGGGTCTGCAAAAGTCGGACGCAAGCCTCGTCCTGCATCCGCGCGCGATCGCAAGTCGCGATGCCCTCATCGAGCAAAGCGATGGCCTCGTCCGGTCGCTTTTGCAACGCACGCAGGCGGCTCGCCGCCGCGAGCGCGAATAGTGTGCTGCGATGCGATTCTCCGAGCAGCTCGCGACGCATCGAGAGGCCGCTGAGGACGTACGGTTCGGCGTCTTCGACGCGTCCCAGGGACACAAGATAGCTGCCGAGCAGACCGATGAACCATGCGGTATCGGCATGAGGGCGGGCGTGTATGCTCTCCGATAGTGCGATCGCCTCTCGATAGGCCGCTTCGCCTCGCGCGGCATCACCGAGCGAACTTGCAGCGTTGCCGATGCTTGCGTAGAGCCACAGCAGATCGCTCGTCGCGGGCAATTCGTGCGCCTTCCAATAATTGATCGCCACATCACCTCGTTCCAGGGCCTCCCTGAAACGGTGGAACTGGGAAAGCTGATTGGACTCGGCAATCAATACGCTGAGCACGGTGCGCGCCCCGAGCGTCGGGTTGCCCAGCGCCTGCTCGCGGACTTGGCGCATGAGTGAAGCCGCCTCATCAATCTGATCCTTACCGCCATCCGTGCTCATGGCAAGCAGCATGGTAAGCAGGGTGTCCGTTGCCAAAGCGTCTTTGCGCCGTAGCAGCTCATCACGCAACGGAGCAAGCAGCGCCCGGGCATCCGCGAATCGCGCCTGCTCAACGAGCCACTCCGCCCGAACACGACGCGACTCTATCCAGCGTGGGTCATTGCGCTCATAGACGTGGTCAGCCAGCTCCATCCAGGCTTCAGTGAGAGGAGCTGTCTGGTGTTCCGACCCCATGCTGACGGCAACCGTGGACAAGACGCCGAGCAGCTCCGCGCGCGTCTCGGCCGGAAGCTCCGAATTCTCCAGAACACGCTTGCTGCCGATTTCCACGACATCTTCAGGCGTTGCGCGTTGGCCTCTCGGACTCGCTTCTTCGGCAGTTCTGAAAAGATCGACAACGAAATCGCGCACCGAGTTTGCGCGTTGAGCTTCGACACGCGCTGCCTGTGCTTGCCACAAGGCTCCCGCCAATGCACCCACCACCGCCAGCGACAAAGAAGCCACTATGGCGGCCGGCGCCCGATGCCTGCCGACGAACTTGCGCAGAAGGTACCAGCGCGAAGGCGGATGGGCACGGACCGCGCGGCCCTCGAGATAGCGCTCGACATCGTCGATCAATGCCGTGGCCGAAGGATATCGGCGCTCTGGATCAGCGCTGAGCGCGCGCGCGAGGATGTTGTCCAGATCGCCGCGCAATGCGCGCCGAAGCTGATACGCGGGGAGGGGCAACACGCCAGGCGCGGTGGTTGTCTGTCTATCCATAACCGTGGAGGCCAAGGACGCTCCCTCTCGCTTCGGGCGTTGTCCCGTGAGCAGCTCGTGCAGAATTACCCCCAACGCATACACGTCCGTCGCGGTCGTGATTTGAGCACCCGCCAGCTGCTCTGGCGCGGCATAGCCGGGCGTCAGCGCTGCCGTCAGCGTGTGATGCGACGCCTCTCCGGTCTCATCCAGCAACAGCTTGGCGATCCCGAAATCCAGCAGCTTCGGCGTGCCATCGGCGGTCACCAGAATATTGGAGGGCTTGATATCCCGATGCACGATCAGCGCCTGGTGCGCAGCCTCCACCGCGCGACAAACGTTGGCAAAAAGCGAAAGTCTCGCGCACAAAGAGAGACGATGTTCAATTACGAAGTGATCGAGCCGGGTGCCCTCGATGAACTCGAGCACGAGGTAAGGGATGCCGGCCTCGGTAACGCCACCATCGATCAGGTGCGCGATATTGGGATGACTGAGGTTGGCCAGCAGACGTCGTTCGCGCCGGAAGAGCTTTTGTTCCACCGCAGAGAAAAGCCCGCGCCGCAGCAGCTTGACGGCGACGAGCTGGTCGAAGTCCGCACCGACGCGACGCGCTGCAAAGACCGCAGCCATGCCGCCTTGACCGATCAGTCGTTCAATCCGGAACGCACCGAACTGCTGGCCAATGAGGTCCTGGGGCTCGACTTGCGCGGCCTGATCGTCATCCAGGATCTGGGCGTGGACCAAGGCTGGCGCGTCCATGAAGCACGCGTCCGCATTCGAGTCCGCGTCGAGCATCCGACGCAGGCGAGCCTTGTCCGGCAGGCACCAGTCTTGCTCTTGAAGCCACGACAGCCGATCTCCTTCCCGCATGTCGAGCAGCAGCTCGAAAGCATCGGCCAAAGCCTGCATGCCCAGTCGTTCTGCCATCGCTTTCTCCCGGCCCCGGATTGTCGCAGAGCAGTCTCTTGTAAGATCAACGATGAAACGGGCGAAACCGCGACACGGCTCCCGCTACTCTCTGCCCTCGTCGACCGGCTCGCCGTTCAACAGCGCTCGGGCAAAGCGCCATTCCCGGTTGACCGTTCGGGTCGAAATAGCGAGCTGAGTGGCAACTTGCGGCAGCGACAGTCCAGCGAAGTAGTGGAGCTCGACGATCCGGGCCGCGCGTGGCGCCTCGATTTCGAGTTTTCGCAGGCCGTCATCAAGCTCGAGTGCGCGTTGCGCTGTCGCGTCAGCGAGCGATGTCGTTTCGGTGGGCAGGTCAACTTTTTGCAGGCCGCCACCGCGCTTCGTACGCATTCTCCCGCGGGCCCTGTCGACGAGCAGATGGCGCATTGCCTTGGCTGCGTAGTCGAAAAACTGTGCGGGCTCGACGAACGTCAGCGACTTCCCGTGAATCATCCGCATGTACAACTCGTGGACCAGACCCGTTGCATTGATCGAATCGACATTGTCGAGCAACTGGTTACCCGCCATCTTCTTGAGGCGCTCATAAACCTCGACGAAGAGCTTGTCGCCTGCATATTGTGAAGGCATTTCGCCGATCGGTTCGGCAGATGGATCTGCGTCGTTCGACATCGCACAACCTCCTTTGGATCCACGCAACCCGCCGCCTCGTGTCGCAACTTCGCGCCAATCATCGTTCTTCGTCTGGAAGCAACCACATCCGAGGAGCAAGCCCCCCGAGAAGGGCGAATGATGGACGAAATCGAACATACGATAGCAGAGCTGATGGGTGTGCCGATGGAAGACTGGCCCGAGTGGCTGGAGCGGCGCGAGGTGCCTGCCGAAGCCATTCGTGTCATAGAGGAGCGACTGATCGGATGACGCCGGCGGGCACGAGGGTTTGGACGCACGAGCGATTGGCGAGTGCGCCACGCCTGCCCCAACGGAACTCGCGTGCAAGCAGAGAAGTGCCATCAAGGAGCCCGATTTCCGCTGCAGCGGTTCGGGCTTCACGTGCAGCTGGCTGCGCCATGCTCGGCATGGGAAATGGGGCGGGCCGGATGGAATTTCGGCGCATACACTCTGGTCCGCCCGGGCGCATCAACGCGTGGCGGAATCCGGCGCCCGCTCGACGGACCATGCGCGCTGCGCTTGCCGAATTGACAGAGGCACGAATGAAGGAGAATCGTGCAACGCAGGACCTATTCGAGTCAGATTACGAAAGATTGATCGGGGATATCGCTGGAGTTTCGGGATGGCCTTTCTCGACAGCCTGGCAACCGTCTGCGCTGACGCATTGTTCGGCAACAGACATCGGTAAATTCGCTCAGTCCAGTCCTGTTGGCCACTCGGTATTCTGATCTCAAGGGAACGCTCCGCGGGCACCCCGTGCAGGCTCACAAGCCGGCAAAGAACGCCGCAATATCGCGCGCCAGCAGCTCGGGTTCCTCGGCTGCGGCGAAGTGTCCGCCGCGCGGCATGGCGGTCCATCGGCGCACGTTGTACAGGCGTTCGGCCCACTCACGCGGAGGCGTTCCCTCATCGACAAAGGTATTGGCGAAGACCGCGATGCCAGTTGGCACATTGACGAAATCCCGTGGTCCGAGGGCGACCCGGAACCGCATGTTGTCGTTGTCGAAGTAGTCCCGCATGGATGACGTGATCGTCTGGGTAACCCAATAGATCGTTACGGTAGTCAGCAGGAAATCTCGGGAGAAGCGCTGATCGAGATTGCCGCGGGAATCGGCCCAGGACCGCCACTTCTCGAGAATCCAGGCAGCGAGTCCAACTGGCGAATCGTTGAGCCCGTATCCGAGCGTCTGCGGCTTCGTCGATTGGATTGCCTTGTAACCCGATTCGTCTTGCCAAAACGCCGCATTGCGCTCCCTATAGGTAATCTCTGCTGGGGACAGCGGCCGCGCGCCTGGTCCGGTGAAAGGCGCTATTTCGAGATTGCTCAGGTGGACGCCAATCAATGGTTCGGGATCGGTCAATGCCATGTACGTAGCGACCCCGGCTCCGAAATCTCCGCCGTGAGTCCCGTAGCGCTCATAGCCCAGTCCACGCATGAGGCGATGCCACAGACCGGCGACATGCCCATAGTTCACACCCACCTGAGTGGGTCGCTCGGAAAAACCGTAGCCCGGCAGTGACGGGATGACGACGTCAAACGCGGGGCCGTCGATGCCGTGACCCTCTGGATCGGTCAGCAACGGTACGAGCGGAAGCAGCTCGGCGAACGTGCTCGGCCAGCCATGGGTCAGGATCAGCGGAATGCCGTGCCCGCGCTTGGCGCGCTCATGGACGAAGTGGATATGGACGCCGTCGAGATGGGCGCGGAACTGATTCGACGCGTTGAGCATGCGCTCTTGTGCGGGCCAATCGAACTGGCCGCCCCAATACGCAAGCAACGATCGGAGGTACTCGAGATCAGTCCCTTGCTCCCAGGCCTCGCCTGGCGCCTGATCAGGCCAGCGGGTATTGCGGATACGCATTCGCAGGTCGGACAGGATCTCCGCCTCGATTCGGATCGAGAAAGGGGTGATGTCAAGGGGTGCGTTCATTGCAAGTCTTGCTCTCTGGCTGGCTGTTGAGGAATGCCGCTTCATATCCACACAGCAAGTTGTCGCCACCGACACTGTCCCAGGTGCTGGCCACGCCAAGCGAGAGGACGACACGGCTACGCCTGGTCCTCACATATGGATTCACGATCCAGAGGTGGAAAGTCCGCATGTCGTACTCAGCAATGATCACCGCGATAGACCAGGTGGATTTTATTTCCCTGCGGGTCCCGGAGATAGGCTCCAAAGTAGTCAGGGCCATAGTGCGGCCTTGGGCCACAGGTTGTAGCCCCCAAAGCCGTTGGCGCGATTGATCGCCGCCTGGATCGTCGGAACCGTACAGTTTCCTGCTGTGCCGCTGCGGCCGACGACGATCGCGCCTGCCTCAGCGGGGCGTGCAAACAGGATGCCGGTCAGTAACAGCACGGCGGCGGCGATGTGAAGGCGAAAGCAAGTGACCCTGCAGGCGAAGCGTTGCTGAACCGAAGGGAAGGGATGCGTTGATACCTCATGAGAATAGTCCTGAAGTTGCGGGAACGTGCACGGAGTTCTCTGGAACGCCCGGCGTCTACCCAAGGCAGTCAACCAACACTTCCAGCTACGCCGATGAACGTCGAATCCAGGGAATCAGCGCCAACAGGTAAAAAGCCGCATCGCCCTTGGGGCACGCGCGCAAGAGCATGGCGATCGGCGAGCACGCCTCGACACTTCGGAGGGGACTCTTCGAAATTTCCCGGTGCAATGGTCGCGTATGTCAAATTACTCGCTGACTGCGTCCGCTCGACTCATTGGCGGAGGCCGGCGCCGTTGCCCGATTCAGCCTTACTCTTCGGGTGCCTGGTTCACACGAAACCACGGTTCGGACCTGCCGCTGCTCGAGTAGTAAGGACATGACGTGCGCGCGACTTTTCACGCGGCACGGCGTGCGAAGAGAGTTGTTGGGAACAGCGCAGGGATTGGCCCAACGGGGAAAACAAAAAGCCCAAGATTTCAGGGGCTTATTGCTGTAACTGGCGGAGAGGGTGGGATATGCTCGGCTCTTCCCTGAGCCTCGCCCTTCGCGCGATGCGCTCCGGGCCAGCCTGCGGCTGTCCAGGTTCGCTCCGGCGAACCTGTCGAACCCAGGTGGTTTCGTCCACTCACCCGTACCAACAGCCACAAAAAAAGCCCCTTTCGGGGCTCTTTTTGTCGCTGGCGGAGAGGGTGGGATTCGAACCCACGGTGCGCTTGCACGCACGCCTGATTTCGAGTCAGGTACATTCGACCACTCTGCCACCTCTCCGGAAGTGGGCCGCGAATGATACGGGCAGCAAAGCTGGCTGACAAGCTAGTTCGCTCCGATGGTGCTCGACGTGAAGAAAAGATATGCGCTGGGGACTTTCGCCAGGTCGAAAATCCGGTGGGATATGTTCGACTCATCCATGAGCCTCACCCTCCGCGCTTCGCGCTACGGGCCAGCCTTGGGCTGTCCAAATTCGTTCCCGACGAATTTGTCGAACCCACGGTGCGCTTGCACGCACGCCTGATTTCGAGTCAGGTACATTCGACCACTCTGCCACCTCTCCGGAAGTGGGCCGCGAATCATACGGGCACGCTCCCGGACTGACAAGCGGCTTTTCCCTACTGCGCTGCCGGGGGCGTGCCGCAGAATTGCTGGCGCACCTGCATCGCTTCGCCCATCCAGGCATTCAACTGGCTGATGCGCGTGCCTTCGGCCGGATGGGTGGACATGAATTCCGGCGGCTTCTGCTTGCCGAGCGAGGCCATGCGCTCCCATAGTTTCGGCGCTTCCTGCGGGTTGTAACAGGCCGCCGCCGACAGCAGCAGTCCGACGTGATCGGCTTCGGATTCGTGGCTGCGCGAAAACGGCAGCAACACGCCGTATTGCGCACCTGCGCCGATCGCCGCCATGACCATCTGGCGCTGGCCGGGGTCCATGTCGCCGGTCGACATGCTCGCGGCAATCGAACCCATCTGCACGAGCTTCTGCTGGGCCATGCGTTCGCCGCCGTGACGCAGCAGCGCGTGGGCGATCTCGTGGCCCATCACGACAGCAAGTCCGTCGTCGTTCTGGGCCACCGGAATGATGCCGGTGTAGACCGCGATCTTTCCGCCTGGCAGGCAGAACGCATTGACCTCATCGGACTGGATCAGGCTGACCTGCCAGTCGAACGTGCTCCAATCGGTCGACGCCGGGGTACCTGCAGTCTCGGCGAGGTATTTCTCGACCTTGGGAGCCGCCTCGACCAGGCGTTGGGCGATGGTCTGGACCTCCTGCGGCAACTGACCCGTGCGCACGACCTGTGATTGCTGCAGGATTTCCTGGTAGGACTGCAGGCCGAGCGCGGCTTCCTCCTGTGCGCTCGTGTCGAGCAACTGCTTGCGCCCGGTGAACGACGCCGCATTGCTGTGACTGAAGTAGTAGTAGCCGAAGTAAAGGCCGAAAAGCAGGATCGGCCACAACTTGAGGCCACGACGACTGCCTTGCTGACCTGCACCTGCAGAACGATTTCCGAACGGCCCCATGTGCTTCTCCCGATTTCCCAGGTGCGAGCTTAGCGCGCGAAATCTGAATGTGCGCGGATTTCCACGATCGTTTTCAACCCGCGCTACAGCTCGCGCACCACGCGGAATCCGAGTCGCGCACTTCGGGTATCCGCTGGAACCGACAAACGGTACGCCGAGCGCACCTGATCCGGTGCGCTGCCCCATGATCCGCCCCGGATCACGCGCCTCACGCAGCCTGGATTGATCCATGCCGTGCTGTCGCGCGGCGCACGCGTGTAGTTGTCATGCCAGCAATCATCCACCCATTCGGAGAGGTTGCCGTCGATATCGTGAACTCCGAACGGATTTGCCGGAAACGACTTGACCGGCGCCGGCCCCCAGTAGCCATCGCTGTAGTTGTTGAAGGCCCTGCCCCAACTGCGCTTGCTTGGTGAACGATCGCCGTCGCCGGTGACATTCGTCAGCACGCTCTTCGGGTCGCCCGTGCCCCACCAGTACGGCGTGTCGGAGCCGGCGCGCAGCACGTACTCGAACTCCGCTTCGCTGGGGAGGCGGTACTTCTTGCCGGTGCGTTGCGAAAGCCAGGCGACGTATTCGCTGGCATCATTCCACGAGACATTGAGCACCGGAAGCTTGTCGCTCGCGCGGCCGCCTTCGTAGTCGCGTTGCCAGTCGATGCCGCGACGATCATTCATGCGTCCGCTGCTCTCGTCGTAGACGCTGCCGGTACCCGCGCGCTCGGCCTCGCTGCGGTAGTTGATCGCCCGCGTGAACACGCGGAACTGGGCGACCGTCACTTCGGTCTGCCCGATCGCGAAGCCCACCGGAATCTGGACCTGGCGCTGCGGTTCCTCGTCATCCCGATGGCCGCTCTCGTCGGCGGGCGAACCCATGACGAACTGCCCGGCGGGAATCACGACGACGGCGGGCGCCGAACCGCTGGTATCGAGGAATCGATCGCTGAATACCTGACCGGGCGAAAAACTCGCGTAAAGGCGCGCATTGCGCAGACGCTTGCTGAAGTCGTCGAGCCCGGCCAGGTCGGTGCTGATCACCTGCGCCTCCCTGGCCAGCTTTTCGGCCAGGTCCGCATCGCCCGCATCCAGCGCCGAACGTGCCTGGGCCAGAACCGTCTCGCCACGCTGGCGACGCAGGCTCTCGACCTGTGAACGCGTATCGAGCAAGGCCTGTGATCCAGGACGTATCGACGAGGCATCGGTGAGGATCGCATCGGCATTGATGAAGTCGTCCTGCGCCGCGGCGCCGAGTGCACGATCGAGGAAACCGCGCTCGATGCGGGCAAGACCCGCATCAGCGATCCGGTTGCCCGGATCGATCGCGAGGACCTTGCGATAGACCGCCAGTGCATTGTTGTCTCCGTCGCCGATCATGCGCTCCTGCTTGAGCAGCTCCGCGGCCGCGGCGAGCAGCGGCATGACGTCGCGCATCGTCTTGAGGCGTGCGCGCAGGATGACGAGTTCGTTGTCGGAATGCGGCAGTTCGGCGAACTGCGCGGCATAGCGCTGGGCTTCTGCTTCGTCACCCCGCTCGAGTGCAGCCAGCGACCAGTCGCGCACGGCGCCACCGATGCGGGTCAACGCATCGAGCGCCGCGGGATTGTTTGCATCGCGCTCCAGCACCTGCCGGTAGATGCCGACTGCATTGTTGCCGGGTGGCTCGAACAGCTTGCCGTCCGCTTCCTGCTTGCGCGCCGCCTTGAGCAAGGTCGCGACTTCCTTGGTCACGGGTGCCGGAGGTCCCATTGCCAAGGCTTCGGCCAGTGTCGAGCCGACGATCGGCTCAGGGTTGCCATTGCGGTCGACTGCCGGGCTTGCAGGGTCGACGACCCAGGGTTTCCCGCCGAGCGGTGCGGTGGTCGTCGTCTGCACCTGCTTTTGCGGTTCCACGTGCAGGATGCCCGGCATGAACCGATAGCTCAGCGCGAACAGCAACACGGCAATGCCGAGCGCACCGCCCCAGTTGCGTTGCTTGTTGACGTTGTCGGTACCGGGCATGAGGACAAACAGGTAGGCTGACAGCAGCGTGTCGGCACCTTAGGCTATCGCGGGAGGCGTCCGCAACCGCGCTGCGCTTCATCGTTCACCCCCCGTCCCTGCACAGGAAGGCTCCGCTTGGCTGCCTGGATCGACCGCACCGAAACCCTGATCGAACTCGATCGCCATCCGGCCCGACTCGTCGGCCTCGATACCGAGTTCATGCGTACCGACAGCTTTGCCCCGAAGCTGGCCCTGGTCCAGATCGAGATCGATGGCCACGTCGCGCTGATCGATCCGCTCGCCGACATCGACCTGACTCCGCTGGGCACGCGCCTCGGCGACGCGCAGACGATATCGATCATGCACAGCGCGAGCGAGGATCTCGATGCCCTGAGCCCGCTCCTGCCGAACAGCCTCGGTTGCTTGTTCGATACGCAGATCGCCGCCGCATTCGCCGGCCTCGGCGCGGGACTCGGCTACCAGAAGCTCGTATTGACCGTCTGCGAGGTCGATCTGCCGAAAGGAGAAACCCGTTCCGATTGGCTGCAACGTCCGTTGAGCGCATCGCAACTCGAATATGCCGCGCAGGATGTCGTGCATCTGCCTGCCCTGCACACGGCACTGTCAGCGCGCCTGGCCGAGCGCGGCTATGCCGACTGGCACGCGCAGGATTGCGCACGGCTGGTCGAGCGCGCGCGTCATCGCGAACCCGAACTTCAACCGCAAACCAGCTATCGCGGCGCAGCCGACTGGACCCGTCCGCAACAAGCCCTGCTGCGTCGCGTACTGATCTGGCGGGATACGACCGCAAGGCGGATCGACAAACCGCGGCCGTGGATCCTCGATGACCCGCGCGTGCTCGATTTCAGCGCAACGCCCCCTGCCGATCTCAACGACCTGGCCGAACGTGCCCGGGGACTGCGCGCACTGCGCGGAGCGGAGCGACAGGAACTGTTCGACGTGCTGCGCCGCCCGCTCGCCGAGGAAGAACTCGAGTTCGAGGCGATTCCGCCGGCTGCCGATGGCGAGGAGCGTCGCGTCATCCGCGCGCTCAAGGAAATCGTCACCGCCCGCGCCGCCGAACTCGACCTGCCCGAAGGTCTGCTCTGCTCACGCCGCCATCTCGAAACGCTGTACCTCTCGCGCCAGTGGCCGCGCGCCCTCGAAGGCTGGCGCCGGGAGATCCTGCACGATGCGCTGATGGCGCAACTGGCGGAAAGCCGGAAAGGCTGACACGCCGGTCTTCCTCCCATCCCTGCGCGAGCCGGCAATTGTCCTCGGCGGCGGTAGATTGACGCCGTCCATTCGACGGAGATACCGGCGCACTGTCTGGCCATTCACGATAAGCCGCGTTGAATGCAGGACGAGGCGTGGCGACCGGTCGCTTGCTTGGCGCGATCCAGACCATCCGATATGATCCGGCATCGCGCACGGAATCGGCCCAACCCGATGATGCCTCCGACGCGAGCGATTCAACGGGGCGGTAGCTCAGCTGGGAGAGCGCTGCGTTCGCAATGCAGAGGTCGAGGGTTCGATCCCCTTCCGCTCCACCACCAAACTCAAAAGCCCGGCTTACGCCGGGCTTTTGAGTTTGGTGCGGCATCGTCTGGCGCTCATTTCCTGACGAGCTGCATGCGCCACCAAGTTCATCTCCCCCGCTTCGACATATCATGGTTCTGACGGATCGACGATCACGTGCCATTGGCGTTGCTCGATGGCGCAGTCGACCGAAGCCTGGTGCCGCGAATGAAGCGCAACTTGCGCCGGAAACGGTAGTACTCGCCATCCGTGCATATCACGATGGTCTGGCCGGGAAGAGTGACTTCGCGGTGAATTCGATCACTCACAATTCCGCCCCCTGATCGTCGGACCAGCGAATACCAGGGCTTCAACGAAAAAGCGAGCAGGAACAACGGGTGTTCGGGGAATAGACGTGTGGGCTTTCGTGCAATCCAGATCTTGCGTGCGCCCAGACGCGTGATCTGCTCGTAAAGTCGATTGACCGCATCAGCATCGAGTCCATGAGCAAGCAATTTGTCGCCAAGTCTGATGGTCTGCCGCTCGGAATCGGCCGCATCAAGCAATGCCTGTCGTTCCGCTGCGACGCCATGAGCTGCCTTTGCAAGGTCGACCAACCCGCGCGTGTGGTAGAAATCACGCAAAGCCACATTGCCCGGAACGATAGCCGCTTCGTCCATGGCAATGGCCTTTTCGACCAATTCGATACCTGATTCATCATCGTCAGCGAGCAACCGTGTGCCGAGCCAGTAGTTGAGTCCGGCGTGATCTGGATCCTGAGCAATCCGATCACCCAGAAGGGCGACAGCGGCGGCTCGCCCTTCTCCATGGAGTTCTTCCAGATTCGCGTATTCGATGAGCTCGTCCGTAGAACGCGAAGCGTTGTTCCAGAGCTTGCGCTGGGCCGCAAGACGATTGCGCGCCTCCCAGACTTCCGAATATCGACGGCGCCAGTCCTCACTCACATGAAATTGCCACCGACCATCCAGCTTCCGAATGACCTGCTCGCGAACCGGGCCAAGCAAATAGTCGGCGCTTGAGCCTTCGGCCGGGCGCTTGAAACAGGCGCTTCCACCAATCGCACGCAAACGGTCGGCCAAACCAGGATGCGTATCCGTCGAATCTGCCGGTTGCGCCAGGATCTCACCCATCCAGATCTCGACATCACGATCGTCGAGCTCACGATTGACCGCTTCGCCAAGCGCAGCATGTGGCGCAAACGAGGGTTGAGGCATCGTGTCCGCTTTCGCGTAGACGCCCGGCCAGTACTTGGCGCCGAGATAACGCCCAACCACCGCAGTAGTCGTGAGCGCTTCGGCCAATTGGTTCACCGAAGTCACGCGAGCAGCCACCGCATCGGCCTCAAATTCGTTGGCCCGCGCCAGCGGGAAACTGTACGCATTGAATCTCGGCACGTACCAGGTGAAAAAACCTCTGAACAGCGCAAGACCGGCGCTCTGCCTGCGCTCCAACTCATCGAGCAGTTGCGACCAGATCCTGCGCAAGCGATACAACCAGTTTCCGAAACGCGCGTGCCCTCCCGC
Organism: Pseudomonadota bacterium; assembly: GCA_029561145.1. Taxonomy (GTDB): domain Bacteria; phylum Pseudomonadota; class Gammaproteobacteria; order Xanthomonadales; family Rhodanobacteraceae; genus Dokdonella. The sequence continues at coordinate 63,743 of JAKQJM010000061.1, forward strand.
GAGATGCCCGAACTCATGGGCAAGAATGGCATCGAGCTGCGTCGGCGACACGCTTTTCATCAATGGCATACCGACCAACAGATAGTTGGCATGCCATCCGACGGGTCCAAGTCGCGGGATCTGGACCACGGCCGCATTGAAATCATCCGTTATCACGACGCGATGAAAACGGGGAGCGCGCAACTTCTTTCGAAGCACACGAATGCGCTCGAACAATGCCGGCGCCATGCGCCGATCTACGACGTATCCCTGCGGCGCATTCATTCTGACCCAGAACGAGCGGGCGACCAACCATGCGAATGGTGCCGTGATCAAAAGCAGCTTCATGCCCAATGCCTTGAAGTAGATCACCGACAGGGCCGATGCCACCAACAGCAACAGCATCAACACGAACATCAGCAGCAAATAGCCGTATCCAAGCAGGGCGAAGCCAAACACGCGTAGCTTGTACAATTTGGGATTCAGCCTGGAATACGCTTCCAGACGAGATACCAATTGGTCGAACAGTTCCCGATCCATGAATACCTCTTCGGCCATGTGATTGGCATCGGTCATTGTCGCGAACAACGATCACTTTTTCCATAAACCCGTTGCAAGCCGTCACGTACCGGCTGCGAAGTCGAATACACCGCTGCGCGATCAGACATTGCCTGGCGAATTCAGACAGTTGCAGCAGGGCTCGGCGACCCGGACAGGCTCAATGCTGAAATCGCGGGTTCGATCCTCATCCGTTCCACCAGCAAGTGAATCTCGGCAAGGTCTGGGGCTCCTCTCCCTTCGCCGATGGCTGCATTTGCGAGGCGGTCCGCCGCAGGACTCGGCCTGCAGACCGACGCGCTGGGCCCCTCATTTCAACGACATTGCTCGCAATCGGCGCCTACAATGGGCGCTGACTCGATGGATGCGATTGCATCGCCTGACTTTCCGAAAGGAGCGTGCGTGCCTGTCCTCCCCGCACCAGCGATACCTCCCATGCCCGCAGAGCAAAGCGCGGTCGTCATCGATATCCGCGATGCCGACGTCTGGCAGGTGACGGCGCGCAAGCAGGACGCGCGCGTGCGCTGGTGGCTCGAACTCGGCGACCAGCTTGTGCTCGTCGGTGATCGGGGTGAAGTGCGCAAGGCTGTTGCGGATCGTGAGGTGCTCGGTGAACTCGTCGATCTTGATCGCGCGCACCTGCGCCTGCACGCGATTGGCTGCGTGCGCGAGGCACACGCTCCGGGTCGCGTGATTGCCCGGGGTGGACGCTGGGAACTGCGTGAACTGTCGATCTCGGAGCTGGCCACACCGCTGCCTTCACTGCACGATGGCCATTCCGACGAGTGGCGCGAAATCGAACCCGACAGCATCATCGCCCGGCGCTATCGCCCCGACGGCGGACCGGCACCAGCCAATCCGGATATCCAGGCCGTGGTCGACTCTATCGACACGGTGCGCTGGTTTGCCGACCTGACCACGCTGGCCGCATGGGATCGCTCGAGCTACGGCCCGGAGCTCGCGCAGTCGCGTGCCTGGATCGAGACGCAGTTCAGTGGACTCGGGCTGGCGGTCAGCGCTCCCGCCTTCACGATGCCCGGCAGCGCTGGCGGCCAGATCAGCGTCAACAACGTGATCGGCACGTGGACCGGCTCACGCTTTCCGGACCAATGGATCGTCGTCGGCGGTCATTACGATTCGCGCAATTCGAGCCTGTCGTCGATCGTCAACACGCCGGGCGCAGAAGACAATGCCTCGGGCTGCGCGGGCGTGATCGAGCTCGCGCGCGCACTCGTCGCGGTCGAGCCCGAACGCAGCATCCTCTTCATGTGCTACGCGGGCGAGGAGCAAGGCCTGTACGGCAGCAAGGCTCATGTGCAGGCGCTGCAGGTATCCGGCGACCTTGCCAAGGTGCGCGCCGTCATCACGATGGACATGATCGGCTACAGCGCCGATACGCATCTGGACGCGCTGTTCGAGAGCAGTGCGACGTGGAGCGCCTACCTCGACCAGTTCGCCGCCGCGGCAGCGACCTATGTGCCCGACCTGCACGTCACGCTCAGCACCAATCCGTTCGGGTCGGACCATATCCCCTATCTCAACGCGGGCAAGCGCACCGTGCTCGCCATCGAGTACGACTACGACAGTTACCCTTACTATCACCGCACCACCGATACGCCGGATCATGTCGGGCCGAACGCCCAGTCCATGGGCGGCGCGATCCTCAAGACCAGTGCGGCTGTACTGGCCGAACTGGCGGGCGTCAATGACTCGATCTTCCTCGACGGATTCGAGGACGCGACTCCTTGAGTGCCTGCCCCATCCGGGATGGCGTGGCGGTGGATGCCCGTCCTGCTCGATCCAGTTGAAACTTCCTCCGCCGGCACGCGGTCAATGCAGCCTATCCCACGCACGAGGTCGATTTCGATGAGGACGTTTCTCAGGAACAATCGCGGACTCCTGGTATTCCTTTTCTGCCTCGGCTTGTTCCGCACCGCGATCGCCGACTGGAATCCGGTGCCGACCGGCTCGATGCGACCGACCATCCTCGAAGGCGATGTCGTCCTGGTGAACCGCCTCGCCTACGATCTCAAGATTCCACTGACCGACATCTCGCTGGCGAGACTCGGCGATCCGCAACGCGGCGACATCATCACGTTCAGCTCGCCGAAAGATGGCACGCGCCTGATCAAGCGGCTCGTTGCGGTCCCCGGCGATGTGGTCGAACTGCGCGACAATGCCCTGCGCATCAATGGCCAGCCCGTGCAGTATTCCAACATGACCCTGGTCTCCGAGCCGGTCGGATCGGGGCAATTCGTCGAAGCGACCCGCTACACCGAGAACCTCGATGGCAAGGACCATACGGTCCAGTTCCTTTCCAGCACAGGTTCACGCAGGGATTTCGGCCCGGTGGTCGTTCCGCCCGACCAGTTCTTCATGATGGGCGACAATCGCGACAACAGCGAAGACTCGCGCTACATCGGCTTCGTGTCGCGCGATCTCCTGATTGGCCGCGCAGGCCGCATCCTCGTCTCCGCCGATATCAAGAACAACTGGAAACCGCGCTTCGACCGCGTGATCAGCACCTTGCACTGACACCTCTGTTCCCGCTGCCGCTGCGTGCCGGCACGGCACGGAAAACGGCGGGAATCGCGGATCCCCGGGACGGCGGAACGCAGCCCGCGCAGCCATCGTGCTTGTCGCAGCGCCGGGATGGCCGTCCAACCGCGACAGGCCGGGGATTTCGTCGCACGGGGATTGCTGACGAAACCGCGGCAGAGTACCGGCCCCGGCAGCTGTGACAGCCGGCTCGTTTCGGGTCCTGCGCGAAGCCTAGACTCGCGCGGTCGAAACCACCGGATTCCGCCGATGACCCTGCATCGCGCCCGTCCCATCGTCTTCGTCGCCGCGCGCCTGCTGCGTTGCGCATTTTGCCTTCTTGTCGCTTTCGCATCGCTGTTCGCGACCGCCGCGCAGGCCGAGTCGATCTTCCGCTCCGGTTTCGAGTCCCTGCAGGCGGCACCTGTCGTGCAGATCCTGCGCGACGACCATGTCGCGACACTGGAAATGGATTACGACGGCGAGAACGCCTGGGGCCAGTGGTGGACGATGACCGGTGCGGGCAACGATCCCGCCGGTTTCCTCGTCACCTGGTGGCCAGACGGCCAGCCTGCGCCCCCGACCGGGCACCTATCGTCGGCACGCATGATCGAAGGCACCAGCGGATGCCTCGGCGAACATGGCAATGGCCCACAGGCGACCACGGCCACGCGCTGGCTCGTGACCGGCAACCGGCGCGTGCAGATCCAGCCACTGGACAATGCGTCGCCGTACCAGGTCCGTGTCGAGCGGATCAATTCGCTGGGCGAAATCATCAGCAATGCGCGTGTCCTCGCGTTCAATGGTGGCGACAGCTCGCGCGTCGATGCGTTGCGCACGTCCATGACCTACTTCGATGATTTCAACCTGCCGCTCGGTCCGGCCGATGAGAAATTGTGGAACAATTCCACCGTCACTTCGACCGATGCGCGCTTCAACCTGTTCTTCATCAACGACCAGTTGCATGCGCATTCACTGAATGGAACGCGTCTCGACAATACCGGTGACAAGTCGCAGACCGCGCAGCGCTTCCGCAAGCCCCTGCGTATCCAGAACGGCGTTCGCCGCCGCATCGTGTTCGACATGGACAGTCCGCTGAGTCCGCGCTCGGTCTGGTATCTCGATCTCAACCCGGTGCGCACCGATGTCACCGGGCACGGCGATTTCTTCGATACCGAAGGGGCAACCGGATTGCCCGCCGGCATGCTGCGCCTGCGCTCCCAGTTCCAGACCTTCAGCGTCAGCATCATCGGCATGGACGGAGCCTCGCACCAGATCGCCTCGGTCGACATGGAGGACCTGGGGCGTCAGGCGGTGTCGAATGTGCGTCGTGCCTTCGAGGCGCGCGTCGGCACGGACGGCATCGAGGTGTTGATCGATGGGCGCAGTGTCATCAATGCGATGTTCACGCCGTACACCCTGCAGGCCGGCGACTACGAGCCGTTGTGGATCGCGTTTGGCTACAACACGCTGAAGGATGCCAATCCGTACTACCTCGTGCACTGGGACAACTTCGGTTTTGATGGCCCGGTCGTCGAACCGCGCGAGGTGCACAACTACGTGACGCGAATCGCCGGCACCGACTACCAGAAAGCCAGCCGCTGGAACAACGAGTTCCCGACGTTCAACGTGAACGTGCCCGATGACCTGCGTCCTACCGCGAGCGGCGCGACGGCGGAAGCCTGGCTCGTGCTGACCTACCAGATGGGTGATTACTCCTCGTTCAACCTGATCGCCGGCGACCATGTGACCGTCAACGGCAACACGAACTTCCCGCTGCCGCAGCGCGGCAACAACAGCGTGCCGAACGTTCCCGAGCTGTTGTCCTGGGCAGTGCCGAGCACGGTCCGCATCAAGCTCGGCGATCTCGTCCGCAATGGCTCGTCGCCGCTGCTCGTCGGCAACAACAGCTTCCAGTTCTTCGCCGACAATACCGGCATCATCGACGTGCATGTCGAGGCGTTCTATCCGCCCGGCAGCGCACCGGCCTACACCCCGCCCGCGAGCATTCACCACTTCCCGCTGCACAGCGAACTGCCGCGGCTCGGACTACCCGCGCGCTTCGAGCAGATCGGCAGCACCCAGGTCGGCGACGAGCACCTGATCGGCGACGATCCGCCTGCCCGTATCACGGTCGGCGGCAGCGTTCCGCTGACGATGGTGATCGGCAACCACAGCTACGCGAACTGGGCGCCCGAGCTCATGCTGTTTCCGGTCAACAGCACCGAGGTGTGGAGCACCGGAGGAACCACCGGCATCGCCAAGGTCGAGGTGTTCCTGCGCGCGGTCGGCAGCGGAACCGGGCCTGGCGACCGGGTCATGCTGATCGATACCGCGCGCGACGTGCCCGCTCCGCAGGGTCGCTACACGCGATCCTTCAATACCAGCGGTTTCGCCAATGGCGACTACGAGATCTTCGTCCAAGCGACGTCGCCCTCGGGACTCAAGAGTCATCCGAGTTACGGCAACGAAACCTACCATTGGGACGCTGCGGATCTGTCCGGGGCCTACTATCCGATCCAGATCCGCATCCAGAACTGAAGCGGATGCAGGCCGTGAAACGTCTGGCATATCGCCGCTGCGCGGCTTTTCTCGCCGCGCTGCTGACGGCACTGGTGGCCGCGCCGCGACATGCCTTCAGCGAAGCCCGTGCTGCTGGCTGCGGCCTGCCGCAGGCGGCATTCTGCGAGAACTTCGAGTCCGGGCCCGCTGCGGTTTCGGACCGTGGTCGCGGCAATGAACTGAGCCGTACGCGCTTCAGCGCATCGCGCTATGCGCCTTCGCTGTCGACCGGCGATGGCGAGACGTTCTGGGCATGGGAAGGCGAGCTCGGCATGATGGACGGCGAACCGGATGTCTGTCGCCCGGGCCTGCCAACGTTCTTCCTGCCGAGCACCGATACCCTGGTCTGCGAACCGAATGCGACGATCGGAAGCCGCTATCTACTCGGCATCGTCGGTTCGCAGAACTACGGCAGCAACGGTTACCGGATCCGTCAGCCATTCGATTTCGCGAACCGCACGGGCCGCATCGTGTTCGACGCCGACTTGAGCAACGATCCGATCCTGCTCGGCTATCTCAGCGTCACGATCGCCGAGGATCCGACGCCGACGCCGAGCTGGGACCTCAATGGCCGCGGCCCGAATCCACGCAACGGCCTGATGATCGTGTTCGTCAGCAGCACGATCGACGTGCACGACGTGCGCGACCAGGCGATGACGACGCTATCAGGCCCAGTCAGTACGCCGCCGTCGCAACGCGGCCATCTCTCGCGTGTCGAGTTGCGCCTGTCGCGGACCGCGCTTGAGGTTCTCACCTCGGAGCCCTCCCCCGATGGCCTGACGTTCGGCGCCGTGGTCAGCCGCAGGAGCGTCACGTTTCCGCAACCGCTGACATTCACGCGCGGCTACGTGACCCTGGTCGGGCACAACCATGCGACCTGGAAATATGCGATCACCTACGCAGGACTGCCACGCCCGATGCCTTCATGGAATACCTATTGGGACAACATCGGCTTCGACGGACCGGCCATCACGAACACGCGCGAGTACGAAATCCCCGACGCCGGCATACCCTCGAACGAAACGACGATCGACGAACATCCACCGGGCACGTTCACGACCGTCCTGCACCACGGGCTCAGTCTCGGCTACACGATCCCGGATGGCGAAAATGCGACGGGCGCACCGCTGACCTTCAGCAACGTGTCGATGGCGGGCGCCACGCGCGCGCGACTCGTGTTCAACGGTTACTACCAGGGTCACGACAACAACGAGCAGCTGCGCCTCGGCAATGGACGACTGCGCTACCGGATCAACGATCATCCACGCCACGACCGCGCGTTCACGCCGGGCGAGATCGCGATGCTCGACGAGCCGGGTCAGACCGGCGGTTTCAACCACTCGTTCGATATCCCGTTGTCGGAACTGCACGATGGCGACAACAGCGTGCGCTTCTCGACCCTCAACATCGAGTCCGGCTATCCGAACGCGGTCGTCAACCTCGACCTGCTGATCGACTTCGATCCCGATCCGGTTTTTTTCGACAGCTTCGAACTTCCTGGCCGACAAGACAGTTCGCGCTGAGCCCGGCCGCGGGTGGGCAACCCCGTCGGCGCGGAAGCGGCTTCAGCGGCTTGTCCCCTCTTGGGAGCGATGCCCCTCGGCGAGTCCAATGCGATCCGCGACGACCCCATATTCAGGCGACAGAAATCGGGAACAGTCGACGCCGACCCTCGCACCATCGCACAAGGAAAGAGCATTTTTTCTCCGCAAGCCATCTTCGGTGACGAGATGATCCGGTGCGGGATCGCACTTTCTCATTCCGGTCGGGACATCCGACAACGACGATTCGGCCCAGTCGCTGCCGGGCCGGGATGGGACGTCATTCCCTGACTGCAGTTGGGCCAGATTCGAGATTTTCCCTGCGGATTTCCGCACACTCCGATGCCGATGCCGAACCAGTCCAAATCCCCTCCTCGCAAGCGACGCTGGTTGCGCCGTCTTGTCGTCTTGCTCATCGTCATCTTCGTCGCCGCGCTGGTTCTGGACCGGCTGTTTCCGTTGCCCTTGCCCGATCCGGATCGCGGCAGCACCGTGGTGCTTGCGCGCGATGGATCGCCGCTGCGCGCGTTTGCCGACGCGGAGGGCATCTGGAGTTATCCGGTGGCGCTGGAGGATGTCTCACCGCTTTATCTTGAAGCACTGGTCAGTTACGAGGACCGCTGGTTCTGGCATCACCCGGGCATCAATCCGATGGCTTCGGCACGCGCGCTCGGCCAGATGATCGGCAACGGCCGCATCGTCTCGGGAGGCTCGACCCTGACCATGCAGGTCGCGCGGATACTCGAGCCGCATTCGCGCAGCTTCGCCGGCAAGCTGCGCCAGAGCCTGCGCGCGTTGCAGCTCGAAGCGCATCTGTCGAAACGCGAAATTCTCGAGTTGTACCTCGACAATGCTCCGTTCGGCGGCACCCTGCGCGGCGTCGAAGCGGCGTCATGGGCTTATCTGGGCCATTCGGCACGGCGACTCTCGCATGCCGAAGCCGCCCTGCTCGCGGTATTGCCGCAGGCGCCGAGCCGACTGCGACCGGATCGCGAAGCCGAAGCCGCGCGGGCCGCACGCGACAAGGTGCTCGATCGCATGGCCACGCTCGCTGTCTGGACGCCGTCCGAAGTCACCGATGCGCGCATCGAATCGGTGGTCGCACGAACCCTGCAGGCGCCGCTCAGCGCAGCCCTGCTCGCGCGCCGCCTGCACCACGATCGTCCGCGTGAACGACGCATCACGACGAGCATCGACATCGAACTGCAGCGCAATGTCGAAACGCGCGTGCGCGATTACCTGGCGCGTCTTCCGGAGCGCACCTCGGCCGCCTTGCTCGTTGTCGACAACAGCGATCTCAGTACGCTCGCCTATGTCGGCTCGGCGACGTTCGGCGATGAAGCGCGGCTCGGCCATGTCGACATGGTGCGTGCCTGGCGATCGCCGGGTTCGACGCTGAAACCGTTTCTCTACGGGCTCGCGCTGGATGACGGCCTGATCCATTCGGAGAGCCTGCTGGTCGATGCACCGCAATCCTTCGGTGGCTACCGGCCGGGCAACTTCGACATGGCCTTCAATGGCCCGGTCGGCGCTGCCGAGGCCCTGCGCCTGTCGCTCAACGTGCCGGCGGTGGACCTGCTCGATCGGGTCGGCGCGGCGCGATTCACTGCGCGCCTGGCCAACACCGGCCTGCACCTGCGCCTGCCGCGCGGCGTCGAGCCGAACCTGTCGATCATCCTCGGTGGCGTTGGTGCGCGCATGGAGGATCTCGCCGGTGCCTATGCCGCGCTCAACCGCAAGGGTATCGGCGGCCTCGTGCGCTACGCGGAGGACGATCCGCTGGTCGAGCGTCGCGTGCTGTCCGAAGGTGCGGCGTGGATCATCCGCGACGTGCTCGAAGCCAACCCGCGACCCGGCTATCGACCCGGCACCTTCGATACCGGATCGCATCCGAAGGTCGCCTGGAAGACCGGCACGAGCTACGGATTCCGCGATGCCTGGGCGATCGGCGGCACACGCCGGCATACCGTGGCGGTCTGGATCGGGCGACCGGACGGCACGCCACTGCCGGGTCAGTACGGCGCGGTGACCGCCCTGCCGCTGATGTTCCAGGTTGTCGACAGCCTGCCCCGCTCCGCGCTCTCGGCGGTACCCGACGCGCCACCGGCGAATGTCACGGAAGCCGAAATCTGCTGGCCGCTCGGCCTGGCCTTCGACGCAACGCATCCCGAGCGCTGCCAGCAGAAGCACACGGCCTGGGTACTCGATGGCGTGATTCCGCCGACCCTGCCCGAACGCGACGCGCGAACCTGGAGCGCCGGTCTGCTGCAGGTACGCGTCGATGCGCGGAGCGGATTGCGCCTGAGTCCCGGCTGCAACGTCACCGGCACGCGCGATCTCGAAATCGCGCGCTGGCCGTCATTGGCCTATCCATGGCTGGCGCGCGATCTGCGTCGACGATCGAACCTCCCTGCGCTCGCGCCACAGTGCGCGGACGACGGCTTTGCCAGCACGCAGGACCTGCGCATCGATGGCATCGCCGACGGCGCCACGGTCGCACGCGCACCGAACAGCGACATTCCGGCGATGGTCCGCCTGCGCGCACTTGGCGCACAGGGCAACGTCACCTGGCTGGTCAATGGTCGACTCGAGGCAACCACCCAAGGCACGGAGTCGTTCGAACATCGCTTCGCCGAAATCGGCGACCAGACCATCACGGCGATGACCGACAGCGGCAACTGGGCCCAGCTCAAGGTGGGCGTGCTGCGCTGAACCCGAGGCCTCGCGCCCGCGTAGAATCACTCCTTTGCACCAGGAAATCCGCCCATGCCTTCCTTCGACGTCGTCTCCAAACTCGATTCGCACGAACTGACCAATGCGGTCGATCAGGCCAATCGCGAACTCGACAAGCGTTTCGATTTCAAGGGCAGCGGCGCGACATTCGAACTCGGCGACGGCCTCGTCACGCTGAAGGCCGACGCCGAATTTCGCCTCAAGCAGATGCAGGACATCCTTCTGCAACGGCTGACCGCGCGCGGCATCGACGTGCGTTGCGTCGACATCGCCGATCCCGACGTGAACCTCGCCACCGCGCGCCAGAACGTCACCTTGAAGCAAGGCATCGAACAGGTGCTGGCGAAGAAGATCATCAAGCTGATCAAGGATTCCGGCAGCAAGGTGCAGGCGCAGATACAGGGTGACCAGTTGCGCATCATCGGCAAGAAGCGCGATGAGCTGCAGGCGACGATCGCGCTGCTGCGCGCCAGCGACCTCGACATGCCGCTGCAGTTCGAGAATTTCCGCGACTGAGCAATCAGGCGGCGCTGCGCGCGATCAGGCGCGCGACGAGCGAACGCAAGGCCAGTGGCTTGAGCGGCTTGTGCAGCAGCTCGCATCCGGCCTCCGCTACGGCATCGGCAACCGTCCTGCCGTGATCGGCGGTGATGATGACGCAGGGTATTTTCCGCGCCGACGCACCGAGCGAATCACGCAGTTCGAGACCACTGACCTGATCGTCGAGGTGATAGTCGAGCAGCAGGATATCGGCGCCGTGGGCGGCGAACAATTGTCTTGCCTGTGCCGGCGTTTCGGCGGCATGCACCTCGGCCTGCCAGCCGCTGAGCAGAGCCTGCATGGCACGCAGCACGGCCGGATCGTTGTCGACGACGAGCAGGCGCCGACGCGGCAGGGACGGTTCGTTCGCGGCAGCGCGCGGCGGCGGAAGGTTCATCGGCGCAGCCATCGGCACCTCGATCGCGAACATGGTGCCGTGCCCGATCCGTGACTGCATGCGCAGGCGATGATCGAGCAGCCTGGCGATACGGTCGGCGATGGCGAGACCGAGTCCCAGGCCCTCGCCGGAATGGCCGAGCCTGCGGAACTCCTCGAAGATCAGTTCGCGATCGGACTGGGCGATTCCCGGCCCGGTATCCCAGACTTCGATCGACAGGTTTCTTCCGCGGCGTCGGCAGCCGAGCAGGATGCGCCCGGTGCGTGCATGGCGGATCGCATTGGCAAGAAAATTCTGCACGATCCTCCGCAGCAGTTGCGGATCGCTGCTCACCCACGCGCGCGAAGCAACACTATGCAATTGCAGGCCGCGCTCGTCAGCGAGCACGCGAAATTCGGCGGCCAGCCCGGCCAGCCATTCCTGCATCGGGAAGGCCTCGATGCTTGCACGGGTGCGCCCGGCATCAAGTCGTGAAATGTCGAGCAGGCCGGCAAGCAGGTTTTCCGCCGAGGTCAGTGCGCCGTCGATGTTGTCGATCGATTCCCTGTATTCGACATGGCGCAGGCGTTGCGACAATGCGTGCGCAAACAGATGCGCGGCATTCAGCGGTTGGGCAAGATCGTGGCTGACCGCGGCGAGAAAACGGGATTTGGCACGATTCGCCTTCTCCGCCTCCTGACGTGCCGAATCGAGTTCCGCCGTGCGCGCGCTGACGCGTTGTTCGAGCGTCTCGGCGACGCGCATGAGTTCGGCTTCGTTGCGGCGGAATTCGGTGACGTCGGTGAAGGTCGCGACAAAGCCGCCGCCGGGCATCGGATTGCCGCGGATCTCGACGACGCGTTCGCCTTGTCCGCCAGGAAAACGACGCTCGGCGACATACGGAGTTCCGGCACGCATGTGGTTGATGCGCTTGCGCACTTCATCCGCGACGGATTCCCCGCCGCCGAGTCCGCGCGCCACGTTCCAGCGCAACAGGTCGGCAACCGGCACGCCGACTCGCAGCAGCTCGTCCGGGTAGCCGAACAGTTGCGCATACGGACGGTTCCAGGCGACCAGGCCGAGATCGCGGTCGACCACGCTGATGCCCTGGCTCATGTTCTCGAGCGCGGCTTCGAGCACGCGCTGGTTGAAGCGCAGATCCTGCGAGGTCTCACCGACGATATCGACGACCGCTTCGAGTTCGACCGTGCGCTCGCGACGAGCGACCGTCAACAGCAGGCGTGCGGACGAGGCACCGATCACGGCAGCAAGTTCGTGCTCGATCGCGGCGACCAGTGCTTCGGACGCGGATGCGCTGCCATCGGCGCCGACAAACAGCATCCGGACCTGCTCCTCGGGGAGGAACCGCAGTGACAGCGCGCGCAGGTCGCCGACCTCGACCCGACCGCGCTGGCCGGTCTTCGTCGCATGCGCGTAGCGCGAGCTCGCAACGAGCGCGATGACGGCGAGGTTCGCGGCGAGGCTCAGCACGACGGCGCGCGCAAGTCGGCTCCAGTCGTCGAGCCCGAGCAATCGATCGGGCGCGAGCCAGCTCACCCCGAACGGACCATCGGTCACCCAGGCCAGCGAATCCGCACCGATGACAGGCAACATCAAGGCATACAGCCAGACCAGGGTGCCTGCCACCATTCCTGCGCCCACCGCACGCGCGCCGACCTGCGGTCGGTACACGGCGACGAGCACACCCGGCGCGATCGCCGACAAGGCCGAAAACGACACGGCACCGATGTCGGCAAGCGCCTCGCTGGCGACGAGCACGCGGCTGTAGGCCCAGGCCAGCAGCACGACGGCAAGAATGATCAGGCGACGCTGCATGAGGACTTCGCCGCGCAGGTCGCCGGTCAATGCGCGGCCCCAACCGGCACGCACGCGCAACGGCGCAATCCAGTGATTGCCGATCATCAGGCTCAGCGCCAGGGTAGCGACAACGACCATGCCGGTCGCGGCGCTCAGCCCGCCAAGAAAAGCCAGCAGGGCCAGGATATGCTGCCCCTGGGCCAGGGGCAGCGCCAGCACGTAGAGATCGGATGGCACGCCACTCGGCCGGAGCAAGGCATCGCCCGCGCGCGCCAGCGGCAGGATCGGCAGGGCGATCAGCAACATGTACATCGGGAACAGCCAGCGCGCCGTGCGCACGTGCGCGGCATCCCGGCATTCGACGACGCCCGCGTGGAACTGGTGTGGCAGCGTGAACACGGCGAGCGCGCCGAGCAGGATCAGGGTCGTGAAGCCAGCGCTGCCATTGGCTGCCGGCGGCAACGCCGTTGCGTCGAATGGAATCTCGAGGCCAAACCAGACCAGAGCGCCGAGCGCCAGCATCGCGATCAGCTTGAGCACCGACTCGAACGCCATCGCCAGCACGAGCCCGCGATTGTGGGCGGCGGCACTCGCACGCCGTGCGCCGAACAGCATCGCGAACACCGCCATCGCGAGCGCAACCCACAGCGCGCTGTCCTGCCAGGCCGGTGCAGCCAGGTCCTGGCGTCGCGCAAGCAGGCCATAGCTCATCGCCACCGACTTGAGCTGCAAGGCGATGTACGGAACGATGCCGATCACGGCGACCGCCGTGACGAGCGCGGCGAGCATCGGGCTGCGACCGAGGCGGATCGCGACGAGATCGGCCAGCGAACTGCTGTTGTGCGCGCGCGCGATCGAGACTAGCCGCATGAGCAGGCCGATCCCGAAAACGTAGATCAGGATCGTGCCGACGAAAGTCGGCGGCAGCCACCAGCCCGACCGCGACGCCTGTGTCACCGTGCCGTAGAACGTCCACGACGTGCAGTACACGGCAAGCGACAACGCGTAGATGTGCGACCAGTGACGCGCGAACAACTGTGGCCTGCGATCGCCGAGCACGGCCGCACCGAACAACATGCCGAGCCAGAGCACGCCGGCAGCGATGATGCTCAGGTCAGGCAGCACGCGGAGACTTCCGCTTCGGCGCGGTGATCAAGGTAGCGGCGACGTGTGGTGCGACGCCATCGTATTGCGCCGGAAGCCGCTCCCAGCGCATCGCCAAAGTCCCGCACGCTGGTGCGCTGGGGGAGCTTCCAGCCGGATCATCGGCAGGGGTCGTCTTGGGTCGACCGAACCGTGGACCGGCGGGCACTGAGGCGTTTCGCACTGGAAGCGGCTCCTGCCGCAATGAGGGAGGACGAACGGGAACCCTCGTTCGTCGCAACGACGATGCTATTCGAGCGGCGCCCCCAGCGCGGCAGCCGCATTCGCGACCCAGCGCAACTGCTTGCCCTGGCGCGTGTCGTAGTCCGTCCCCGTGTAACCCCACCAGTCCCAACATGCCTTCGGATTCAACGGCGCGAAGCTTGCGCGGGCTTGAGGATATAGCACGACCAGATGCATCGCGTCGGCCCAGCGGTTGTAGCCGGTGTCACGCACAAAGGCCTGGCCAACCGCATCGGCATTCTGCTGGCAGCCGTGGAAGGCGATGTGCAGCGCACAGGTTTCTCCCGCCGAACAGGCCAGCGGCACGTAGACATAGCCCTTGTCGGCCAATTGCGCGTCCTTGCCGCCCTCCAGATACGCCGACTGGTCGAACTCACGCAATTCACCGTTGGCGGAATCGGCCGGCTTCACGGTGGTCGACACGATCGCTGACAGGATCTCGCCAGCGCCGTCGAAGCCGCACTTGCCCACGTACGGCGATTCGCTCGTTGCGCAATCGCTTCCGGACGCCGGAGTCGGAAATGTGTGCGCCATCTCGCGCACGTTGTCTTCGCGAACCACGGCACCGCCGAGCTGGCGATAGAAATCGGCCGCGGCCGAACTCACCGACGCCGCGACCGTCGTATCGCGCGTTCCATGCATGAGGAAAACCGGATCGCCCTGAAGTCCCTCGAGTGGCGCGATTGCGCCGCTGCCGGCACGCGAGCGTGCGGCTGCGACGAGTGCGGCCACATCCGGCGCCGCATCCACGGCCGGATTGAGGCAATGCGACAGCGCGGTTTCCAGACTTCCCTGCGCACAACCGTAGGGTCCGCCAGCCAGCAGGGCGACCCCGGCGACATGGTTGGAGAAGGCCATGTGCACCTGGGTCGCCATGTACGCCCCCGAGGAGATCCCGGAGACCGTCGTGCGGGCCGGATCGAGCGCAAGTGCGGGCAAGCCCGCTGCAGGTTGCTCCCGGGAGCAAGCGGCAACGCCCAGCAATGCGCCGATTGCGATGGCGACCGGCACGAGTCGTGCCGGGCTACGCATGCTGCGGGTTTCCATAGGAGGACGATTCCGTGCCGACTCAGAACGAATAACGTGCCGAGATGTAGTAGTTGCGTGGTGCGCCGTAGTACGCGGTCTGGATGTTGCCGACGCTCGAGAACTCCTGGCCATCGGTCTTGTAGACCTTGTCGTTCAAGTTGCGCACGCCGGCGCGGAACTGCCACTTCGCATCGGGCGAGTCGTACATGCCGAACAGGCCGAGCAGGGTGTAGCTCGGCTGCATGAGATTGTCGCGATTGTCGACGCTGAGCCAGACATCATCGCGATAGCTGACGTCACCACCGACCGTGATCGCGCCGCCACTCGACAGGCCGAAGGTCTGCGCCAGGGCGATGCGCGCGGTCCATTCCGGCGAGAACGGAACATGGTCGTGCAGGCTGGCCAGTCCAGGACTCAGCTCGACGCGCGGATCGATGAACTTGTCGTACTCCGCGTCGAGCCAGGCGACCTGTGCCGACAAGCGCGTGCCCTGGCCGAGCAGCATGGCACCCTCGAACTCGAGGCCGTTCATCGACAGTGCGGCGGCGTTGAGCACGGGGAACGTGAAGCTCGGTGTTGCCGAATCGGGATTGACGATTTCCGAAACGCGCGCCTGGAAATCCTTGTACTCGCTGTGGAACGCAGCGATGTTGCCTTGCAGTCGATTGTCGGCCGAACGCATCTTGAGGCCCATCTCGTAGGTCCAGACGAACTCGGGATCGAATTTCGCCTTGGTCACTTCGGCGACGCTGTTCGCACGGCCGTTGAAGCCGCCGGACTTGAAGCCGCGGTTGGCCGAGACGTAGCCCATGACCTGCTCGTTGAACTGCTTCTGCAACGAGATGGACGGCGTCCATGCGCTCCAGCTTTCGTCACCCGTAAAGGCAAGCGTGCTGTTGACCAGTCCTGGTGGAATCTGCGGTGTCCAGAAGATCGAGGTGCTGCGGTCGTAGTCCTTGCTCTCGCGTGTCCAGCGCAGCCCGGTTGCCAGCGTCCAGCTCGGCGCAAACTCCCAGTTCACATGCGCGAATCCGGCATAGCTGGTCGTGCGCAGGTCATCGTCGATCGTGCGCAGGAATCCGATCGGACCGCCAAACAGGGCGAACAGGTCGTCGGCATAGGCTTCCTGGTGCGACGGCACGGTCTCGCGCAGCCAGTACAGGCCATAGGTCGCCTGCAGGTTGCTGCCATTGTCGTACTGCAGCTGGAACTCCTGGCTGGCCTGTTTCTGGTCGAAGGCAACCAGCACGTCACCCAACTCGAACTCGGATGCATCGATGTCGATGAAGGATTTGCTGTCGAGCCTGCGGTACGCGGTGATGCTCTTCATCAACCACGAGTCCGACAGGTTCCAGTCGGCGTGCAGCGAAACACCCTTGTGGGTCAGGTCCTGGCCCTGCCCGGGGCCGAACGATGTGCTGGCCTCGAAGTCGTATTCGCCAGCCGGTGCGGGAAGCAGGATGACCGGCACCGCACCGGTAGCCGTGAAATTGGTCTGGACCAGCGGCGCGGTCGGCTCACCAAGCGTGAGCGCGGTCGACTGCCGCGTGTAGTCGAGCGCGAGGGTGGCGTTGAACGCATCACTCGGATGCCAGGCAAGTTTTGCGCGCACTGCCTTCGTGTCATCGTCGTTGTATTCCTCGCCAGTCGCCGGATCTTCGACGTAGCCGTCGTGGGTCACGACCGCACCGGCAATGCTGGCCGACCACTGGTCGTTGAACGCGCCTGACAGATAGAAGCGTCCCTCCGCCCGTCCGTAGTTTCCAACCGTTGCCTCGACCGAACCGGTCGCCGTCTCGGAGGGATCCTTGGTCACGATCTTGATGGCGCCACCGGTCGAGTTCTTGCCGTACAGCGTGCCCTGCGGACCACGCAGCACTTCGACGTGATCGACGTCGAACAGGCTGATCAATGCACCCTGGATGCGCGAGTAGTAGATGTCATCGACGTACATGCCGACGCCGGGATCGAAGGTCTGCAGCGCATCCGGCTGGCCGATGCCGCGGATGAACACGTTCGCACTCGATGACGAGCCACGTCCCTGCACGATGTTGAGGCCCGGCACGGCACCCTGCAGACCGTCAATATTGCTCGCCTGCAGATCCTTGAGATCCTCTTCGCCGAACGCGCTGACCGCGACCGGGATCTTCTCGATGTTCTCCGAGCGACGCCGCGCGGTCACCGTGATCGATTCGAGCGTGTTCGACTCGGCCTCGCCGGGCGACGCCGAATCCTTCGCACCGGCTGCATCGGCGGCATCGGCTGGCTCGCTTTCCGCAGCGACCAGCGTACCGGTCCACGCGGCGAACACGGCAGCAATCGCCAGGCCCAGGATTTTGCGCTTCATGACGTCCCCTTCTTCAGAATGGTGTTGTTGGCAATCGGTGATTCCGGCCACGGTCGAGACCATGACCCGGTATCAGGCTGGGCGCAGTCTGCGGCCTCGCGCCGGGCTCGGCACTTGTACCTTGGTACAGTGGGCCGACGACGCAGGGCTGCGGATACTGCGCGACCAGAGCGTCTCGCACGCCGCTGTCCGGAGCCTCAAGGATGTCCCTGCTGATCGTGCTGGCCGCGCTGGCCTTCCTGATGTTCGTCGCCTATCGCGGCTACAGCGTGATCCTGTTCGCACCGATCGCAGCCCTGGGCGCGGTCCTGTTGACCGACCCGAGCCTGGTCGCGCCGATGTTCACCGGCCTCTTCATGGAGAAGATGGTCGGCTTCCTCAAGCTCTATTTCCCGGTGTTCCTGCTCGGCGCCGTATTCGGCAAGCTGATCGAGATCTCCGGTTTCTCGAAATCGATCGTTGCGGCGACGATCCGCGTGGTCGGCGCGCGGCGTGCGATTCTTTCGATCGTGCTGGTCTGCGCGCTGTTGACCTATGGCGGCGTGTCGCTGTTCGTCGTCGTGTTCGCGGTCTACCCGTTCGCCGCCGAACTGTTCCGCCAGAGCGACATCCCGAAGCGCCTGATCCCCGGCACGATCGCGCTCGGTGCATTCACGTTCACGATGGATGCCCTGCCCGGCACGCCGCAGATCCAGAACATCATTCCGGCCTCTTTCTTCGGCACCAATGGCTGGGCCGCGCCGATCCTCGGCACGCTCGGCGGCGCCTTCATCCTGATCGTCGGCATGACCTATCTCGAATCACGTCGCCGATGGGCCGCGAGAAACGGCGAGGGCTATGGCGAAAACCTCGTCAACGAACCGGTCGCTTTCGCCGGCGACAAGCTCGCCCACCCGTTGATCGCGATCCTGCCGTTGCTGCTGGTCGGCATCGCCAACTTCCTGTTCACGCGCTGGATTCCCGCGTTCTATGGTGAAACGCAGTCGTTCATCCCGTCGGTGATCGGTGAGCCGGCGCCCATCGTGCAGGAGATATCCAAGGTCGCCGCGATCTGGGCCGTCCAGGGCGCGCTGATCGTCGGTATCGTTTGTGTTTGCGTGTTCGCCTGGCGCACTGTCATCGCGCGCTTTGCGGAAGGTACGAAGAACGCGATCAGCGGAGCCTTGCTGGCCTCGATGAACACAGCATCGGAATACGGCTTCGGCGCCGTGATTGCCGCATTGCCCGGCTTTCTCGCCGTCGCCACGGCGCTGAAAGCGATCCCGGACCCACTCGTCAACGAAGCGATTTCGGTCACCGCCCTGGCCGGCATCACCGGATCGGCGTCCGGCGGCATGAGCATCGCGCTCGCCGCCATGGCGGACAGCTTCATCGCGAATGCGAGTGCTGCCGGCATCCCGATGGAAGTCCTGCATCGCGTCGCGGCGATGGCCTCGGGCGGCATGGACACCCTGCCGCACAATGGCGCCGTGATCACCTTGCTTGCGGTCACCGGCCTCAGTCACCGGCAGAGCTATCGCGATATCTTTGCGATTACCCTGATCAAGACGGCATCCGTCTTCGTCATCATCGGGCTGTTTTATCTGACTGGCTGGATTTGAGCCGCGGGCCGTGATCCCGGGCGGCGCACGACATCGTCAACCGGGATTGCCTGCCGCGCGCGATTGATTGCTGAAACGATAGCGATTCTTGCCGGCCCGCTTGGCCTCGTACATCGCGACGTCGCTGGCCTTCATCAATTGCGACGTCGTCCCGGCATCCTCGGGAAACAGGGCGATGCCGAATGATGCGCTGAAACCCACCGCATTCCCGTCGATGCTGGTCGGCTGACTGAACGCGCTGACCAGGTCGTCGCCCAGGCTGACTAGAGCATCCCGCAGCGCAAGGCTTCTTCCTGCGGCGACCCTGACCAGCAGGATGAACTCGTCGCCGCCGAGCCTTGCTGGAATCGCCTCGATGTCCTTGTGCGCATCGACCACCTGGCAGAAGCGCTCGGCGAACCGGCAAAGCAGCTTGTCGCCGGCATCATGACCGAGCGAATCGTTGACCGGCTTGAAATCGTCGATATCGGCAAGGACCAGTGCAAACTGGCGATCGGCCGCCTGGCTCGCATAGTCCTCGACGCTTTCGCGGAAAGCGCGACGATTGGCCAGCCCGGTCAGCGCGTCGGTGTTGGCGATGCGCCGGATATCGCGATCGCGGCGGGCGATACCTTCGGTCATGCGTTCGAACGCCTGCACCAGCTCACCGATCTCGTCACCACTGTCGCGACCCGGCAGGTTCGGGATCAGGTTGCCGGCCTCGATCTCTCGGGCAGCACCAGCCAGTCGACGGATAGGCCGGATCAGGATGCGCTGCATGATGACGCTGATGAAGATGCCGACAGCCAGGGCGAGTCCGAGCAATCCGAGTACGCCGAAGAAATATCGCCTGCCGATGTCGGTCAGGCGATCGCCGAGCTGTCGATTGGCCTCGTCCTCATAGCGTCGTGCCGATTCAAGGGAATAGCCGATGCGCACTCCACCGAGGCGCTGGTCGCCGATCCGGATCGGCGCGGCCACATCGATCACGTCGCCCTCGCGCTGCATCAGGAATTGGTCGGCAGCAATGATCCTTGCCGCCAGCGCATCCGACATGACCTGTCCGTAACCGGCGATCGCATCGGTACCATCATGGATGGTCGCCCCGGTCGTGTCGTACACGGTCACGTACTTCACATCGGGCTGCACGAGCACGTCGCGGACGACGCGCCCGATGATTTCGAGATCGAAATTGTAGAGCGGGTTGACGAGCGCTTCGGCCGTGTTCGTGCCGACTGACTGTGCCTGCTCGCGCAGGCGATCGAGCACGAGATGCTGGATCGACTCGCGACTGAGATCCAGCACCTGGTTGCGCAACGCCCATTGTCGCTGCAGCAGCAGGCCGAGCGCGGTCGCGGAAACGACCAGCGCAACAGCGACGAGGACAATGAATCTTGCCTGCAGGCCGAAGCGGCGCATCATTCGATCTCCGCGCCGACATGGGCAACGCCCGCACGCAGGCGTTCGAGATCGCGACGATCGCGCTCGTCCAGATCGAAAAAGCGCAAGGATTGATGGAAACGATCCAGAATCGCGCCCGCAGCGGGATCATCCGCCATCGCCAGCAGCACTTCGCGCAGGCGTGCACGTACCTTGGGGGCAAGGCCTTCGCGGACGATCTCGACGCCACGCGGCACGTCGCCGCTTTCGCGCAGGATCACGAGATCGCTCTTGAAGAACTCGGGGACATGCTGCGGGTTGGACCAGTCCAGGTTGCTGACGACGCCGACATCGACCACGCGCTTGTGCACCCAGGTGGCGATATTGCGCTCGGTGCGCGCGAACACGTAGCCGACCGAATCAGGCACCGGCGGATCCGACGGCGAACCGAGAATCTCCATCCGCATGCCGCGCTCAAGCAGTTCCATCGCGGGGATGTAGTACGCACTGGTCGATGTGCGGTTCTGGAACGCGATGCGATGGCCGCGCAATTCGTCGATCGATTTGACCGCACCGTCGCGGCGGGCGAAATAGATCGTGTGATAGCGGCGGATACCGTTTCGCTCGGACAACACGAGCGTCTCTGCCCCGGCCCGGCGTTGCAGCAGCACGGCACCTGCGCCGGTTTCGGATACCCAGTCCACGCGTCCGCGACGCAGGTAACTGGTCATCTGCACCGGGTCGCGCGCCATCAGGATGCGACCTTCATGGATACCGACGTCACCCATGCGCTCGACCACATAGTCGAGCAGGGCCTTCATCGGTTCGTACTGTGACTTGGGATCGTCGCTGACCCGCCCGAGCACGAGCAGGCCGGCCGATTCGCTCGCGCGCGCCGTGCCGATCCATGCCATGCCGACGAAGAGACCGGCAAACAGGACGAACAAGCTCCCCCGTGATCGAAACACCTGCATATCCTTCCGATGTTCGTGACAGCCTAGCCGAATCGGCATACTCGCGACACCACGCCCGGCGATTGCAGTCGTCGCCCTGGTACTGGCCGCATGAGGTATGGGACACGCGGCGCCATGCTGGCACCGACATCGCGCAGGCAATCCCTAGCAAACTTCATGCCGCCCCGTCGCCGAGACCGAAAGTCCGCGACGCCTGCACGGGGCCCGCCCGGCGTCAGGAATGCGTCGGAAAACCTGCAATGCAAAGATGAGGGTGAGCACGTTCACCCGGATGCTCGTGCCGGGTCACGCTGGGAAACCCGAAATCGCCGGAACGCGCTTTCTCGATGATTCGGCCCTGGCCAAGGTCAAGAACCACATCGGCAGCGGTGATCAAGCCTGCGATTTGAAATGCGGCGTCCCGCTGCGCGAACTGGCAGGCGCCTGGAAAATCGGCGCGGAGAACCGCTTGTCGCTCCAATCGCCACAACGATCGGGGCAAACAAAAAGCGGGCCGAAGCCCGCTTTTCCTGTTCACCTGTCGCGAAGAATCAGGGCGTGACGCCCTCGCCTTCCTCGACGGCCTTCATCGACAGGCGGATGCGACCCTGCTTGTCGACTTCGAGCACCTTGACCTTGACGATATCGCCTTCCTTGAGCTTGTCGGAAACCTTTTCGACGCGTTCGTTGGAAATCTGCGAGACGTGGACGAGGCCGTCCTTGCCCGGCAGGATGGTGACGAATGCACCGAAGTCCATGAGCTTGGCGACCTTGCCTTCATAGATCCGGCCCGGCTCGACGTCGGAAACGATCATTTCGATGCGCTTCTTGGCCTCGTCAGCCGCCGCACGATTGACCGAAGCGATGACGATGGTGCCGTCATCGGTGATGTCGATCGTGGTGCCGGTTTCCTCGGTGATCGAACGGATCACCGAACCGCCCTTGCCGATCACTTCGCGGATCTTGTCGGGGTGGATGCGCATCGTCAGCAAGCGCGGCGCGAACTCGCTCATCTCGGTGCGCGCGGCGCCGAGCGCCTTGTTCATCTCGCCGAGGATGTGCAGGCGACCCTGCTTGGCCTGGGCCAGCGCGACCTTCATGATCTCTTCGGTGATGCCGTCGATCTTGATGTCCATCTGCAGCGCGCTGATGCCATCGGCACTGCCGGCCACCTTGAAATCCATGTCGCCGAGGTGATCCTCGTCGCCGAGGATGTCGGAGAGCACGACGAAATCGTTGCCTTCCTTGACCAGGCCCATGGCGATACCGGCAACCGGCGATTTCAGCGGCACGCCGGCATCCATCATCGCGAGCGACGATCCGCAGACCGAGGCCATCGAAGAGGAACCGTTCGATTCCGTGATCTCGGAGACCACACGCAGCACGTACGGGAAATCCTCGATCGAGGGCTTCACGGCGAGTACGCCGCGCTTGGCCAGACGGCCATGTCCGATCTCGCGGCGCTTCGGGCCCATCATGCGGCCCGCTTCACCGACCGAGTACGGAGGGAAGTTGTAGTGGAAAAGGAACGGATCCTTCGATTCGCCTTCGACGGCGTCGATGATCTGCGCATCGCGGCCGGTACCGAGGGTGACCGTGACCAGGGCCTGCGTCTCTCCGCGCGTGAACAAGGCGGAACCATGCGTGCGTGGCAGCACGCCGGTGCGGATCGTGATCGCGCGAACATCATCAAGCTTGCGGCCATCGATGCGCTTCTTTGTGGCAAGCACCGACGCGCGCAGCGTGGTGTACTCAAGTTCGGAGAATTCCTTGGCGAGGTCGGCAGCTGCCCAGCCGTTCGCTTCGGCATCGGCCTTGAGCCCGGCGACGACGTCCTTCTTCAATGCACTGATCGCGTCGCGGCGCTCGATCTTGTCGACCACGGCGTAGGCTGCGGTCAGGCGATCGCCAACGGCATTCCTGATCGCATCGACGATGCCCTGGTTGCGCTCCGGTGCCGTCCACGAGAACGACTTCTTGCCGACTTCGGCGACGAACTCATTGATCGCCTGGATCGCCTGCTTGGCGGCGTTGTGGCCGAACACGACTGCACCGAGCATGACGTCTTCGCTCAGCAACTTGGCTTCCGACTCGACCATCAGCACGGCATTCGCGGTGCCCGCGACGACGAGCTCGAGCTCCGAGGTCTTCAGCTCGGTTGCCGACGGCATCAGGATGTAGTTGCCGTTGGCATAGCCGACCTTGGCGGCGCCGATCGGGCCGTTGAACGGCAGGCCGGACAGCGCCAGCGCGGCGGAAGCGCCGAGCAGGGCCGGGATGTCGCCATCGATCTCGGGGTTCATCGACATGACGGTGGCGATGATCTGCACTTCGTTGCGGAAGAACTCGGGGAACAGCGGGCGGATTGGACGATCGATCAGGCGCGAGGTCAGGGTTTCCTTCTCGGTCTGGCGTCCTTCGCGCTTGAAGAATCCGCCCGGAATGCGACCGCCGGCGTAGAACTTCTCCTGGTAGTCGACGGTGAGGGGGAAGAAATCCTGCCCCTCGCGCGCCGACTTGGCACCGACTGCGGTGACCAGCACTACCGTATCGCCGATCTTGACGACCACGGCACCGCTGGCCTGGCGAGCGATTTCGCCCGTCTCCAGTGTGACCTGATGATTGCCGTACTGGAATGTCTTGGTTACTTTCGCCACGTTTTTGTCCCGGTTCGTTGACGCAAGGGCGCTCCCTCTGGAACGCCGTCGCTTCTTCTTAAGAGTGCGGCCAAGGATGGTCGCTGTTGATCTCTCGTCCCGCGTTGATCTTCACGCTCGCACTGTTGCTTGCTTGCGCTGCGTTCAAGGATGAACGCACACGTACCGCAATGGATGGTCGCCCTGCTGTGTCATGCCGCGTCGAGCAAGACCCCGCGAGAATGAAATTCGTGCAGCGTTCATGCATGAACGCGCACGTACATCGAACGCAAGAGTTACCTGCGCAGGCCGAGACGTTCGATGAGCGTCTTGTAGCGGTCGTTGTCCTTGCTCTTGAGGTAGTTGAGCAGGCGACGACGCTGGTTGACCATCTTGAGCAGGCCGCGACGCGAATGATGATCCTTGTCGTGATCGGCGAAGTGCTTGGAAAGATGTTCGATGCGGGCCGAGAGCAATGCGACCTGGACTTCCGGTGAACCGGTATCGTTGGCAACACGGCCGTAATCGGCGATGATCTTGCTGGTTGTTTCGACGTTGAGCGACATGATGAAAACCCTTATGGAACGAGGGCGAGGCTTCGGAACGGCCACCAGCCGGTGACAGTTGCCAACGCCCCGCGTTGAAGTTTTTGGCCGGGAAAGCTACCTATTTTAGCTGGCAAAGGTGCATTGCAACAAGTTGTCTGGGCGATGCCGATGCGCCGGATCGCCGCGATCAGCCGAGATTGAAGCCCCTGAGCGTCCGCAAAAGGCCGTCCGGCCACGTTTCAGCGACCGCAAGAAGCCGCCCGTCGACGGATCTCGCGAGGCAGGTTCCGGCGTCGCGGCCAAGCTGAACAGCCTGCCCCTGGGCCAACCGCCTGCCCTGCGCTTCATCCAGGATCACCTCCGGATAAGCCGCCAGACCCGCCTCGATCGGCAGCAACAGGCTGTCGAGCGCCTCGATGCCTTCCGCGGACAGGGCTTCCAACTGCTCCAGCATCACCATCTCCGGCGATCGAAACGGATCGACCCATAGCCGTCGCAAGGCAGTGACATGCGCGCCGCAGCCCAATGCTTCGCCGAGATCACGCACGAGACTGCGCACATAGGTACCTGATCCGCACTCGACGTACAGGCGCAGGCGATTTCCCTGCCTTTCGCAGAGGTCGAACCGATGCACTGCGACCGCACGCGGCTCGATCTCGATGCTTTCGCCACGCCGTGCCAACTGGTAGAGCCGCTCGCCATCGCGCTTGAGCGCGGAATACATCGGCGGGACCTGCAGGATGTCGCCGCGAAACGCCGACAGGGCCCGCTCGATCGTATCCGCGTCGAGTTCTGGAACCGGTCTGGTTTCGACAACATTGCCATTCGCATCGGCACTGTCGGTACAGACGCCGAGCAGGCATTCGGTCTCGTAGGCCTTGCTCGAACCGATCAACAGGCCGGCGATCTTGGTCGCCTCGCCGAAGCAGATCGGCAGCAAGCCGGTTGCCAGCGGATCGAGACTCCCGGTATGCCCGCCCTTGGCCGCCCGGAAAAGCTGGCGGACCTTCTGCAGGGCCTGGTTCGAACTCAATCCTGCCGGCTTGTCGAGCAGGAGGATGCCGTGCACATCACGCCAACGAATCTTTGCCGCACGCCGCATGCCGCTCAGCTTTCTTTCGCTTTCGGCGCGTTCTCACGCAGCAGGTGTTCGATGCGCTCGCCGTTGTCGACCGAATCGTCGTAGTGGAAACGGATCTCGGGAACGCGCCGCATCTTCAGCGTCCGCGACAGCTCGCGGCGGAACTCGAAAGCCATCTCGTTGAGGGCCTTCACCGCGAGCTTCGATTCCTCGGACAGCAAGGTAGTGACGAATACCTTGGCCAGGTCCAGATCCTTGGTCACCTCGACATCCGAGACGCTGACCGATGGCAGGGCGTGGTCGCGCACGGCCGCATGCACGAGCACCGCAATTTCCTTGCGCAACTGCACGGCAACACGATCGGAGCGGGTAAAGTCGGCCATGGCTTACCGGCTCCTCACAGCGTCCGCTGCACTTCGATGCGCTCGAAGCATTCGATCTGGTCGCCAGCCTTGACATCGTTGTACTGCTTGACCGCGATGCCGCACTCGGTGCCATTGCGCACCTCGTCGACCAGCTCCTTGAAGCGCCGCAGCGACTCGAGCTCGCCTTCGAAGATCACCGTGCTGTCGCGCAACACGCGGATCGGCTTGTTTCGCTTGACCGAGCCCTCGATGACCATGCAGCCCGCGACCGCGCCGAACTTCGACGAACGGAACACGTCGCGGACTTCGGCGATACCGATGATCTCCTCGCGGATCTCCACGCCAAGCAGACCTGTAGCAACCTGCTTCACCTGGTCGATCACGTCATAGATGATCGAGAAATAACGCAGATCGAGACCACTCGACTCGACGACACGCCGCGCCGCCGCATCCGCACGCACATTGAAGCCGATGATCGTGGCCTTCGATGACGCCGCACGAGTCGCATCGGACTCGGTGATGCCGCCGACGCCCGAGGAGATCACGTTGATCCGGATCATGTCGTTGCTGAGCGCGGTCAGCGATTGGCGCAATGCCTCGACCGAACCTTGCACATCGGCCTTGATGACGAGGTTGAGCGACAACTGGCCCTCGCCCTGGCCCATCTGCGCGAGCACGTCTTCCATGCGGTTGCCGGCGGCCGCGACGAGGCGGGTCTCGCGACGCTTGGCGTCACGCTGGCTGGCGACATCCTTGGCCAGGCGCTCGTCGGCGACGACGACGAAATCGTCGCCCGCTTCGGGAACGCCGGAAAGACCGAGCAGCTGCACCGGAATCGACGGACCCGCTTCGTCGATCTGTGCGCCGGTCTCGTCGAACAATGCGCGCACGCGACCGTATTCGACACCGCAGACGACGAAATCACCCTTCTTCAAGGTGCCCTGCTGGACCAGCACGGTCGCGACCGGGCCGCGTCCCTTGTCGAGACTCGACTCGATGACCGCACCCGAGGCGCGGCCTTCGCGCACGGCGGTCAGTTCCATCAATTCGGCCTGCAGCGAGATCGCTTCGAGCAGGTCGTCGATACCGGTGCCCGCCTTCGCCGAAACCGGCACGAACTGCACGTCACCGCCCCAGTCCTCGGACATGACTTCGTGCTGGGCCAGACCCTGCTTCACGTTGTCCGGATTCGCCTCGGGCTTGTCCATCTTGTTCATCGCGACGATCAACGGCACCTTGGCCGAACGCGCGTGCTTGATCGCCTCGATCGTCTGCGGCTTCACGCCATCGTCGGCAGCGACGACAAGGATCACGATGTCGGTCGCCTGCGCGCCACGCTGGCGCATCGAGGTGAATGCCGCGTGGCCCGGCGTGTCGAGGAAGGTGATGACACCCTTCGGCGTCTCGACGTGGTAGGCACCGATGTGCTGGGTGATGCCACCCGCTTCGCCGGAGGCGACCTTGGTGCGGCGAATCGTGTCGAGCAGCGAGGTCTTGCCGTGATCGACATGTCCCATGATCGTCACCACCGGCGGCCGCGATTCGGCCGTGCCCGTGGTCTCTGCATGCGCGAGCAGATCGACTTCCGCATCGTTCGGCGAAGCCTTGACCGCGGTGTGCCCGAGCTCCTCGACGACGAGTTGCGCGGTGTCATGGTCGATGACCTGGTTGATCGTCGCCATCACGCCCATCTTGAACAGGGTCTTGACCACTTCAGCGCCCTTGACCGCCATGCGCTGGGCCAGATCGGCCACGCTGATCGTCTCGCCGATCTCTACTTCACGCACAACAGGTGCCGAAGGGCGGGAAAATCCATGCGTACCGGAAGACCGCGACGGTTCGGCGGGGCGCGCACGCGGCTTCTTGCGGCCGGTACGGCGCGCACTGCCTTCCTGCGAAAGATGCAGTTCGTTGCCAAAATACTTTTTGGACGGCGGCGAGCTGTCGCCATCGCGACCACGATGGCCACTGGCATGCTTGGGCTTGCCGTGACGTCCTGCGCCTTCGGACACCGGGCCTGTACGGTCCTCGCTGCGGCGGGGGCGCTCGACGGCGGCTCCGGCCGTTGCAACCACCGGATCGCTGTCTGCCTCGTCGGCACTGTCATCCTTCGCCTTCAGCTCCACCTCGGCGGCGGCGGCACGGGCTGCTTCCTCGGCCTTCTGCTTCGCTTCCTCGGCTGCGCGGACCTTCGCCTCTTCTTCATGTCGGCGACGATCAGCGTCCTGACGCACCTGGTCTTCGGCGTCACGCTTTGCCTGCGACTCTTCAAGCTTGCGCAAGGCGTCCTCGCGCTCGGGATCGAGCGACTTGCCCTGATCCTCGACTACGCTGCGCTTGACGTAGGTGCGCTTCTGGCGAACCTCGACGTTGACGGTCTTGGTCGCCGCGCCGCGTTGTCCGGGATTGACCGTCAGTTCGCTGACCGTACGCCGTTTCAGGGTCACCTGTTTCGGCGCACTGTCTTCGCTCGACGCATCGGCCTTGCCGTGATTGCGGCGCAGGAACCCGAGCAGCTTGACCTTCTCGGTACTGCTGATCGATTGCTCCGGGTCGGTGAAACTCATGCCAGCTTCCGCAAGCTGCGTGAGCAGCTTGTCCACTGGCGTACCCAGGACCGTGGCCAACTGCTTGATCGTTACATCCGACATATTCTCTCTACTCCTGACCTGCCCGCGATTGCCACACACCCTTCATCACTCCGCAACGGAACCTTCCGCTGCAGTCGGTGGTGACGGGATCAGGCATCGCGTGCCGCCATAATCAATGCCGCCGCGCGTTCCTCGTCGATGCCTTCGATGGCGAGTTCGACCAGTTCATCCGTCGCGAGATCGGCGAGATCCGCGCGAGTCACGATGCCATGCTGGGCAAGCTCGTAGGCAACCCCTTCATCCATCGCTTCGACCGCCAGCAGATCGTCGGCCGGCTTGTGTTCCTCGATGCCCTCCTCGACTGCCAGCGCATCGGTCAACAGTGCGTCGCGTGCGCGTGCGCGCAATTCCTCGACGATGTCCTCGTCGAAACCGTCGATCGCGAGCAGCTCCGCGGTCGGCACGTAGGCGATTTCCTCGACGGTCGAGAAGCCTTCCTGGACGAGGATCTGCGCGATCTCGTTGTCGACTTCGAGTTTCTCGACGAACAGGGCACGTGCGGCCTCCTGTTCGCTCTCGCTCTTTTCGCGGACCTGATCAGCGGTCATCACGTTGAGCTGCCAGCCGGACAACTTGCTTGCCAGTCGCACGTTCTGGCCACCGCGACCGATCGCCTGGGACAGCTTGTCCTCGGCAACCGCGATATCCATCGAGTGCTTTTCCTCGTCGACGATGATCGACTGCACTTCGGCAGGCGCCATTGCATTGATCACGAACTGGGCGTGATTGTCGTTCCACAGCACGATGTCGATTCGTTCGCCATTGAGTTCGTTCGATACCGCCTGCACGCGCGAGCCGCGCATGCCGATGCAGGCGCCGATCGGATCCGTTCGGTGGTCGTGGGCGAGGACGGCGATCTTGGCGCGGTCGCCCGGATCACGTGCGCAGGCCTTGATCTCGACCAGGCCCTGGCCGACTTCCGGGACTTCGAGCTTGAACAGCTCGATCATGAATTCCGGAGCGGTGCGCGAGATGAACAACTGCGGACCACGTGGTTCCGAACGCACTTCGAACAGGTAGCCACGCACGCGATCGCCGGCGCGGACCGCTTCGCGCGGAATCGCCTTGTCGCGGGGAATGAAGGCTTCGGCGTTGCCGCCGAGATCGATATAGAGATTGCCACGCTCGACACGCTTGACGATACCGGTGATCAGTTCGCCGACACGATCGGCATAGGCATCGACGATCTGCGCGCGTTCCGCTTCGCGTACGCGCTGCACGATGACCTGCTTGGCCGCCTGGGCGGCAATGCGACCGAACTCGGGATTCTCGATCTGCTCCTCGATGAATTCGCCGACCACGCTGTCCGGCTTGACGTCGAGCGCATCCATCTGGCGGATCTGCCAGTCGGGCGATTCCATGACCACATCGTCGGCCACCACTTCCCAGCGGCGGAACGTCTCGTACTCACCGGAGTGCTTGTCGATCGCGACGCGGGCGAGGACTTCCTCGTTCGGGTAGCGCTTCTTTGCCGCCGACGCGAGCGCCGCTTCCATGGCCTCGAAAATGACGTCCTTGGAAACGCCCTTCTCGTTGGCGACCGCATCGACTACCAGCAACAATTCTTTGCTCATCAGTTCAACTCCTGAGCGACTGCCGCGGCAGCCTCACTTGTGTTTCGGGGCGCGCTTGCGCGCCCCGAGGTGTTCGTTCTTCTTCGGCGCCGCGCCAAAACCCAGCGCGACATAATCCGGCACCAGCTTTGCCTTGACGATATTGGCATGGGCGATGTGCACGTCCTTGCCATCCTGGTCGAGATGGATGCGATCGCCTTCAACGCCCTTGATCAGGCCTTGAAAACGATGCCTTCCATCGATCGGCAGGGCGACATTGAGCTTCGCCTCGCTGCCGATGAAACGCGTGAAATGTTCCACCGTGAACAACGGTCGATCGATGCCGGGCGACGAGACCTCGAGCGTGTAGTGGCCCTCGATCGGATCATTCACGTCCATCAACGCGGAAATCTCGCGGCTTACGCGTTCGCAGTCGTCGATCGTGACCGGGCGCTCCGGCGCATCGATGAAGACGCGCAACAGGCTGCTGCCCCTACTCGGACTGAACTCGATGCCAACGAATTCCAGGCCGAGGTCGATGACCAGCGGAGTCAGAAGTTCATTGAGTTTCTCGTTCGTCACTGCGATTCGTGATCCCGCTGCAAATTTCGCCAAAAAAAAATGGGCGCAAGGCCCATTCCAGAATTCACCGTTGTCTTGCTTCTCCGGCATCGGTGATCGCGCATCCTGCGCCTTTCCGGCAGAAGGGCCACCGCAGTGGCCCTTCGCTGGAAACCTGGTAGCGGGGGCAGGATTTGAACCTGCGACCTTCGGGTTATGAGCCCGACGAGCTGCCAGACTGCTCCACCCCGCATCAGAGCCGCGCATTCTAACCACCTGCCGGGAATCGCGCAAGGCAATCGCTGTGCATTCTTGATGATGACCAGCTTGCCTGCGGTTGACCCGAGGCAGCGCCGATCAAGCCTGGACCGGGTCTGTTGCCGCGAAGCAGCGGAAACCTAGATGCCGAAAGCGCGATTGCACCAGTCAAACAGCGGTCCCCAGGCAAAACCGAGCACGATCAGGGCCAGCCCGTTCAGGGAGATGACCCAGCGCATCGGCAGGTCTGCAGGCAGGGGAAGTTCCGTGGCGTCGCCGGCCGTGTCGAAGTACATGACCTTGACCACGCGCAGGTAGTAGTAGATGCCGATGATCGCGAATACGATCGCGACGATCGCGAGCCAGAGAAAACCGGCATCGATGGCCGCCTTGAGCACGAGCAGCTTGGCGAAGAAGCCGAACAGGGGCGGCACGCCGGCCAGCGAGAACATCGCGATCGCCATGATTCCCGCGTACCAGGGGCTGCGCTGGTTGAGACCCTTGAAGTCTTCGATTTCCTCGCATTCGAAACCCGTGCGCGCGAGCAACGCGATCATGCCGAACGCGACTGCGGCGGTCAGCGAGTAGCTGATCGCATAGAACATCGCCGCGGAGTACCCCGCAGGCATCGCGCCGACGAATCCGAGCAGGAGGAAACCGACATGCGAGATCGTCGAATAGGCGAGCATGCGCTTGAGATTGGACTGTGCGATCGCGAAAAGATTGCCGATGGCCAGCGAAAAAACCGAGAGGATCGCCAGCATCAGGGTCCAGTGCCCACTCAGGCCACCGAGACCGCCTTCGAGCAGACGATAGGCGAGGCCGAAGGCCGCGAGCTTCGGAGCCGATCCGATGAATACCGTAACCGAGGTCGGTGCGCCCTGGTAGACATCGGGCAACCACATGTGGAACGGCGCCGCACCGAGTTTGAAAGCGATGCCGGCGACGATGAAAACCAGGCCGAAAGCCAGCCAGCCCGGATGCTCGACCTGGCCGATCGACGCACTGATGCGCGCCAGCTCGAGCGTGCCGGTCGCACCGTAAACCATCGACATGCCGTACAGCAGCAAGCCCGACGCGAGTGCGCCGAGCACGAAGTACTTGATCGCCGCTTCCGCGGAAATCGCCGAATCGCGATTCAGCGCGACCAATGCATACGAGGACAGTGCGAGCAGTTCGAGGCCGAGGTAGGCGCTGATCAGGCTGCCGGCCGAAACCAGCAGCATCATGCCAAGGGTCGCGAACAGGATCAGCAGGTAGAACTCGCCGATCAGCAGTTTGCGCTCACGCATGTAGTTGCGCCCGTAGAGCAGGCCAAGGCCACTCATCAGCAGGACGAACTGCTTGAGCACCACGCTGATGCCGTCATGCAGGAACATGCCGTTGAACGCCGTCGTGGCCTGGCGGAGGTCCGGCGCGCCACGCCAGACAAAGTACGCGGTCATTGCGAGTGCCGCGATCGAAAGCCAATGCGTGATGTCGCGTTGGCCCGGTTTGAGGAACAGGTCGATCAGAAGGATTGCGCAGGTCGCCCCGAGCAGGACCAGCTCGGGCAGGATTGCGAGAAGATCGGCGGGATTGAATGGCGTTGTCATCGGATTCTCAAGCCTTGCTCAGCATCAGCGCGTTGACGATCTGCAGCACCGAGCTGTCCATCAGGTCGGTCAGTGGCTTCGGATAAACGCCGACGACGAGTACCGCAGCCGCGAACGATCCAAGCACGATCCATTCGCGCGCATCGAGATCCTTGAACTTCGCGACCTTCGGATTCGTCACTTCGCCAAAGATCACGCGCTTGACCAGCCACAGCGTGTAGGCCGCACCGATGATCAAGGTGAAGGCAGCGACCGCGGCGATCCAGAAATTGTCCTGGAACGCGGCCAGGATGACCATGAACTCCCCGACAAAGCCGCTGGTTCCCGGAAGCCCGCAATTGGCCATCGCGAAAAGCACGAAGAAGGCGCCGTACCACGGCATCACGTTCATTACGCCGCCGTAGTCGCGGATCATGCGCGAATGCAGGCGATCGTAGAGCACGCCGATGCACGAGAACATCGCGCCTGACACGAAACCGTGCGAGATCATCTGGACCATCGCACCCTGCATGCCGAGCCGTGCGGCATCGGTATTGCCATGCACGCGAACCAGCGCCAGCGTGATGAAGATGCCGAGGGTGACGAAGGCCATGTGGGCGATCGACGAATAGGCGATCAACTTCTTCATGTCGTCCTGGACGAGCGCGACGTAACCGATGTAGACCACCGCGATCAGCGACATCGCGATGACTACCCAGGCATATTCCTGCGATGCATCCGGCGTGATCGGCAGCGAGAAGCGGATGAAACCGTAGCCACCGACCTTGAGCATGATCGCGGCAAGGATCACCGAACCACCCGTGGGTGCCTCGACGTGCGCATCCGGCAACCAGGTATGCACGGGCCACATCGGCACCTTGATCGCGAACGCGATCAGGAAGGCGAAGAACAACCACGCCTGTTCCTTCGTGCCGAGTCCGGCCTGGGCGAAGGCCTGCAGCGAGAACTCGCCGGTCTTCATGTGTAGGTAGATCAGTCCGATCAGCATGAAGATCGAACCGAGGAACGTGTAGATGAAGAACTTGAGCGTCGCGTAGACGCGTCGTGGACCGCCCCAGATGCCGATGATGATGAACATCGGAATCAGCATGGCCTCGAAGAACACGTAGAACAGCAGCGCATCGGTCGCCGCGAACACGCCGATCAACATGCCTTCGAGCGCCAGCATCGCCGCCATGTATTGCGAGACGCGCTTGTCGATCGGCCCCCACGATCCGATGATCACGAGCACGCTGGTAAACGTGGTCAACACGATCAGGGCGACCGAAATGCCGTCGACACCGAGCGCGTAGTTGACCTTCAGCGCCTCGATCCAGACATGCGATTCGGTCAATTGCATGCCGCCCGCGACGGCGTCGTAGCCAAGATAGAGCGGGATGCTGGCGGCCAGGGTCGCCAGCGCGACAAGCACGCTGAGCCAGCGTGCCACGCGCGGGTCGCGCCCGAGCAGAAGCACGACGACGGCGCCGATGATCGGCAACCAGATCAGGATGCTGAGAAGAGGCCAGTGAGCCATGGTGGTCGTCATTCCCCGTCGATCAGGCAGCGATGCGCATGAACAACCACCATGATCCGCCAAGCAGCAGGATCAGGCCGAGGATCATCGCGAAGGCGTAGTGGTAGAGATAACCGGACTGGACCCGGCGCACGACGGCCGACAGTTGATCGACCAGGCTGGCCGAACCGTCGATCGCGCCATCGATCAGGCTCGCGTCGCCGCCGCGCCAGAGTCCACGGCCGAGCGCCGTGCCGCCGCGCGCGAATACGGCCTGATACAGGTTGTCGATCCAGTACTTGTTGGCAAGCATCGAATGGACCGGCCGCAGCACGTTCTCGGCCTTGTCGGCGATGCCCGGATTGAAAAGCCAGATGTACGTCGCGGTGGCGAAACCAGCGAATGCGATCCAGAACGGAGCCTGGGTGAAGCCATGCAGCACCATTGCGAACGCGCCATGGAACTCATGCCCGAGTTCGGCGAGGACGTTGTTCGCTTCATGCACGAAGATCGCATCACCGAAATAGTCGCCGAACAGCATCGGTCCGATGGTCAGGAATCCGATCACGATCGACGGGATCGCGAGCAACACCAGCGGCAGGGTCACGACCCATGGGGATTCATGCGGCGCATGGGCGAGATGGCCAGGTGCGTGGTGCTCGTGGTCGTCATGGCCATGATGCTGCTTGACCGGATCGACGACAAAACGCTCCTTGCCGTGGAACGTCATGTAGAGCAGGCGGAAACTGTACAGCGCGGTGATGAAGACCCCGGCCAGCACGCAGAAGTACGCATAACCGGCGCCGGCGCGATGCGATTCCCCGACCGCCTCGATGATTGCATCCTTCGAGAAGAAGCCGGCAAAGCCCGGCGCGCCAGCCAGGGCCAGCGAGCCTATCCACATCGTGATCCACGTGATCGGCATGTACTTGCGCAAGCCACCCATGTGGCGCATGTCCTGCTCGTGGTGCATCGCGATGATGACCGAGCCTGCGCCGAGGAACAGCAAGGCCTTGAAGAACGCGTGTGTCATCAAGTGGAACACGCCCGCCGAATAGGCCGATACGCCAAGCGCGACGGTCATGTAGCCAAGCTGGGAAAGGGTCGAATAGGCGACCACGCGCTTGATGTCGTTCTGCACGACGCCAATCAGGCCGGTGAACAGGGCCGTGGTCGCGCCGATCACGAGGACGAAGGTCAACGCCGTCTCGCTCAACTCGAACAGCGGCGACATGCGCGCAACCATGAAGATGCCGGCGGTCACCATCGTCGCCGCATGGATCAGGGCCGAAATCGGGGTCGGGCCTTCCATCGAATCGGGCAGCCAGACGTGCAGAGGCACCTGGGCGGACTTGCCCATCGCGCCGATGAACAGGCAGATGCAGACGATCGTGGCGACGTGCCACGGATGCCCGGCGATCAGTTCGACCGAACGTGCGGCGAGGTCGACCGAAGGATCCTGTGCGTGGGCGAACACCGCGCTGTAGTCGAGCGAACCACCGAACCACATCAGCACGCCGGCAATACCGAGCAGGAACCCGAAATCACCGACACGATTGACGAGAAAAGCCTTCATGTTGGCGAAGATCGCGGTCGGGCGCCTGAACCAGAAGCCGATCAGCAGGTACGACACAAGGCCCACCGCTTCCCAGCCGAAGAACAGCTGCAGGAAGTTGTTGCTCATGACCAGCATCAGCATCGAAAACGTGAACAGCGCGATGTAGCTGAAGAAGCGCTGGTAGCCGTCGTCCTCGGCCATGTAGCCAATCGTGTAGACGTGCACCATCAACGAAACGAAGGTCACGACGACCATCATCATCGCGGTCAGGCGATCGATCAGGAAACCGATATTCGCACTCGTGCTGCCGATCTCGAACCAGGTGTAGAGATTCTGGTTGAACGTGACGGCTCCGCCCCAGACCAGTTGGTAGAGGACAAAGATCGAAAGCGCGCAGCTCAAGCCCACGCCGGCGATCGTCACGCTGTGTGCGCCGACCCGACCGATGCGCTTGCCGAACAGGCCGGCGATCACGGCGCCGAACAACGGCGCCAGCACGATCGTGAGCAGGATGGATTTGTCGAGCATCATCAATCAACCCTTCAGCTTGTCGATGTCGGTCACGTCGATCGTCGCGCGATTGCGAAACAGGACGACGAGGATGGCCAGGCCGATCGCGGCCTCGGCGGCTGCGACGGTCAGGATGAAGAACACGAAAACCTGCCCGGACGGATCGCCGAGGAATCGCGAGAACGCAACGAAGTTCGTGTTCACGGCCAGCAGCATCAGCTCCAGGCACATGAGCAGGACGATGACGTTCTTCCGATTGATGAAGATGCCCGCCACGGCGATGCAGAAAAGCACCGCGCCGAGGGCAAGGAAATGCGCGAGAGTGATCACGGCGCCGCCTCCCGATTCTTCTCGGCCGGCATCTTGACCAGGCGGATTCGATCCTCGCGCCTGACCATGACCTGACGTCCGGGATTCTGCGTCTTGATGCCACTGCGATGACGCAGGGTCAACGGAATCGCCGCGATCAGGCCGACCGTCAGGATCAGTGCGGCGACTTCGAACGGCAACAGGAAATCGCGGAAAAGGGTATGGCCCAGCCATTCCATGTTCGACATGCCCGCAAGCAGCGCCGGATCATCGGTCGGCGTCGTCTGCAGCGTGCGCACGCCGATCATCATCAACATCTCGGTCAGCATGACCCCGGCCACAACGACGCCGACCGGCAGGAAGCGCACGAAACCCTCGCGCACCGGCGCGAAATCGACATCGAGCATCATCACCACGAACAGGAACAGCACCATGACCGCGCCGACATAGACAAGGACCAGCGCGACCGCAAGGAACTCCGCTTGCGCGAGCAGCCAGACACAGGCCATCGAGAAGAATGTCAGGACAAGGCTGAGCGCAGCGACCACCGGATTCTTCACGCTGATCACGGCGAGGGCAGCCGCTGCGGCGACTGCGCCGAAGAAATAGAAGCAGACCAGTTCAAATGTCATCGGATTCTCCATGGCTGCTCATCGGAACGCCGCATCCTGGGCGCGCGCCGCGGCGATCTCGCCTTCGTAACGGTCGCCAATCGCGAGCAACTGGATCTTGTCGACGACGTTTTCACCGCGCTTCTCGAAGTGATACTCGTGCAGGTGCGTCTCGACGATCGAATCGACCGGGCAGGATTCCTCGCAGAAACCGCAGAAGATGCACTTGAACAGGTCGATGTCATAGCGCGTCGTGCGCCGCGTGCCGTCCTCGCGCATTTCCGAATCGATCGTGATCGCGAGGGCCGGACAGACGGCCTCACAAAGCTTGCAGGCGATGCAGCGCTCTTCGCCATTCGGATAGCGACGCAACGCGTGCAGGCCGCGAAAGCGATTCGACTTCGGAATGTGTTCTTCCGGGTAGCGCATCGTGTACTTCGGCTTGAACATGTAGCGGATGGTCAGCCACATGCCGGCCAGCAGCTCCAGCAGAAGCAGACTCTTGAAATAATGGATGACTCTGTTCATGGCTTGGCTTGGATTCCTGGCTCGTTCATGCGCCGATCGTGACGAGGCCGAAGTACTTCATGCACGCCGCGACGACTACCCACGCGATCGTGATCGGAATGAACACCTTCCAGCCGAGGCGCATGATCTGGTCGTAGCGGTAGCGCGGGAACGAGGCGCGAAACCACAGATAGAAGAACGAGAACAGGAAGGCCTTGATGAAGGTCCACTGCCAACCACCCTTCCACAACCAGTCGATCCACGGCACGTCGGCAGTCACCCAGCCCTGCAGCGGGCTCAGCCAGCCGCCCATGAAAAGGACCGAGGCGAGGAACGCGATCAGGATCATGTTCGCGTATTCGGCGAGGAAGAAGATCGCGAAGGCCGAGCCGGAGTATTCGACATGGAAGCCCGCGACGATTTCGGATTCGCCTTCGGCGACGTCGAACGGTGCGCGGTTGGTTTCGGCGACTCCCGAGATGAAATAGATCACGAACATCGGCAGCAGCGGCAGCCAGTACCAGTCGAGGAAACCCTTGCTGCCGGATTGCGCCATGACGATGTCGGTCAGGTTGAGGCTGCCGGTCAGGATCATCACGCTGACCAGGGCGAAGCCCATCGCGATCTCGTAGGAGACGGTCTGTGCCGCCGCGCGCATCGCGCCGAGCATCGCGTAGCGCGAGTTCGACGCCCAGCCAGCGAGGATGATGCCGTAGACGCCAAGCGAGGTCATCGCCAGCAGCAGGAGCAAGCCCACATTGACATTGGCCAGCACGAGGCCGGCGTCGAACGGGACCAGCGACCACGCAGCCAGCGCCGGCACCAGCGCGATCATCGGCGCCAGGAAGAAGAGCACCTTGTTCGAGTTCGTCGGCAGGATGACTTCCTTGAACAGCAGCTTGAAGACATCGGCGAATGCCTGCAGCAGGCCGAACGGGCCGATCTGGTTCGGCCCCATGCGCACATGCATCCAGCCGATGACCTTGCGCTCCCAGTAGACGAACATCGCGACGGCGATGATCACCGGAACCGCAATGGCAAGGATCTTCAGCACCGTCCAGACGACCAGGCCGGTACTGCCATAACCAAGCAGGGAATCGTGCAGCGCGTCGATCATGCGGAGATCCTCGCGATCCTGAGCGCGCAACCCTGGCCTGGAATGCCCGCGGCTGCGGCGTAGCCCGCCTCGATCCATGCCGCACCTGCCGGAACGCCGGGATCGAGACGCACTTCGAGCACAGCGTCCTCGACGCGCGCCTTGTCGCCATTGGCCATGCCCAGCCCCGCCGCATCCGCCGGATTCAGCGAGACAAGCGCGCCGCGCGTGAGTGGATGGGCATTGAGCGCCGGTGAGCGGCGCAGGACTGCATCGCTGCGATAGATCGCCGTTGTCGCGATGCGCTCGAAGCTTCCCGCCGCCACGCCCCGGTGCTTGCGCTCGCCGAGCCCGGATGTCGTTGTCGGCGCCTTGGCCATCTGCGCGCGCACTTCATCGATTTCAGTGAAACTGAAACCACCGAGTGCGAGTGCCGAGCCCAGCGCACGCAGGACTTTCCAGCCCGGGCGCGCCTCACCCGGCAGCTTGGCCGCGGCTGCGACCGACTGCACGGTGCCATCGAGGTTCGTGTAGCTCGCATCAATCTCGGGCGGCAGGCCGATCGGCAGGACGGCATGCGCCTTGCCGCGCACGCCGTCGCAGGCGTAGGCGCCGATGTAGAGATGGAAATCCGCGTTGCCGCGCGCCTGGTCGAACGCCGCTGGCGTCGCAAAATCGGACGAGCCCGCGTGATAGACGACAAGGCTTCGCGGCGGATCCGCGAGCATCGCCGACACGTTGCGACCATCCTTCTGCGGTGCGACGCCCGCATCGGCCAGGCCGATCGCATTGGCGCCTGATGGAATCTCGTTGTAACCGGAGCCCGTCACACGCGCGATGTACTTCGCCGCCGCGCGCAACCAGGCCGCATCGGCGTGCTGCACCGCTGCCTCGCCGAGTATCACGAGCGAAGCGGTGGCATCGCTGACCTGGCTGATCAGGCTGCTTGCCTGGGAACTGGCTTCGACCTTGCCGATTTCCCGCGCGAGCGGGGACGGCGCCGGCAGCTTGCCAGCGTCACTGGCCGCCCGCGCGAGGACAAGCATGCGATCGAGCAGGGCAGCCGGCGCGAGAATCTGCTTGCTGGCGAGTGCGAAGTTGAAATCAAAGTCGAGCGGATTGATCACGTGGATCTTCGCCCCGGCCTTTACCGCCTTGCGCAGGCGATGATTCAGCAGCGGGATCTCGTGGCGCGGATTGCAGCCGATCAGAAAGATCGCATTGGCCTTCTCGATCTCCGCAAATGCCGTCTCGAAGGGCGTTGCGCGTGGCGCGTCGGAGAAATCGACCTGGCGCAAGCGATGATCGATGGCGTCGCTGCCGAGGCCGCGGATCAGGCGCGCGAGCAGGTGGCCTTCCTCGCTTGAAGTCAGCGGCGCGACCAGCGCACCCAGGTC
The DNA here is from genome assembly GCA_029561145.1 of Pseudomonadota bacterium. Taxonomy (GTDB): domain Bacteria; phylum Pseudomonadota; class Gammaproteobacteria; order Xanthomonadales; family Rhodanobacteraceae; genus Dokdonella. Next base: position 103,794 of record JAKQJM010000061.1, read on the forward strand.
ACCGCTCGCCTTGCGCAGATGGTCGGCTACGAAAGCCAATGCTTCGGTCCAGGTCGTTTCCACGAGTTCGCCGTTCTTGCGGATCATCGGCACTGTCGCGCGATCGGCCGAACGCAGGCCCTCGTGGCTGTAGCGGTCGCGATCCGACAACCAGCATTCGTTGATCGCCTCGTTGTCGCGCGGGACGGTGCGCAGGACTTCGCCGCGGCGCGTATGCAACCACAGATTGGAACCGAGCGCATCGTGATAGCCGATCGACTCGCGCGCGATCAATTCCCAGGCGCGCGCCCTGAAACGAAACGGCTTGTTGGTCAGTGCACCGACCGGACAGACGTCGATCACATTGCCGGACAGCTCGCTCATCAACGGCTTGCCGACGTAGGTGCCGATCTGCAGGCGCTCGCCACGCTCCATGCCGCCAAGTTCATGGGTTCCTGCCACTTCCGACATCACGCGCACGCAGCGCGTGCACTGGATGCAGCGCGTCATCTCGGTTTCGACGAGCGGCCCCAGGTTCTCATCGGGGATCGTGCGCTTGGTTTCGACGAAGCGGCTGACCGAGCGGCCATAGCCCATCGACAGGTCCTGCAACTCGCACTCGCCGCCCTGATCGCAGATCGGGCAATCGAGCGGATGGTTGATCAGCAGGAATTCCATGACGTTGCGCTGCGCGGACAACGCGCGCTGCGACTGGGTGAAGATCTTCATGCCGTCGGCAACCGGCGTCGCGCAGGCCGGTTGCGGTTTCGGCATCGGTCGACCGCCCATTTCCACCTCGACCATGCACATGCGGCAGTTCGCGGCGATGGCGAGCTTCTCGTGGTAGCAGAAGCGCGGTATCGCAATACCGATGCGGTCGGCCGCCTGGATGATCATCGAACCCTTCGGCGCGAATGTCGGCTTGCCGTCGATCTCGATCGTGACGTGATCTGGAGGTACAGCGGTCGCCACGGGCTGCGCGCTCATGCGGCATCCTCCAGGTGCACACCGACCATCGACCGGCCATTCACGATGAAGTATTCGAACTCATGCCAGTAGTGGCGCAGGAATCCCTGAACCGGCCAGGCAGCTGCTTCGCCGAATGCGCAGATCGTGTGTCCTTCGATCTGGCCGGCAGCGGCTTTCAAGGTGTCGAGATCGCCCAGCTCGGCCTTGCCCTCGACGATGCGCGTCAGCATGCGATACATCCAGCCGGTGCCCTCGCGGCACGGCGTGCATTGACCGCAGGATTCCGCGTAGTAGAAACGCGCAATGCGCTGGCATGCGCGCACCATGCACGTCGATTCGTCCATCACGATGACCGCGCCCGAGCCGAGGCCCGAGCCGGCCTTCTGGATCGCGTCGTAGTCCATCGTGATCGCCATCATCGTCTCTCCGGGCAACACCGGCATCGACGAACCGCCCGGGATCACGGCCTTGAGTTTTGCGCCATTGCGCATGCCGCCTGCCGTTTCAAGCAGATCGGCAAACGAGGTGCCGAGCGGAATCTCGTAGTTGCCTGGCTTCGCGACGTGACCCGATACCGAGAAGATCTTCGGTCCGCCGTTGTTCGGCTTGCCGATGTTGAGGAACCAGCTCGCGCCCTTGCGCAGGATCGCCGGCACCGAGGCATAGGTCTCGGTGTTGTTGATTGTCGTCGGCTTGCCGTACAGGCCGAAGTTGGCTGGAAACGGCGGCTTGAAGCGCGGCTGGCCCTTCTTGCCTTCGAGCGATTCCATCATCGCGGTTTCTTCGCCGCAGATGTAGGCGCCGGCGCCGAGTGCGGTATGGATATCGACGTCGATGCCGGATCCGCCGATGTTCCTGCCAAGCAGCCCGGCCGCATAGGCATCCTTGAGTGCCTGTTCGAAATGCTCGAACGGCTCATGGTGGAACTCGCCGCGCAGGTAGTTGTAGGCCACCGTCGAGCCGGTCGCGTAGCACGCGATGGCCAGGCCTTCGACGACCGCATGCGGATTGAAGCGCAGGATGTCGCGATCCTTGCAGGTGCCCGGTTCGGATTCGTCGGAATTGCACAGGATGTACTTCTGCCCCGGCGCATTGCGCGGCATGAACGACCACTTCAAGCCGGTCGGAAAGCCGGCGCCGCCGCGACCACGCAGCGAACTGTTCTTGAGCTCGTCGATGATCGTCGCCGGATCGGGCTTTTCGGCAAGGATCTTCTTCCAGGCCTGGTAGCCATCGACCTTGAGGTAATTGTCGTACGTCCACGGCTGATCGAAATGCAGCGTGGTGTAGACGACCTGGTGATCTTTTGGAGCGGGTCCGAATGCCATTACGGTCTCTTCGTTCTTCTGTATCCAAAAGCGGCTTTGATCGCGCGGCAGCTTGCAGGCAGGGCAAGAGCATCGCGGCTGAAGCCGCTTCCTACGGGTTCATTTCAATGAATCGAGGATCTTGTCGACTTTCTCGGTATCGAGGTTCTCGTGATAGTGGCCGTTGACGACCATCATCGGCGCACCGCAGCAGGCGGCCAGGCATTCCTCTTCGCGCTTGAGGTAGATGCGGCCATCGGCCGTGCTCTCGCCGAGCTTCGCACCGAGCTTCTTCTCGCAATGCCGCACGAGGTCCTCGGCGCCATTGAGCCAGCACGAGATATTCGTGCAGATCGCAACGTTGTTGCGACCCACCGGGCCAGTCTCGAACATCGAGTAGAAACTGGCCACCTCGAAAGCCCATACCTGGGGCAGGTCGAGGTAGCGGGCGACCGCCACGATCAGCTCATCGGTGAGAAAACCGCCGTTCTGCTCCTGGGTCACGAACAATGCCTGGATCAACGCCGAACGCTTTCGATCGGGCGGAAACTTGGCCACCCACGCATCGATGTGCTCGCGCGTATGCGGCCTCAGCAACGCCAGCGGATCGACGTCCTTGATCTGGTTGTAGGTCCCGGTCGCCTTCATCGATCAATCTCCCCGAACACGACATCGTAGGTGCCGATCATGGCAACGACGTCGGCGAGCATGTGGCCGCGCACGATCGTGTCCATCGAGGACAGGTGGGCGAAGCCCGGCGCGCGCAGCTTGCAGCGGAATGGCTTGTTGGCACCGTCCGAAATCAGGTAACAGCCGAACTCGCCCTTTGGCGCTTCGACTGCCGCATAGGTTTCGCCGGCCGGCACGCAATACCCTTCGGTGAACAGCTTGAAGTGATGGATGAGGGCTTCCATGTCGTCCTTCATCTCTTCGCGCTTCGGCGGCGCGACCTTGTAGTTCTGCACGATCACCGGCCCCGGATTGGCCTTCAGCCAGGCCACGCACTGCTGGATGATGCGATTGGACTGGCGCATTTCCTCGACGCGCACGAGATAACGGTCATAGCAGTCGCCATTGACCCCGACCGGGATATCGAAATCGACCTCGGCATACTTCGCGTACGGCTGTTTCTTGCGCAGATCCCAGGCGATACCGGAGCCGCGCAGCATCGGGCCGGTCATGCCCCAGGCCCTGGCCAGATCGGGTGGCACGACGCCGATATCGACCGTGCGCTGTTTCCAGATGCGATTGCCGGTCAACAGCTCCTCGTACTCATCGACCTTGCCCGGGAAATCGGCGCAGAACGATTCGAGATAGTCGAGCATCGAACCTTCGCGCCACTGGTTGAAGCGCTTGAGATCATCACCCTTGTGCCAGCGCGATTCCTTGTACTTCGGCATCACCGCGGGAAGATCACGATAGACACCGCCCGGACGATAATAGGTCGCGTGCATGCGCGCGCCCGAGACCGCCTCGTAGCAATCCATCAGCTCTTCGCGCTCGCGGAACGCGTAGAGGAACACCGCCATCGCACCGAGATCAAGCGCGTTCGAGCCTATCCACATCAGATGATTGAGGATGCGCGTGATCTCGTCGAACATCGTGCGGATCCACTGCGCGCGTTCCGGCACGTCGACGCCGAGCAGGTTCTCGATCGCGCGCACATAGGCGTGCTCGTTGCACATCATCGAAACGTAGTCGAGACGATCCATGTAGCCGATCGACTGGTTGTATGGCTTTGATTCGACGAGCTTCTCGGTACCTCGATGAAGCAGGCCGATATGCGGATCAGCGCGCACCACGGTCTCGCCATCCATTTCCAGCACGAGGCGCAATACGCCATGCGCGGCCGGATGCTGCGGGCCGAAGTTCATCGTGTAGTTGCGGATTTCCTCCATTACTTCATCCCCGCTTCGCGCTCGGCGCTGGCCTGCTCGTAACGCGAATCGTCGCGGATCGTGCGTGGCACGAGCACGCGCGGCTCGATCGAGACAGGTTCATAGACCACGCGTCTCTTTTCAGGATCGTAGCGGACCTCGACGTTGCCGATCAGCGGGAAATCCTTGCGGAAGGCATGCCCGACGAAACCGTAGTCGGTGAGGATGCGGCGCAGGTCCGGATGGCCTTCGAAGACGATGCCGTACAGGTCGAAGGCTTCGCGCTCGAACCAGTTGGCCGCCGGCCAGATATCGACAAGCGAGGGCATCGAAGGGACGTCGTCGTCGACGCAGAAGGCACGCATGCGCAGGCGCTGGTTCGTGGCCAGCGACAGCAGATGCACGACGACCGCGAAGCGGCGCGGGATATCCGTGTTGCGGGGCCGATCCGCCCAGTTGAAGCGGCCGGCGCCCTTGCCTTCGACGCCGCGCGAGAAGCCTTCGGACGAGACATCGGTGGTGTCCCATTCGGTCTGGCCGTAACTCAGGTAATCGACGCCGCAGACATCGATGCACTGCTCGAATCGCCAGGCCGGGTCATCGCGCAGGATGCGTGCCACGGCCAGCCAGTTTTCGGGCAACACCTCGATCGTCGTTTCGCCGCGCGACTCGACGCTGCCGACCATCTTCTGGCCAAGCTGTACGTCGAGGCGGCGTGCCAGGGATGCAGGTTCGCTCATGCCTCGTCCTCAGCGCGCGATCGTGTTGGTGCGGCGGATCTTCTTCTGCAATTGCAGAATGCCGTGGATCAGTGCTTCGGCCGTCGGTGGACAACCCGGCACATAGATATCGACCGGAACGATGCGGTCGCAGCCACGCACCACGGCATACGAATAGTGATAGTAGCCGCCACCGTTCGCGCAGGAACCCATCGAGATGACCCATTTCGGCTCGGGCATCTGGTCGTAGACCTTGCGCAGTGCCGGTGCCATCTTGTTGACCAGGGTGCCGGCCACGATCATGACGTCGGACTGGCGCGGCGACGGGCGGAAGATCACGCCATTGCGATCGAGATCGAGGCGCGCCGCGCCCGCGTGCATCATTTCGACCGCGCAACAGGCCAGGCCGAAGGTCACCGGCCACATCGAACCGGTGCGCGCCCAGTTGACCAGTTCGTCCATGCGTGCGGTGACGAAGCCACGCTCGATCAGGGGATTGTCGTCGCCCGGGCGCAGGATGTCGTCCACCGGGCCGGCCGGCGTCGGGTTGTGCATCACCCGCGCGATCGTGTCGCTCATTCCCATTCGAGAGCTCCCTTCTTCCAGACATAGACGAAGCCGAGCACGAGCAAGCCGACAAACATGCCCATTTCGGCAAGGCCGAACGCGCCAAGCTCATCGAAGACGATGGCCCAGGGAATCACGAAAGCGATTTCGAGATCGAAGATGATGAACAGGATGGCGATCAGGTAGTAGCGCACATCGAACTTCATGCGCGCATCCTCGAACGCCTCGAAGCCGCATTCGTACGGAGCAAGCTTCTCCGCCGCGGGCTTCTTCGGTCCGAGCAGGTTGCCAAGGACCAGCAACGCAATGCCGATGCCGGTGGCCACCACGAGAAACAGCAGGACCGGGAAATACTCGACTAGCACTTGCACCTCCGCGTCCTCGACGCATCAGCGGTTGCCGCAGTGTGCGGCAACGACGGTTGTACATGATATTGGTGCCCAAGGGGGGACTCGAACCCCCACAGCTTTCGCCGCTACCACCTCAAGGTAGTGCGTCTACCAATTCCGCCACCTGGGCAACGCTATCAAGCTCCGTCCTTCCTCGCTTTATCCGGCTGCGCCGCATCGGACTTGGCTGGCTCGGGAGCCGGCTGGTCCGCCGCAGGTGCAGGCATTGGCGCTGGTACGTCAGTCGATGCCGGTGCCGCCGCCGGAGCTGCCGGTACATCACCGGAAGCCGGAGCCGGAACCTTCGGGGCAACGCCCGCCATCACGCCAAGATCGTCCGAGGATTCACCAACCGCGGCGGGACGACCGTGATACATGCCCATGCCGAGGCTGAGCAGGAAGAACAAACCGGCCAGGACCGCCGTGCTGCGCGACAGGAAATTTGCCGAGCCACGCGCACCAAAGACAGTCGAGGAAGCGCCGCCGCCGAATCCCGAGCCTGCATCGGCACCGGCACCGCGCTGCATGAGAATGAGCGCGATCATCGAAATGGCAATCAGCACATAGAAAACTTGAGCAATGATCGTGAACATCTGAATCAGGAACCCTGGTTCGCAGCCGACGAAGCCGCTTCACAAATCGCAAGGAAATCGGCCGCCACCAGCGAAGCGCCGCCAATCAGTCCACCGTCGATATCGGACTGGGCAAACAGTTCGCCAGCATTGGCGGCCTTTACGCTGCCTCCGTACAGGAGCCGCAGCGAGCTGGCTATTCTAGCATCCTGTCTTGAGAATTTGTCACGCATGAAGGCATGAACCTCCTGCGCCTGGCCGGGACTTGCGGTTTTTCCGGTGCCTATCGCCCAGACCGGCTCGTAGGCGACCACGGCATTTTCAAACGCTGCGATACCGGCAAGTCCAAGCACGGCATCGAGTTGCGCGCCGACGATGATCTCGGATTCGCCGGCCTCGCGATGTTCGAGCAATTCGCCGACGCAAAGGATCGGGATCAGCCCGGCCGCCTGCGCCGCGACAAACTTGCGCGCGACGACGGCATCGGTCTCGCCATGGAACTGGCGGCGCTCGGAATGACCGACCAGGACGTGGCGGCAGCCGATCTCGCTGAGCATGCTGCCCGCAACTTCCCCGGTGTAGGCGCCTTGCGCATGCTCGCTGAGGTCCTGCGCGCCAAACGCGATGGCGGTTCCGGCGTTTGCGGCGATCAGCTCGGCCAGATACGGAAAAGGAGGAATCACCGCCACATCGACAGCGCCGGGCAACGAGGCAGCCAAGGTCCTGACAAGTTCCGCCGAACCCGCGCGTGATCCGTGCATCTTCCAGTTTCCGGCAACGAGTTTGCGGCGCATCGGCAGAACCAGGCAGTCCCAGGGGCGCGCAGGATAACGGCGGGCGACGACAGCGGCAAATCCGTCATCCCGGAGTCACCGCTTGTGTCCCGGCGGCGCTACTCTTCCGTCCACCCCTCGCACAACGGATTCCCGATGAAGCCGAACACTGTCCACGCATTGGTCACGGGCGCTTCGGCCGGCATCGGCGCTGCTTTCGCGCGTGAGCTGGCCGCACGCGGCACGAATCTCGTGCTGACCGCACGCCGCGTCGAGCGACTCGAGAACCTTGCTGCAGAACTTCGCAGTGCCCATGGGATCCAGGTCGAGGTGATCCCCTGCGATCTGGCCGATCGCGATGCCGCGCGGCTCCTGGCCGAGCAGATCGAACAGCGCCGGGTCGCCATCGACCTGCTGGTCAACAATGCCGGCTACGGCGTCACCGGCTATTTCCTCAGCCAGCCGTGGAGCGCACAGGCGGATTTCATCCAGGTGCTGATGACGGCGCCGACCGAGCTTTGCCATCGATTGCTGCCCGGCATGCGCGAACGCAAACACGGACGCATCATCAATGTCGCCTCGCTGGCCGGACATATCCCCGGATCGGCGGGACAGACCCTGTATGCGGGAGCGAAATCGTATCTGATCAAGTTTTCGCAGGCCCTGCATCTCGAATACGGCCAGGACGGCGTGCACACCTGCGCGCTCTGCCCGGGCTTCACCTGGTCGGAGTTCCACGACGTCACCGGCTCGCGCGCACTGATGTCGAAACTTCCCGGGTGGCTGTGGATGGATGCCGAGACGGTCGTCCGTCAGGGGCTCGATGCAGTCGAACGCGGAGAGGCGGTCTACATCAATGGCCGCATCAATCGCGCGATCAAGTCGATGCTCAAGCTGATGCCCGATCGCCTCGCCCTGCATCTGATCGGTCGCGAATCACGCCAGTTCCGCAAGGCGACTCCCGACTGAGCGCACCCGCGTTGCCTCAACCGATCAGTTCATGCCGGAGCGTCGCTTCGGCCCCGGCGGACGCGATGGTCCCGTCCCAGTCTTCCATCAGCGCGATCAGGATCAACTTCTCGAATTCCTCGCCGAAACGCCGGGTTACCGCATCGGGATCGCGCACGCGCTTGGCGTCGCCCATCAGACCGAAGTGCACCGTGCCGTTGTAGCTGAGGATCGACAGGCCTACGCCGATCGAGCCGGACTGCGGCACCCAGAACATCAGTTCGGTCGCCTCGACACCGGTCATGTAAAGCGGCTGCTGCGGGCCGGGCACGTTGGTCGCAACCGTCGTCGCCTTGCGGCTGAACAACTCGAGAGCGGGCGCCTGCAAAGCCTGCGGACCCATGCCCAGCGCACCGAGCAGGCCCAGCGTGACGATCGCCTGGCGCGAACCCTTGAGTTCCCGCATGCACGCCGCGACGCGTTCGAGGCGACGCAGCGGATTCGCTTCGCCGATCGGCAATTCGAGGAAGACCAGGCCGAAGTGGTTGCCGAGTTTCTTCGCATGTTCGAGCGGGCGCAGGTTGACCGGCACAGTCGCGCGAATGGTGAGCCCATCGACCTCGCCGCCCTGATCGAGCAGGTAGCCGCGCAGCGCACCGCTGGCGCAAGCAAGCAGTACATCGTTGACCGTGCAGTCGAGTACGCGGCCGAGCGTCTTGACCTCCTCGAGCGGCAGCGGTTCGGCCCAGGCCACGCGCTTGACCACGCCGAGCGGCCCCTTGAGCAGGGTCAACGGATCGTCGGGGAGCAGCAAGGCATTGGCCAGCTCGCGCGTGATCTCGCCGCCCTCACGGGCGACATCGGCAGCCACCGAGGGATCATTGATCATCTCGGTCATCTTGTCGAAGACCTTGTTGCCGACCTTGAGCGCCTTGCCGAGTTTCGCCTGCGCCGGCTCGAGCATGCGTTGCCAGACATTCTGGCCGTCGCGCTTGAGCCAGGTCCTGGTGAGCTCGGCGTGCTTTTCGGGATCGGGCGCCGTGTCGGTCAGCGACAACATGACCTGGACCAGCGCCAGGCCATCGGCGTAGCAATGATGGATGCGCGCGACCAGCACACTGCCGCCACGATAGTTCTCGACGACATGGAATTGCCAGAGCGGCTTGGAATGATCGAGCGGCGACGAGGCCAGCTCACCGACGAAATTCTCGAGCTCGATCTTGTCGCCGGCGCCAGGCAGTGCGGCGACGCGGACATGCCAGTCGAGATCGAAATCCTCGTCGGTTTCCCAATACGCGCCGGACGGCGTATTGACTGCCTTCTGGCGAAATCGCCGATAGGCAAGGAAACGTTCGCCGAGCAGTTGCTTGATCGCCGAGGGGACCAGCGGAGCGGCAAACATCAACACGCCCGTGATCATCATCAGATTGGTGGGCCGCTCCATGCGCAGCCAGGCCGTGTCGACCTTGGACATCGCCTCGCGCTTGCCGCCATCTGAATCGAACATGCCTGCCCCCGGTTTGCGCATCGAAATCACGGACGGGTCAAGTCCGGCGCCGGGCTAGCATCCCGTTAGCGTCGTGAAAACGCAACGACTGCACCACCGGTCAGCCCGTATTTCAATCCGCGTCGGACTTCGGCAGATCCTTGTAGGCCGCCAGCGCAAGTGTCCGCGAGGCGGCCAGGTCGATCATCGGCGCGGGATATCCGGTACGTTCCGAAATGCCCGGATCGCTCCATGGATGGTGGATCAACGGCGCCGGCACGGCGGCGAGTTCGGCTACCCAGCGCCGCACATAATCTCCGCGCGGGTCGAATTTCTCGCCCTGGCTGACCGGATTGAAGATGCGAAAATACGGCGAGGCATCGACACCACAACCGGCCGTCCACTGCCAGCCTTGCGCATTGTTGGCGAGATCGGCATCGACAAGGGTGTTCCAGAACCAGCGCTGGCCGTGATGCCAGTGCTGGCGCAGGTTCTTGGTCAGGAACGATGCGACGAGCATGCGCACGCGGTTGTGCATGCTGCCGGTGGTCCAGAGCTCGCGCATGCCTGCATCGATTATCGGAATTCCGCTGCGCCCGCGCTGCCAGCGCCTGATCGATGCAGGATCCTCGTCATCCCAGCGGAATGCATCGAACCGTGGATTGAGATTGCGTTCCGGCATATCGGGAAAGTGAAACAACAGGTGCTGCGAGAATTCGCGCCAGCCAATCTCGCGCAGGAAGCTGTCGGCACCCGCGGATCGCGCTGAATCTCCCGATTGATGGACGCGTTCCTCGAGTGCCCAGGCGATCTGCATCGGCGAGATTTCGCCGAAGTGCAGATGGGGCGACAAGCGCGACGTGCCCGCGCGATCGGGTCGGTCCCGATCACTGGCGTAGTCGCGCAAACCGGATTCGATGAAATCCTCGAACGCCTCGGTGGCGCCCGGCTCGCCGGGCGTCCACTCGTCGTGGAAGCGGGAATCCCAGCGGATGCGCGGAAGCAGTTCGAGATCATCGATCGTCTGCACGGAATCGCCCTCCGGCTTCGCGAGACCCTCGGGCTTCGACAACGGCGGTCGAACCTGCAGTTGCGATCGCGCCTTGCGCCAGAATGGCGTGAACACGCGATACGGCTGATCCTGTCCGGTCTGGATTTCCCAGGGCTCGAACAGCACGTTCGCCTTGAAGCCGCGTGCGTCGATGCCTTCATCGATCAACCGCTGCTTGATTCCCGTGTCTCGCGCGACGATTGCCGGTTCGTAGAGACGATTCCAGTACAGCGCGGACGCATCGAACCGGCGGATCATCCTGCGCAGTGCCGGCAGGGTCGGACCGCGTGCAACCTGCAGGATCGAACCTAGATCGCGAATCCGTCGGTCCAGTGACGTCAACGAATGATGCAACCACCAACGGCTCGCCGCACCGGGAGACCAGGGCGCTTCCTCGTCCGGCGCATGGACATATACCGGGATGACCCGGTCATGCGCATCCAGTGCCGCACTCAACGCAGGATTGTCGGCAACGCGCAGGTCGCGGCGGAACCAGATCAGGGCAGTGGACATCAAGCGACGGGCTCGTGGAGCGATGGGAGAGCAAGTATCCCCGACAACGCCGAGAGATAGCTGGACGACCCGCGGATCGTCTTGACTCGATCCACCGATTGCGGCGCCGATCCGCCAGCCGCGAGCGGCACGCTTCACTCGCGCGAACCGGTCCTGTCAATGATTCCGGTGCGACCGGGATAAAACCTGATTTCGCCCCGGAGACGCCACAAATGCGCCGCTATACTGCCGGCGCAGACTTTCCCGGGGAAATCACGATGTCGATGTTGCGGACTGTGTCGAAGTGGAGCTCGTTGTCGGGCTTGTTGCTGGTACTCATGGTCCTGGCGCTTGCCGCATGCGGCAAGCGGCCGGCCTCGGTGCCCGAGGTGCAGGGTGGCAAACCGGTGGCGGCCGAACCGGCCAAACCGGCGACGGGCACGGCGTTCGAGATTACTTCCGCGCGGGCCGAGCAGTACCAGGGCCAGCTCGCGCTCACGCTCGAATTTCCGCAGCAACTGACCGGTACGCAGGCGTTCGACGACCTCCTCGTCGTCACCGGCAGCAATGGCGAAACCGTCAGTGGCAGCTGGGCACTCGACGAGGCCGGCAAGACCCTGCATTTTCCGTTCATCGAGGCAAATGCCAGCTACACCGTGCGGATCAAGTCCGCTCTTTCCGCGGTCGATGGCCGCACGCTGGGCGCGGACACCAGCAAGGACATCTTTACCGGGCCACTTGAACCCGCGGTCGGTTTCGCGGCCCAGGGCAGCGTCCTGCCAGCCCGCGAGACGCGCGGCCTTCCGGTCGTTTCGGTCAACGTGAACGAGGTCGACGTCGAATTCCTGCGCGTGCACGACAACGAGCTCGCCAATTTCTTCGCGGCGTACCAGAAGAACGGCAAGCGCGGTTCGTGGGAACTCGATCCGCAATACGGCTGGTACGACCGCAAAGGCAAGCCGGTCGCCGAGATCGCCGATTCGGTCTATGCCAACCGCTTTGTCCTCGGCGGCAAGGAAAACGAGCGCAGCCTCAACTACCTGCCGATCCAGAACATCCCGGAGCTCGAAAAACCCGGCCTGTACTTCGCCGTGCTCCGCCAGCCCGGCAAATTCCGCGACGAGCAGGAAACCTGTTTCTACTTTGTCAGCGATGTCGGCGTGCATACGCGCATCTACGAAGACAAGGTATTCGTCCACGCGGCCTCGCTGAAATCCGGCGATCCGATCAGCGGTGTCGAATTCAGCGTGCTCGACGAGAACGGCAACACGGTTGTCGGCGGGCGGGCCGACGAGAGCGGCAATGCCATGCTCGCCTATACGCTCAAGGCCGAACACGTGCTGGTCGCCAGGGCCGGGCGTGATGTGTCGATGGTGCCGTTCAACCAGCCCGCGCTCGACCTCTCGGATTTCGCTGTCGCCGGTCGACACGAAGCGTGGTTCGATGTGTTCGCCTGGAGCGGTCGCGACCTGTACCGCCCGGGCGAGACCGTGCGCATGTCGGCCCTGTTGCGCGACAACGATGGCAAGCCGATCAAGCCGCAGCCGCTGTTCGCATCGCTCAAGCAACCCGATGGTCGCCTCTACGCGCAGGCCCGGCTCGAACCGAAGGATCTCGGCTATTTCGAGTGGTCACGCGAGATTCCTGCCGATGCCCCGACCGGGCGCTGGCAGGTCGAGTTCCGCCTCGATCCGGCCAGCAAGGAAGCGACCCAGAGCCTCAACCTGCGCATCGAGGAATTCCTGCCCGAACGCATGAAGCTCGACCTCAGCACGACCCAGGATCAGCTCAAGCCGGGCGAGCCGCTCAAACTCGAGGTCCAGGGTGACTATCTGTATGGCGCACCGGCGGCGGACAACCGCTTCAGCGCGCGCCTGACCCTGAGCGCCGACGTGCATCCGGTCGAAACGCGCAAGGATTATTTCTTCGGCGATCCGCTGATCGACCTGCCGAAGGAAGCGAAGGATGCCGTCGATTCCAAACTCGACGAGTCCGGTCACCTCAGCGAGGAGGTGGCCGTGCTCGACGAAGCCAAGGCGGCGCCGGTTGCAGCGGTGCTGTCGGGCAGCGTCTATGAAACCGGTGGTCGCACGGTCACGCGCACGCTCAAGCGCACCGTTTGGCCGGCCGACACATTGGTTGGCATCCGCCCGCTGTTCGACGTAAAGGATGGCGCCGGGGCCAACGCCACGGCCAGCTTCGAGCTGATCCGCAGCAATGCCGCAGGCGACATGCTCGCGGCGCAGAACCTCAAGCTCACCCTCGTGCGCGAGCGTCGCGACTATCACTGGATCTGGGACAAGGAAAGCGGCTGGCATTTCAACTACGTCGAGCGTTTCGAGAATGCCGAGGCACGCGAGGTCGCGATCGAAGCCGGCAAGGCCGCACGCATCGACGTGCCGGTTGAATGGGGCGGCTATCGCGTCGAAGTGCTCGATCCGGCAACCGGACTGACGATGCGCTTCCCGTTCACCGCGGGCTGGAGCTGGAACGATGACAACCGCGGCGGCGAGGCGCGCCCGGACAAGGTCAAGTTGTCGCTCGACAAGCAAGGCTACAAGGCCGGCGACACGCTCAAGGTCACCGTGACTCCGCCGCATGCAGGCCCCGGCGTGCTGATCGTCGAATCCGACACGATGCTGTACACGCGCAACATCGAAGCCAAGGCCGGCAGCACCTTCGAGATTCCGGTGACCGAGGCCTGGGAACGCCACGACGTGTATCTGACTGCGCTGGTCTTCCGCGGCGGCTCCGCAGCCGAACGCATCACCCCGGCACGCGCGGTCGGTGAGGCTTTCGTGCCGATGGATCGCTCGTCGCGCAAGGTCGCCGTGCAGCTCGATGCAACCAAGCTGATGAAACCCGAGACCGATCTTGCGGTCAGCGTGAAGGTACCTGCGCTGGCCGGCAAGAAGGCACAGGTCACCGTGTCCGCCGTGGACGTCGGCATCCTCAACATCACGCGCTTTGGCGTGCCGGACGCGAACGACTGGTTCTTCGCGCAGCGCCGCCTCGGCGTCGACGCCTACGACCTCTACGGGCGCGTCATCGAGAGCTTCAACGGCGGCACCGCCAAACTGCGCTACGGTGGCGACCTTGCCCTCGACGCCCTGCCCCAGGCGCGTCGTCCCACGGCCAAGGTGCTGACCGTCGACCTGTTCAGCGGTCCGGTCACCCTGGATGCCGAGGGCAGCGCCAGCGTGCAACTCAAGGTGCCCGACTTCAACGGCACGCTGCGGGTCAGTGCGCTGGTCTTCAGCGAGGACCAGTACGGCAACAGCGACGCCGAAACGATCGTGCGTGCACCACTGGTCGCCGAGATCAGCACGCCGCGCGTCATGGCGCCGGGTGACAAGGCGATGGTCTCGCTCGACCTGCAGAACTTCTCCGGGGCCGCCCGTGAATTCCGCATCAAGGTCGAGGCGGACAAACCGCTCGCGGTCGCAACCGGCGAGCGCAAGATCAGTCTTGCCGACAACGCCAAGACCACGCTCGACTTCCCGCTCGACGCACTCGAAGGCTACGGGGTCGGCAAGATTCGCGTCGGCGCCGAGGCGACCGACAAGGCCGGCGAGCCGATCCGCATCCAGCGCGAATTCGAGATGGTCGTGCGGGCCGGCTGGCCCAGCGTCATGCAATCGACGCCACGCTCGCTCGATACGCTGGCGCCGATCAGTCTCGGAACCGGTGCCCTCGACGGCCTCGTCGCCGATTCGGTGACTGCGCGCATGACCTTGAGCAGCCTGCCACCGCTGCCGTTCTCCACGGCGCTGTCGGAACTGCTCAAATACCCTTACGGCTGCATCGAGCAGACCACGAGCAAGGGATTTGCCGCCCTGCTGCTCGATCAGGCGACCGCGGACAAACTGCATGTCGAGGGGCTCGACGAGTCCGCGCGCAAGCAACGCGTGGAAACGGCGGTCGGCCGCATCGCCTCGATGCAGGCGGGCTCCGGACACTTCTCGATGTGGGGCGGCGAGACCGGTGTCAACACCTTCCTCACGCCTTATGTCGCCGAGTTCCTGCTCGATGCGCGCGAAGAGGGTTTCATCGTTCCGGAAGACATGCTGCAGAAAACCCTGCAGCGCCTGTCCGACGACCTGCTCTCGGGCGGCCATCCGTACTACAGCTCGGACTTCGCCGATCACCTGCGTTTTGCCGACGAAGCCTGGTCGGCCTATGTCCTCGCGCGAGTCAACCGCGCGCCACTGGGCACCCTGCGCGCGCTGTATGACAACGAGCGCCAGAAATCGATCACCGCACTTCCGCTCGTCCACCTCGGCATCGCGCTCAAGCTGATGGGCGATGCGCCACGCGCGGAGAAGGCGATCGACGAAGCGTTCGCCAAGACCTTCAACCGGCCGCGCTGGCTTGGCGACTACGGCTCGAACCTGCGCGACACCGCGCTGATGGTTGCGCTCGTGCAACGTTTCGGCATGAGCAAACCCGAGTTCGGCGGGCGCGTGTTCGATCTCGCGCGTTCGATGAAGACCGAGCAGAGTGAAGCCGAGCAGGCGCAGGCGCGCTGGGGCGGCAGCGGGCGCGTCTACCTGAGCACGCAGGAGCAGGTCGCAATCGGCCGCCTTGGCAAGAACCTGATCAAGGATGGCGATGCCGTGGTGTCGGGCACGCTCGATATCGGTGGCGCGGCGTCGGCGATTTCTCCGGATCGCATCTGGAGCCGCAATTTCAACGCCGCCGAACTGCGTGCCGGCGTGCGCCTGACTCCGAATGGCAATCCGCCGCTCTATCTCGCCACCGATGTCGTCGGTGTGCCGAAGGCGATGCCCGCGGTCGATGACAGCAAGGTCGCGATCCAGCGCACGTTCTACACGCTGGATGGAAAACCCTGGGTGGTGGGGCCGCTCAAGGAAGGCGATGCGCTGATCATCGGCCTCAAGATCGAAGCACGTGAGGCAATGCCCGATGCACTGCTGGTCGAGTTGCTGCCGGGCGGTCTCGAGATCGAGAACTTCAACCTGACCGATGCCAAGCAATGGGCCGACGTCGTCGTCGCCGGCATCACCCTGAGTGATCGCAGCAGCGCGGCCGACGTCCAGCACGAGGAATTCCGCGACGATCGCTATGTCGCCGCTCTGCAGCTTGCCCAGGGCCAGGAGGCGAACGTGTTCTATCTCGTCCGCGCGGTCTCGCCGGGCACGTATCTGGTGCCGCCGCCTCTGGTCGAGGACATGTATCGTCCCGAGATCCGAGGCATCGGCCGCAGCACGGTCAAGTCGATCTCGGTCGTGCGACCCTGAATTGAGCATCTGAAAACGCTGTCGGCGGGAACCGTGCGGCTTTGCACGGTTCCCGTCGACGGATGCGGTGATCGCGGCGGCATCGCAAGCGCCGTCGCTGAGCGCGTGCCGTGACGTCCGGCACTCGATGCATCCGCTCGATCGTCGCCCAATCCCTTGCAGCCCGCGGACGCACCATGCAAATCCGCGCGGTCGACCGGGAATCCAGCCATGCATGCAATCCGGATTGCTCTCGTTGTCTTCGGCTTGATCCTGGCGACCCCTGCGTTGCCGGACGAATCCGGCAACAATACGGCGCAGGAAATTGCGCCCGGAATCCTTGTCCTTCCGGGTCAGTTGCAAGCCGATCACAGCCCCGACGGCAACAGCATCATCCTGCGCGGAAGCGAAGGACTGACGATCATCGACAGCGGTCGCGGCGGCGAGCATACGACCGCCCTGATCAGGATCGTGAAGGACTCGGGCGCACCGCTTGCAGCGCTGATCAATACGCACTGGCACCTCGATCACATCGGCGGAAATGCGCGCTTTCGCCAGACCTGGCCAAACCTGCACATCCATGCGCATCCCTCGCTCGATGCGGCGCTCGCCGGCTTTCATGCCGACAATCGCAAACAGCTCGAATTGCTCCTGCCGACCCTCGCCAGGAACTCTCCCGAGCGAGCACGATACGCGGCGGAACTGAAGCTCCTGCAGCTCGATCGCGCGTTGGCCGAGACCGATCGCGTGACCGGGTCGACGACGTTGAAGCTCGGTGGTCGCACGCTCGATGTTCACGTCAGCCCACACTCGGTCACCGAAGGGGATCTGTGGATATTCGATCCGCAGACGAAAATCCTGATTGCCGGCGATCTCGTCACCCTGCCCGTGCCGCTGTTCGATACCGCCTGTCCCGAAGGCTGGAGGGATGCGCTCGAAACGCTCTCGCGTGTCGACTTCAAACTGCTCGTCCCCGGCCACGGGGCACCGATGACGCGACCCGCATTCGAGTCCTACCGATCGGCATTTGGCGACCTGCTGACCTGCTCGACGGGCGCGGCGGACAAGCATTTGTGCATCGATGCCTGGATGAGCGACATGCAGGCTTCGATCGCATCCGCCGACGCACCGTACGCACGTCGCCTGCTCGACTACTACATCGAACAGTTCATCAAGACCGGTTCCGCAGGCCGGAAACGCTGGTGCGCAGATCCGGGCAGCGGCTCGTAGGCCACGGCCCGGCGCCGCGCCAGGGTTTGCACGCGCTGGTTGCAGCGCGACACTGATCGGCGACGCGGTTCGCGCAGTTGAAGTTCCGTCGATCGGCGTCTCCAGGATGCGTGGATCGAGACATGCGGATGCGAGAGCGCGGGGCACGTTGCCGACCTGCTTCGAATGCGAAAGCTGGCGAGGTACCGCGCGGCGCGCTACCCTCGCGCGCCTATGACCGATCCCAAGCGCAACGATTTCACCCTCGATCCCGACGATGGCGAACGCCTGTCGAACCTGGTCGGGCCCTTCGATGAACACCTGCGCCAGATCGAGCTGCGTCTCGGCGTCGAGATCGCCAACCGCGGCAACGTGTTTCGCGTGCTCGGCGACGAGCGAGCGGTGCAACTGGCGAGTCGCGTCTTGCGCGATCTCTATGCGCTGACCGAAAACGAGGCGCTCACGGCACCGCAGATCAACCTGCACCTGCAGGAATCCGGCATCGAGGCAATTGCCGCCGAGGCCGCGGAAGGCGTCCAGGAGGTCGCCGTCAAGGTCAAGCGCGGCATGATCAAGGGACGCGGCCCGAACCAGGCGCGCTACCTGCATGCGATCGCCACGCACGACATCAACTTCGGCATCGGCCCGGCCGGCACGGGCAAGACCTACCTGGCCGTCGCGATGGCGGTCGATGCGCTCAACGACAACCGCGCGCAGCGGTTGATCCTTGTGCGTCCCGCGGTCGAGGCCGGCGAGAAACTCGGCTTCCTGCCGGGCGACCTGACCCAGAAAGTCGATCCGTATCTGCGTCCACTGTACGACGCGCTGTACGAGATGCTCGGCATCGAGCGCGTCGGCAAACTGATCGAACGCAATGTCATCGAGATCGCCCCGCTGGCTTACATGCGCGGCCGCACGCTCAACGACTCGTTCGTGATCCTCGACGAGGCGCAGAACACGACGGTCGAACAGATGAAGATGTTCCTGACCCGCATCGGCTTCGGCTCGGTCGCCGTGGTCACCGGCGACGTCACCCAGACCGACCTGCCCCGGCACATCAAGTCCGGCTTGCGCGATGCGATCGACGTGCTGCGCGATGTCGACGGGATCAGCTTCACGTTCTTCAACTCGAAGGACGTCGTGCGCCATCCACTCGTGCAGCGCATCGTGCGTGCCTACGAGGCGCGCGAGGATGAACTCGAGAAAACCAGATCAGGAAAATCCGAATGAGCCGGTTGTCGCACAAGTGGGTGGTTGCCGCGGGCCTGCTCGCCCCGTTGCTGGCCGCGGGCCAGACCCTGAGCGGACCGGAAAGCGTCGAGTTCCATCCACGCCTCGGTCGCAGCCTGATCAGCAGCACGGACAACGGCACGATCGTCGCCCGTGCAGAAGACGGAACGCTCAGCCTGTTCACCGCGGCACCAAGCGCGCCGTATGGCATCGAACTGCTGGCTGGCACCCTGTTCGTGCTCGATTCCGGAAGGATCAAGGGTTACGACATCGACAGCGCGATGGAAGTCATGAACCTGGCGTTGAGCGGGGCCAGCTTTCTCAACGGCATCAGCTCGAACGGTGTCGATACGCTCTACGTCAGCGATTTCAGCGCAAAAACGATCCGTTCAATTGACGTGTCGAATCTCGCCGTGCCGGTGCCGGCAACGCCGATATCGACCGGCAGCTCGGTGCCGAACGGCGTCGTCTACGATCGCATCGGCAACCGGCTCCTGATAGCGACCTGGGGCAGCAACGCGAAAATCCTCGCGCTGGATCTCGTTCCGGGCGCGACGCCGGTACCCCTGATCAACACGACGCTGGCAAATATCGACGGCATCACGCTCGATTGTCGCGGAGCGATCATCGTTGCCGCCTGGAGCGGATGTACCTCGGGCGGCTGCCTGCGCCGCTTCGACCCACCTTTCACGCTTGGCTCGCCGGCGCAGAGCATCGTCGACGGCCTCTCGGCCCCGGCCGACATCGACTTCGATCCGGCCAGCGCGAGGATCGGCGTACCGCAATCCGGCAACGACACGGTGAGCCTGCATGCCAGCACCTGCGAATCCGCGCTGTTCTACGGCGATTTCGAACGCTGAACGCGGCGCATGAGACTCGAACTGCAACTTTCGCGCTCGGTCGGACTCGGTCCGCGCGGGATTCCGCAACGATCGAGTTTTGTGCGCTGGGTCGAAGCAGCCCTGCGCGGTGCGAAACGACGACGCGATTGCGAGATCGCGATCCGCATCGTCGATTCCCGCGAGGGCCGTCATCTGAACATGACCTATCGCAAACGCGACTACGCGACCAATGTGCTGTCGTTTCCGGCCGATCTCCCGGAAGGCGTGTCCTTGCCCTTGATCGGAGACCTCGTGATCTGCGCGCCGGTCGTCGCAAGAGAAGCGAAAGAACAGCGCAAGGTCCTGCGCGATCACTACGCCCACATGACCATACACGGCACGCTGCACCTGCTCGGTCACGACCACGAGAACGATGCTGACGCCGAACGCATGGAAGCGCTTGAGCGTGACATCCTCGCCGGCTTCAGCGTGGCCGATCCCTACGCAAGCTAGGCCAGCGCGGGTCAAGTGGCACGGCGCCGCTGCGCCCGGACGGTTGCCGGCGACCAGTCACGGCATCGCGCACTGGTTCCGCCCGCGATGGCCGCTGCGTCGAGCAGGCTCAGTGTGCAGCGACAGGATCGAATCCATCGGCAAAGATCGAATCGGACTGGACTGCGCAGCCTTGCACCTTGAGGTCATCGATGTAGAAGCCGTCAGGGGCCCGACCGACCGATGAATCGGTGCCAAGACGGAAGCGGAACGAAACGGTCTGCCCGGCCTGGTTGTCGAGATCGACAACGTAGCGCGTCCAGTCCTGCGGGTCTCCGCACCAGGCCGAAGCCCCCGCAAGCGGGTTGGCCTGCGTGTTGCTGATCGGTCCCTTGTAGTTTCCGATCAGCAACCGGGCATCGGGCACCTGGGTCCACGAGGCACCGGCGTTCGATGACACTTCGAGGATCGCGCCATCGAAGCACGCGGATCCGGACTGGTCGTCGACGGTCTGATGGTTCCAGAATTGCAGGGTCAATGGCGCCTGCCCGACTGGCAGGACGATGGCCGGCGAGACCAGGCGTTGATCGGAAACCGACGCGAGGTCCTGGGCAAGGAACGCCTTGACGCCACTGTGCGTCCTCGATCCGACCGCCGCCCAGGTGTTCTGCGACCCCGAACTCGTCCAGGCGGAATTGTCCGACTCGAAGTCGGTGCCATAGATCACGCTCGATATCGTTCCAACCGGGCAATCCCCGGGCAGCGATCGCGTCATGAAGGTGAAGGTCGCCGACGAGATCGTTTCGCCACACGGATTCTTCGCGATCACGCGCCAGAAGAATCGCGTCGCACTGTCGAGATTGATCCCGACCGAATGTGTCGTCGAGGGTGACGTCGCTGCATAGACGATATGCGCGAAGCCCGCATCCGTGGCGATCTCGATGCGGTAATTGGCAGCCGTCGCAGCAGCCGCCCAGTGCAATTGCGGAGCCAGCGCCACGTTGCTGGCTGCATTGGCCGGTGAGTCCAGCGCAAATGTCGACGGGGCCGAGGCGGCGACATCGAGCGCCAGCGTGCGCGTGCGCACCCGCGTTCCTGCCGTGCCGGTCACGCCGACGAGGTAGGCGCCGGCAGGCGCGGCGCCGAGGTTGCCGATGGTCAGCGTGCTGCTGCCCGGCACAGCCGACGGGTTGGTCGAAAACGCGATGCTCGTGCCGTTCGGATTGCCCGCCGCGGACAGCGCGACCGGCGTGTTGAAGCCGAGGATCGAACCGAACGACAGGCTGAATGGCAGCACTGCCGTCGTCGCGGAGCAGACGCCGACCGAGAGCGGATTGATCGCCATCGTGAAGGTCGGCTGTTGCACGCAGTTGTTGCAGACCAGGGCGAAATCCTGGTCCGTACCGTCGCCGACGTTCGGCACGCCATCGCCGGCGATGTTGAATCCGGTCACCCGGATCGTCAGTGGATTGGCGGCACTCGCCGGCAGGAACACGGCCTCGTAGTTGTTCCTGGTGTCGGGTGTTCCCCCGAGCGTGCTCCATTGCCCGACGAACCGGTTGCCTTGATAGGTGGCCGCCCCTCGTTTCACTTCGAGATCGAGGTTGTTGACCTGCGGGCTCGTGCCGATCGCACCTGCGGCATCGGTGTAGGCAAGGACGACACGCAGCGGTTTCGTCGGGTCGGCGATCGCTCCCGTCCAGGTCCAGACCTGGCCGCTGTCGGAAAGCAACTGGGTCTGGTTGACGATGAAGTTCGACGTGTGGCCGAACATGTCCTCGAGATTCGGCATGCCGTAACCCTGGGCATTGGACGGCAGGTCACCCCCTGCGCCGACCCCGGTCAAGTGGGTCGGATGCGCGATCAACCAGGCTTTCATCAGTGCGGGCGAAGGCGCCGAAGCAGCCCCACCATCGAACGACAGTTCGCCACGGTCATGCGCTATCCACCAATAGGCAAGCGATGCGACGCCGGCAATGGCCGGGGTGGCGTGGCTGGTGCCGGTCGCCGCGGCGAAGGTCGCGTTGCCGAGAGGCCGCGCGGGATCGCAGATCGTCGTGCCGGTCGTCGGTTCCGCCCTCGTTCCGGTGATGTGCGTGCCGGGGGCGATCAGCTCGGGTTTGACGCGCTGGCCCGGCGCAGGGCCGCGCGACGAAAACGCGATCACGTCCATCGCATTGTCGGCATCGGCGGGGATCGTGTGGCAAACGTTCTCGCTCCAGGCCCCGTTCTCGTCATTCGGTCGCTGGTTCTCGGACGCGCCGACGGTGATCATGTTCTTGCCGTTGCCGGGCGTGCCGACCGTGCCGGCTCCCGATCCCGTGTTGCCGGCCGCGAAGACCGTGATCAATTCCTGGTTGCCGGCGATCGCCAGGTCCGCATCGCGCGTGCCGACGTCGTAGGCCTGCGAGCTGTCGTCGTATTGCGACACGCATGTCCAGCACCCCCACGAGTTGGATGAAATGCGCGCGCCTGCGGCATAGCTGCTCTTGATCGTGCCGGTGTCCGTATTGCCGCAAGCGGTCTCGTCGAAGCTGCCGTTCGAATTGAAGATGCGCGTGCCGCCGATACGGCCGTAGGGGTTCATGCCGAGGCCGCGCTGGTATTCGCCAGGAAAACGCGCGCCTGGCGTTACCGCATTGGCGCGCAGGTCGTAGCCGGCCGCGATGTTCGCGTTGATGTGGCCGTGCCCGCCAACGGTCCCGTTCGCGGCTGCGGCACTGCAGGTCTGGTTGTAGGCCACGCGCGATGCATTGCCGATCTCTCCGAACGCATGCAGGGTCGGATCGCCCGTGTTCGTGGTGCGGTTGCCGATGCCGTCGTCGGTGATGTCGACGATCGGATAATCGGCCGGATTCGCCGGGAAACCCAGCGCGTCGAGCCATGCCAGGTAGCCCGGTCCCTGCGGACCGGTCTGACCGGCGCTGAAGTACCCGCGGATGATCTGCGACTGCACCTCATCGTTGGTCGCGCGCGGATGGACCTCGCCGATCCAGACCACATCCGCCCACTCGATGACCTGACGTACCTGGTCGAGGGTCATCTCGAATTTCGCGTTCTCGAACGCCAGCAGCGCAGTCCAGTCGCTCCCTGGCTTCAGGCCCATCGCAGCGAGAGCCCGATACGTGGTGGTGTCGGCGTGACGGTAGCGCTGGAGCGTGACCGGCACGCGCGTCGTTCCCGGATCGTTCGCCTGCAGACGCGTAAACAGCGAGTCGCCGAGCTTCACGAACGAAGGCAGTGGACGACTGAACTGCAGCACCTGGCGCGCGTCCGCCATCTGCGCGAGCCGGGTGCGCGCCGCCTCGCCGGCCCAGACCAGATACGCGTTGCTCTCGACGTACTGGACCGGCACCGCCCCTGTCGTGCGGATCTGGTCGAGCCATTCCTGCTTGATCGGCCCGACGAACTGCACGATCTGCAGGGCCGGGCCGGACGGAGCGTTCAGCGCGAATCCGGCCGGTGCAACCCAGGCCGATCGCTGCGTATCGATGCGCAGCCGGTCGAACTGCAGGACGTCGGCTTCATCGAGCACCTGCGCGCCGATGATGGTGTGCGGCATCGTCGCGACGTCGCCGCGATAGAGCACGAAGGATCCGTAGTCGGCGAGGCGCTCGTAGCCCGGCGGCGCCTCGACGCCAGCCGGCAGGACGATCTTGCCGTCCTCCGCCGCATGCGCGATCGACAACGATGCCGCCATCGCGATTGCCAGAAAACCGCTGCAACGCAAGCTCACGTTCCTCACCATTTTTCTACCGGCGTGAGCGCGTAGCGCTCGTCGCGCCGACCAGACAGCGGAACGACCCGACCGTTTCGCAAGGCTCCCGACAATCCGGACATGCCGACAACGCTCATTCGAAACCATCGGCGAATATTCCGTCGCCCGCCGCAACGCAGCCCTGCACTTCGACATCATCAAGATAGAAACCATCCGGCACGCGACCGGTGGATGCATCGGTGGCGAGGCGGAACCGGAACTGCACGGTCTGGCCGGCGCGATTGTCGAGGTCGACGATCGTTCGCGACCAGTCCTGCGGGTCTCCGCACCAGGCTTGCTTGCCGCGCGCGGGATTGTTGAAGGAACCACTGATCGGCCCCTTGTAGGGTCCGACCAGCAAGCGCGAATTCGGCACTTGTACCCAACTGGTTCCGCCATCGTTCGAAATTTCGAGCAAGGCGCCGTCGTAGCATCCGCCGATACGATCCTCGATGGTCTGATGGCTCCAGAACTGGAGCGTCAACGGCGCCTGTCCTTCGGGCAGGGCGATCGGCGGCGAGACGAGCCGCTGATCGGAATCGTAGGCGACATCCTGCGCGAGCACGGAATGCCCGGGCCCATGCGCGCGTGCCGTGGTCCATGCCCAGGTGTCGTGATCGCCCGAGTGCGTCCATGCCTCGAAGCCTTGTTCGAAGTCGGTCCGGTAGATCGGCGTCGCCGTGGTTGCCGCGGCACACTCGCCGGGAGCCGGTGTCGTCGTGAACGAGAATGTCGACGAAGCGACGCTTTCGCCGCAGGTGTTCAATGCGGTCACACGCCAGTAATAGCGCGTCGCGTAGTCGAGCTCGAGCGCAAGCGTGTGTGTCGTCGAATTCGTGATCGTCGTATAGACGATGTCCGCGAATGCCGCATCGCGCGCCACGGCGACGCGATACTCGTCGGCGCCCGGCGTCGCCGTCCAGTTCAGCAACGGATGCCGGTCGATGTTGCCGGCATTGTCGACCGGCTCGACCGGGCTCGAAGGCGCGGGCGTGATTCCGACCAGGCCCAGTTGCGCATAGCGCGTTCGCGACATCGCGCCTGCCTGGCCCTTGATCGCGAGGGTGTAGTCGCCGGCCGTCGCGGCGGAGAGGTTACCCAGGGTCAGCGTGCTGCTACCCGGCACCGCGAGCGGATTGTTCGACAGCGCGGTCGAAGTTGCGGCCGGATTGCCCGAGATCGTGATCGCTACGGGAGTCGAGAAACCGAGCACGGATTGGGTCGTCAGCGAAAACGTCGTCGCTGTGGTCGTTGCCGTGCAGACCTTTCGCGAGGCTGGCGCGACGGCGAGCGAGAACGACGGCCCTCTCGCGCAGTTGCTGCAGACCAGGGCGAAATCCTGATCGGTGGCGTCGCCATTGCCCGGCACGCCATCCCCGGCGATGTTGATCGCACGGACGGCGATCGTCATCGGAACGGTGCTGCCCGGCGGCAGGAAGACGGCCTCGACATTGTTGTTCGGGTCCGGACTGCCGCCGGCCACGCTCCAGGCGCCGTCGAAGCGATTGCCGTAGTAGGTCTGCGATGCGATGGCGAGTTGGAGATCGAGGTTGTTGACCTGCGGACTCGTGCCGACCGCACCGGGTGCGTCGGTCCACGCCAGCACGATGCGCATCGGCTTGTCCGCATCGACCCGACGCACCTGGGTGGTCCAGACCTGCCCGGTATTCGCCAGCACGATGGACTGGTCGACCAGGAAGTTCGGCATCGTGCCGAACAGGTCGCCGAGGTTCGGCATGCCGAATCCCTGCGCGTTGCTCGGCAGGCTGTCGTTGGCATCCTTGCCGGTCAGGTAGGTCGGGTGCGCGACCAGCCAAGCTTTCATCAAGGCAGGCGAAGGTGGCGACGGCGAACCCGTTTCGAACTCGGGACTGCCCTGCGCGGTCGCCAGCCACCACCACGACAGCGACGCGACACCCGATACCGCGGGCGCCGAGTGACTGGTCCCGGACGAAGCCGCATAGGTGACGTTGCCGAGAGGACGCGTCGCGTCGCAGATGCCTTCGCCGATACCTGGCTGCGCCTGGGTTCCGGTGACGTGAGTTCCGGGTGCGACCAGGTCGGGCTTCACGCGTGCTCCTGGTGCAGGCCCGCGCGAGGAAAAAAAGACCATGTCCATCGCATTGTCGGCGCCACCGGAATCGACCTGGCAACCGTCGCCCCACGGGCCGTCCTCATCATCGGGACGCGCGTTCTCGACGGCGCCCACCGTGATCATGTTCTTGCCGTTGCCAGGCGAACCGATCGTGGTCGGACTGGAACCGGAATTTCCAGCCGAGAAGATCGTGATCAGCTGCTGGTTGCCGGCCATGACCGCGTCGGCATCACGCGTGCCGGCATCGTAGGCCTGCGACGAGACATCGTACTGGCTGGCGCACAGTGCACATCCCCACGAGTTCGACGAAATTCGTGCGCCCGCGGCATAACTCGCCGCGATGACCCCACTGTCGCTGCCGCCACAGGCGCTCTGGTCGAAGGTAGGCGCAAACACGCGCGTGCCACCGAGACGACCAAACGGATTCATGCCCTGGCCGCGCTGGTATTCGCCCGGAAAGCGCGCACCCGGCGTCGATGCGTTCTCACGCACGTCGTAGCCGAGCGCGATATTGGCGTTCAGATGGCCGTGCCCGTCGACATTGCCATTGGCAGCCGTGCACGCCTGGTTGTAGATCATGCGCGTCGCGTTTGCTGCCTGGCCGAAGCGATGCAGGGTCGGATCACCGGTCAGCGTGGTGCGGTCGCCGATACCGGAATCGGTGATGTCGAGGATCGGATAGGCGTCCGGGTCGGTCGGAAAACCGAGTGCCACCAGCCATGGCAGGTAACCCGGCTGGAGCGGACCCGACTGGTTGGCATTGAAGGCGCCACGGATGATCTGCGCCTGCACTTCATCGTTCAGCTCGCGTGGCAGGATTTCACCGACCCAGTACACGTCCGGCAACTCGATGAGTTCGCGCAACTGGTCGCGGCTGACTTCGAAACCTGCGATCTCGTAAGCCAGTTGAGGCGTCCAGTCGTCGACCGGCTTGAGACCCAGCGCCGTGATCCGCTCGCGTCCCGATGTGCCGTCGTGGCGATAGCGCTGGACGATCACCTGCAGCCTCGCCGTGCTGGCGCCATTCTGGCGCAGCTGATCAAACAGCGAGTTTCCCAGTTTGATGAATCCCGGCAGCGGCGCACTGAATTGCAGGACCTGGCCCGCTTGCACCATCCCGGTCAGCCGCGATCGTGCCGCCGCATCGGCCCAGACCAGATAGCCATTGCTGTGGATGTACTGGATCGGCACGGCTCCGGCCGCGCGCACCTGCTCAAGCCATGCATCCTTGAGCGGACCGACGAACTGGACGATCTGCAACGCGGCGCCGACAGGTGCCTTCAGTGCAAATCCGTCCGGCACCTCGATCGAGTCCCGGCGTGTGTCGAGCTGCAGGCGATCGAATTCGAGCAGGCGGGTGGCGGGCATGACCCAGGCACGCTCCGGCAACGTCCGGGCATCGCCGTCGTACAAGCGCCACGAACCGTAATCGGCAATCGGCCGATAGTCGCCTGGCACAACCACACCGGACGGGACCGCAATCGACTCCGCCTCGGCCGCGCGGATCGAGGGCAGCACGACAGCGATCGCGGCAGCGAGCAAACAGACCTTGCGCATAGATCAGGGGAATCCTGCAACGAGGGCAATCGGGGGCATCGTCCGGCCATGCAGCCCGGTGGTCGCCGGCCAGCATCTCGGGTTGCTCCGCAAGCGTCAAGCGACTGCCGCGCCCCGCCAACCTGAACGTATCCTCGTAGCCACAACCGCCGCCACCCTGCGTGGAAATGAGGCGCGTGCCGGCCTGTCGCGACGCGGCGCCGATCCGCCGGATCCCGGCTTGAACCACGCCCTCGCGCCACCATCTCCGGAAGTCGCGGCGAGGCACTATAGTTGCCGGTTCCGCTCCCCCCGATCCGAGCCCGCTCCTGCCCATGGACACGATCCGCATTCGCGGCGCACGTACGCACAACCTGAAGAACATCGACATCGATCTGCCGCGCGACAGCCTGATCGTGATCACCGGACTGTCAGGTTCGGGCAAGTCTTCGCTGGCCTTCGACACGATCTACGCCGAAGGCCAGCGTCGCTACGTCGAATCTCTGTCGGCGTATGCACGGCAGTTCCTTTCGGTGATGGAAAAGCCCGACGTCGATCACATCGAGGGCCTGTCACCGGCGATCTCGATCGAGCAGAAATCGACTTCGCACAATCCGCGTTCGACAGTCGGCACGATCACCGAGGTCTACGACTACCTGCGCCTGCTCTACGCACGGGTCGGCTCGCCACGCTGCCCCGACCATGGTGAAGCGCTCGAAGCACAGACGGTCAGCCAGATGGTCGA
Source organism: Pseudomonadota bacterium (assembly GCA_029561145.1). Classification (GTDB taxonomy): domain Bacteria; phylum Pseudomonadota; class Gammaproteobacteria; order Xanthomonadales; family Rhodanobacteraceae; genus Dokdonella. Next base: position 132,048 of record JAKQJM010000061.1, read on the forward strand.
TGCCGCGCTCGCGCTCGATCCGAAAAAGCGCTACATGCTGCTCGCGCCGGTCGTGCGCGAGCGCAAGGGCGAGCATGCGCAGGTGTTCGATCAGCTGCGCGCACAGGGATTCGTGCGCGTGCGCGTCAATGGTGTCGCGCATGAACTCGACGAGGTGCCCGCGCTCGCACTGCGCCAGAAACACACGATCGAAGCCGTCATCGACCGGTTCCGTGCCAAGCCCGATATCAAGCAGCGCCTGGCCGAATCGTTCGAGACCGCGCTGCGCCTCGGTGACGGGATCGCCTTGCTGGTCGACATGGATGATGCGAGCGCCGCGGCAACGACGTTCTCGTCGCGCTACTCGTGCCCGATCTGCGACTACGCCCTGCCCGAACTCGAACCCCGCCTGTTCTCGTTCAATTCGCCGATAGGGGCATGTCCCTCCTGCGATGGCCTCGGCGTGACCCAGTTCTTCGACCCCGCGCGCGTCGTCGTGCATCCGGCGCAGGGATTGTCGGCCGGTGCCGTGCGCGGCTGGGACCGGCGCAACATGTATTACTTCCAGATGATCCTGTCGCTGGCCAGGCACTACGGCTTTGATGTCGACACGCCGTGGGAGGATCTTTCCGAAGAGACGCGCCAACGCGTGCTGTATGGCTCGGGTGACGAACAGATCGCTTTCAACTACGTCATGGAGAATGGCGGCAAGGTCACGCGCAAGCACAAGTTCGAAGGCATCATTCCGAACCTCGAGCGACGCTACAAGGAAACCGAATCGCCTGCGGTGCGCGAGGAGATCGCGAAGTTCATCAGTCCGCGCCCCTGCCCGGAATGCGAGGGCCAGCGCCTGAACCGCCCGGCCCGGCATGTCTTCGTCGCCGACATCAACCTGCCGACGATCACGGCCCTGCCGATCGACCGCTCGCTCGATCATTTCCAGAACCTGAGCCTGCCTGGCTGGCGCGGCGAGATCGCGACCAAGATCGTCAAGGAGATCCGCGAGCGCCTGCATTTTCTCGTCGATGTCGGACTCAACTACCTGACCCTCGATCGCCAGGCCGATTCGCTGTCGGGTGGCGAGGCCCAGCGCATCCGCCTGGCCAGCCAGATCGGTGCCGGCCTGGTCGGTGTCATGTACGTGCTCGACGAGCCTTCTATCGGCCTGCACCAGCGCGACAACGAACGCCTGCTCGGCACGCTCGTGCGCCTGCGCGATCTCGGCAACAGCGTGATCGTTGTCGAACACGACGAGGATGCGATCCGCGCCGCCGACCATATCGTCGACATCGGCCCGGGCGCCGGCGTGCATGGCGGACGCATCGTCGCCGAAGGCAAGCTCAAGGACATCCTCAAGGCCACCGAGTCGCTGACCGGCCAGTACCTTTCCGGCAAGCGCCGCATCGAAGTACCGAAGCAGCGTCGCATCACCGATCCCGAGCGCGTGCTGCGCATCATCGGCGCGAGCGGCAACAACCTCAAAGGCGTCGACGCGGAAATCCCGGCCGGCCTGCTGACCTGCGTGACCGGCGTGTCGGGCTCAGGCAAGTCGACCCTGATCAACGACACCCTGTATCGCCAGACCGCGGTCGAGTTGAATGGCGCGAACGAGAAGCCCGCGCCGTTCAAGGCGATCGAAGGCCTGGACCTGTTCGACAAGGTCGTCGAGATCGACCAGTCGCCGATCGGCCGCACGCCGCGCTCGAATCCGGCGACCTATACCGGCCTGTTCACGCCGCTGCGTGACCTGTTCGCGCAGATTCCCGAAGCGCGCGCGCGCGGCTACGGTCCGGGGCGCTTCAGTTTCAACGTAAAGGGTGGACGCTGCGAAGCCTGCCAGGGCGACGGCCTGATCAAGGTCGAGATGCACTTCCTTCCCGATGTCTATGTCTCGTGCGACGTCTGCCACGGCAAGCGCTACAACCGCGAAACCCTCGAGATCACCTACAAGGGCCATACGATTTCCGATGTCCTCGACATGACGGTCGAGGACGCGCAAACCCTGTTTCAGCCGGTACCGGTGCTGGCGCGCAAGCTCGATACCCTGCTCGAAGTCGGCCTCGGCTACATCAAGCTCGGCCAGAGCGCGACGACGCTCTCGGGTGGCGAGGCGCAGCGCGTCAAGCTCTCGCGCGAACTGAGCAAGCGCGACACCGGGCGCACCCTGTACATCCTTGACGAGCCAACCACGGGCCTGCACTTCCACGACATCGAGCAGTTGCTGAGGGTGCTGCATCGACTCGCCGACGACGGCAACACCGTTGTCGTCATCGAACACAACCTCGACGTGATCAAGACCGCCGACTGGATCATCGACCTCGGCCCCGAAGGTGGCGGCGGTGGCGGCACGATCCTCGCCAGCGGGACTCCCGAGCAGATCGCCAAGGTCAAGGCTTCGCATACCGGCCGGTTCCTCGCCCCGGTCCTCGCCGCATCGAAAAAGAAGAAGGCGGCATGAGCGATCCATCCGCACGCCTGCTTGCGCGCGTGCCGATCACGGTGCGCTGGCGCGATCTCGATGCCTACAACCATGTCAACAACTCGACCTTCCTGACCTATCTCGAAGAGGCGCGACTGGTCTGGCTCGCCGGCATCGCGGGCGAATGGAAAACCGACGCGGTCAGCCCGGTGCTCGCCGCCAGCCAGGTCAATTTCCGCGAACCGATCGAATGGCCCGCTGAACTCGTTGTCGAGATCCGCTGCGAACGGCTCGGCACCCGTTCGCTGACCCTCGCCCACCGCATCACCTCGGCCGATGGCGGGCACCTGTACAGCGATGCCACGGTGGTGATGGTCTGGATCAACCCGGCCAGCGGGAGTTCGGTACCGTTGCCGCCGGCGGTTCGGACAGCCTGCGCCTGATCGAATGCCTGTGCAGTCGCGGAAGTCGATGCGACAATCAGGCCCTGGCGCGAAATCCACGTCGCCATTGATCCGGAAATCCCATGCAGAAATCGCCCGAATCCCAGGCCCCAGCCAGCGCAAAATCGACCGGGACGGAGAAATCCGCTGCGCTCGCCTTCGACATCAACGGCAAGCCGTATTTCCATGACGGCGACAAGGCGATGCCCTTGCTCTGGTACTTGCGCGACATCCTGCGTCTGACCGGAACCAAGTACGGATGCGGCATCGGCGCCTGTGGCGCATGCACGGTCCTGATCGATGGCAAGGCCGCACGTGCCTGCCTGACACCCATGCAGGCGGTTGCGGGGCTGAAGATCACGACGATCGAAGGCCTTGCAGCCGAAAAACTGCATCCGGTCCAGCAGGCCTGGATCGAGAATGACGTCGCCCAGTGCGGCTACTGCCAGGCTGGACAGATCATGGCGGCGGTCGATCTGCTCACGCGCAAGAGCAAGCCGAGCGACGAGGACATCTCGGGCATCGCGAACCTTTGCCGCTGCGGCACCTATCCTCGTATCCGCAGCGCGATCCTGCGCGCGGCGACGCTGAGCCGGGATGTGCAGTCGTGAACGAGCCGATGACATTTTCACGACGGCGCTTCCTGCAGCTCGGCCTGACTGCCAGTGGCGCGCTGCTGGTCGGAATGCGCGCGGGCGATGCGCTCGGCGCTGCGCCGATGCCACCGGAACTGCTCGGTGACGATCTCGTCCAGTTGACCGCCTTCGTCATGATCGAGCGCGACAACCGCGTCGTCATCGGCGCGCGCGGCTGCGAGATCGGCCAGGGCGTGATCACCGCGCTGCCGATGCTGATCGCCGAAGAGCTCGATGTCGACTGGTCGAAGGTGCGGGTGATCCAGCTCCCGTACGGCTACGAGGAAACCGACGGCAAGCCGGGCAATCGCTACGGCGACCAGTTTGCCGGCGGCAGCACGAGTATTCCGACCGCATGGAAGGATTTGCGTGAAGCCGGGGCCGCCGCACGCTGGCTGCTCGTCCAGGCCGCGGCAGACGCCTGGTCGGTGAAAGCGCATGACCTGCAAACCCAATCGGGCCATGTCATCCACGCCGACGGACGCAAGCTCAGCTATGGCGCGCTCGCGCGTACCGCCGCTGCGCGCCAATTGCCCGACACGCCGATTCCGACCCGCGACCCGGCCACCTTCAGGATTGTCGGCAAGCCGACGCGCGTGGTCGATGCCCGCAGCATCGTCACCGGACAGAATCGCTACGGCATCGATGAGTACCTCAGCGATGCGCTGGTCGCCGTCATGTTGCGCTGCCCGCACCTCGACGGCAGCCTCGAAAGCGTCGATGACAAGGACGCGCGACGCATTCCCGGCGTCAAGGACATCATCACGATCGACGGACCGAAAACCGGAGAAGTCTTCGACGGTCCGTTGGCGGCGGGCATTGCGGTGCTCGCCGAAAACACCTGGGCCGCGATCCAGGGGCGCAACGCGCTCAAGCCGGTGTGGAAAACCGGTCCATGGACCGAAGAATCCTCGACGGCATTGTCGGCGAAAGCCAATACCTTGCTGGATGAGGCAAGGAATGGAATCGAGGTCCGTCGCGACGGCGATCTTGCCGCCTCGCGCAAACGCGCCCGGCATACGGTCAGCGCACGCTACGAGGTGCCGTTCCTCGCGCATGCGACGATGGAGCCGCCCGGCGCCCTGATCGAACTGCGCAACGATGGCGCGCTGCTGATCGCATCGCTGCAGAATCCCGATGGCGCTTCGCGACTGATCAGCAAGCTGACCGGACTCCCCCGCAACACGATCGAGATCCGCCTGCCGCGCTCGGGTGGCGGATTCGGCCGCCGCCTGGCCAATGATTTCGTGGCCGAAGCGGTCCTGATCGCCAAGCAGGCCGGCAAGCCGGTCAAGCTCATGTGGCTGCGTGAGGACGACCTGACCCACGACCACTACCGGCCGTTCGGCGTGCATGCGATGTCGGCGGTTCTCGATCGTCGCAATCGCGTCGCCGGCTGGTCGCACGATTGCGCGGCGACCTCGCGAACCTATCGCGCCGCCGGCATGCAGGATGATCCACTCTGGAAGGGATGCCTTGAACCGGATGATTTTCCGGCAGGGCTGGTCGACAACCTCGAAAAGACCTTCCATCCGGTCACCTCGGGCATGCCACGCGGCTGGTGGCGCGCGCCGCTGCATACCTTCCATGCCTTTGCAGTGCAGAGCTTCATCGACGAGATCGCCTTCGAGGTTCGTCGCGATGCGGTCGAGCTGCGTCTTGAAATGCTCGGCGCCGCGCGGGAAATCCCGTACCGCGGCCACGGCGGCCCGGTCTTCGACACCGGACGCATGGCGAATGTGCTCAAGCTGTGCGCCGAGAAGATCCGCTGGAAGGACAAGCGCGACGACGGTCGTGGCATCGGCATTGCCTGCCACTTCACGTTCGGCGGCTATACCGCGCATGCGTTCGAGGTATCGATGGACGGCGACAAATTGCGCATCCATCGCGCGATCTGCGTCGTCGACGTCGGCCGCGTGATCAATCCGCTCGGACTCGAAGCACAGATCATGGGCGGCACGATCGACGGGATTTCGACCGCACTGAATCTCCAGATCACCGTGCGTGATGGCCAGGTCCAGCAGAAGAACTTTCCGGACTATCGTCTGTTGCGCATGGCCGATGCACCGAACAAGGTCGAGGTGCATGTCGTCGAATCGACGATCGATCCGGTCGGCGGCGGCGAAATGGGCATCGCGAGCGTCGCGCCAGCCCTGGCCAACGCCATTTTCGCTACCACCACGGTGCGCATCCGCAAGCTGCCGCTGATGCCGGAACTGCTGCGCTTGCTCTGAAGCAACGCCGACCGGGCAACGCAATCAGGGAACAGGCGGCAGGTACGGATCGTCCACCGTATCGCGTGGCCCCGGCGGATCGACGCGCATCGCCCTGAGTTCGTCGATCGAGACGCGTGGCGTCGGACCCCATCCGCAGGCCATCAGGAACAGGAATGCCTTGCAGGTGATCCGCGTGCCGTGCTTCGTGTCGTAGCTCGACTCCTTGCTCGCCTTGCGCACCCATTCACCGAGCAGGGTTTCGCCTTCGGGCGTCCAGTAGCGGTCGAACACGGTGGGTTTGTAGGGCAGCGGCGACGTGTGGACCATCGGATCGGGCGCGTACCCGGGCTTGTGTTCACGCGATCCGAACCGGGCAGGATCGGGATCGGGCGGAGCAGGAAGCACGACTCGTGCATTCCTGTCGAATAACGCTGGCGTGGGCTGGCGATCGACATCGGGTGCGACATCGCGGAGATCTCGCACAGGCGCAGTCGCAACCGGCCCTGGCTCTTGCGGCCGGCGTGGCGCCGCGGTTGCCGGCACGGACACTTCGACCCGATCCGGCGAACTGACCTCGACCGGCCTTTCGATCGATGGCGGACCCGGCACCTCGGGCGCCTGCGCTTGCGGATCGATCAGGCGCAAATGGATGACCTCGGATTCGGACGCGACCTCATCGTGCAGCAGCGACCATTGGCGGACGCTAACATAAAGCAGGCCATGCACAAGCAGCGCGATGGCCAGGGCAAGCCGGAAGCGACGGCGACGCTCGCGATCATCGCCGTGCGCGAGCAGTCGCACGGCGGCCAGCCGCGTGCGCAACGCGTCAAGTGCGGCAAGCTCGGGCTCTGCCACGTCGTCCGGCAGGACCTCGCCGGGGATGGATCGCAGGGGTCGGATCAATGCGCTCAGTTCGCCGGATCGCAGCCATCGGCGGCGCGCTGTTCGCGCTTCGCGGCACGCTCGGCAATACCGGCGCCATCGGCGAGCCCGATCCATTTGAGGTACTTGCGCGAGACTTCATCGCCGAGCGATTCGTCGCGACGAAATGCACCGGCAAGCTTGCTGCGCTTGCAGTCCAGCGGATTCTCGCCGCGCTTCTGGATCTCGGCCCAGCGCGCCTTGCCGGCTTCCTGCGGATTGGCGATCTCCTCCGCACCTATGCGCGTCCGTGCATCCGGCAGGCGCAACGAACCGTCCTTGTTGAACAGCCGGATATTTCCCTCGCCGGCACTACCGATCCTTGCCTGGGTTTCCTGACTCGTCGATGCATTGAGGGGAGGCGGCGTCATCTTCGTCACTGGCGGCTCGATCGCGATCGCCGACCTCGGCCGCCTGAACTCGATCGGCGCAGGCAGTGGTTCGGGCGGCAGCTCGAATTCCGGATCCGGATCGATGATGCTGACCTGGATTGGCCCGCGGTCCGGCTCGGCCAACGAAACCGGCTGCATTACATGGTCGAGGCCGACGATCCAGAGCAGGTTGGTGAGGACCGCGAGCACGATCAGCGCCTGAAGCACGCGGCGTTCCAGGGCTGGCGCGCGCCAAAGCCGATCGCGCCGCAGGTTCTGCCCGGCAAACCCGCTGCGCAACCGCGCCGACTCGCTCGCGTCAAGGCTGCCGAACTTTGCAGGAGCAGTGGCCGGGATCGTCATTCAGGAGAAGGTTTCTTCGGGAGGACGTGAACAGCCGGCGCAGCATACGCAGGCGACGCTAAACCGCCGTTAAGGTGCAATGGAGATGCGAAGGACTTTGACGCAGCGAAGGCTTCAGGCCAACCGCGACAGCACCCACGATACCGCCCGCTCGGCAATATGCCCGGCCCGAACGCCCAGCAGGGGGCCGACATGGCTACATCCGGCGAGCAGCTCGAAATCCGCGCCGCAGCGCACTGCCAGTTCGCGACTGACGTGGGCAGGTACGTCGGTGTCGCGTTCACTGGCGAGCACGAGGATCGGACACTGCGGAAACTCGACCGTGACGCCGCGGCGAGCCTGTTCGAGTGCGGCGCCGGATTCGTCGCGCCAGCGACGGAATGCGAACAGGCAAGCCGCATCATCGGCATCGGGCATGACGCGTCGTGTTCCGGCGATCGAACGCTGCTCGCCCCAGCGAACGATTTCCGGATACGGCTCGCCCGAGAGTCGAGGAAGGATCAAGGCCGGCGGCATCGGATTGACCAGGATCAAGGCCGCCGGCCGGACTTCGGCAGCGACCGACAACGCGAGCAGGCCACCGAGACTGGCACCAGCCAGCACGCGCAGCGCGCCCGGCGTATCGTCAGCATCGGGTCCGATCCAGTTCCGCACCTGCTGCCGATAATCGGCAAAACACGTGGCAGCCAATCCCGAACGCGCAGCCACCAGGTCAGGTGCGCGCACCTGGACTCCGCGGGCGGTGAATACGCGCGACCAGATTGCCCACTCCCAGCCGCCTGCACCAGCGCCATGCATGCACAGCAGCTGGATCGGTGGGCGCGTTGTTTCCGGCATGGCGGCGGGCATCACCCATTATGTCCGATGCGACCGACCCGATCCGCCGGGCGTGGCGACCACGACCGGAAACCTCTGCGGCAGCGCGGCTTGACCGCCCCGGCGTATCGCGCAAATCTGCGCGCGAAGCACCCGATCCGTCCTGCCTCTGGCTGTGCGATTGCGGCCAGCATCGCAGTGACATCGACTGCCCCTCCAAGCACGGGAGATGGACCATGTCGCACAGCACTGATGGCATCCGCAACATCGCTCTGGCAGGCCATGCCGGCGCCGGCAAGACAACCCTGGTTGAAGCCCTGCTGCATGCCGGCGGCACGATTCAGGCGGCAGGCTCGATCGAACGCGGGACGACGGTTTCCGACTTCGACACGATGGAAAAGGATCGCCTCCATTCGATCCAGGCGACCCTCGTCGCGATCGACCACGGCGATTGCCATATCAACCTGATCGACACGCCGGGCTACTCCGATTTCCGCGGACCGACGATTTCCGCGCTGGCTGCCGTCGAAACCTGCGCCGTGGTCGTCAACGCAAGCAACGGCATCGAACACACCACGCGACGCATGATGGACTACGCGAAGGAACGCGGCCTTGCCCGCGTCCTCATCGTCAATCGCATCGACACCGAATGCGATCTCGCCGCACTGACCGACCAGTTGCGCGAGGAATTCGGGCAGGAATGCCTGCCGATCAACCTGCCCGCCGAACGCGCGGCGAAGGTCGTCGACTGCTTCTTCAAGCCCGATGGGAAATCCGATTTCTCGTCGGTAGGCGAAGCGCACCAGCGCATCCTCGATCAAGTCGTCGAGATCAACGAGAAGGTCATGGACCGCTATCTCGATCTCGGCGAGAAGGCGCTCGAAGGCAGCGAGTTGCACGATGCCTTCGAGCAATGCCTGCGCGAAGGCCACCTCGTGCCGATCTGTTTCGTTTCGGCGCGTACAGGTGCCGGCGTGCGCGAACTGCTCGACCTGATCGAGCGCCTGCTGCCGAATCCGCTCGAAGGCAACCCTCCCCCCTTCTTCAAGGGCGAAGCGGCGGACGCCAGGGCGATCACCGCCGTCCCCGATCCGAACCGGCACGTCATCGCCGACGTCTTCAAGATCGCAAACGATCCGTTTGTCGGCAAGCTCAGCATCTTCCGCATCTATCAAGGCACCGTGCGCAAGGACACCCAGTTGTTCATCGATGATGGCAAGAAGCCGTTCAAGGTCGGCCACCTGTTCCGCATCCATGGCAAGGACCATATCGAGATCGACTCGGCGACGGCCGGCGACATCGCGGCGGTGGCCAAGATCGATGACATCCACTTCGACGCGGTCCTGCACGATTCGCACGACGAGGACCACATCCATCTGAAACCACTCGATTTCCCGCAACCGATGTTCGGGCTGGCCATCGAACCCGCGCACAAGGGCCAGGAACAGAAGCTGGCGACGGCGCTCGCACGCCTCGGCGAGGAGGACCCGTGCTTCCGCGTCGAGCACAGCAAGGAGCTCAACGAGACGATCATTCGCGGCCTGTCCGACCTGCACCTGAAACTCATGCTCGAGCGCATGAAGGCCCGCTATGGCGTCGAAGTGACGTCGCATCGCCCGAGCATCGCCTATCGCGAAACGATTTCGGGCAGGGCCGAAGGCCATCACCGGCACAAGAAGCAGACCGGGGGCGCCGGTCAGTTCGGCGAGGTATTCCTGCGGGTCGAGCCGCTGCCGCGCGGCAGTGGCTTCGAGTTCGCCGACGAGATCAAGGGCGGCACGATTCCGGGGCAATTCATCCCGGCGATCGAGAAAGGCGTGCGCATGGTGCTTGAGCACGGCGCAGTTGCCGGATTCCAGATGCAGGATGTACGCGTCGTCGTCACCGACGGCAAATTCCATACCGTGGATTCCAAGGAAGTCGCCTTCGTCTCCGCAGGCAAGAAGGCTTTTCTCGATGCGATCGGCAAGGCCAAACCCCTGCTGCTCGAACCGATCGTCAACATGGACGTCAACGTGCCCGAGATCCACATGGGCGACGTCACCGGCGGGCTCGCTGGCAAGCGCGCGCGCATCAACGGCACCGATTCCGTGCGCGGCGGCGAACTCGTCATCAAGGCCCAGGTTCCGCTGGCCGAAGTGGCCGACTACCAGACCGAACTCAAGGCGATGACGGGCGGACGCGGACGCTATTCGATAGAGTTCAGCCACTACGAAGCGGTGCCGACGAACGTGCAGCGCCAGCTCGTCGATGCCTACAAGCCTCGTCATGACGAGGACTGAATTGGCCCGCACTACCCGATTCCAAAACCGATCAAAGGAACAATCCCGATGAGTCTGGATCGTCGACGCTTTCTGCTCGGCATGAGCGCGGCCGCGAGTGCACCGTTGTGGCTTTCGATGCGCGAGGTTTTCGCCAAGACCGAACCTGGCGGCTCCTGGCCGGGCTATGCCGGGGCGACGGTCATCGACGCGCTCGGCAGTCCGGGCGAATACAACGCCGAGGCTTACGCGCCAATGAGCGCAAAGGCGCTGGCGGATGCGCGCGCCAGCGGGCTGACCGCGATCAATGTCACGGTCAGCGGCGTCGGCAGCTATGCGACGAATGCCGAAGAGACGATCCGCAACATCGCCTACTGGAACGCGCAGATCGCCGCGCATCCGGAAGCACTGTGCCTGATCCGCACTGCCGCGGATCTCGACCGGGCCAAGCGCGACGGTCGACTCGGCCTGGTCTATGGATTCCAGGATGCGACCCCGATCGGCGAGGATCTCGATCGCGTCGCCCTGTTCGACGAGCTCGGCGTGCGCGTGTTCCAGCTGACCTACAACCGGCGCAACCTGATCGGCGACGGATGTCTGGAGCCAGGCAACGCAGGGCTCAGCACGTTCGGCCAGCAGCTGATCGAACGACTCAACGAACGTCACCTGCTCGTCGATCTCTCGCACGCCGGCGAGCGCACGACACGCGAAGCCATCGCACGATCGAAGGTGCCGATCGCGATCACCCACACGGGTTGTGCGGCGCTCGCCGCGCTGCCACGCAACAAGACCGATGCCGAACTGCGCGCGCTTGCCGAAAAGGGTGGCGTCGCCGGCATCTACCTGATGCCGTTCCTGCGCGAAAAAGGACAGCCGATGGCCGATGACCTGATCGCGCACATCGAACATGCGGTCAGGACCTGCGGTGAAGACCATGTCGGTATCGGCAGCGACGGCACGATCTCGCCAATCGACTTCAATGCCGAGTTCAAGCGCAAGCACGCCGAAGACGTCGCGGATCGGCGCGCCCGCGGAATTTCCGCGCCAGGCGAGGATGCGAACGTCTATACCTTCGTGCCCGATCTCAATTCGGCCGATCGACTCGATACTGTCGCCCACCTGCTTTCGGCACGCGGCCACTCCGACAGCCGCATCGCCAAGATCATCGGCGGGAATTTCGCGCGCCTGTTTGCGCAAACCTGGAGCCCGACAGCGGCGAATCCGCCGCATGCCAGGAAGGTTTGACGCGCTCAGTTCTTGCCGAACGGCTTGCGCAGACGCTTGAACAGCGAAGACATCCTGCCTTCGTCCTCGGGCTCGGCGTGACGTGGCGGTCGCGGCGTCCAGCTCAGGCAGCCGATCGCATCGTAGGCGTTGACCACCGCGAATACCTTGTCCATCGTCGTCCCGCAGGACGCGGCGATCTCATGCAGGCGCGCCGGCTGCATCATCGCGGCCGATATCCGCGAGTACTGCGGATAGTCGCGCGCGATCTCGATCCAGCGCTTGAGTTCGTAGGTCCCACCGGGATCGAGGTGCGCTGCAAGCTTTCCTTCGGAATGCAGCAGCACATCGAGCCAGACCAGCTTCTGATAGGGCTGCGCAGGTTGCGTATCGCGGATCTCGGCGAACTCGGCCGTCGTCAACCGGCGCCAGTCACTGCGGCGCGGCGATTGGCGGCAATACACTTCGAGCTCGGCCAGGGTCTGCGCGCTGTGATAGACCTTGTTCTTCGGATCGACCGTGAGAATGCCGGCGTCGGGCCAGGCGATCTGCACGGGCCCGCCGAGCAGGTTGCCTTCGAGATATTCGCGCAGACGATGGGCTGCGTTCGCTTGAGGGTCCGCCCGCTTTGCGGTCGGTGAGCGCTCCGCCCTGGAGGTTGCCAGCGGGTCCCCCAGTGTCTCGCGCTCGCGCTCGGCGCGCGCCTCGCTGCGCCGGGTTTGTTCTCCACTCGCCTCGAGACTGGTCGATCCATCGAATCGTGCCGGCTCGAGGTTGGCAAAAGGATCGGCGAGAGGATTTCCGCGGATCATCTCGTCGAGCCCCTGGGCGACATCGACGCCGCCGAACCTGCGCTCGCTCGGCACATCGCCGTCAAACGGCAGACTGGAGTCACCCAGCAGCAATCCGGCATCGCGCAGGCTCGCCTCGAGAAAATCCTCGCCGGGCATCGGTTTCGACGACAACATCATCGTCGTGCCGCTGGCATCCTCAAGAACCTGGATGACATTCTCGACCTGGAATGGCCGGCGCAACGCGGGCTCGCCATCAGTCGTGGCATCGGCAGCGCAGACGACCGCGACGCGCATGCCGGAAACCCGGCCGCGCGCCAAGGCCATCTGTCCGGCGAACACCGACGTGTCGACGACCAGCAGGTCGGCACTGGTGTCGGAACCCCAGCGCCACGCATGCTGCAGACTGCTGGCGGCCTTGCGCATCAACAGGCGCAGATGGGCCACATCCTCGTCGGAGACACCTACCGCCGCAATGATTTTTTCGCTTGCCAAACTGACCTCGCCGACTCGATTGCTGGCCGTCCGATCCCTGCTGCCCCGACGGGCGACGCAACGTCGAGCCGACTCCTGCGCTAGCGTGCGGCTTTGCTTCGATCAATGCAATCTGTTCACGCCAGGCGTTCAGGTTGTCCCGTTTTTCGACCGATCGACCGGCTTGCGTTTGGGCTTCAGCATCGTGCCGATACAACGGGCGTGGCCGCAGCGACATTCCCAGATCTTCTTGAGCCGCGGGGTCAGGCGTTCGCCAAGGCTGATGCCGTAGTCGTAGGTCAATTCCTCGCCTGCGGCGATCTCGCGCAGGGATTCGATCAGCACGCGATCCTCACGACGCCTGCCCTGCTGGTTTTCCTCGACGACGGCGCGACAGTTCGGCACACAACTGTGGTTGATCCAGCGGGCGACGTTGCCCTCGAAATTGGCATCGATCACGTATCGCTCATTGAGCGTGAACAGAAAGGTGTGGCCGGTGTCGGTCGTGCCGTCATACATGCGATCGGCCTGTGCATGGGTAAGCAGGCGCCCGCGATACTCGACGAGTTCGGTCTTTGCCGGGATGGTGGCGACGGCGAACACGCCGTTGCCATGGATGGGTGAGCGACGCTGCTTGAAGAGTCGGGACATGGGCACGAATTGTGGGAGCGACAGCCGTCCATCATAGCGATTCCCGGCCACCCTGTTCACTGCAAATGGATGTCGCCGGATCGCGTTCCTGATAGCGTCGCCCTGCATCCCTGCATGGAGTCCCGTGATGCTTACGCAACGCGCCCGCAGAAACATCGTTGCCGTCATCGTCCTGATCGCTGCCGGCGCGTATGCCTTGCTCGAACGCGACGGCCACTCCGGTGCCGGCCAGACCGGATCGGCGCGTGGCCAGCAGCCTGCCGGATTCGACTACTACCTGATCGCCCTGTCCTGGTCGCCGACCTGGTGCGAGAGCAACCCCGATGATGTAGAGCAATGCGGGCGGCGTGGCTACGGCTTCGTCCTGCATGGCCTGTGGCCGCAATACGAGCGCGGCGGCGGCCCAAGGGATTGCGCAACGTCGCAACGTCCGGACTCGGGCACGATCTCGAGGACGCTGGCCTTCATGCCGAGCCGAGGCCTGATCGCGCATGAATGGAGCGCACACGGAAGCTGTTCGGGGCTTGCCCCCGAACCGTACTTCAGCCTGGCCGATCGTGCCTACGCCACGATCCGCGTTCCGCCACAACTGACGCCCGCCTCGAAACCCGGATCGATGACGGCAGAGGACGTGCGGCAAGCCTTCGTCGATGCCAATCCCGGCTTGACCCGCGACATGCTCGGAGTGAGTTGCCACGGACGCGATCTCGGCGAAGTGCGGATCTGCGTCGACAACGACATGCAACCGCGCCGCTGCGGCCGCGGCGTACGCATGAGCTGCCCGAACAACACGGCGCTGCGCATCCCTCTGATCCGCAACTGATCGGGCCTGAGGACAGTATCAATTCAACGGCACAATCCCTTCTCGCGCTGGCGGGAGAAGGTCCCGAAGGGAGATGAGGACGGCGCTCTTGATTCGCCAGGTTTCACATCGTGCTTCGTGGTTCCACCCTCATCAGCCTGTCGGCAGCTTCTCCCGCCAGCGGGAGAAGCGCTGGGTCGATACATCTTGGGGGCCGAACCAATAGACGTGTGCGGCTCTATCCACGGTCCGCAGGAAACGGCGGTCGCTCAAACCGGCTTGCCGAAAAGGACCTGGGTCTTGATGCGCGAAAACCCCTCGCGTTCGTAGAAGCGATGGGCCGACTCGCGGATCGTGTTGCTGCGCACGCGCAACTCCGCACGCCCCTGTGCACGCGCCCAATCCGCTGCCGCTATTGCGAGGCGCTTGCCGATGCCTTGCCCGCGTACGGCCTCATCGACGACGAGTCCGGCGATTTCGGCCCCGGCGGGTCCGGTCAGGGAAAACGTCGACATCACCATGATCCAGCCGCAGACATCGCCTTGCTGCTCGGCGATGAACACCGACGCATCGGCGCGGCTGCGAATCAGCTCGAGACGGCTGAGGATTTCCGCGCCAGTCGACGCATAACCCAGTTGGGTGGCGAGCTCGGCGATGCGCGCCGCATCGCCATCGCCCGCTTCACGCACGATCGCTTCGCCACGCGTTGCCATCGCCCGGGATTCAGCAGCAGCCATCCCCGCCCTTGACGGTATGCGCATGCGTCGCAGCGATGCCCTGGGTCAAGCCCTTGCCACTCGCCACATGATGATCGGCAATCACTTTCGCCACGCACGCGCTGACGCGCTTGCCCGTCGGGATGTGCAGGAACTCGTTCGGTCCATGCGCATTCGAATGCGGACCGAGCACGCCGGTGATGAGGAACTGCGCGCCCGGAAATTTCTCGCCCAGCATGCCCATGAACGGAATCGAGCCGCCTTCACCCATGTAGGCCGGTGGCGGTCCGAAAAAGGTGCGCGACGCTGCATCGACCGATTGCTCGAGCCATGGCGAAAGCGCCGGCGCATCCCATCCACTGCCCGCCTTTTCGAGATTGAACACGACCGACGCACCGTAGGGCGGATCGGCTTCGAGCAGTTGCTTGAGGAATTCGCCGCTCTTCACGGCATCGGACGACGGTGGCAGGCGCAGGCTCAACTTCACGGACGTGAACGGTCGCAACACATTGCCGGCCGAGTCGAGCGCAGGCAGGCCATTCACGCCGGTGATCGACAGGGCCGGACGCCAGGTCCGGTTGAGCACGAGCTCGGTCAGGTCATGCGTGGTTGGCTGCATGCCCTTGTGCAGCGGGAACTTCGAATAGACCGCATCGCCGAGCACCTCGGCGCCGCGCCTGGCCTGATCCCTGCGCTGGGCCGGGATATCCACGTGCAATTCCTTGGGCTTGATCTCGCCGGTGTTCTCGTCTTCGAGGCGCGACAGGACCTGGCGCAAAATGCGGAAGCTCGAGGCGACCACGCCCGAGGCATCGCCCGAATGGACGCCCTCGTCGAGCACGGTGACCGTGAGATTGCCGCCGGTCATGCCGCGCAGCGATGTGGTCAGCCACATCTGGTCATAGTTGCCGCAACCGGAATCGAGGCAGACGATCAGGGACGGCTTGCCGATGCGTGCAGCCAGATGATCGACGTAGTACGGCAAGTCGTAACTGCCCGACTCCTCGCAGGCCTCGATCATCACCACGCAGCGCGAATGCGGGATGTTCTGCGCCTGCAGGGCCAGGATGGCAGCCAGCGAACCGAAGATCGCATAGCCGTCATCGGCGCCGCCACGGCCGTAAAGGCGGTCGCCTTCGATCACCGGCTGCCACGGTCCCAGGTGGTCGGACCAGCCGGTCATTTCGGGCTGCTTGTCGAGATGACCGTAGAGCAGGATGCAGTCATCGCCCTGCCCCGGGATCTCGATGAAGATCAACGGCGTGCGCCCGGCAAGGCGGACCACCTCGATCTGCATGCCCGGAATCGGCTGCGCGCGCGCCCAGGCCTCCATCAATGCGACGGCCTTGTCCATGTAACCGTGCTCCGCCCACTTCGCATCGAACATCGGCGACTTGTTGGGAATGCGGATGTAGTCGACCAGTTGCGGAACGATCTGCGCGTCCCAGAGTTCGCCGACGAATGTGCTGATAGCGCCCGAATCCATGATGGTTCCCGTTGGTACGCGCTGCGCATCGCAGCGGAACTGACGATTCTAGCGCCTCCGCGGCCATGCCCGAATGTGCTGTAGGAAAAGTACTACGCAGGGCCGCTGGCGCGACCTACGCCAGGCTGCGGCGGATTGCCATCCCCACGTGGAAAGGATCGGCGGAGACTTTGTTCACCGGGGACACAAGGACCCGGCCCCAACCAAAACCAAGGAGCACTGCCATGAACTTCAAGTCCGCACTCGCCAGCCTCGTCCTCTCGCTCGCCCTCGCCCTGCCGGCATTTGCCGCCGAGCCGGTCGACATCAACAGCGCCGACGCAAAGACACTCGCCGAAGGCCTCAACGGTGTCGGCATGAGCAAGGCCGAAGCGATTGTCGAATACCGTGACGAGCACGGCCCGTTCACCAGCGCCGAGGATCTGGCCCTGGTCAAGGGCATCGGCGACAAGACCGTCGAAAAGAACCTCGACAACATCGTTGTCGGTGGCAGCAAGGCCAAGTCGAAGGCGACCGCAAACCGCGCACCCGCAAAGGCCAAGGCCGAAGCTTCCGCCGCCGAATGAACACGGCCGATCGGGCTGCTGCGACCCCTCCGGTCGCAGCAGCCCGATTCAGGTATCGAGGCTCCTGCGCCGCGCATTCAGCATGTCCTCGCACCCCCCGGCTCGCCCGTCGGGCGCCGCAAGAGCGTGCAGCCCTCCCGACCGGGCATGTTAGACTTCGCACCCCCCGTTGGTGCGCACATGATCCTTCCCCGCTACCACATCAGCCCGTCGAGGATTCCGGGCGCCGGCAAAGGCGTGTTCATCGACGAGCCGGCCGACAAGGGCAGCATCCTGATCGCACCCGATGCGATACCGCGCACCTGGACCTTCGGCGAGATCGAGGCGATGCCGGACGCGAAGGAGTTGCTCCCGGCCACCGTGCGCTGGTTCGAGAATCGCTATACGATCTCGACCGACTGGCCCGACGAATGCTTCGTCAACCATTCCTTCGAACCCAGCGGGCTCTGGCATCTCGGATTCATCTTTGCAACAACCCGGCTCGATGCCGGCACTGAAATCACCGTCGATTACCGCCACCTGCTCGCCCCGGGGCAGGAGGAAGATTTCCACGATGCGCAAAGCGGAAGGCCCATCGTCGGATTCACCTGGAATGAGAGTCTCAGAGCGTCCTCGCAGGCGTTGCTCGGACTCCTCGGCTGAACGAACATCATGCTTGAGATCCCGGTCCTGATCACCGAGCGACTGCGCCTGACCGCGTTGTCCGAACGCCACTTCGAGCACTATTCGCAGATGCTGGCCGATGCGACCAGCACGAAATACGTCGGCGACGGCCAGCCCCTCGATCGCATGAACGCGTGGCGCTCGATGGCCATGCTGATTGGCCATTGGGCCCTGCGCGGATATGGCATGTGGGCGGTCGAGTTGAAGGACAGTGCCGAGTTCATCGGCCGGGTCGGCCTGCACAACCCGGAAGGCTGGCCCGATCTCGAAGTGGGCTGGATGCTGCGCCCCGAACACCGTCACAAGGGCTATGCGACCGAAGCCGGACGCGCGGTGCTGGCCCATGCCTTCAACCAGCTCGGCGCGGAACGCGCGATCAGCCTGATCCGCACCGAGAACACCGAGTCGGAACGCGTTGCCCGCCGGCTGGGCGGACGCCAGTCGACGACGATCGACTTTCTCGGCAGCGCGACCCTTGTCTATACCTATCACCGTCCCGACGGCACGAACTGACGCAGGCTCTGCCGTGATGCGCCTGTTGCGAGCGAGGGATTATCGACGCACCCGCTGGAAGAACGACGGCGGCTGGACCACCGAAATCGCCAGCGCGCAAATCCCCGGATCCGACACGGGCTTTCGCTGGCGCGTCAGCATCGCCGACATCGAGACCGACGGCCCGTTCTCGTCGTTTCCGGCGATCGAGCGCGACCTGCTCCTGCTCGCCGGCAACGGCATCGAGCTCGACATCAACGAAGCGGCGCCGCTGCGCCTGGACCAGCGATTCCAGCGCGTTCATTTCGCCGGCGAAGATCAGGTTCATTGTCGCCTGCTGGCCGGGCCGACCCGCGACTTCAACGTCATGGCGCATCGCGATTCCGTCACCGCCGAAGTGCTCGCGCGTCCGCTCAACGGAACCATGCTGGTCTTCGTCGAACCCGCCTCCACCTGGTTGATCTATGTGTTCGCGGGCCAGGCGCGAGCACGCGGCGATCATCGTGTCGAAACCGCTGAAACCGGCGAGACGCTGTTGATCGAATCGTCGAGTGACGCGCGCGAGCGCATAGTCATCGAAGGCGGCGGCGAACTCGTCCTCGTCAAATTCAGCGCTGCGGGCGATCCGGTCGAGTCGATCACGGCGGATTGACCGGGGTTTTCGTTCCCGCGTTGGCTCGCGGGTCGCGCACCGATATCCCGCTTTCAGGCCCGCTCGGCCGGCACCGGCATCACTCAGCGATCATCGCGCGAGTAGACCCAGCCGTCCTCGATCTTGACCGGAAACTTCGCGGTCGGCTCGTAGGCCGGCGGACACAGCGCGGCGCCGGTGCGCACGTCGAAGCGCGCGCCGTGGCGCGGGCACTCGACTTCGTAACCCACGACCGGACCGCCGGTCAGCTCGCTGCCATCGTGCGTGCAGATATCCTCGATCGCATAGACCTCGCCGTCGACATTGAACACCGCAATCGGCGTATCGCCATCCCAGCCGGTCTGGCATTCACCAGGCAACAACTCGGCCAGGTGGCAGATTCGTACCCAGTTGCTCATGACAGGTCGGCGATCAGGACGTTGCTCGATACCAGTGCGCAGATGCTTCGTATGTCGCCATCCATCGCCCGATCGCGCTGCATGAAATCGATGCTTTCGCGGATCTTCGCGTGTGCCTTGCGCACCGCCACACCGGCATGAAACTCGCCGGCGTTGGTCAGCGCCTTCATCAACGCGCGGATCTCGCTCTCGAACGTCGCATGACTCGCATGGTCCTCGCGCGGCGCATTGCCGATCTTTGCCGCCAGAGCCTTCCAGTCGCCGCGATCGGCGAGGCCGCGCGCCGCGTTGAGCATGTCCTGCCGATATTCGAGCGCCTGTGCCGCCGTGTACAACTCGAGTGCGAGCACATGGCCGAGGTCGTCGGTCATGTCGAGCACATGGCGAGCCTCGTTGGTGCCCATCGAGACATGATCCTCGGCGTTCGCACTGGTCGGAATCGAATACACCGACGCCGGATGGGCACGTGTCGCAAGATCGTTGACCAGCGCCGCCGCGGTGTACTGCACGATCATGAAGCCCGAATCGGTTCCATCCTCGTTGCCGATCAGGAAGCCCGGCAGGCCATCGTTGTTGGCCGGGTCGACGAGCTTGTTCAGGCGTCGCTCGGAAATCGAGGCCAGCACCGGGATCGCGGCCTTCACGTAACTCATCGCGAGGGCCAGCGGCATGCCGTGGAAGTGCCCTGCAGAAATGACCTGGTCCTCGATGTAGCGCGGGTTCTCGGCATCCGGGAATACCAGCGGATTGTCGGTGACCGAGTTCAGCTCGATATCGATGATGCGACAGGCCTGCTCCCAGGCATCGCGCACGGCACCATGCACTTGCGGCATGCAACGCAGGCAATAGGCATCCTGCGGCTGGTGCTTCTTGCCTCCCTTGAACGGCAGGTAGCGCTCGTAGAATGCCTCGCGACCGTGACGCTGCGGCGGCGGCACGTAGTCCCAGGCGATATCGAATCGTCGCTCCTGCTCGACCGGATCGCTCCAGGCATCGGCGGTCCAGCTGCGGAAGCGCGGCACCAGGTGATACGGGATATCGACGAGGGTCGAGCCTTCGAGCAGTTCGCGGATGTGCCGCGCTGTCTCCACCTGGCCCGGATGCGGACGCAAGGCATGCACCTCGGGCCGCAGCGCACCACTGCGTCCGGCAAACGCATCGAGCGTCATCGCCGCCGCGAGATCGGCCGTTGCCAGCAGGTTCTCGATACGCGACAGGGCCAGCACGGCCGTCGCGAGCATCTGCGTCGTGCCGTTGTTGAGGGCCAGACCCTCCTTGAACGAAAGCCGGATCGGCTCGATGCCGACGCGCCGGATCGCTTCGGCACCGCTGACGCGCTCGCCATCGACAAAGGCCTCACCGCCACCGAGCAGGACGATCGCCAGATGCGACAACGGCGCGAGATCGCCACTCGCACCGACCGAACCCTTGGCCGGAATCACCGGAATCACGTTGCGGTTGAGCAAGGCGGTCAGCGCTTCGAGCGTCGATACGCGGATTCCCGAGTGCCCGCGCAACAGCGTGTTGATGCGGATCGCGAGCATCGCGCGCACGACGTCAACGGCCAGCGGCTCACCGACGCAGACCGCGTGGGTGATCAGCAGGTTGTGCTGCAGTTCCTCGAGCAAGGTGGTGCCGTCGCGCTGCCCGGCACTTCCGCCATGCAGTTCGTCGCGCACGCGATGCGCGCCGAGCAGTTTGTCGGCATTGCTGCCGAAGCCCGTGGTGACGCCATAGACCGGCTCGCCGCAACTGACCTTCTCGGCAAGGAAGTCGGCCGCGCGGCGCACGCGCACCAGCGCTTCCGGCGAAAGCGATACATCGCTGCCCTCGCACGCGATCTGGATGACCTGGCTGCGGGTCAGCGAGGAACCATCGAGTTCGATCGTCATGCCCGCACTCCCGTCCCCGCGCCCTGCTCGAGTTCCGCGCGCAAGGTCCTGGCCAGATCCGTGCGCGCTACCTCGAACTGGTTCTCCCGGCGCAGGTCCTTGACCGTCACGGTGCCGTTGGCGATTTCGTTGTCGCCGAGAACGAGCACGAAACGGATCCCGGCCTTGTCGGCGTACTTGAACTGCTTGCCGAGCTTGGACGATTCCATGACCGCTTCGGTATTGATCCCGGCCTGGCGCAATTCGGTAGCGAGCGCGAGATAGACCGGCAATTGCGCCTCGTCCATCTGGGTAACCAGGGCCTGCACCGTACTCGTCGCGGTACCGATCAGGCCGGCCTCGCGCAGTTGCCAGTACAGGCGCGTTGCGCCGATCGAGATGCCGACGCCGGGCAGGCTCGACTTCGTGTAGTTGCCGGCCAGGTTTTCGTAGCGGCCGCCCGAGCAGATCGAGCCGATCTGCGGATGGTCATTGAGCGTGGTCTCGTAGACCGTGCCGGTGTAGTAGTCGAGGCCGCGCGCGATCGAGAGGTTCAGCGCAAAGTGCGACTCGGGCACGCCGAACGCCTTGATCAGGCCCAGCACGTCGCGCAACTCGTTGCGACCCTGCTCGAAGGTCTCGCTACCCGAGCCGAGCGCATCGAGTTTCTCGAGCGCATCGGCCAGCGAGGTCGAGCGCACCTGGACGAAGGCGAGGATCCTGTCGACTGCTTCCGTCGAGAGGCCGAATGCCGCGCCGGTCAGCGTCTCGCGCACATGATCGAGACCGCGCTTGTCGAGCTTGTCGACTTCGCGCAGCACGGCCATCTGCCGGTCGCCATCGGCAATGCCGAGCCCCTCGAACCAGCCGCGCATGAGGCGACGGTTGTTGAGCTGGATCGTGAACGGGCCGATCGCGAGATCGCGGAACACGCCATAGATCGTCGCGGGAATCTCGGCGTCGTAGCGGACCGAAAGCGAATCCTTGCCGATCACGTCGACATCGCACTGGTAGAACTCGCGGAAACGCCCGCGCTGGGCGCGCTCACCGCGATAGACGCGCTGGATCTGGTAGCGGCGGAACGGGAAATTCAGGGAATGCTCGTGCTCGGCCACGTAGCGCGCCAGCGGCACGGTCAGGTCGAAGCGCAAGGCCAGCTCGGGCTTGTCGCCCTGCTCGAGCGCGCCGGTCGACTGGACGAAATAGACCTGCCGCTCGGTCTCGCCGCCGGACTTGGTCAACAAGACGTCGGCGAACTCCATCACCGGCGTCTCGATCGGCAGGAATCCGAAGCGTTCGAAATTGCTGCGCACCGTATCCAGCATGCCCTGGAAGGCGATCTGGTCGAGCGGCAGCAGCTCCAGCACGCCAGGCATGGTGCGGGCGGTTGTCAGGGCCATGAAATCCTCGGAAAGTCAGCCACCACGGCAGCTCACGCGCCGCGCAGCCGGCCCGTTAGATTATCAGATCACCCCGTGCCCTTTTATCCAGACGTTGCGCTGCACCAGCACCACCGCTATTATTCGCGGCCCGCCAAACGCGGGCCGGTATCGGGGTGTAGCTCAGTCTGGTAGAGCGCTACGTTCGGGACGTAGAGGTCGCAGGTTCGAATCCTGTCTCCCCGACCAATCATTCAAGGCTTCACGACAAACCCGGCCATGCGCCGGGTTTTGTTTGCCTGCGATTTCATAGACCGCGCACTCAGACGAGTACCTTCGCCGAGTGGTCTAAACTCAACATGCGCATCGAGAAGTGAAGCCTGACTAGGACTTCTCATGCTTTCGGCTTGGAGCAAGATGTGAACCTTGCCCGAGACCGCATTGAGCTCCTGATTGTCCATCTCGCCGCCCCTGTGGATTGTGTTCCTGGCCAAGTACGGCGTCTCGGCACTGTAAAGATCACACTCCCTTACGGCTTCGCAATGCCCATGTGGTTCATCAACTCCGCAAGTTGCGACACATTCTCTCTGGCTTGATCGAGCACATCGCGACCAAGGAGCCGCCCCATCCAGTCAGGCTCATGTGCTTCGCATCCTGTGCGCTCCTTGAACGCCCGCTTCATGTGCTTGGTGTCACCCTCGGTTGTGACACCAAGTATCTTCAAGAGCCAGGCCTCAAGGCATGGATTGGATTCGATGACATCAAGCCTTCCACGCTTGCCGATACGGCTCCTTCGCGCCTTGGCGCGATCTGCATCGTCCCAGTCCGTATCGGTATCCAGCAGCAGAACTACCTTGTCGTACGCACGATTGTTGTTCGCGCGACGGCGCGCTGTTTCCAATACGTTCCGACCGCCCCTGCCTTTCGCGTTGTGCTCCTGGACGGCTCGTCCGAGCGAATCGGCATATGTTCGCTTTACATGGCGAACGAAAGCGATGTCTGCGTCCCCTTCACCGACAATGAGCAGAGATTCCTTGACGGCACGCGGTTTGGCCGGCGGACGCAACGTCATAGTTGAGGGACTGCTCCATAAGCGCCGCTCATGTATTTCGCATAGAGGTTGTCCTGGCTGCGCACACCCTCCATCGTGTCCAGGCGCCAGGCTTCACTCTCGCAATCCTTCTTTTCCACCAAGAACACTTGTGACTTGCCGAGCAGGCCGATCACCTCGATCGAATGACTGGTGAAGATGATCTGCGCATTGTGCGGGTTGGTATTTATGCTGGAAAACAGATCGAGAAAGGGTTCGATCATGTGCGGGTGCATGTCGCTTTCCAATTCGTCGATCACCGCGATGCCACCGCTGGCCAGCACACTCAACAGATACGCAAGTTGCACGAAGGCGGTGCGCGTGCCGCTGGACTCCTCTGCCATTTGCAATTCATGGCTTGAACCGTCCTTCAGGGCATGGACGCCGAATGTCAGATACCGCGCCGGCATTTTCACGTCTTCCGGGCGTCTGGCTTCCGGCGGCGCAGGGAAATCCAGTTTCCGGATCTCCACCCCAGACAGACCAAGATCCAGATTCCGCAACAAGGCCTCCATCTGCTTCTTCAATGCCGCATTCTCGAAGTAGAGCATGGATGCATCCAGGAACCCGCTGGTGGAATCGACACGACCGAACTGGAGGATGTTGGTTTCGACGTGCGCGCCAATCAGGTGTTGTGCAACCTCAACGCCATACTGCGCCGCTGTCGACACCAATGAGGCGTTCGGACGGACCTTTCTCGCCTCGGCGGGATCCAAGCCGAAACCCTCCTGCTTAATTGCGTACTCCTGCGAGGCTTCATTCCACTCGCGCACGAACACATAGGAAAACTTTGCGCGCTTCTTGTTCGGCCGCTTGTAGACGGCTTCGCGCAGAACGCGCTCTGGCGTGGCCATCAATTCATAGCGCCATAGCGTGCCGTTCACGTCGTCGGCCTCAACTTCGAACTCTATCGGTTCGTTCGACGAAGAAAAGTGAGGCTTGAGCGGCAGCGGCGCACTCCGCTGGCTTTGGAACGAATGGGTGATGAACCAATTAAGGAACGCCAAGGGCTTGATCAACGAGGTCTTGCCCGCGCCATTGGCACCGATCACGGCCATCGCCGTCGCAAGGCGCTGGCCGGCGGGCGATGTTACGTCCCAACCGTGCGCACTGGCCTTTTTGGTCAGGACGAACGACACCTCGGTTCGCTCCTTGAAGCTGAGGAAGTTCTTGAACGCAAAGAAGTGAAGCATGACCGAACTCGCTGCACAGGGCCAATAGTGGCCGCGAAATTCATTATCCGACAAAAATATGTCGATAATCAAGTTTCATGGCCACGAACACGTCGGATCAGGCCGAATCTTCATCTCCTTATATGGCGACTGCGTGCTGCAATACGATGGGCTGAGTTGAGTCCGAAATATTCCGCAGTTCACTACCGTTGGTGCTGAACTGCACGGCGGAACGACGAGCGAAGCAGAATTTTGTGTGCTTCAGCGAGTAGGCGAGATCTTGTCATCCTCGATCTTCGCCATCGAAGGCGCTTCGCTTGCCTGCAAGTTCCGCGCGACGGCTTCATTGGCACGCATGACGCGCAGCATGTTGCCGCCGGCGACGGCGGCGAGTTCGGCATCGGTCCAGCCGCGGCGGGCCAGTTCGACGAGCAGGGCCGGATACTTGTCGACGCCATCGAGGCCCTCGGGCGTGCTCGATATGCCGTCGAAATCGGAGCCGAGGCCAACGCTTTCGTTGCCGGCGATCTTGCGGATGTGGTCGAGGTGATCGGCGACGATGCTCAGCGGAACGAGCGGTGATGGATGCAGGCGATCCCACTCGGCCATCGCTGCTGCGGCGCGTTCGGGTTGGCCGATGTACAGGCCGTCGTACGGCGGCGCGTTGTAGCGCGTCGCTTCCGCCGCACGATCCGCGTTCCAGCGCGCGCGTTCGGCGGAAAGGTAGGGCGGAAAGAAATTGACCATGACGATGCCATGGTTCTTCGCCACGAGAAGCAGTACGTCATCCGGCACATCGCGCGGGTGATCGATCAGGCCGCGCGCACCGGAATGCGAAAACATCACCGGCGAACGACTCGCGGCGATGGCATCCTTCATCGTCTTGGTCGAAACATGACTGAGGTCGACGATCATGCCGAGGCGGTTCATCTCGCCGACCACGGCACGGCCAAACCCGGTCAATCCATCATGTTGCGGGTCGGCCGTGGCGGAATCGGCCCAGTCGTTGTTGATCGTATGCGTCAAGGTCATGTAGCGCGTGCCGAGCCGATACATCTGGCGCAGCGCTGCCATCGAGTTGCCGATCTGGTGCCCGCCTTCGATGCCGATCAGCGAGGCGACCTTGCCGGCCTTGTGGATGCGCACGATGTCATCGGCGGCATAGGCCATCTCGAACGCCTGCGGATATCGGGCAACCATGGTGTGGACGATGTCGATCTGCTCAATCGTGGTCTTGATCGCTTCCGCGCCCGTCGTCGTCGACGGAATCCATACCGACCAGAACTGTGCGCCGACCCGACCGGCGCGCAAACGCGGAATGTCGGTCATCAGGCCGATCCAGTCCTTCGGCGCATCCGCAGGCCGCGGCTGGTTCGTGTGATCGATGGCAAGATCGACACCTTCGACACGCGAACGGATCTCCCACGGCAGATCGTTGTGCCCATCGATCAAGGGTGTCCTGGCCAGAACGCGTTCGACCCGCGCACGCAAGGCGGAGTCACTGGTCGCTGCCGGCGATCCCGCAACGGCGGATCCGCACGCGGCAACGAAACCGATCAGGGCTACGCAGGTCCGATTGATGAACATGTGATCTCCACGAACAAGGGCGGTCGGGAACGACAGGGCTGCGGCGCGAGCGACGAGTCTCCGAGTGTGCCCGTGATGGCTGCCGGAAAACAATGGACGCGGGCAAGCCCGGGATTGCCGGAATGAAAAACCCCGGCATTGCGCCGGGGTTCCTGTTTCACGGGGACACGATCGCGGATCAGAACGTCTGCGAGAAACGCACTCCGAACATGCGTGGATGGGTCGGAACCACGTAGACCTGTCCATCCGGGTATTGCGGCACCACGCCGGCGGCACCGCAGACGGCCTCGGCACATTCGGCGAATCGCGAGATCTGGCCGAGCTTGTCGAACGCATTGTCGATGAAGAAATCCAGCGCCCAGCTTTCCTTCGAGATGCCGATCGAAAAATCGAACATCGAATAGCCCGGAAGCTCGCCAAGGATGCCGCGCTCGGCGATGCGCAGATCCGAGGTCCGCTGGCCGACATGCACGCCCGAGCCCTGCACATACGCCTGCAAGCTGCCGATATCGAAGGTGTAGCGTGCGGTCAGGTTGCCCTTGAACTTCGGCGTGACTGGCAGGCGAGTTCCGCTCGGTGCTTCGGGATCGTCGCATTCGGTCACCGGCACGCCATCCTCATCCGTGAAGCCGCAGTAGTTCGCGGTCAGCTTCGCGTTGTAGAACGCCGCTCCGGCGGACAACTGCAGGTTGTAGGTCGCAGCCCAGTTCAACTCGAACTCGGCACCGTTGATGCGCGCCTGGTTGGCATTCTTGATTTCGGTCAGGCCGTTCGCGCCGAGGATGCTGAACTGGAAATCTTCCCATTCCTGGCGGAACACCGATCCGTTGAACGACAGGTGGTTGTCGAGCCAGGTCGTCTTCCAGCCGGCCTCGTAGTTGGTCAGGTAGTCGGTCAGGTACGGAGGCAGGATGCCGCGCCGGTTGATGCCGCCGGGACGGAATCCTTCGGAGCGGGTCAGATAGAACATCTTGGTCGGCGTCGCCTTCCAGGTCAGGTTCGCCTTGTACAACGAACCGGATTCCTTGACCGACTTGTCGAAATCGAGACACGGCGCACCGTTGTAGGGATCGGGCGAAATGCAGCCCGCCTCGCCGTACTCCGAGCTCGGCGAGAAACCTGCACTGAAACCGAAGTAGCCGCCGAGGCTGTTGTCCGCCTTGAAGTAGCGGCCGCCGACCGTGGCGGTAAGCGTATCGGGGATGATGTCGTAGGCCAGTTCGCCGAACACCGCCTTGTCGCGATCCTCGCGCAGTTGCTTGGTCAGCCACAGCGTGTCGGGCCAGCCCGGCGTGCTGAGCTCGCTCGAGAGGCCGTCGATCTTGTAGCGCTGCTGGATGTCGTGCTTCTGGTTCTGCCAGAAGAAGCCGCCGACGAAACGCAGGCGTTCCTCCTGCGGCGTCGCGATGCGTAGTTCGTGGCTGGTCTTGCGATAGCGGTCCTTGCCCTGGATGTACTGCGACGGATTGATGATGTCGCCGTTGTCGTTGTAGATCGAACCGCCGTACGCATACAGCGTGTCGTACCAGAACGAATAGTCCGAATAGTCTGATTCGATCAGGTCGCTGCGGTTGAGATGCGCGAACGCATAGGTGACATCGAAGTTGCCGATCTTGCCTTCGACGGTCAGTGCGGCCTGGTTCCAGTTGTCCTGCGCTCTCTCGGGATAGAAGTGGGTCAATTCGAGTTCGCCGACCGCCGGATCGTAGGCGAACAGGCCGTTCGACTCGGCTTTCTGACCCATCAGCGACGCATTGACGGTCCAGTTCTCGTGCAGGTCGATGCCGAGCGCGAGACGCGCGCCCGTGGTATCAACGTCGTTGTAGTTGTTCTTCGCGATCGCCGCATTGCTGATCGTGCCGTTGCCGCCGGTGAACTCGTCCCACGTCGGGAAGGTGCGCGTGCCGACCACGTTGTCGATGTAACCGGCATCCTTCTCATGCCAGCCGACCAGGCGGATCGCGGCCCGCTCGCTGAGCGGAACATTGACGAAGCCTTCCTGCACGTTGCCGATGCCACCGTGGCTGGTGCTGTTGAAGCCGACGCTGTAGCCGGACTCGTAGCCGCTCGGATCGGGCTTGTTGGTGATGATGCGGATCGTGCCGGCTTCCGAACTGGCGCCGTAGAGCGTGCCCTGCGGGCCGGAAAGGACCTCGACGCGGGCGATGTCGTAGATGTGGATATCGAGCGGGCCCTGGATCGTCGTGACCGGCTGTTCATCGAGATACACGCCCACACTCGGCAGCGAACCCGAATGATTGCCGTCGCCACCACTGGCCACGCCGCGCATGTAGACCTGGGCGAAACCCGGGCCGAGCGTCTGATACGAAACGCTGGGCAGGAACTTCACGTAGTCCTCGAAATTCGAGACATTGAGTTCGCGCAGCTTCTCGTTGCCGAGCACCTGGATGCTGATCGGCACCTCCTGCAGATTCTCGGTGCGTTTCTGCGAAGTCACCGTGATCACGCCGAGGCTCGAGGCATCCTCGCTCGATGGCGCTGCCTGCTGGGACTCCGGCGCGCTGTCCTGTGCATACGCCGCGGCGCAAACCGCCAGGTGGATGGCGACCGCCAGCGGCACTCGCGCCATTCGCATCGGGTGCATTCGCGGTCTTGTCGTGTTGCTGCTTTTTTTCATCGGGTTCCCCTCCAGGTCTGCGTGAATGCAACGTTCAATGATTTTTCATTTCGCCGGCGATCCCTTCCGGCACCTCGGGATAACTTTCCAGAACCTTCCCCAGCGCGTCTTTCAGCGGCCCCAGCCACGTTTCATAGTGGCGCCAGTGATCGACGCCTTCGCGATAGATCGGCTTGCGTACCTGTTCCGAGCTCGCCGTGCGCACGGGTCGCTCGTTCTCGAAGAAACGCAGGCAGGTTTCCTCGAACGGCAAACCGCAATGGTCGAGCAGGCGGCGCACCTCACCCTCGGTGTCATCGACCATGCGTTCGTAGATCACGCGGTGCACGCGGCCGGGCAGCACCTCGTCGAAATGCGCCATCAGGGCCACGTAGTCGTGGTAATAGCGACCGATGTCATCGAGTCCGTAGGTGAAACTCTGGCCGCGCGCGAAATGCTGCTTGAACGCCGAGAAGCAGCAAGCCAGCGGATGGCGGCGCGCATCGATGATCTTCGCGTTCGGCAACATCAGGTGGATCAGGCCGAGATGCAGGAAATTGTTCGGCATCTTGTCGATGAAGAACGGCGCAGCGGATTTGCGCTGGATGCGCGTATGGTCGAGGTAGCGTTCACCGAGTTCGCGCAGTGCGCCGGCATCCATGCCGAGCACGACGTCGTGATACGGCATCGCGCGATTCGAATCGCCCAGGCTGCGCAGCTCGCGTGTGATCGAGGTGATCTCGGGCAGTTCCATCGTGCCTTCGACGGCCGAGTGGCTGGCGAGGATCTGCTCGAGCAGGGTCGAACCGGCGCGCGGCAGGCCGACGATGAAGATCGGATCCGCTGCTTGCGCGCCCCATCCGCTGCGCTCCGCGAAGAACCCGCGCGTGTAGCTGCGCCGGATGCGTGCGACACGCGCGCTGGTGTCGTCGGCATCGTAGAGCAGGGTCTTGCGGCGCAAGGTATTGCCGCGCAGGTAATGCTCGAACGAGGCCGCATGGTCGGCGGCATCCTCGAACGCCTTGCCGATCGCGAATTCGAGATGCTGCCTGTCCTTGTCGGCCAGGCCGGGCTTGGCCAGCTCGGCCTGCATCGCGGCGAGGTCCGCGTCCGAGAAGCGCAACGTCTTCAGGTTGGCCAGGCTCCACCAGACTTCGCCGCAGCCCGGATCGAGTTGCAGGCTGCGTCGGTAGGCATCGATCGCAAGTTGCTGGTGACCGGCCGTCTTCAGCGCATGGCCATAGCTCATCCAGATGCGTGGGTGATCCGGGTACTCGTCAAGGATCGCCGCATAGAGGTCGATCGCCGCTGCGTAATCGCCGATCCGGCACAGCACGACGGCCTTGAGGTTTCGATAGCCGGCATTGTCGGGATCCTGCGCAAGCAGGCCGTCGATTTCGGCGAGGGCCTGGCCCGGCTTGTTGGCCCGGTGCAGGACGAGGGCGTAGTTCTGGCGCGCCGCAGCGAAGCCCGGCGCGAGTTGCAGGCAGCGCGAAAGCAGGTTCTCGGCATCCTCGTTGCGGCCCAGGCGCACCGCAACTTCGCCCAGCATGCGGATCGCGGCCACGTCGGTCGGCGCCTGCCGGAGTCGTTCGCGCAACAACGCTTCGGCCGCCGGCAAACGGTTCTCGCACAGGGCGGTCGCCGCCTGCAGCATGTGCGGATCACGCGTCGAATGGCGCACGTGGTTGGCGTAGGCCGCGTCGGCGCCTTCGGCATCGTCCATGGCCATGAGCAGGTCGCCGAGCGCAAGCCAGGCCTTGGGCAGATCGGGTTTGAGTCCAACCGCGCGCAACAGTGCGGCCCTGGCCTGGCTGCCGTGCTTCGCGCCGACGAGGGCCAGGCCGAGCTCGAGTTGGGCTGCCGCCCAATTGGCCTGCATCGCGGCCAACGGACGCAGGATGTCGAGCGCCGCGCCGAAATTGCCGCGCAACCGATGCGACGCCCCGAGCAGCAGCACGGCCGGTGGATGTTCGCCGACCGCCTTGATGATTTCGCTGGCCTGCTCGCCAGCAAGTGCAGGATCGGTGGCAAGCAGGCGCGTGGCATGCGCGAGCGCCGTGTCCAGATTCGCGGTGGGTTCAGCGGTGACGCTCAATCGCAACTCCCGGCAGCGACACATCGAACCGTCCCGAAGCGGGAGTCTGGCCCCCCGTCCCCCAGCCTCGAACCCGGACCACCCCCGTGGTTCGTGCATTATTATTGATTCAGCCCGCAAATACTGCGGCTTTTTGCTGCACCTTTTCGCCCGTCCGCGGGAGAACGAGTCGCAATAATGACGGGGAACGCATGAAACGACTGGCTTGCCTGCTGATCCTTGCCGCCACCTGTCCTGCGCTGGCGGGAGAAGACCCCAGCCCATTGCAGCCTTCCGATCTCGCCCGCATCGTCGATCTCGCCGAACCGGCGCTGTCGGCCGATGGCAAGCTCGTCGCGTACACCGCGACGACGACCGATACGGACGCGGACCGGAGCCAGTCGGATCTCTGGCGCGTACGCTTCGATGGCAAGCAACGCATCCGCCTCACCCAGACTGCCGACAGCAATGAATGGCGCCCGCAGTGGTCGGCCGATTCGAGCCAGCTCGCCTTCCTGTCGGATCGGCCGCGTGACGCGGACCAAGCGAAGGAGGATTCGACGACCCAGGTCTGGGTCATGCCCCGCGATGGTGGTGAAGCGCAGCGCCTCACCGATTTCGCCGATGGCGTCGAGGACTTCGTCTGGTCGCCGGACGGCAGGCAGCTCGCGGTGATCGCGATCGATCCGGAATTCCCGCCCGGCAGCGAAAAACCGAAGAACCCGCCGCCGATCGTCAGCGAACGCTACCAGTTCAAGGAAGACGGCAGCGGTTACCTCGGCGCGCGACGCAAGCATCTGTACCTGTTCGACATCGGCACTCGCAAGTCCGCCGTGCTGACGCCCGGTGCGCATGACGAGCAGTTGCCCGCGTGGTCGCCCGATGGCAAGACCATCGCTTACGTGACCAAGCGCGGCGCGGATCCGGACCGGCATCTCAACTACGACATTTACCTGATCGAACCCAGGATTGGCGCGACGGAGCGCCAGTTGACGACGTTCGTCGGGGCGGACCTCGATCCGTACTGGGAAAGCTATCCGGCCTGGAGCCCGGACAGCACGCGCATCGCCTATCTGCAGGGCGGCGAGGACAAGTGGGTCTACTACGCGCCCTGGCAACTGGCCGTGATCGACGTGGCCACCGGCAAGTCCCGTATTCCGGCGGCAATCGACCGCTGCGTTACCAAGCCGCGCTGGTCGCACGATGGCCGCGCCATCCTCGCCCTTGTCGAACAGAGCCTCGTCACGCATGTGTCGCGCATCGACCTGGCCGATGGCCGAGTCAGCGAACTGACCCGGGGCGATCGCTTCGACATCGATTTTGATCCTGGCAAGGACGGTCGCAGCGTCATCCTCGGCGGCGATGAGCGCAGTCCGCCTGCACTGGAGGCGCTCGAAAACAGGCGCCTGCGATCGCTGGCCGACCACAACAGCTGGCTCGCCGGAAGGCCACGCGCCGAAACGGTGACGCTCCGTTTCAACAGCGCGGACGGCACGCCGATCGAGGGCCTGCTGGTCAAGCCGCTCGGATTTGAACCGGGCAAGCGTTACCCCGCGGTGTTGCGCCTGCATGGCGGCCCGGTCTATCAGTTCAGTCGCGAATTCATGGCCGACTGGCAGATCTACGCGGCAAACGGTTTTGCCGTCGTTGCAGTGAATCCGCGCGGCAGTTCCGGGCGTGGCTTCGATTTCGCGCGGGCGATCTACGCCGACTGGGGCAACAAGGATGTCCAGGATGCGCTGGCCGCGGTCGAACACGTCGTCAAGCTGGGCATCGCCGATCCGCAACGCCTCGGTGTCGGCGGCTGGAGCTATGGCGGCATCCTGACCAATGCCGTGATCGCGAGCGACACGCGCTTCAAGGCCGCCGTCAGCGGCGCCGGCGCATCGAACAGTTATGCGATGTACGGCCATGACCAGTACATCCGTGAGTACATGCTCGAACTGGGCACGCCGTGGGCCAACCGCGATGCCTATGACCGGGTCAGCTTCCCGTTCCTGCACGCCGACCGCATCAGGACACCGACCCTGTTCCAGTGCGCGGAAAAGGATTTCAACGTGCCCTGCCTCGGCGCCGAACAGATGTACCAGGCCCTGCGTGCGCTCGATGTGCCGACCCGGCTCGTGATCTATCCGGGCGAGCACCACGGGCTCAGCGTGCCGAGTTACCTGCGCGACCGCATGCAACGCAACCTCGACTGGTACAGCCGGTTCCTCAAGCCATGAATGGGTGCGGCGAAAATCCGCCGCGCGGTTCAGCGCGGCCGGCTGTAGCGACCAAAGCGCTTGAGCAGGCGCACCAGCTCCTTGTGCGGAATCGCCCTGGCGTAGTGTCCGGCCTCGCCACGCATGTCGCGTGCCGCGACCATCGCGTTGACGATGGCCTCCTCGGTCGCCTGCACGGTGGCCTCGAAGAGGCTGTCGAGGTCGTCATTGCCGATGTAGCTGACCGTTCCGATGGTCCCGTCCTTGTTCGGATCGGCATTCGCCGTCGAGAAGGCCAGGAAGATGTCGCCCGAGCCATTGCCGGCATAGCTGCCCATGCGGGCGAGACCCATGCCGGCGCGTTTCGCGACGCGCCTGAGCTGGTGCGGCAGCAGCGGCGCGTCAGTCGCAACGACGATGATGATCGAGCCGGTATCTCCGCTCAGTCGGGCGTCGGTGTAGACGCGATCGTCACGCAGGTATTGCCCGACTGGCACGCCGGCGATGCGCAGCGGGTCGCGCACACCGTAGTTGGCCTGCACGAGCACGCCGACACGATAGGAGTTTTCGTGGATCTCGATGCGGCGCGATGCGGTGCCGATGCCGCATTTGAACTCATGGCAGATCATGCCGGTGCCACCACCGACGTTGCCTTCGGCGACCGCGCCACCACTCGCGTTGGCGAGCGCTGTCGCGACGTGCTCGGGTTTGACATGGAAGCCGTTGATGTCGTTCAGGCGGCCATCCCAGGTTTCCGCCACGACCGGCAGCGACCACCAGTAACCCGATGCATCCGCGCCGCCCGCATGCACGCGCCCGGCGATCACCGCATCGCGGACGACGCCGACACTGTGCGTATTGGTGAGCATGACCGGGCCTTCGAGTTGACCCGATTCGTCGATCCACATCGTACCGGTCATCTCGCCGTTGCCGTTGAGCGCGAACCAGCCCGCGAATACCGACTTGTCGGCGCTGTCCTTGCCGCGCGGCAGGATCGCGGTGACGCCTGTGCGCACCTTGTGGCCGTCAGCCAGGTCCTCGATCAGGGTCACCTGCCCGACCGTGATCCCGGCAACATCGGTGATCGCATTGAGCGGGCCGGGTACACCTTCGAACGGCACACCAAGATCGCGCGCGCGCGGTTCGGCCGCGGACGACAGCGCGCAAAACGCGTACAAGACTACGCCACAGCCAGGACGGTACATTGCAATTCCCCGATCGAATTGAGCAGTCACGC
Organism: Pseudomonadota bacterium; assembly: GCA_029561145.1. Classification (GTDB taxonomy): domain Bacteria; phylum Pseudomonadota; class Gammaproteobacteria; order Xanthomonadales; family Rhodanobacteraceae; genus Dokdonella. The sequence continues at coordinate 166,621 of JAKQJM010000061.1, forward strand.
ATCCTACAACCGGACGAGCACGATCCATGCAAAACGATGACCCTGCCGAGGCGCTTGATCGCGCCCATGCGCTGCCCGCGCGCCATTACTTCGGCGATGCGATGCTCGAGATGGAACAGCGCGCGGTGTTTGCGCGGAGCTGGCAACTGGTGGCGCGCAGCGACCAACTGGCCGAGCCCGGCGATCATGTCGTCGAGACGATCGGCACGGTTCCGGTCCTGCTCGTGCGCGGCAAGGACGAGGTTCTGCGTGCGTTCCCGAACGTGTGCCGGCATCGTGCTGGTCCGCTCGCGCTATGCAACGGCAAGGGCGCCAACGCCCTGCACTGCAAGTACCACGGCTGGACCTACACGCTCGAAGGCCAGTTGCGCAGCGCGCCCGAAATGCAGGGCGCGCGCGATTTCGATGTCGGCGACATCCGCCTGCCGCCACTGCGTGTGCACGAATGGCAGGGCCTGGTTTTCGTTGCCCTGAGCGACGACGTGCCGGCGTTTGCCGAGGTCTATGCCGGGATCGTCGAACGCATCGCGCCGATCGATCTCGCGGCGATGCGATTCCGGCGCCGCGAGACCTACGACATCAATTGCAACTGGAAGGTCTACATCGACAACTTCCTCGAGGGCTACCACCTGCCGCACGTTCATCCCGGGTTGTCGAAGGTGCTCGACTACCGCGCCTACGACACCGAGCTGTTCGCGTGGCAAAGCCTGCAATCGTCGCCGTTGCGCGATGGCGGCGACATCTACGGCGAAGGCGAGGCGTTCTATTACCAGGTCTACCCGAACATCATGCTCAACATCATGCCGGGCCGGCTGCAGACCAACCGCGTCATTCCGCTGGGTCCGGGACGTTGCCGGGTCGAGTTCGACTTCTACTACGCGCAGGATGAAAAGGCGCAGTCGCGCGTGGCCAGGGATGCCGAATTCAGCGACGAGGTCCAGCTTGAGGATGTCGCGATCTGCGAGGCCGTGCAGCGCGGCCTTGCATCAGGCACCTACAACGCCGGACGCCTGTGCCCGAAGCGCGAGAGCGGTGTCTGGCATTTCCACAACCTGCTGAGAACGGCCTATTCGCGCGGAGAACACGTATGAACCTGGTTCGATCCTTTCCTGCAGGCCTGCTGATCGTCGGCTTCGCAGGCGCGGCTGCGGCAGCACCCGACGATGCCACCCTGCTCATCCGCGCGGGACATGTGCTCGATGTCGAATCGGGCAGGATGCTCGCCGATCAGGATATCCGCATCGAAAAGGATCGCGTTGTCTCGATCGCCGCACACGCGAAACAGCGCATGCACGGAGTCAAGGTTCTCGACTGGTCGGCGCTCACGGTCGTGCCGGGGTTGATGGACATGCATACCCATCTCGCCGACGAAGGCCAGACCGCCGATCCGGCGGCGCCACTGCACAGCACGCCGGCGCGTGATGCCTTGATCGGCGCGAGCAATGCCCGCCTCACCGTACAGGCCGGTTTCACCACGGTGCGCGACGTCGGCGTCTATCGCGGCTTCGCCGATGTCGCCTTGCGCGACGCGATCAATGCCGGCCTCGTACCGGGTCCGCGCATGTTCGTTGCCGGCGGCTACATCACGGTCACGCACGGCGGCGGCGAGATCACCGGGCTCAAGCCGGGCACGATCGTGCCTGACGAGTTCCGCCGCGGCGTGGCCGACAACGAAGGCGAGGTCCGCCGCAAGGTCAATGCCCTGCTCGACGGCGGCGCCGACTTCATCAAGGTCATCGCGACCGGTGCCGTGCTTACCGCCGGTACCGAGCCGGGCCAGTCCGAATACAGTGAATCCGAAATCCGTGCCGCGGTCGAGGAAGCCGCGAAGCGCGGCACCTTCGTCGCCGCGCACGCGCACGGTGCCGAGGGCATCAAGCGCGCGGTGCGCGCCGGCGTGCGTTCGATCGAACACGGCTCGCTGATCGACGACGAAGGCATTGCCCTGATGAAGGAACACGGCACCTGGCTCGATGCCGACATCTACAACGGCGACTACATCGATACGGTCGGCCGCAAGCAGGGTTGGTCGGCCGAAATCCTGCGCAAGAACACCGAGACCACCGACGCGCAGCGCGAAGGATTCCGCAAGGCAGTCAAGGCCGGCGTGAACATCAGCTTCGGCACCGATGCGGGCGTCTATCCGTATGGCGATGATGCGCGCCAGTTCGCCTATATGGTCCGTTACGGACTGACGCCCTTGCAGGCGATCCGCTCGGCGACAATCGACTCGGCGCGCCTGCTCGGCAAGGAGAAGGACCTCGGCTCGATCGCCGTCGACAAGATCGCCGACCTCGTCGCGGTCGCCTGCGATCCAATCAAGAACATCGAATGCCTGCGCCAGGTACGCGGCGTGGTCAAGGACGGCAAGCCCGTCGCACGCGACTGAGCATTGCCGACCGCGACGCGGTTGATCGGAGGTTTCCGATCAACCCGGGCAAGGCGCTCCGACGCCGCCCCTGCACGAAAGTCGCGACGAGCCGATCGTGCGACTATCCGGCGGCACCCTCACGCAAGCTTCAGCGGCAGGTTGCGCAGTCGCTTGCCGGTCAGCGCGAACAGCGCATTCGCCACGGCCGGCGCGATCGGCGGCAGGCCCGGCTCGCCGACGCCGCCCATCTTCTCGGTGCTCTTGACGATATGCACTTCGACCTTGGGCATCTCGTCGAGGCGCAGGACCCTGTAATCATGGAAATTGCTCTGTTCGACCTTGCCATCCTTGAACGTCAGCTCGCTGTGCAGGGCCGCGCTGAGGCCGAACGCGATGGCCGATTGCATCTGCGCCTCGATCGTCATCGGATTGACCACGGGTCCGCAGTCGATCGCGCAGACAACGCGATGCACGCGGATCCGGCCGTCCTCGACCGACACT
>JAKQJM010000080.1 GCA_029561145.1 Pseudomonadota bacterium
TCCTTGAAGATCGGCAGCTCGGCCACTTCGACGGCGCCGATATCGCACGGTGGATTTCCGTTCGCGCGACGCGACGAGCCGAGCGCGTCGACGGATACGCGGAAGCCTGCGGCGTCGACGCAGGCTTCCGGCGGAATTGCATCGACGGTCGCACTTGTACTCGCCGGTGCGTGATACGGCATGCCCGAAAGCGTCAGGCGTCCGCCGAGTTGCGGATCGACGTTGAGCAGGTTCGTCGCGGTGTCGCCCGAGATCAGGCAACCTGCGCCGGCAGTGCCGATCAGGTTGTGGCCGAGGCTGACCAGGCTTGAACTGAACTCGTTCACCTCGCAATCCGAATCCTCGCTGCCGGCGGTGTTGCCGGCAATCAGTACATTGCGCACGCGATTGGTCTGGCCACCGATGTATACGCCGCCGGCGTACTGGGTAAAGCCGGGCGGGGCGAGCGGACCGCCCGCGTTGTCGACGATGCTGAGGAAACTCGCATCGAAGATGTCGAACAGCATGGCACCGCCGCTATCGCGGCTGACATTGCCCGCGATCGTGCCATTGTTCAGCGTGATGCCGTCGCTGATGTCCCAGGGTGAAGAGCCGATCGCGAACAATCCGCCAGCGCGCTTGCCGTAGCCGCCACCGCTCACCGAGGTCGCATTGTCGATGATCGCAAAGCGCTCGAACTGGCTGCTTGCCGCGTACGGAATGGTCGGCGAACCGTTCGATGTCGATCGCGCATCGACATGCACGCCGCCGCCGACCGAATCCTCGCTCGGTGGCAGCGACTCGACGAAATTATCCTTCACGACCACGTTGTAGAACAGGGTCTTGCCGCCGGTGACACGGATGCCGCCGCCTTCCAGCGAGGCATTCGGATCCTGCACGAACGGATCTTCCGTCAGCTCGCCGTTGCTGAGCGTCGCATTGAACAGCGCGAATGCGAGCGGATAGTTGACATAGACGAGGGTCGGCCCGGTGCTGCTGCGCCCGCGAATTTCGAGCACGCGATCGAATCCGCCCCCGACAATCCGCGTGTCGTCGGCATCGCCCATGCCCATCAGGGTCATCTGCAGCGGATCGTCCTGGTTGTTGCGCTTGATATCGAGGTCGCCGCCATCGGCATCATCGATGTCGTTGAATGCGCGGTTGAGCGTGTAGGTGCCGGTCGGCAGGTTGACGAACCAGCGCCCGCCCGTGGCGCTGGCCTCCATCGCCACCGCACGCAGGGTGCAGACATTGCCGGTGGCCTGGCAGACGCCGTCACCGGGATTGAGATCCGGGAAATCACCGAAGGAATTGACCGTGACGTCGATGCGCTGCTCATAGGCGCCCAGGTCGCAGGGAGCCGATCGCGATACCCCGCGCGCATCGGTACCGAGGCAGGCCGACAACGGATTGACCGTGCTCGGATTGCCGGCATCGAGCGCGGCACTGCCGGACAGCAAGGCATGGGTCGGTCGACCGGAACCGGAATCGAACAACGGTGAGATGCGCGCATCGCTGCTGGCCGGGATGCCGGCGAACGAGGCGAACGTGCAGTTGCCGATCGCGCCGATCATCGTGTACGAGCGAGCGCCGAGCTGGTTGTTGCCGGCACCACCGGAGCAGTACAGATCCGAGGCATCGCCATTGCCGTTGACGTTGTCGACGAGCAGGCTGTTGGCGAAATTGACGCCCGTGGTATTGCCGACCAGCGCGTACTGCAAGCCGCCTACGCCGGCCGAGCGATTGCGCGCGACGGTCGTATTGCGCATGCGCAACCAGCTGGTGGCATACATCCCACCCGCACTGAACACGGCCGTGTTGCCACTGATCGTGACGTTGTTCAGTACGGCTTCGACGCCCGATGTCTGTTGCACCGCGACGCCACCGCCATAGTTGGCGTTGTTGTGATGGATCGAGACCTTGTCGAGCGTGAGCACGCCCGAACCTGACGCATGGACGGCACCGCCGATGTCGGCATTGCCGCCGCGGAGCACGCTGCGGTTGATCGTCAGCGCGGCGTTGCTGCTCTTGCGCACGACGCCGCCATCGTTGGCGCTCGCGCCGACGACACTGCCACCGATCACGGTGAGATCGTTCAGTGTCAACGCACCGTTCGGGCGGACATCGAAGGCGCGGTCGAAGGACGGGCCGACGATGATCGTTTGTTCCGGATTGACACCCTGGATGATGATCGAGCTGTTGACGTCGAGGTCACCCGAGGCGTTGTTGTCCTCGTCGCTGCCAGCAAGGCTGGTCGGCGTGAACACCGGGTAGTTGTCGTACTGGAGGAGAACGAGGGTATCGGTTCCCGACCCGGCCGTGCAGGCGCCTCCGGCTGACGTATCGGTATTGGCGGCCTGGATCGCCTGGCGCAGATGGCAGGGATTGACGACGTTGTCCGGCGCCACATTGATGGTCGCCGCGTGCACGCTGGCGAACGTCATCGCCCACGCACCGAGCAGGATCCAGCCGGGCACAAACCGCTTCTTCGTCTTCATTGTTTTCGACCCGCTGCCGAGGTATGCGGAGCGATCCGCCCCGCGTCAACAGCAAACAATGCAAAACGAAGCCCGAATCCAACGGATCGGGCGTTTCAGTGGCCCACGCACTTCAGCGAACGCCGCAAGGCAGGATCGGTCGCGGCTTTCGACGCGACCGGGGCTGGCCGGATGCCTTACGCGTTCGTAGCAGGCGGCCGATAGCCGAGGATGCGCGCCGGCAACAGGAAGATCGCCTTGATCAGGGCAACAATGCCTTCCATCAGCGCACCGACGATGCGAAACGGAATCGACAGCAGCCAGAGGATCGGCCAGAGGATCAGCAGGACAAGTGCCACGGGCCAGCACAGCACAAGCAGGATGGCCCAGAGCAGCAGAACGGACAGTGCGCGCATCGTGATCAACCTCCGTACTTGACCGAACAGCCGTAGGGTTCGGATCGGGTCGTGCTGACGGTCTTGCCGGCAGCGAGTTCAGCGAGTACCTGCGGAACATACTGGATGGCCGCGGCGATATCGCCCGGGTCGGTGCTGGCGACCGAATCAATGCCACCGGCGTAGCGCAGGATGCCGTCCTTGTCGACGACATACAGGTGGGGCGTGGTCTTCGCGCCGTAGGCGTGGCCGACGATACCTTGCGGATCGAACAGATAGGCGGTCTGCTTCGCGGCGGATTCGGCGATGTAGGCATTGGCCGACTTCGCATCGAGGCGGCCCTGCTTGCCGGCCGCGGCCGAGTTGATGGTCAGCCAGATGACACCTGCGGCTGTCGCTGCGGCCTGCTGCTTCTGCATGTTGCCCGAGTCGTAGTGTTTCCTGACGAACGGACATTCCGGATTGTTCCATTCGAGCACGACCGTCTTGCCCTTGTAGCCGGCAAGCGAGTGGTTCGAGCCATCCGCACCGGCCAGGTTGAAGTCGGGGGCCGGTTTGCCGATCTCGGCACTGGCAAACGCCGATGCGCTGAGGGTCATGGCAACGAGGGCGCTGAACAAGGAGGTGCGCTGGAACATGGCGTTTGACTCCTGGCGGGTAATGACACGGTCTGCGGACTTCCGGATTCAGCCGTATGGATGGCCGGGAGCAGGATCCATTGCGGCGAAAATCCCGGGTATAGATGGTGGTGCTGGCCGACGTGATCAAGCCTGGCAATGCTGGCAGCGATCATTCGTTGTGTGGTCCGGCCACAAACGGTACGCGAACCTGCCACGCACCGGCACCGCCATTCGTCATCCTGCGCGTCAGGACGAGGTCAAGCGCAGCCGGAGCCTGCTCGAAGTAGTCATTCTTCGCGACATCGATCAACAAGGTGTCGCCTTCGCGGCGCACCGTCACCGGGCCATTGTCGAGAATGCGCCGCTCGACCGCGAAGACATCAAGGCCTTCCGTCGATGGAAGATCAACGGCGTCGAGCCGGATCGCGATGCGATCGCCGGCAAGGCGGGCGCTGCCGCTCCAGGAGGTGGCGACGGGCAGGGCATGGCGCGCGGCCTCGAACCGTTCGCGATGCGCTGCGGTCGGGGCTGCAGCCACGCTTGAAACCGGCAGTTCGATGTCCAGGCTTGCCTTGCCCGGGATGCACTCCTCGCGGCAGACCAGCCATTTCACTTCGACTGCCAGCGCAGCACGGGCGCCCGGCATGGCACTGGCCGGAACATGCAGCGCGATCGGCAGCAGTTGCTCACCGGCATAGCCGAAGTTGTACAGGCCGCCGACTTCGAAGCGTGTTGGCGCGGGCCAGGCGATCGCGTCGACCGAGTATCCATCCGGCAAGGTCCAGCTCAGGCGGGTCGGCAACCCCGAGTCGCCCGGGTTGATCCAGTAGCTGTGCCAGTGCGGCGCATGGCGCAGGACCAGACCGAGCCACGCCGTCTGACCCGGCACGAGGACCGGCGACTCGCTGATCAGCTCGACGGCAAGGTGATCGGCCTGCACGGTGGCGTCAGCCTGCGCGAACGCCATCGACGAACCAAGGCCGAGCGCGGTGAGCACGGAAACGATGGAGCGAAGGTTCATGCATGGGACCCGCACAGCGAACAGGATTGTGTGCAGGATAGGACAAGCGAACCGCGCGCATGTTCCGGGCCCGTTGCTTTCCACGCAGGGCATCGCCGCCAAGCGGCGACAAGTGACTGCAGCCGCCGCCTACAGCGGGGCGAACAATTCGGCGAGATCGTCTTCGTCGAAGCGCAGCGCCTGCGTGCTGCCGCCTTCAAGGACCGCCGCGGCGAGTTCGGCCTTGCGTTCCTGCAGGGCCTGGATCTTTTCCTCGACGGTACCGCTGCAGATCAGCTTGTAGACGAAGACCGGCTTGTCCTGACCGATGCGATGCGCGCGATCGGTCGCCTGCGCTTCGACCGCAGGGTTCCACCACGGATCGTAGTGGATCACGGTGTCGGCCGCAGTCAGGTTCAGGCCGACGCCGCCAGCCTTGAGGCTGATCAGGAAGATCGGCACCTGCTCGGCCTGGAAGCGCGCAACCAGTTCGGCGCGCTGCGTGCTCGGCGTCTGGCCGGTCAACATCTGGTACTTCTGCTTGCGCAGCGTGAGTGCCTTGGCGATCAGGTCGAGCATCTCGGCGAACTGGCTGAAGACGAGAATGCGACGGCCTTCCGCGACGAGGCTGTCGGTCAGTTCGAGCAGCAGCTCGAGCTTGGCCGATTCCTTGATCCGCTTCGCGCCTTCAAGCTTGACCAGGCGCGGATCGCAACACGCCTGGCGCAACTTGAGCAGGGCGTCGAGGACGATGATGCCGCTCTGTGCGAGCCCGCGCTTCTGCACCTCGGCGAGGACGCGCTCATGCTGGGCCAGGCGCAGGGTTTCGTAGAGTTCGCGTTGCGCCCCATCGAGTTCGACATTGCGCGGAATGAACGTTTTCTCGGGCAGATCGGCGAGCACGTCTTCCTTGCGTCGACGCAGCAGGAGCGGCGCGATGCGGCGACTCAGGCGCTCGCGACGCTCGACGTCGTTGTGCTTCTCGATGGGCGTGCGATAGAAACGCGTGAAGTGGCGATCGCTGCCGAGCAGCCCGGGCTCGACCGCATCGAACTGGGCCCAGAGTTCGCCGAGGTGATTTTCGAGGGGCGTGCCGGTCATCGCGAGACGACGCTGCGCCGAAATCTCGCGCACGATCTTCGCCGCCTGGCTCTTCGAATTCTTGACCACCTGCGACTCATCGAGCACGAGCAGGGCGTACTCATGCGCGAGCAGTTCGTCGCGATCGCGCGCCAGCAGCGGATACGTCGTGATGACGACATCGTGATGCGGGATCGCCTCGTGCAATCCACCGCGGCTTGGCCCATGCAGCACGAGCACCGAAAGATCCGGCGCGAAACGCGCGGCCTCGTCGCGCCAGTTCGACACGAGACTGGTCGGCGCGACGATCAGGACCGGGCGATTGAGGTGTCCACGCTGCTTCTCGGCGAGCAGATGGGCGAGCACCTGCACGGTCTTGCCCAGTCCCATGTCATCCGCAAGCACGCCGCCGAGGCCGGCGTCGGCGAGGAAGCCGAGCCAGGCCAGGCCGTCACGCTGGTAGGCGCGCAGGGTCGCCTTGAATCCTGGCGGCTCGTTGGCAGGTTCGCGTGCTTCGCGCAGGCGGGCCAGTTGCTGGCGCAGGTTCTCGCCGCCGCGCCAGGGCATGTCGTTCTTCGCGGCGAGTTCGTCGAGCACGCTGGCCTGCGAACGACGCAGGCGCAACGAACCCTGTTCGGCATCGCGCTCGGGCATGTCCTGCAGCCATTCGAGCAAGGGCGCCATCAATCGACGCAGGCGCGCGAGCGGCAACGGCACGCGACGGCGATCGTCGATCGGCACGAGCCACAGCGCATCGGCATCCTCGCCCTTGCGCGGATGCAGCGGAAAACCCGGGTCGCCGAGCAGGCGACGCAGGATCGGCAGCAGGTCGACGCGCTCGCCGGCGATGTCGATGCCGAGGCTGAGGTCGAACCAGGCATTGCCGGATTCCTCGACCTCGGCATACCAGTCATCCGGTTCCTCGAGCAGGTCGAACGGAAAACCCGAATCGGTTTCGAGACGAAAGCCGTGGTCGCGCAGGCGTGGCGCGAGCGCGAACAGGTGCTCGGCGGCGATCAGCTGGCCACGCCGCGGCTCAAGCACGAAGTCGCCATCGACGAGCACGTCGCGCGGCAGCTCGGCCATGCGCGGCAGCAGCTCGATATCGATCAGGCCGACCGCTTCGAGCTGCTCGCAGGCGGCGATCTCGGCCGAGCGATCGCGCACGATGTCGAGCAGGCGCCCGTCGTGCATGCGGCGCTCGCGCGGCTTGACCGGGGCGAACGGCAGGCGTGGACCGTCGTAGTCGAAACTGAGACGCACGGCGCCGGCCTGGTAACGATTCGATACGCCATTGCTCATGGTCAGCACCGGAAACGCGCGCAGGGTCAGCACCGGCGTCGGCACGACCCGGTGCACTTCGGGCGCTGTCGCCCTGGCCGGTTTCGGCAGGCTTTCGAGCTGGCTGTTCGCGCGCCAGTGCTCGACCACGAAATCGGCATGCTCGGGGAGCAGCGGTGGTGCGCGCAGGGCTGCGTCTATCAGGCGCGGATCGCCATCGACGCGACCGATCTGCTGGCTGACCTGGTCGAAATACCAGACCTGGGCGATGCGCAGCAAGCGCGTCTTCGTGTCGGTTGCATCGAGTTGCGGCACGAGTTTCTGGCTGCCTTCCTCGGAAAGCCGCCAGCCCCATTCGAGCTCGCGTCGCTGACCGAGCGTGGCGCGTCCGCGCGAAGGTTTTTCGACGAAGCACGGATATTCGTTGAGCAGGATTTCGAGCAGGGCCTCGTCGCGCTCGCCGGTGAGCGGGTACCACGCGCTGGAGGCGTAGTGCGGACTCGCCATGCGCAATCGCGCGACGTGCTCGAACTGATGCGGCGTCAAGCGCTGCCACGGATCGGCACCGAACTGGAAATGACCGATCGGCTGCGGCGAACCGAGACTGCCGCGCTTGTTCGGCTTGAGCCAGACCGGCTGCGCCTGCAATCCGGGCAGGGTTCCGTCGCCGATGCGCAGCAGGATGCCGAACACGAGGGCCGGATCGACACCGTTGCCGCGCAAGGTCGGCTTCGGCTTCGCGTCGAGTGCATCGAACCACGGTTTCCAGGCGCCGACATCGCTCCGCGGTGACGCCGGAGGCGTGAAGTTGTCGTAGGCCGACGCACGCGCACCGAGCATCTTCAGGGCGATCGCGGCAACGTGCTTGCACTCGCCTTCAAGCGGACAGGTGCACTGGGTGTCGAATTTCGGCCGGCCACCGTTGAGACTGATCAGGATGGCCGCGGTGTACGGTTCGACATCGCGTCCCTGGATCGCACCGAACAAGGTGCCGGAATCCTCCGCGCGCTCGTACCAGAGCTCGCGCACGCGCCCGCGGCGCAGATAGTCGGCACCCTTGGCAAGCGTCGGCTGATCGAGCACCGTGTTGGCGCTGCGCGAGAGCAACTGGCGGAAAAGCGACTCTTCCATGCGAGAACGCGGGTCCCTGCAGCAACATCGAACAGACAATCGTGCCTGCCCCGATCCGGTTCGTCCAGCATCGGCGAGCGTGTGTCGATCCGGCTGTGCCTGCGCGTCGCGCCGCGTACCACCCGGGAACGCTGGCGCGGATCAACGCTTTCGCGCCAGCAAATGGATTCGAGCTTCAGTGGAAGATATCGCAGCCGGCCGCGATCGAGGCGGCACGCGCGCAGCGCGATCTGCGGATGGGCAGGTCGTGGGACGAGGGCGCCCGAAGAATCGGCGGCGTCCCACGCAAGGGTTCAGTACGGGCCGATCAGCTCTTCGACGTGTGCGCTGAACTCGGCAACGCGTCCCGCATCGACATGCTTGCGCAACTGGCGGCGGAACTCCGGCAGCAGTTCGATCAGGGCCTCACGCGTCGAAGTCTTCTCGATCTTCTGGGTGAACAGGAAGGCTCGCAGCCCGATCTTGGCGCTGAGGATGCGTGCCATGTAATCGCGCGCCGCCTGCAGCGATTCGTTCGAGACGACAGCGGCCGGCGCAGGCTTGGTGGCCCCGACCGTGGTCTTTGCCATCGGACTGGCTGGCACAACCGCAGCGACGACCGCAGCAACAGGCTTCGCAGCCACCGGGGTTGCAGGTTCGATGGCGAGCGCACCAGCCGGCACTTCGATCAATCCGGTGGCAAGCAGTTCATCGAGCACCGCGTCGATTTCGCTGATCGCGGCGAACTGCTGGCGGATGCTTTCGACCGGCCGCTCGCCGTTGATCGAGATCAGCACCATGCGCTGGCGCGGACCGATCTTCAGCTTGCGCTCGTCGATCTCGAGTCGCCCCGCCTGGGTCTTGACTGGAATGGCACTCAGCAACATCGGATTTTCCTCATGCATCCCGGTTGCATGCTAGGCAATGGACCGGGCTTTGAAAAGTATTTTTGGCACGCAGTGACACTGGTGGGCACAGTTTTACGCGCTCAGCGGGTGACGTCGTCCGGCTCGGCAAGCTCGAACCGATAACCGACTCCGTAAACCGCCGAGATCGGGTCGACCCCGGCTTCGATCAGCTTGCGCCGCAGGTTCTTCACATGGCTGTCGACGGTGCGGTCGCTGACCACGCGGTGATCTGCATAAAGCGCGCCAATCAGCTGCGCCCGGGAAAAAACCCGGCCAGGCTGGGCCGAGAGCTTGCCGAGCAGGCGGAATTCGACCGGCGTGAGCGTCAACGGCTGGCCATGGATGCGCGCCTCGAAGCGCGCTTCATCGAGGGTAACGCTCGCCGCATCGGCCTTTGCCGGCGCATTGATGCGGCGCAGCACCGCCTTGACCCGCGCAACGACCTCGCGCGGACTGAACGGCTTGCAGATGTAGTCGTCGGCGCCCAGTTCGAGGCCGATCAGGCGATCGATCTCCTCGACGCGCGCAGTCAACATGAGGATTGGCACGGCGGAAAAGGTGCGCACTTCACGGCAGATCGCCAGCCCGTCGACACCGGGCAGGTTGACGTCGAGCAGGATCGCCGCGGGGGCATGCACGCGCACCCATTCGACCACGCCCGTCCCGCTCCCGAGGACGCTGCAGGCGTAGCCGGCGTCCTCGAGATAATCGCGCACGAGGGCGGCGAGCTTGGGTTCGTCCTCGACGACCAGGATCGACGCGAGCGGAGTCATGCGATGCTCCCGCTGGCTGGGAACCACGCACTGATGCGGACGCCGCCCAGCGCGGAGGCAGTCGCCTCGATGCGCCCGCCATGTGCGACGACAATCGCCTGGCAGATCGCCAGACCGAGGCCGGCACCGCCTGCCGCGCGGTTGCGCGAGGCATCGACCCGGTACAGGCGATCGAACAGCAGCGGCAGCGATTCGACCGGAACAGCGGGCGCGCTGTCCTCGACACGCAGCAGGATCGCGCCCGGTTCGCTGGCGAGACTGACGCGCACGCGACCCGGTGCATCGGTGTAACGCAGCGTGTTGACCAGCAGGTTGTCGATCAGTTGGCCCAGCCGGCGCGCATCGCCGCGCACGAGGGGAATCGGCTCGACGTGCTTTTCAACCTGCAAACCCGCCTCCTCGAATCCGCGCTGGCGGGCCTCGAGCGAATCCTCGACGAGCGCCACGAGGTCGAGTTCCTCGAAACGGTATTCGAGCGCGCCGGCATCGGCCAGCGACAATTGATAGAGATCCTCGATCAGGCTACCCATGCGCTCGCATTCCGCCTGCAGCGAAGCCAATGCCGCGGGCGTCGAGCTGCGCACGCCGTCCTGCAAGGCCTGGATCTCGCCGCGCAGGATGCTCAGCGGCGTGCGCAGCTCGTGGGCCATGTCGGCCGCCCAGCGCCGCCGCGCTTCGCGATGCTGCTCGAGGGTGCTGGCGAGATGGTTGAAGTCCTGTGCGAGCGCACCGAGTTCGTCGCCGCGTGCATCGGCGACGCGACGTGCATAGTCGCCCGCCGCCAGTGCACGCGTGCCGGCGGCCAACTCGCGGACCGGATCGAGCAACCAGCGCGCGAGCGCGAAGGCCAGCAACAGGGCGAGCGCCAGCACGGCGATGCTGGCAATCAGGGCATTGCGCAACTGGTCACGCGCGAAGGCGAGATCCGTGTCGCCGCGCAACTGCGGCAACGCGCGCAGGTAGAGCGTGCCGACCGGATTGCCGTCGACCTCGATCGGCAAACTCGACGCGTCGCTGCGGATGCCCGGATCGCCGATCACCGGCACACCGTCGCGATCGACCAGCAGGAGGCGCGACAGCAGGTTCAACTCGGCAAGGTGTGCCCGCATCGCCCGCGAGTGCCTGCGCGGATCCGGCGACGGCCTGTCGTCATCGAACTCATCGGTCGGCGGGCCGTCGCGATGCGGCGGTCGCGAACGATCGTCGAATCCGGGTGGTGACCAATGCGGGCGCCCGTTGTCGCCACGTGGAGGTTTTGCTGGCGCGATCGCACGCATCGCGCGGCGCAGGTCCGGCTCGATCAGGTCGGCGAACTGGCGTTCGTCACCGCGCAGGAAACTCCAGCCCGCGTTGTCGGCATAGGCCGTGGCAAGACGGCGGGTCACCGGCTGCAGGCGTTCGAGTGCGACTTCGTCGAGGTAACCGAGGAAGCCGCGACGAAACGTCTGCTGCTGCCAGAACACGAACGCGGCAAGCACGAGGCTGCTGAGCGCGGCGAAGGTCAGGAACAGGCGTTGCCAGAGGCGCAGCTTCATCGGTGCGGATCGATCCGTGTCATGCCAACACGATACTGCCGTTGAACGCCACGAATCGGGTCTCCGCGAAAAATCCATGATTCCTGCGCATTCGCTGCGTATTGCCGGCGTAGTGTCCAACCCTGAAACGGCCCCGGCCTTCGCGACTCCCGCCCCCGATCGCGAACGTCGAGTTCTCCCTTCCCTACCCGCGGCCATCGGTCCGGGGTTGTTTCCGCGAATGAACCACCGAGTCTTTACAGATCCCGAAGGAGTCCCCCATGAAGATCGCCATCCGCAATGCCGTCATCATCGCCCTGCTCGCTGGCGCGAGTGTCGCCTCGCAGGCCCGCGGACCCAATGCCTACGAGGCGCTGGCCACGCTCCCTGATACAACGGCGGCCCAGCAGGCCGACATCCTGCGCATCGAGAACGAACGTCGTTCCGCCTACGCCGACCTTTTCGAGAAGCGGCGCGCCGAACGCGATCGCATCGATGAACAGACCGCGCAGAAGTTGCGCAAGGCGCTCGGCGACGAGGGCTATCGCAAGTACGTCGAATGGAAGATGGCGCACGCCGGCCCGCACGGCCGCATGCATGCCCGCGGCAAGCACGGGCCGAGGCAGCCCGGCATGCGCGGTGGACCCGGCATGTCGGGTGGGCCGGAGCTGGCGCCGATCGACCCCAATGACGATGACGATGGCGACGACGAACCGAATGCCTAGGCAGGATCACGCAAGGCCGTTACCACGTAGCGCAACGAGCCGCCTGCAGCCAGCGCGTCGAACGGATAGCAGGTGACCAGGACCAACGCATCGATATCCTCCCGGGTAGCGATGCGTTCCGTTGCGGCGTCGACGATGCGTGTCGACACGATGCGATAGGCGCTCGCGCCGCGCGCCGAATCGACACGGATCGAATCGCCGCTGGCGAGATCGCGCAGGAAGCTGAAATGCGTATCCCGATGCGCGCTGATCACGCTGAGTCCGGGCGACCCCGGCACGGCGCTCGACTCGGCCCAGCCCGGTCCGAACGCGAGGCTGCGGCCCGAGTCGCCGCTGAGCACGATCTCGTCGATGTCGAGCCGGGCGACCCGCAGCCGCGCGATCGGAGAAGTATCCGCCCACGGCCACGGTTTCGCCGCCACGCCGGTTTCGAGGCGTTGCTGCCAGGCGCGCTGCAGCAGGATCTGCGCGAGCCCGGCCTTTGCCGTCATGTATCCCGCATGGGCGAGCGGCACGCAGGCGCACAGCGCAATCAGCCATGCCGTCCGCTGCAGCGAGGACCTCATCACCGTGCGCATCGCCTGCTCCTACAGCGGTGTCCAGTCCATCGCGGGGTCTTCGCTGCGCGCCGCAATGTTCGCCGCGCCACGTGGCTCGTGCGAAAACGGCTGCGGCGTGACCCAGGCTTCACCGCCGAGGCAGTCGCTGCCGTTGTCGTCATCGAAGCCGCCGCCGCTGCTCGCGGCCGGTTGCCACTTCACAAACAAGAAGTTCATTTTGATATTTCTTTGCTCAGGCCGTGATGGCATGGGTTTCGCGACGACGCCCGCACCAGGCGAGCCCTGCGGCGATCAGCAGCAGGACCAGGCCGACGAGGATCTGCAACGGCGCCGACGTCGCTGTCGCGGCGTAGGCCAGACTGCCGGCCGGCTCGCCGTTGGCGATGCGCGTCGAGGCCAGGTCTTCCGATTCATCGCGGACCGGCATCTGTTCAACCGCGATCAGGCTCGTGTACTTGCTGACGAGATGGTGATCGAACGCAATCCGCAGCACCTCGTCGCGCACTGCGGCGGCGTTGGCACCCCGATCGAGCGACTGTTCCAGGTGTTCGATCCTGCGCTGCGCCCACAGGCGCGCGATGCCCGGAGCATGCGCCGCACGCGCCAGCGGCAGCGATGTCGCCCAGGCCGACTCGCTGCCTGTTCCGCGCGCCTCGAGCGTGCCGTGCAGATTCGAAAGCTTCGTGACCACGATCAACGGTTCGCCGGCATACAGGTCGGGCAGGCGTTGCGGATAGCTGTCGGCCGTGCCCGGCCAGCTCAGGGATAGATCGCGCAGGGCCGGGCGATCAAGCTTGCCGAACAGTTCGCGCATGCGTTCGCCGACTTCGCCTGGACCGCGGATCACGATCGACGAACCGCGCCCCGAGGTCGCCGCGCGCTCGATGAACTGCGCGTTCGGCGCACTGCCGATGCCGATCGGAAACAGGCGCGACTGGCCGAGATCGTGATCGATGAGGCGATAGAGTCCGCCGGCATCATCGACCGCGCCGTCGGTGGCGAACACAACCTGGCGCACATAGCCGGCGGCTGGCGTGCCGCGCAGCGCGGCGGCGAGCGCCGGAAGCATCTCGGTGCCTCCGGTTGCATAGAGCCGGCCGACCCATTCGCGCGCCAGCGCGACATCCGCCGGCGCAGCCGCGACCGCATCGTCAAACAGCGCTGTCGTCACCGAATTGAACTGGATGACATTGAAGCGGTCGCTGGGGCGCAGCGAGGACAGGGCCAGGTCAAGCGCCGCGCGCGCCTGCTTGATGGACTCGCCTTCCATCGAGCCGGAGGTGTCGATGACGAGGATCAGTTCGCGCGGCAACGGCACGGGCAACTGACTGCTCGGCAGCATCATGACCATCGCGTAGGTCTCGCCATCGAGCGTTTCGGTCAGCATCGCCGAAGCTGGCGCCTTGCCGAGTACGGGCGCCCATTCAAGTACGAAATCGCGATCGGCCGCGACACTGCCGCTGGCCAGCGCGATCGAATACGCGCTGCCATGGCGCGTGACCTTGACTGCATGGGTCGCGCTCTCGACGCGCGCCAGCTCCAGGCCCGGATCGAGATCGATCGCGACGGCCACTTGCGGCGCATCGGTCGAGTGCCGGTCGTCGCGCGTGGTCGACGTGTCCTGCGGCGGCGCCCCGCCAGGCGCGCCATCGACAACGGACATCCCGGCCATCGGCGCGTAGCGCGGCGTATAGGTCAACGGCAAGCTCAGCGAGAAGCGGTCATCGCGATAGCGGATCTGCTGCCACCAGCGCACTTCGACCGTGATCGTCTCGCCCGGAGCGACGTTGGCCACGGCGGTACGGAACAGGTTGGCGCGATCCGACTCGACCAGGGCCGCGCGCCGGCCGCTTGCCGCCGCTTCGACGTACTCGCGGCGTGCCTGCTCCTTCTCGCGGATCTCGCCGACGATCGTGCGCTCGCCGACGCGCAGGGTCATGTCGTGCACCGCGGCACCTTCCGGCAAGGGCAGCAGGTACTGCGCCTCGATCCAGTCCTTGCTCGAATTGGTGAAGCGTTGGCGGATGCTGGCTTCGGCGACTAGCCCGCCGATCTGGTAGTGGACATCGCTGGCCAGCGCAACGAGTTCGAACGGTTGGCCGTCCCTGGCCGTTGCCGAGATCGTGCCGAAGCCGGTTTCCGCGCGCGCCGCCGCGGCGAATCCAAGCACGAGGACGAGCACCGCGAAGATCGTGCGCAGCGGCTCGAAGCCGCGCTGGAGATCGGTATTGGTTTCGCTGCTGCTCGCTTTCATCGCACGCTCCGGCTGGGGTCGCTGCCATTCAAGCGATCGTCGCGGCCGAACGGGCGACGACTCGCTGGCGCAGCGACGATCAGTTCTGGCGATTTGCAGGCAATCGCGATTCACGCATTGCACGCACGCGCGGGCGCTGCGTAAGCTCGTTGCCGCCAACCAGGAGCCATGCCATGCCGCGCAGCATTGCCATCGTCGAAGACGAACCGCTGATCCGCGCCAACTACGTCGAAGCACTGACGCGTGCCGGTTACGAGGTGCGGGGTTACGCGGGGCGCAGCGAGGCCGAGACGGCCTTCGCGCAGCGCATGCCCGAACTCGTCATCATCGATGTCGGGCTCGGCGATGAACCTGAAGGCGGGTTCGACCTCTGCCGGCACCTGCGCGCGAAGGCGGCGACCCTGCCGATCATCTTCCTGACCGCGCGCGATTCGGATTTCGACGTGATCTCGGGCCTGCGTCTCGGTGCCGACGACTATCTGGCCAAGGATGTTTCCTTCCATCAGCTTGCCGCGCGCATCAGCGCGCTGTTCCGGCGCATGGAGGCGCTGCGCAAGCCGACCGCGGCCGACAGCATCCATGAGCACGGCCCGCTGCGCATCGAATCCGAACGCATGCGCGTGACCTGGAATGGCGTGGAGGTGCCGCTGACCGTCACCGAGTTCTGGATGGTGCACACGATGGTCCGCTTCCCCGGCCACGTGAAGAGTCGCGACCAGCTGATGCGCGATGCACAGGTCGTCGTCGACGATGCCACGATCACGTCCCACATCAAGCGCATCCGCCGCAAGTTCATCGCGATCGATGCAGACTTCGACGCGATCGATACCGTGCACGGTGCGGGATATCGCTGGAAAGCCGGGATCGGGGGCTAACGATTCGGGAAACGTCGGGATCGGAGATTCGAAGTTCGATGAAAGCCAGGGCATCAGCTTGCCGACCCTCGCCGTGATCCCCGGATCCGGGCCACACTGCGCTCCCCTGCATCCCGAACCTCCAATCCCGGATACCGCCTCGACCCCATGTCCCTGCGCCTGAAACTGCTGCTCGTCGCGCTGTCCACGCTGACCTTGCCGTGGGCCGGCTGGCAGTTCGTGCGACAGACCGAAGCGGTACTGCGCCAGGGCCAGGAGCAGACCCTGCTCGCCTCGGCGAGCACTTTGGCGCGCGCCCTTGATGTGCTCGGGATCGAGCCGCCGCGGCCGGATGCGGCGCTGTATGTGCACGAGTGCAGCGGACCGATGCGCATCGACGGCTATGCCGATGACTGGCAGGCATTCCGCCCGTATGCGCAGACCTTCGCCGCCGACGGCGACAGCGCCAAGCTCCAGGTCATGCTGGCCGAGGATGCGCAGTGGCTCTACCTCCATGCGCAGGTGCGCGACGCAACGCGGCAGCGCGTCGATGCGCGCGATATCGCCGTGGCCAGCAGCGATCACCTCGATCTGACCCTGATCCGTGGCACGCAGTCGCGGCGCTACCGGATTGCGAATGCGGCGCCCGGAAGTTTCGATGCACCGGCCATCGACGGCAGCGACGCGTTGCCGGCGCGGCTCAGCGGCGAGTGGCAGGAGGACGGTTCGGGCTACAGCATCGAACTGCGGCTCGCGCGCTCGGATGCGCCTGATCACCTCGCGTTCGACGTGGTCGATTCGGCGATGCCGCATGCATCCGCGGGACCGCCGCTTGCCCTGCTTGGCTACAACGATGCCACCGCGCGCATGCTCGCACGGCTCGCCCCGGACCATGTCCGCGTACGCATGGTCTCGGCCGATGGCTGGCTCGTTGCCGCGGGCGGCTCGCTCGATGTCGAGCTGCCAGCCAGCGAGGACCACGGCTGGCTGGCAGGTTTCATCTACCGCCACCTGCTTGCGCCGGCAGCGAGCGACCGGCAATCGCCGTACGCCAATGTGGATACCTTCGCCGCGATCGATCCGCGTCTGCAAGGCGATGATCTGTGGCAGGCCTTGTCGGGTGCGCCGGCCACCGGCTGGCGTGCGACCGACCCGAACGGCGTGCTGCTGGTCGCCGCGGTACCGTTGCGCAGCGAGGATGCCTTGCGTGGTGCGCTGGTACTCGAACAAGCCAATCCGGCCTTGCCGATCCTGGCCAACCGCGCACTGTCGAGCTTGCTCGTCGCCAGCCTGCTGGCCCTGCTCGTCACCGCCCTGCTCTTGCTGTTGTTTGGCGGGGTGCTGGGCTGGCGCATCCGCCGCCTGCGCAATGCGACCGAACGCGCGACCCGCGCTGGTGGCCGTCTTGCCGGTCCGTTGCCGCTGGTCGATGCGAAGGACGAACTCGGTGATCTGGCGCGTAGCTTCGGACGCCTGTTCGACGAGGTCAGTTCGTACACCGACTATCTGCAAACGCTGGCCTCGAAGCTCTCGCATGAGCTGCAGACACCGCTGGCAATCGTGAAATCCTCGCTCGACAATCTCGATCACCAGAACCTGCCGGAAGCCTCGCTGCCGTACCTCGAGCGCGCCCGCGATGGCGCCGGCAGACTCGGCGGCATCGTGCGCGCCATGAGTGAATCGAGCCGCGTCGAACGCGCGATCGCCTCGGCCGAAGCCGAGGACTGCGATCTTCGCGCCCTCGTATCCGGGTGTGCCGAAGGCTATCGCGTGCTGGCCGGAGCGCGCGCGCTGCGCGTCAGCCTGCCGGCTTCGCCGCTGCCCTTCCATGGCGCACCCGATCTGATCGCGCAGGCGCTCGACAAGCTGTTCGACAACGCGCGCTCATTCAGCGCCGAGGACGGCTGGATTTCGATCACGCTCGAAGGCAGCGGCGCGGAGGTCATCCTGCGCATGGCCAACAGCGGCCCGCTACTGCCGCAGGCAATGCAGGATCGTCTATTCGATTCCCTTGTCAGCCTGCGCGAACGCAGCGCCCGGGGCGTCGGCGAAACCCCGCATCTCGGTCTCGGCCTGCATGTCGTGCGCCTCGTCGCCGAATTGCACCAGGGCCAGGCGAGCGCCGCCAATCTGGCCGACGCGACGGGCGTGGAGTTCAGCCTGCGCATGAGCGGCATGCCGCGTCGACGCTTGAGTGAGGGAGAGCATCCATGATCTTTCGAGGGTCCGCGTCATTGGTCTTGCTGATCCTCGCCACTGGCGCCTTTGCCGATGTGCTTCCGGTGACGACCGGGAATGCCCTCGACTATCAGGTTTCGATCATCCGTTCGAGCACCGACGGTGTACGCATCGCCGTCTTCGAACGCCTCGATGGCTCGGTCTTCGGCGATCTCTGGCTGACCCGTTCGACCGACGGCGGCACGAGTTGGAGTGCACCCGCCCCGATCATCGCCACGACGGCCAATGAGCGGCATCCGGCATTGATCCAGACCGGTGCGTCAAGCTACAGCCTGTTCTATCTCAAGGGGACGAGCGCAACGACCAGCTATCGGCTGTGGCGTGCGACGAGTTCCGACGGCGAACATTTTACCGAGCAGGCCATGATCGACCTGGGCTGGGCCAGCGGCGGCGAGGTCAATCCGCACGTCGTCCGCCATGCCAACGGCACGTTGACGATGAGCTATCAACGCCTGTCCGGTGGCGTCTACGTGGCCGAATCGAGCGACGCCGGCATCAGCTGGGATCAACTGAAGACGCCGATCAACGCGATCGGGCAATTGCCGCGAATCACCTTTCGTGAAAGCGACGGCCTCTATCTCGCCAGCTACCAGACGGGCAGCACCGCGCTGCAGATGTTCATCAAGACCAGTACCGACGTGCACGACTGGAGTGCGCCGGCGCAGGATTTCGCGATCAGCGGCAACAACCACGATTCGCTGCCCGTCGTGATGCCCGACGGCGCCTTCGTCGTGTTCTGGATCCGCGAATCAGGCGGGCAGTTCGATATCGCGGCGCGGCGATCGCTCGACGGGCTGGTCTGGGCGCCGACGATCAGCGTGAC
>JAKQJM010000103.1 GCA_029561145.1 Pseudomonadota bacterium
CACTGCCGACCGGCGCGCGCAGCGAGGCATCGGTCGAACGCATCGACAAGGCATGTTTTGATCGCTCGCAGCACCGCCTGATCGATTGCCACGCGCTCTCGCCGCTGGCATCGGCGTGGCATGGCGATCGCTTGCTGCGGCGTGATCGGATCCCACCTGCAGGACGCCGCGTCTGCCTCGATCATCTGTATGTAGCCGAGCCTGGACGCGTACTTGAAGGTCCCGCTGCCGATCCGGATCCGCGCGATCCGCTACCGCCTTCGCCACTGGCCGACTTGCGCGCAAGCGTGGCTGAAGCGCTGGCTGTCGATCCGGGGTCGACCAGCGAGGCGCTCGATCAACGCCCGCGAATCCTGCATGTGCTGCACGGCTGGGGTGGCGGCGCCGAACGCTGGGTCCGCGATTTTTGCAGCGCGTATGCTTCGGCTCGCCATCTCGTCCTGATCGCACGTGGCAGCCATGCGCGCAGGCGTCACGGCGAGTGGCTGGAGTTGCACGACGGCGCATTGAACGGCCCACCGCTGCAACGCATCGCCCTGCCCTGCTCGATCGCCGATACGGTGATCGAGGATTCGGGCTATCGCCGCCTGCTCGCCGAACTGATCGCCGCGCACGCGATCGATGCCGTCATCGTCTCGTCCTTGATCGGGCACAGCCTCGACGTGCTGCGCACGGGCCTGCCGACCGTGCGCATCGTGCACGACCACTATCCGCTGTGGCCCGTGCTGCACCGCGATTTCAGCGATCCCGCGCTGCGCTTCGACGACCTCCAGCGACGCGACGACCTCGCTGCTCTCGGCAGTGACCGCGAGTTCACGAATCCTGACCCGAGCCATTGGAAGCAGCTTCGCGATGCCACGGTCGAGGCCCTGCTCGCCGCGCGGACCACCCTGATCGCCCCGAGCCGCTCGGCACTCGACAACGACCTGCGTCTCGCGCCCGAACTCGCCGCGCTGCAATCGTCGATCATTCCGCACGGACTTTCCGCCTGGCCGCGCGCGCCGGCACCTCGCACTGAGCCACCCCACCGATCGCGCCTGCGCCTGGTCATTCCGGGTCGCGTGCGCCGCGGCAAGGGTGCACAACTGCTTGAACAGGTACTGCCGCGCCTGCGCGAGTACGCCGATGTCTTCCTGCTGGGCGCCGGATCCGATGCGCATGCGTTCTTCGGCATGGATGGCGTCCACATCCTGCTCGATTATCGCCGCGAGGAGCTCCCGGACCTGCTCGCAGGGATCGCGCCGGATGCGGCGATGCTGCTGCCGACTGTCGCCGAGACGTTCGGTTATACCTTGTCGGAACTTCGGGATCTCGGCCTCGCGGTGATTGCGACGCGCATGGGCGCCTACGCCGAACGCATCGAGGACGGCGTCGATGGCTTCCTCGTCGAAGCCAACGCCGATGCCATCGTTGCGCGCGTCAGCACCTTGTTTTCGCGACGGGAATCTTTGCCGATCGTGCGCAGGCGTGTCGCCGAACGCGGCGAGCCCGGTCTGCCCGCGATGGCATCGGCCTACGCGAAAATCCTGGACCTGTCGGCCACTCCTGCGACTCGCTATCCGCTCGGCGGTGTCGATATCGCCTCCCAGTTGCTTGCGTCACGCAGCAGCGACCTCGTCGTCGCCAGACGCCGGATCGGCGAGTTGCAAGAGAGCGTGGACGCGTTGCGTTCCGAAAGCACGCGTCGTGGCGAATGGGGACACGGACTTGACCGCGAACTGGTGATCGCACGCGAAAATCTCGCGCGCCTCGAGGCCGATCTCGAACAGCGCACTGAGTGGGCGCTGCGCCTGGACAGCGAAGTCGAGTCCCTGCGCCCGATGCTGGACAGTCGCTCATGGCGTTACACCGAGCCGTTGCGCGCGACGGCCGCGCGGCTGCGCGCCATTCGCGTCTCGCTGGCCTATCGCAGGAATCGCCTGCTCGGCCAGCTACGGCGCGCGCAGGGCAGTCTTGCGCGACACGGCCTTGCCGGCACCTGGGCCCGCCTCGTGCGTGAATTGCGCGGCGGCTCGCCCGTGCACGGCCGCGAAGTCTTTGCGGCACCCGATGAGGCGTTTTCGCCGTTTGCCGTGCCGACCAGCGCGAGCCCGCGCGTTTCGATCGTGATCCCGGTCCACAACAAGTTCCCCTATACCGCGGCCTGCCTGCGTTCATTGGGCGCGCATGCGAGCGCGACCGCGTTCGAGGTCATCGTCGTCGATGATCTCTCCACCGACACGACCGAATCGCGGCTCGCCCGCATCGACGGAATCCGCAGCATCCGCAATGCGGAAAATCTCGGCTTCGTCGGCTCGTGCAACGCCGGCGCAGCGATCGCGATCGGTGAGTACGTGCTTTTTCTAAACAATGACACGGTGGTGACGGCGGGCTGGCTCGATGCCCTGTTGCGCTGCTTTGACGAGCAGAGCGACGCCGGCCTGGTCGGTTCGCGACTGGTCTATCCGGACGGTCGCCTGCAGGAAGCCGGCGGCATCATCTTCAATGACGGCTCGGGCTGGAACTACGGTCGCTTCGAGGATCCGAACGACACGCGCTTCGCGTTCCGTCGCGAAGTCGACTACTGCTCGGGCGCAGCGATCATGCTGCGTCGCGACCTGTTCGAGACACTCGGGCGTTTCGATGGCCGCTATGCGCCGGCCTACTACGAGGACACCGATCTCGCCTTCGCAGTCCGTGCCGCCGGCCTGAAGGTCTACTACGAGCCGCGTTCGCGCGTGGTCCATTTCGAAGGCATCACCGCTGGCACCGACACCGGCAGCGGCATGAAGCGCTACCAGGTGGTCAATCAGGCGAAGTTCGTCGACAAGTGGCGCGATGCGCTGCGCGGGCAACCCGAACCCGCAACACCCATCCACCTGGCTGCAACACATCGCGCGCGACATCGCATTCTCGTGATCGACGCGACCACGCCCGCACCGGACCAGGACGCCGGTTCGCTGCGCATGGTCAATCTGATGCGAGTCCTGCGCAACAGCGGCTGCCATGTCGTGTTCATGGCCAGCAACCGGGCATGGATTGAACGCTACACCGCTGACTTGCAGGATCTCGGCATCGAGGTCCTGCATCATCCCTACCATTCCGAACCGGTCGCGCTGTTCCGCGAGCGTGGCCCGGAATTCGACGCGATCGTCCTGTCGCGCCATTACGTCGCGAGGGAATTCATCGGTCTCGCGCGCCTGTACGCGCCGCGCGCACGATTGGTCTTCGACACCGTCGACCTGCACTATCTGCGCGAGACGCGTGAAGCCGAACTGGAAGGTCGCGCCGATCTCATGCGCAGCGCCAACGCGACGCGGACCCAGGAACTGGCGGTGATGCGCGATTGCGACGTCACCTTGGTGGTCAGCACCGCGGAACGCGAGATCCTCGGTCGCGATGCGCCCGCCGTGAAGGTCGACGTGCTCGCGACCGTCAACGAGATTTTCGGCTGCCGCAAGCCGTTTGCCGAGCGGCACGACCTGGTCTTCGTCGGCGGATTCCAGCATCCACCGAACATCGATTCGGTGCTGTGGTTCGTGCGGGAAATCTTCCCGCTGGTGCTCGCGCGAAAGCCGGGAATGCGCCTGCATGTCGTCGGCAGCAAGGCGACCGCGGCGATCCGTGCGCTCGGCAGCGAGCACGTGATAATCCACGGCTTCGTCGAGGACATCGCCCGGTTCATGGACGACTGTCGTGTCTCGATCGCACCAGTGCGCTACGGCGCAGGCATCAAGGGCAAGATCAATACCGCGATGAGCTACGGCCTGCCGGTCGTGGCTACGCCAACTGCCGTCGAGGGCATGCACCTTCGGGCTGGCGAGGATGTGCTGGTCGCCGCGGAAGCGAGCGGATTCGCCGATGCCGTCGTCAGGCTGCATGACGATGAAGAACTGTGGAACCGGCTGTCGGCCAATGGACTCGCCAATGTGCGCGAGCATTTCTCGTTCGAGGCCGCGGAGAAGGCGGTCCGGCGAATCTTCGCGCTCTGATCTCCTGGGGTAACGTGATCAGGTGATGCGCTGGCTCAGGCCAGTCGCCACTCGCCGTCGATCTCCAGGCATTCCCAGCAGACTTCATCGGCCGGCAGGCCGCATGGCGCGAAGCTGCGCTCGCGAAAGAACACACTGCCGTCATCGTGCTGCATGACCAGCGTGCTGGCGCGGGTTCCGTAGTGCTCGCCACGAATGAAGACCGGCGCAAGCAGGCGTTCGAGATGCTGGCCCACACCGGTCTCCGGCAGCTCGCCATCATCGGGTTGCGACTCGTCGGCCAGTAGCGCGAGCAGGCTCGCATCGTCGCGCTGTCCTGCGCGCACCGTGCGGCGGAAGCCTTCGCGCAGCCGTTCGATCTTCGGCCAGTGGCTGTCGGCCGGACCGTTGCTCACGACATGCACGCCGGCGCGCAATCGCTGCAGGCGTGCATCATGGCCGTCGATCAGCCAGACCGCCGAGCGATCACCGAACACGAGGTTGAATGGACCGTACTGATCGAGTTGCCCGATCACGCGCTGCGCGAACGCGTCGGGCGCTTCACCGCCGGCGACGAACTCGCGCACGAGCTGACCGCGCGACCGGGGTGCCTTGGCCGGAAGCCCGGTGCGCAGATTCGTGACTGCTGCAAAGCGACCATCGTTGCGCTGTGCCAGCCAACTGCCAGCACCGATCCGATCAAGTCCGCCAAGGCAATCGGCAGCTCCGCGCCACGGCTGGGCGATATCGCTTGGCTTGGCATGGAACTCATCACGATTGCCGAGCAGGACCAATGGCCATTCGATCAAGGCCTCGATCGCAATCAGCAGGATGCACATGCCGGTGTATCGCGATCAGCCCGACGCCGGCGGAAGCTCGCGCAATTTCTGTTCCAGCGCGACAAGGCGTGCGTTGTTGGGGCTGAGGCCATGCGCCGACTGCAAGGCGCGGCGGGCGTCTTCGACCTGCTTCTCGGCAATGCGTTTTTCGGCGAGATCGAGATAGGCGTTGGCGAGACGCTCGGACATCGCGGCGATCGACGGGTCGGACGGTGCGACCTGGCGTACGACCTCGAGCATGCCCAGCGCGCGCCCGAGCAACCCTTCACCGATCTGCTGGTCGAACAATTCGCGCGCCTTCGCGGGCAGGCGCTGCAGCCCTTCCAGCGCAGCCGCATTGTTGCCGTCGATCGCGAGGGCGGCGCGATACTTGTCGTACGCGCTGTTGCCCGGAGGATTGATGAGGCGTCCCGCATTGCTCGCCTGCTCGGCTTCATTGATCAGGTTGCGCATGCGCTCGATGTCCGCCGGCGATGCCGGCGGCCGTTCGGCGGCAATCGCGAGGCGTTCGCGCAGCTCGCGTAGTTCGCTGCGTGCCGCGCGCAGGTCGCCCTGGCCCGGGATCAATGCCTCGGCCTGATCGAGAAGGCGACCGGCTGCCGTCGTATTGCTGTCCTCGATCGCGGCCCTGGCCTGGACGATCAGTGCCTGACCGACGCGGCGCAGTCCGGCGCGGGCACGCTCATTGTTGGCATCGCGCTGCAGTACCGATTCAAGAACGCCCTGGGCCGAATCGGCACTGCCGCTGAATCTGCCTGTCCGCAACAGCGCCTCGCCGCGCAGGAGGTCCTTCTCGATGGCCGCGGCAGACGCCTCGCGCTGGCTGCCGAGCTGGGCGCGCAGATCCGGCAGGGCAGGATAGGAAGGCATGATCCGCGCAACATCCTCGACCCGGCTCGTTGCGCTCGCCAGATCGTTCGCCGAGAAGGCGGACTTGGCCTGTGCAGCCAACGCGTCGACGCTGCGCATGATGCCGGCCTTGGCCAGTGCGTTGCTGCTGTCGCTGGCGAGAATGCGCTGATAGAGAGCGACCGAGCCGTCATCACCGAGCAGGCGTCCGCCGTCGAATGCAGCCTGCGCTGCTGCGAGCACGGATTCGGTTTCATTGCCGCGCGCGTCGAATGCGACGATGGATTTCTCGACTTCCTCGATCGCGATGCCGCCGCCGAGCAACTCGCGTGCCGACACGATAGCCTGCCGGGCAGCGTCGACATCGTTGCGCTTGAGCGCATCACGCCCGCGTGCAAGCAGTTTCTCGCCGACCGCATTGAGTCCGCGACGCGCGATGTCGTTGTCCTGGTCGAGCGAACGCGCTTGCCGGAACAGCTCGCGCGCGC
This sequence comes from Pseudomonadota bacterium, assembly GCA_029561145.1. Taxonomy (GTDB): domain Bacteria; phylum Pseudomonadota; class Gammaproteobacteria; order Xanthomonadales; family Rhodanobacteraceae; genus Dokdonella. Next base: position 6,127 of record JAKQJM010000103.1, read on the forward strand.
TGTCGCCGCGACTGCCATCAAGATTCCCTGCATCGAGAGCCCGCTGCGCGCGGGCAAGTATGTCGTTGAGTTCCGTCGTCGGCAGAAAACTGCGCAACCGGTCCTGGTGCTTCCAGATCATCACGCCGCCACCTGCCACGAACAGGCCAAGGGCAAGGGCGATCCAGAGTCCAGCACCCTTTCGGGCACGCCGGGTCTTGCGTCGCGATACGCGACTCGCGCGCAGAATGTGATCATCGGTTGCCGCGATGATCTCCTCGAGACGCCCCATGCTCGGATCGGAACGCCGGCGCGGATCGGCCTCGGCGGAACCCGGGCGCGGCGAGGAACTGCCGTTGGGCGAAGGTGAAATCCGCGTCTCGGCCGAGCGCGCGTCGCGCTGATAGTCCTCGGCGGCCGAATCGAGACCCGGCAGGTCGCCATTGCTGATCGCCTGTTCGTAGCGCGCGATGGCCATCGCCGCATCGTTGCCGGTCTGGAAACGATCATGCGGTTCCTTGGCCAGCAATCCGTCGACAAGCGGCTGCAGCACCGCCAGCGATTCCGGCAACTTCGGCACCGGCTGGGTGATGTGCATGATGCCCACCGCCAGCGAATCCTCGGCGTGGTACGGCACGCGACCCACCAGCATCTCGTAGAGGACGACGCCCAGGCTATACAGGTCGGCGCGTCCGTCGAGCTGCTTGCCGCGCGCCTGCTCCGGGCTCATGTAGTGCGGCGTGCCAACCACGGCGCCGGTGCGCGTCATGCGCGTCGCCGAATCGTTGGCGCGGGCGATCCCGAAGTCGGTCAGCGCCGACGAACCGTCATCGCGCAACAGGATGTTGTCGGGTTTGATATCGCGGTGGATGAATCCCTTCTGCTGCGCGTAGTTGATCGCTCCGGCGATCTCGCGCGTGACGCGCAGCGCAAAGGCCACCGGCCGCGCCGGGCCGTCCTTGCTGAGAACCGGTCCGCCGGCCAGATATTCCATCGCGATGTAGTGATAGTCGCCAATACGGCCGACATCGTGGATTCCGACCACATGGCGATGATGCAGGCGCGCCGCAATTTTCGCCTCGCGCTGGAAGCGCTCGCCGAAATTCGGGTCGACCAGCAAGGCGGGCGACATGACCTTGATCGCGACCTCGCGGTCCACGGATTCCTGGACCGCGAGGTACACGGTGGCCATGCCGCCGCGACCCAGCTGTCGCAGCAAACGGTATCCGGGAATTTCGATCACGTGGGGGCTCTATCCATGCGCGATGCCGCACTGCAGCGTGAACGCTAGCATACCAGCCGACCACGCCCTGCGCCGCTGCGCGCGTCAGGCCTGGCGCTGCGCTTCGATGACATTCGGCACCGCATGCAATTGCCCGAGCAGGGCCGAAAGCTGGCCGAAATCGGCAACCCTCAGCACATAGATCATGCGTACTTCGTTGCGCGCCGGGTCGACCTTGGCATCGACGGCAAGGACATTCACGTTCGCGGCGGCGATCACGTTGCTGACATCCTTGTGCAGGCCCTTGCGGTCGTAGCCGCGCACGAGCACGTTCACTTCGTAGGCACGCTGCCGCCCACCTCCCCATTCGACTTCGATGATGCGATCGGGATCCAGGTTGCGCAGGCGCTGCAACTGCCGGCAATCGGCGCGATGCACGCTGACACCGCGGCCGCGCGTGATGAAACCGGTAACCGCATCACCCGGCAGCGGTTGGCAGCAGCGCGCCAGCACCGAAAGCAGGTTGCCGATCCCTTCGATGACCAGCGCATCCTTTGCAGGTGCCAGCGCCCGGGTCGGGGTGGGTCTTGCATTGGCGGTGTCATCGGCCGACCCGCCGTCATGCAGCGACCGCGCGATCTGGGTCGAGGTGACATCGCCGAGGGCGATCGCCTCGAAAAGCTCATCGACCGAACGCAACTGGAAGCGCGCGGGCAGGCTGTCGAGTTCGATGTTGTGCAGGGCCAATCGCTTCAGCTCGCGCTCGAGCACGCCGCGTCCCGCCGCGATATTGATCTCGCGGTCCGCCTGCCTGAACCAGTTGCGCACCTTGTTCCGGGCCCGCGCGGTATGCAGAAAACCGTGGTGGGCCGACAACCAGTCGCGGCGCGGTGTAGCGGTCTTGCCGGTAAGGATCTCGATGCGATCGCCACTGTCCGGCTGGAAGGTCAGCGGCACGATGCGCCCGTTGACCTTCGCGCCCCGGCAGCGGTGACCGACGTCGGTATGGACCAGATAGGCGAAATCGAGCACCGTCGCGCCCTTCGGCAAATCGAGAACCTGGCCCTTCGGCGTCAGCAGGTAGACGCGATCCTCGATGACATCGGTGCGAAACCCGGCCAGCAGGGCCGAGTCGTCATCCTGCTCATCGCGACCTTCGAGGAGCTGGCGCATCCATGCGATCTTCCGCTCGAAGCTCGCGTCGCCGCCGCCGCCTTCCTTGTAGCGCCAATGCGCGGCGAAACCGAGCTCGGCATACGCGTGCATGTCGTGCGAGCGGATCTGCACCTCGAGGGTGCGACCCTGCGGACCAATCACGGCCGTGTGCAGGGACTGATAGTTGTTGCCTTTGGGACTGGCAATGTAGTCGTCGAACTCGCCGGAAACGAACGGCCACAGCGAGTGCACGACTCCAAGCGCGGCGTAGCAGGCCGGGACGTCGGCGACCAGCACGCGCAGCGCGCGGATATCGTAGAGATCCGAGAAATCCAGCCCCTTCTTCTGCATCTTTCGCCAGATCGAGCTGATGTGCTTGGGACGACCGGCAATCTCGGCCTTGATGCCTGCTTCATCGAGCGCGGCCTGCAACTCAGAGCGCGCCTGCACGATCCAGGTCTCGCGATCCCCGCGACGCTCATCGAGCAGATCGGCGATGCGCCGATAGGTCTCGGGCTGCAGGTGGCGGAACGCCAGGTCCTCGAGTTCCCACTTGAGTTGCCAGATGCCCAGGCGATTGGCGAGTGGCGCATGGATGTCGGCCGTCAGTCGGGCCATTGCGCGCCGATCCTCCTCAGCCAGGTCGGCCGCCGCGCGCATCCGCACGAGCTGCTTGGCGAGCAGGATGAAGACCACGCGCAAGTCGCGGATGATGGCGAGCAGCAGCCGGCGCAGGCCTTCAGCCGCGCCGGTTCCGGCGCGCACCGAGTACAGCGACCAGACCTTTTCCGCCGCACGCTGCCCCTCGATGAGATCGAGCACTTCGCTGCCGTGAGCGGCCAGTTCGCCCGCTTCAAGGGTGCAACCGGCCAGCATGGCCTCATGCAGGAGCAACGCGATCTGCGCGGCCGGTCCAGTCGCGAGTTCGTCGAGTTCGACGAGGACGGCCGCGCGGATCGGTGCAGCCGCGTTCCATTGCACGCGCGCCGCCTCGTTGCCACGCAGGTGGGTTTCGATCAGGGCGAGCGCAGCATCGGTCGGGTTGGACACGGCCAGTACGGGATTCGACGAGGGCATCACATTGTCACCCGATCACACGGGCCTTGTTCGATTCTCTGCGAATCGAACAAGGGGATTGGGATGTGCTGGCAACGCAAGCCGGCAATTGATCGGACGGAGCCTGTCAGGCGCCCGAGTGGGCGCCGCATTGCCGCGGTCGCGACATGTGGACCGCGGCGCTTCAGGAAGTCAGTAGTTGTACCAGACGCTGTCGTCGGCGAACCAGTCCTGCAACTCTTCCGGTGCACCGGAAATGCCACCGCCGGTACGCAATGCCGCGAAGCCCTGTGACGGGGTTCCGGAAGTTGCCGAGCCGACAGTGGTGCGATAGACCAGCACGTAGTGGGGCGCCGATCCGATCGCCGCGGTGAACTGATGTCGCACAAACGGTCCGGTCTCCTTGACCACGCCGGCCAGCGCGAGGACCGAGTCGTCGCACAATTGCGGCGGCGGTATCGAGCCTTCGATCCAGCTCACCGGCAGTCCACACCAGTTCGCATCGGCGAACACCGACAGGGCGCTGGTATTGAAGCCGTCGACGAGCGTCCAGACAGTCGCGGCGGGCTGGGTCAGATCGAACTGGGTATCGAGCTTGACGACGCTGACCGAAACGCCGCCGAATCCGCCAAAGGTCTGGGCGCTGACGGTCACGTTCTGATGCGCGCCAACTGGCTGTTCCGGCATCGTGGTACCGCCGAATCCGCTGTCGAACAGGCCATGGCTGACGTTGGGGAAATCGAGGCTGCCACCCGGTTGCGAACTGAGGCAGCGGAACTGCTTGCCAATGGCCCTTGCCGCCTGGCCGATCAGCAACGTGGCCGGGCCGGCATTGTTGGCACCGCCGCCCTGATAGGTGAGGCTGTGCGCGTAGACGTCCGGAAACTGCCAGACATCGTTGCCGACCGAAGCCGGCAACTGGTAGCGGGGACGCACCGAAACCTGGGTTGCCGAGCGCGGCGTCTCGGCACAGAACACATGCGAATCGAGATAGGCCGTGGCGGTCGCGGCGCCTGACGCGCCCCGCGCGTAACTGAATGCGGAAGGCACCGCGGCGTCCAGCGCCACGGTTGCCTGGTCACCGGAGTCGAGATCGCCACCGATCAAGGTGGAAACTCCGTCGGCCAATGCACCGCCGGCTGCAACCACGAGAGCCAGTGAAACAGCGGCCTGCAGGCCGCGACTAAGGGTTTTTCTGATCAAGTTCATCGAATCTTTTTACCGATTGGAATCAGGAAATTTGTCCCGGGAAATCCAATCGGACATCCACGAGCGCGACCGCACGCATCAGGCGCACGGAATCCCGGCGCCCGATGCTAGACTGCATGGGGTGGGATTCTACCTACTGAAATCCTCAAGCGCACCTATTAACCTCCCGTTAATCAAAGACTTTTCGATCAACGGATCACGTTTAGACCCATGCCAAGAGCCCAAGTCATGCCCTCCAGAGCCCTGCGTATCGCCTTGACCCTCCTTTTGCCGCTCAGCTGCGGCGTATACGCGCAGACCCAGGCGCCTACCCTCGAGGAGCGCATGTCGCAGGACGAATTCACGGCTTCCGGCCTCGATCGGCTCAGCCCGGAACAGCTGAAATTCCTCAACGGCTGGATCCAGTCCAAGGGCGTCAGCGAGATCGGCGCACCGATCCGGCACCGCGATGGCACGACCGATTTCTACTCCGATTCGCTCGATCGCGAACTGATCGAATCGAGCATCGTCGGCGAATTCAACGGCTGGCAGGGCAAGACTCGCGTCACGCTCGAGAACGGCCAGGTCTGGCAACAGGCCGAATCCGGCACCAGCGGCTACCACTTGACCTCGCCGAAGGTGAAGGTCAAGCCGATGAGCTTCGGCAGCTGGTTGATGTACGTGGACGGCTGCGGCTGCGAAGTCCGCGTCAAGCGCATCAAGTAGGGTTGATCGGGCGGCTGTGCTCAGTCGAGCGCAGCGAGGGCGCGCGTCAGCCGCTTCGGCGACACCGGCTCGGCGGTACGCAATTCCTGGGCGAACACCGAAACGCGTAGCTCCTCGATCAGCCAGCGCAGGGCGTTGAGTGCGACCCGGTCGGCATCGCCTGCGCTGCGGCGCTTGAGGTACTCGCGCCAATAGACATGTACATGGAGCATGCGCGCCTGATCGCGGGCCGGATCCTGACGCAGGCGTTCGGCGCGCAGACGCATGCCGCGCAGATAACGTGGAAAATGCTCCAGATGTCGCGGATCGGTATCGCGCAGGAAGCCGGGCACCAGCAGTTCATCGCGTTGTTCGAGCAGATCCTCGTAATTGACCGTCGCGAAGCCGAGCAAGGGTGGCTCAAGCCAGGGCATCAGCTCCGCATGCGCCTCGATGATCGCCTCGGCCAGTTTCAGCCGCTCGATCGCGGCAGCGAACAGTTCGCTGCCAAGATCCGCCTTCAATTTCTCGAAATCCGCCCGCGTGCGCGCATCCAGCGCACGGGACTGCAGGCGCTCGGCGAGCGCGGCTTCGACAAGGTCGGCGCGCAGGGTTTCCGCGCTGCCGAGGGCCGCCCATTTCAACGCGGTGATATTGGCCAGCGGCAGTTGTCGGCGGGCGTGCTTGATGCGGTCGGCCAGCGAGCGGCGAAGCAGACGCTCGACCCCGCGCCGATGCTCATCGCGCGCCTCGTCGGCATTCTCGAAGACACGCAAGGCCACGCTGTCACCGAGGTCGACCAGGGCAGGCCATGCAACGAGACCTTCGGCCGAGCGGATCGATTGCGGGATGTCCTCGATATCGAAACCGGCAAGTTCCTCGCGCGTCAGTTCTGCGTCGGCGCGCTGCGAAAACGCGACACGCGCAGCGGCGGCCCAGTCCTTCTGGATCAGGGCGAGATCGCGACCTTCGGCAACCTGCCTGCCGTTCTCGTCCTGAACGCGAAAATGCATGCGCAGGTGTGCAGGCAATTGAATTGTGGAAAAATCGCTCGCGGCAATCTCGACGCCGGTGACTTTCCGCAGGTAGCCCGCCAGACTCTCGCCAAGCGGATGCTCGCGTCGCCCCTTGTCGGTGCCGATCGACTCGACGAAGGCACGCGCGAAATCCGGCGCCGGAACGAAATTCCGGCGCAGGGCTTTTGGCAGACCACGAATCAACTCGCCCACCTTCTCGATCAACAGGCCCGGCACCAGCCATTCGCAGGCACTGACCGAGAGTGCATTGACCAGGGCCAACGGCACATGGGCGGTAACGCCGTCTGACGGGTCGCCGGGCATGAACCGGTATTCGAGCCGGATCCGCTGCGTACCCAGGGCAAGATGGGTCGGAAAGTCCTCGGCCGAAAGCCCGGGTGAACTCGACAGCACATCGGCGAGCGACCAGCGCAGGGCAGCCTGCCCGGCCGGGCCGGCCTTGCGATACCACGCATCGAGCGCAGCGCTCGTGTGGATATCGTCAGGCAGCTTGCCGTCGAAGAATGCAGCGAGCTCTTCGCTGGCCCTGACCAGGCCGGAACGCCGTTGCCTGGCCTCGATTTCGTGCGCCTGCTGCAAGGTTCGCTGATTGGCCCGGATGAAGTCCGCGCGTGCATCGATCTCGCCGGTGGCGAGCGCTTCGCGCACGAAGATCCGATGCGCTTCGGCTGGGTCCTGCTTGCCAAACTGCACGGCCCGTTTCTCGACCAGGACCAGGCCAAACAGGCTGACCTGCTCATACGCGATCACGGTACCGCGCTTGCGTGACCAATGCGCGTCGTTCCAGATCCGTCGGACCAGATGCGCGGCCTGCTGCTCGATCCAGAGCGGTTCAATGCGTGCGCATTGCATCGCATAGACCTTGCCGATATCGAGGATCTGCCCGGCAAGCAACCATTGCGGCGGGGATTTCGCCAGCGCCGAGCCCGGAAAGATCGCAAAGCGCCGTTCGCGCGTGCCGCGGTACTGGTTGCGCTCGTCCTTGCGCGCAACCTGGGTCGGCCAGCCGCTCAGCAGGCAGCGGTGGACGTTTTCAGCGCTGTCGGTATTCGGGAGTCGGGATCCAGGATCCGGAACGTCGGATTGCGCCGCACTTGCAGTTGTCCGCACGTTCTTGCCGGTGCTCTTGTTCCCCGCCTTGCCCGATGCCGACTCCCGACTCCCGAATCCCGGCTCGTGCAGCAATTGCCGATGCAACTCCCGCCACTCGCGCATGCGCATGAACGAGAGGAAGCGGGCGCGGCACCAGTCGCGCAGTCGGGACTGGGTGAGCTCCTCATGAGCGGCGGCGTAGGCAGACCAGAGCCTGAGCACGCCGGTGAAGTCGGATTTCGGGTCGGCGAATTCGGCATGTGCGGCGTCGGCCTGCTGGCGCGCGTCGGCGGGACGTTCGCGCGGATCCTGGATGCTCAGGAACGAGACCAGGATCATCAGTTCGCGCGAGACACCGAGTCGCTGCGCCTCGATCAGCATGCGCGCCAGCGCGACATCGACCGGCAGGCTCGCGATCATCGCGCCGATCTTCGTCATGCGGTGCTGATCGTCGATCGCGCCGATCTCGATCAGGCGCCGGTAGCCATCGCCGATCGCGCGCTCCGGCGGCGCCTCGACGAACGGGAAATCGGCGACTTCGCCGAGCTTGAGGCTCAGCATGCGCAGGATCACGCCGGCCAGTGAGGTACGCAGGATTTCCGGATCGGTGTAGCGTGGCCGCTCGGCGTAGTCGTCTTCGCCGTACAGCCGGTAGCAGATGCCGGCGGCGACTCGACCGCAGCGTCCCTTGCGCTGATCCGCGGCCGCCTGCGAAATCGGTTCGATATGCAGGCGCTCAAGCTGACCGCGCTGGCTGTAGCGCTTGACCCGTGCGCTGCCGGTGTCGACCACGAAACGGATGCGCGGCACCGTCAATGAGGTTTCGGCGACATTCGTCGCCAGCACGATGCGGCGCTTCGGACCCGGCTTGAACACGCGATCCTGCTCGGTGGCCGAGAGCCGCGCATACAGCGCGAGCACTTCGGTCTCACGATACTTGCGTCGATCAAGGGCGAGGTGCGCATCGCGGATCTCGCGCTCACCGGACAGGAAGACGAGCACGTCTCCGCGTGGATCCTCGGAAGTGATTTCATCGATCGCGGCGACGATCTGTTCGAGGGTGCTCGCCTCGCCACGCTCGGGCGGCGGGCGCCAGCGCACTTCGACCGGGAAAGTGCGGCCTTCGACTTCGACCACCGGCGCGTTGTCGAAATGTTCGGCAAAGCGCTTCGTGTCGATCGTTGCCGAGGTCACGATCAGCTTGAGATCACGCCGCTTGGTCAACAACCGCTTGAGATAACCGAGCAGGAAATCGATATTGAGGCTGCGCTCGTGGGCCTCGTCGAGGATGATCGTGTCGTAGGCGCCGAGCCAGGCATCACCCTGGGTTTCGGCAAGCAGGATGCCATCGGTCATGAACTTGATCAGTGCTGCGTCGCCGACCTGCTCGGTGAAGCGCACCTGGAATCCAACCAGGTCGCCGACGCTGCTGCCGAGTTCATCGGCAACGCGACGCGCAACGGTGCGCGCGGCGATCCTTCGAGGCTGGGTGCAGCCGATCATGCCGGCCGCGCCGCGTCCGGCGGCGAGGCAGAGCTTGGGCAACTGGGTGGTCTTGCCCGAACCGGTTTCACCGGCCAGCACGATGACCTGGTGTTCACGGATCAGCTTGACGATCTCGTCGCTGCGCGAGGCGATCGGCAGCGATTCATCGATGCGGATCGCGGGCACGCGCGCCGCACGCGCGACCACCTTCGCCGTCGAGGCTTCGATGTCCGCCGCGAATCGGGCGATCTGCGCGGGCGCCACCGACGCACCCGCCTTCTCGAGGCGACGCCATTGCCCGATCAGGCGACCGCGATCGCGTGTCGATACGCCAGCCAGCGCGGATTTCAGTTTGGAAAGTTCGGACATGGGGGAGTCGGGGAGAACGTCGGTACTGCGGCACAATCCGCGACACCGGAGAGCACGGGATGTCCCATGATAGCCGCTGGCTATCGAATTGATCTCGACAAGGGATTTCCATCCCGATGCCGGCTGACGCACACTGTGGTCTCCATTCTCCGCAGGTGCCGCACATGGCCATCGATATCGGCATATCACCCAAGGATCGCAAGAAGATTTCGGAACACCTGTCGAAACTGCTTGCCGACAACTACTCGTTGTACCTGAAGACGCACAGCTTCCACTGGAACGTGACCGGGCCGATGTTCAACAGCCTGCACACGATGTTCGAGACCCAGTACAACGAACTCTGGCTGGCCAACGACGTGATCGCCGAACGTATCCGGGCGCTCGACGTCATGGCGCCAGGCTCCTACTCGCAATTCGGCAAGCTGACCTCGATCAAGGAAGAATCCGGCGTACCCGAATGGAAGGAGATGGTCGCCCAGCTCGTCGAAGGCCATGAATCGACCGCGCGTACGGCACGCGAGACGATCAAGGTGGCCGACAAGGCCGACGATCAGCCGACCGCCGATCTCGCCACGCAGCGCGTCGAGGCCCATGAAAAAACCGCGTGGATGCTGCGCTCGCTGTTGCGTTGACGCGAAATCCCGTATCGGCGCCGACGCCGTCGGCACCCAGGCGTGCAGCGATCAGTCCGGCTTCCAGTCGGGCATGGCCGCAACCATCGCCAGTGCCTGTGGAAAATCATCGGCATAGCGCAGCACGTCGCCATCGGGGACGATGCCCATGTCAGCCAGGATGCGCGCCGGCTGCGGCTGCAATCCGGTGAAGATCAGCACGGTGTCGGTGCGTCGGCAGCGAGCGATGAGGTTGCCGATCGAGGTCGCCCCCGAGGCATCGATCAATGGCACCTGGCGCAGGCGCAGGATGAATACGCGCGGCGGCTTGCCAAACGCGCGCAGCACGTCCTCGATGCGGTTGGCCACCGCGAAGAACAGCGGGCCGGAAACGCGGAACGCTTCCACGCCATCCGGAAGTGCATCGTGCTGGATGGTGCGGCGCTCGCGGGTGAGGTCACCCTCGTCCTCCTCGAACAGGTCGATGTGCGACTCCATCGCCACGACCTCGCTCATGCCGCGCATGAACAGGAACGCGGCCAGCACGACGCCGACTTCGACCGCCAGGGTCAGATCGACCATCACCGTCAGCAAGAACGTCACCAGCAGCACCAGGCGCTCGCCGAGCGGCGAACGCATCAGTTGGCGGATGCGCTCGAACTCGCTCATGTTCCACGCGACCAGCAGCAGCAGCGCGGCCATCGCCGGCAACGGCACATAGTTCGCCAGCGGCGCCGCGACCAGCACGAACAGCAGGATGAAGCCGGCGTGGGCCATCCCGGCGACCGGCGAGCGCGCACCGGCGCGCACGTTGGTCGCGGTGCGCACGATGGCGCCAGTGGCCGGCAGGCCGCCGACCAGCGCCGACGCGGTATTCGCCACACCCTGCGCGACCAGTTCGCAATTGGAGCGGTGACGACCGCCGATCATGCCATCGGAAACCACTGCCGAGAGCAGCGACTCCACTCCGCCGAGGAAGGCGATCGTGAACGCGCTCGGCAGCAACTCGTGCAGGCGAGCGATATCGAACGACGGCAGGTGAGGCACCGGCAGCTCGCGCGGAATCGGCCCGAAGTGCGTAAGGACGGTCTCGACCGGGAGTTTCAGCAGCAGGGTGATGAGCGAGGCCGCGACGACGGCGATAAGGAAACCCGGCCAGTTCGGTCGCCAGCGGCGCATCGCAATCAGCGCGCCCAACGTACCGAGTGCGAGCAGCGCGGCGGCCGGGTTGATGCTGCCGATGTTTGCACCGTAGGCCTGCCAGCGCTCGACGAACGTCCCCGGCACGCTGCCCATGTCGAGGCCGAGCAGATCCTTGATCTGGCTGCTGAAGATGCTGACCGCAATGCCTGCGGTGAAGCCGGTGATGACCGGCTGCGGCATGTACTTGACCATCGTGCCGAGTCGCAGCAGGCCAGCCAGGATCAGCATCGCACCTGCCATCAGGGTCGCCACGATCAGGCCATCGTAGCCGTGCGCCGCGATCACGCTGAACACGACCGGGATGAATGCAGCAGTCGGCCCGCCGATCTGCACGCGCGAACCGCCCAGTGCGGAAATCAGGAAACCGGCGATGATGGCGGTGTGCAGCCCGATCGCTGGCGGCGCGCCGGAGGCGATGGCGAGCGCCATCGACAACGGCAGCGCGACGATGGCGACCGTCAGCCCGGCCAGCAGATCGTGGCGCAGGTCGTCCGCACCATAGCCCTGGCGCATGACGCTGACCAGTTTTGGCACGTACAGGTGCCAGGCCGGAGGCGCAACTGGCGCTGGAGCGGACATCGAAAATCCCCTGATTGGTGACGAATCGTGGGCGTCAATTATGCCAGCACGCCTACAGCTTGCGCCGCGGCGGCACCAGCAGGTCGCCGAACAGCAACCCGGCGACCAGGGCGACCAGCAGGGTGACGAGGGTGATGCCGGTGTCCAGGCCGAGCATGACGTCGCGCTCGAAGACGAAGCTGAGCGTGCGGAAGCCGATGCTTCCGGGCACGAGCAGGATGATGCCTGGCTCGCGGATCAGTGCACCGGGACGCTTGAACACGCGGGCGAACACATTGCTCGCGGCGCCCAGCAGCAGGCCGCCGGAGAACACGCCGAATGCTGCCGACACATACGCACCACCGACGCGTGTGCAGATGTAGCCCGCGATCACGGACGCGATGACAATCGGGAAGAAGCGCAGCGGACTGCGAAACGTGATCGCAAACGTGACCGCCGACAGCGGCACGGCGACCCACTCGATCCATGCCGGGATCGTCATGATCGGAACCGTGGGTGGCACCAGCCCGAACAGCGCGCAAACCTGGGTTGCCGCCACGGCTCCGAAGGCAAGCTTCAGCAGCACGGCCATCGCACCGGCCATACGCGCCGTTCCGGAGACCAGGTCCTGGCTCGACAATTCGCGCACCGCAGCGGTCAGGCTCATGCCGGGCAGCAGGATGATCAGGCTTGCGACCACGACCGAACGCACCGGGATCGGCACCAGGTAGACGGCCACGACGGTCGCGATGATCGTCGCGAGCAGGGCCGAAATCGCTTCGAACGCAGCGGCGATGTTCGATCGCTTGCGTGCACTCAATGCCGTGATGCCGGTGACGAAACCGATCACCGATGCGGTGGCGATGCCGGCCCAACCAGTCAACAGGATCGCCGCGACACAGGCCGGCGCAACCGCGTAGGCCGCCAGCGTGAGGATCTTCGAGGTCAATGACGGCTGGGCCACGCCGACTTCGCGCAGGCGGCGCCGGCCATCGACAATGTCGAGCTCACCGCTGATCACCTGGTCGGCAATCTCGTCGACGAGGCACAAGCTCTTGAGGTTGACCTCGCCGGGCGACAGCCGCAACACCTGGGTCAGTTCGGCCACGCCGCTCGCAGCCGAGTCGAGTTGCGAGAACGACATGATGATCGATGTCGGCGTCGAGAGGATGTCGCAGCTGAGCTCGAGCCGCTGTCCGACCAGGGTTATCGCCGCCTCCAGCCGCGGCGCGGCCGTACCGTATTCATGCAGGCGGCGCGCGAGCTCGACGACGAACTCGACGCGGGTGGTCAGTGGAACCGTGGTCATCGAAGGGGGTCCGGGCGAACGCGCGCATAGTATGACGGCTCGGCGCGGCCCCGCGTCATCGTGCGGGCACGGCGGATGACGTCGCTTTCAGTGGCGCAACGATGCCTGAACCAACGAACCCGACCGGGCAAGTCCGAAATGCTTTGCTGATAACCTGTCGCGCATGAGCGAAACAGGCAATGCAAGCATCGCCGAGTCGGGTGGCCCGATCGTGGCCAGCGGCGACTGGACGCTCGAACACATCGGCCACCTGGCGGCGCTGTGCGAGTCGCTGAAGCGCCGGGTCGGCGCCGATACGAGGGTGGATGCCGCTCGACTGGGCCGCATCGATACCGCAGGCGCGAGCTTCCTGCTCGATCTCGCGGACAAGGACCCCGCGCGCATCGACGTCGCCGATGACGCCACGCGCAAGCTGATCGCGGCCGTCGCCCGGGCCGGCAATGCGCCGGCGGCGAAATCGCGCCGCAAGGACGCGGGCTTTCTCGCCAGTGTCGCCAATATCGGCGCGGCCCTCGAGGGATTCTGGGACAACACGGTTGCCCTGATCGGTTTCATCGGCCTGATCCTCTCCGCGTTTTCACGCAACGCGTTGCTGCCGCGGCGATGGCGCATGACCTCGACCATCTCGCATATCGAACAGACCGGCCTCAATGCGCTGCCGATCGTCGCCCTGCTCTGCTTCCTGGTTGGCGCCGTCGTTGCCTTTCTTGGCGCGACCGTGCTCAAGGAATTCGGCGCGAGCCTGTTTACCGTCGAACTGGTCGGCTATTCATTCCTGCGCGAGTTCGGCGTGCTGCTCACCGCGATCATGGTCGCGGGCCGTTCAGGCAGTGCATTCACCGCGCAGATCGGCTCGATGAAGGCACGCGAGGAAATCGATGCGATACGCACGCTCGGGCTGGAGCCGGTCGACGTGCTGGTCATGCCGCGCGTGATCGCCCTGCTCGTGTCGATGCCGATCCTGACCCTCGTCGGCATGCTCGCCGGCATCATCGGCGGTGCGGCCGTCTGCGTGTTGACGCTCGACATATCGCCGCTGATGTTCGTCACCCGGCTGCATGAAACGACGACCGTGCGGCATTTCTGGGTCGGCATGAGCAAGGCGCCGATTTTCGCCTTCCTGATCGCCGCGATCGGCTGCCTCGAAGGCTTCAAGGTTTCCGGCAGCGCCGAATCGGTCGGCTCGCACACGACATCGAGTGTCGTGCAATCGATCTTCGTGGTCATCCTGATCGACGCGCTCGCCGCAATCTTCTTCATGGAGATCAACCTGTGAGCGCGGCTGATCCGGTCATCCGCATCCGTGGCCTGCGCAACCAGTTCGGCGACCAGGTCGTGCACGAGAACCTCGACCTCGACGTGCAGCGCGGCGAGATCATCGGCGTGGTCGGAGGCTCGGGCTCGGGCAAGTCCGTCCTGCTGCGATCGATCATCGGCCTCGGTCATCCGGCGGCCGGCAGCATCCGGCTGTTCGGCGAGGAAGTGACGACGATGTCCGAGGCAAGGCGGACCCTCGTCGAACGTCGTTGCGGCGTGCTGTTCCAGAACGGCGCGCTGTTTTCCTCGTTGACCGTGGCCGAGAACGTGTCGGTCGCGCTCACCGAGCATCACGACCTCGACACGAGCATCGTCAACCGTCTCGCCCTGCTCAAGATCGCGCTGGCCGGCCTGCCGCTCGATGCCGCGGACAAGTTTCCATCGCAGTTGTCGGGCGGAATGGTCAAGCGCGCGGCGCTCGCGCGTTCGCTCGCGCTCGATCCCGACATCCTGTTCCTCGACGAGCCGACGGCCGGCCTCGACCCGATTGGCGCGGCGGCGTTCGATCAACTGATCCTCACCCTGCGCGACAGCCTCGGCCTGACGGTCTTCCTGATCACCCACGATCTCGATACGCTGTACACGATCTGCGACCGCGTCGCCGTGCTTGCGCAGAAGCGCATCCTCGTCGCGGATTCACTCGATGTCGTCGAGACCTTCGACGAGGCGTGGATCCGGCAATATTTCCAGGGTCCGCGCGGCCGCGCCGCAAGCCGCGCCGTCAACCTTCCATTCGCACCACCGCCTGCAGGCCGCTGATCATGGAAACCCGCGCCCACCACATCCTCATCGGCACGTTTGCAATCGTGGCCTTCCTGCTCGGCCTCGGCTTCGTGCTGTGGTTGTCGAAGACCAGTGCCGACCGTGAGTTCGGCCTCTACGATGTCGTCTTCACCGAGGCCGTCACCGGTCTGTCGAAGGGCGGGCTTGTCCAGTACAACGGCATCAAGGTCGGCGAGGTGATCCAGCTCAAGCTGGCGCCGGACGATCCGCGCAAGGTCGTCGCGCGGATTCGCCTCGACGGCGATACGCCGGTAAAGGTCGACACCGAAGCCAAGCTCGGCCTGCTCGGCGTCACCGGCACCGCGTTCATCCAGCTGAGCGGCGGACTGCCGGCGAGCCAACCCCTGCTGCCTACCGACGCGCACCCGGTTCCGGTAATCCTGGCCAAGGAATCGGCCTTGTCGAAGCTGCTGTCCTCGGGCGAGGACATCGTAACCAGCGTCAATCAGTCCCTGTTGCGCGTCGGCCAGTTGCTGTCGGAGGAAAATGTCGAACATGTTTCAAGGACACTTCAGCACTTCGACGCTATCGCAAGCACGGTTTCCGACCAGCGCGGCGACCTGGCCAAGGCGCTCGCGCAACTGGCCGATGCCAGCGGTGAACTGAAGGCCACCCTCGTCACCCTCAATCGCATGGCCGGAACGACCAGCGAGCTGATCAACAACGACGTCCGCCGCGTGATGGAATCGACCGAGAAGGCGATCGGCTCGATCGAGCGCGTCGCCGGATCGGCCGAGCAGATGCTCGACCAGAACCAGGCTTCGATCGCCAGTTTCAGCGACCAGGGGCTGCGCCAGGTCGGGCCGGCCTTGTCCGAATTGCGCGAGACGCTGCGTTCGTTCAAGCAACTCAGTAACCAGCTCGGCAGCTCGAACAGCCTGCTGCTCGGCCGTGACCAACCCAGGGAGTTCAAGCCGGAATGAATCGAAACCTGCGATTGCTCGTTGTCGCCGCGAGCCTGCTGCTGGGCGCATGCGCCGCATTGAGCGGCAAGCACGGCTCCTTCGCCGTGTACGCGCCGCGACTGGATGCCGCCGTGCCGCATGCGACGCAGGCACCGATCGACTGGCAGCTCCTCATCGACACGCCGCGCGCAAGCACAGCGCTCGACACGAACCATATCGCGGTGATGCCAGGCCCCGACCTGATCGAGGTCTATCCGGAAGCGCGCTGGCGCGATCCCGCGCCGTCCATGCTGCGCAGCCTGATCGTGCAGGGATTCGATCAGGACGGACGCATCCGTGGGGTCAGCGCGCTCGAATCGGGTCTCAACGGCGACTATTCGCTTGCCTTCGAATTGCGTGATTTCCAGATCGAGATCACCGACGGTTCAGCGCGTGCGGCGATCCGGCTGACGGTGAAACTGTTTGATCGGCGCAGCAACCGTATCGTCGCGAGCCGCACCTTCGCCGAGGAAGCGCCCGCAGCCGGCACCGATGTCGCGAGCGCCGTGGTGGCGTTCGGCGCTGCGATCAACCACCTCGTTCCGCAACTCGTCGACTGGACAGTCGATGCCGGCGAGGCGAACGAGCATTCCCGCGCGACCGGGGCCAAGCCCTGACGAGGGAGTCGTCCGACTGAAGTCGCTTGTCTGCGTCTGGAGGCTCCTGCAACAGCGCAGCGACGCGAACGACAACTGCGCGTTCGCTCAGCCTGGCCTGACCGGATAGGCCGGCGCGGCATCGAGCCTCGATGCACAGACTTCGGCGAGTTCGAGGAGGCGCAGATCCGATCCCGGGGCACCGACCAGTTGCAAGCCCACCGGCATGCCGCTGGCGAGGATTCCCATCGGCAGGCTGATCGCCGGGCAACCGGCGACGCTGGCGAAGCTGCACAGATCCGCATCGCTCGCACGTTCGGTTTCACCGATGCGGTAGGGTCCACTCGAAACGGTCGGCAGCACGAGCACATCGAACTGCTCGAACAGGTGACGTGCCTTGCGCACGGCGCGATCAAGCAGACGATCGGCCGCCGCGTAGTCGACCGCCGATTTGGCGCGCGGGAACTGCAGCATGTCGCGCAGGCGCGAGGACACCGGTTGCGCTCCGTCATCAAGATCGGACTCCAGCTCGCAAGCCAGCTCGCTCTCCATGATCAGCAGGGCAGCGCGGCGCGTCTTCGTGAAATCGTAATCGGAGAAATCCGCATCGCCGCGTTCACCGAGTTCGAGGGCAAGCAGATCGGTTGCGCGCGAGAACACGCTGCACACTTCGGCACTGACGCCGCGTGCCGGAAGATCCGCGAGGAATCCGCTGCGCAGGCGGCCCGGTTCCCAATCCGGAGGCGACAACGCCACCCGGCGCCGTCGTGATCGCGCATCATCGGCGTCATACGCATCGAGTACCTGCAGCACGATGGCGAGATCCTGCACGGAGCGCGCGAGAATGCCGACGCTGTCGAGGCGTCGGGCCGCGGGCACCACGCCGTGCGTCGATATCTCCCCGTGGGTCGGTCGCAAGCCGTAGATGCCGCAATGACTGGCTGGAATGCGCACCGAACCGAGCGTATCGGTGCCGATCGCGAAACTGCACAGGCCCGCGGCAACGGCGACCGCCGAACCGGCCGATGAGCCGCCGGCAATCAGTTCGGGTCGATGCGGATTGCGCGTCGGTCCCGATGCGGCCGTGGTTCCGGTGGTTCCGAGCGCTGCTTCATCGACCGCCGTCTTGCCGAGGATCACCGCTCCCGCCGCGCGCAATCGCGCCACCAGGGTCGCATCGGCCCTGGCCACACGATCGTTGCGACTGGCCAGACCCAGGCCGGTCGGCAAGCCGGCGACATCGATGTTGTCCTTGATTGCCACGCCGACACCGTCGAGGCGCCCGATCACGCTTTTCGCCGCACGTCGCTCGTCGCTTGCCCTCGCCGCGTTCATGGCATCGGCGGCAACGCTGACGTAGGCCTGCAATGGCGCATTTTCGGCAGCGATGGCGTCCTGGTAGAGCTTCGCGACCTGGCTCGCGGTGATGCGCCCGGCTGCCATCCAGTGCAGCAATTGAAAGGTGCTCGCACCACGCAGGCGCTCGCTGGAAATTTCCGCTTCGTGCTGGTCGGTCATGCCGGCTCCCGGTTCGATTCCCCGATTATGGCGCAAACCGAATTGCTGCCCGAGTCCCGAACCCGGACAATGCCCGCTTGCCTTGGGCGAACGGAGCCAGCGATGAGCGAGCGCGAGACGATGCAGTACGACGTGATCACGGTCGGTGCGGGCCCGGCGGGCCTGGCCTTCGCGATCCGTCTCAAGCAGCTCAAGCCTGACCTGAGCGTCTGCGTGATCGAGAAGGCTTCGACGATCGGCGCACAGATCCTGTCGGGCGCCGTCATCGAACCCGGACCGCTCAACGAGCTGCTACCGGAATGGGGCGCCAGTCCGCCGCCGATCTGCGTGCCGGCGGCGAAGGACGAGTTCTGGTGGCTGCGCGATCACGTGCGGGCGACGAAACTTCCGATCGTGCCACCGCAGATGAACAACCACGGCAACTTCATCGTTTCGCTCGGCGCACTCTGCGCGTGGCTTGCGCCGCAGGCCGAAGCACTCGGCGTCGATGTCTTCCCGGGTTTCGCCGCGGCCGAAGCGATCTTCGACGACGCCGGCGCGGTCAAGGGTGTGCGCATCGGCGACATGGGCGTCGCCCGCGATGGCTCGCACAAGCCCGGCTATACCGAGGGTATCGATATCGTTGCGCCGATCACCGTGCTCGGCGAAGGCTGCCGCGGCAGCATCAGCAAGCAACTGATCGCACGCTACAAGCTCGATGCGGACAGCGATCCGCAAACCTACGGCATCGGCCTCAAGGAACTCTGGCAACTGCCGGCCGGCCGCGGCGAGCCCGGCAAGATCGTGCACACGCTCGGCTGGCCGCTGGATCCGTCGATCTACGGCGGCAGCTTCTTGTACCACCTCGACAAGGATCGCGTCGCGATCGGCTTCGTCGCCGGACTCGACTACGCCGATCCCGAATTCAAGCCGTTCGAGGCCTTCCAGCAGCTCAAGAACCACGCCCTCGTCAGGCCCTTGCTCGAAGGCGGCGAGATACTTTCGGCGGGCGCGCGCGCGCTGATCGAAGGGGGTTATCAGTCCCTGCCGAAGGTGGAGATGCCTGGCGCGATGCTGATCGGCGATTCGGCCGGCCTCATGAACGTGCCGAAGATCAAGGGCACGCACCAGGCGATGCGCTCGGGCATGCTTGCTGCCGAACACATCGCCGAGACCGGCAAGGCAGCGGGTTGGGATGCCCGGCTGCGTGGCTCGGTGGTCATGAAGGAGCTGCGCAAGGTGCGCAATATCCGCCCCGGCTTCAACAAGGGACTGTGGTTCGGTCTGGCCAATGCCGGCTGGGAAACCGCCACCGCCGGGCTTTCACCGTGGACGCTGAAGAATCACGCCGACCATTCGTCACTGCACAAGGTTGGCACCTGCGAAACACCGGATCGCGACTGGACCGAGCGCAGCCTGCCGCCGCGCGATCGACTCGCCAGCGTCTACTTCGCCGCGACCGAACACGACGAAGACCAGCCGATCCATCTCAAGGTCGCCGACACCAGCATCTGCGTCACGCGATGCGCCGAGGAATACAACAATCCGTGCACGCGCTTCTGCCCGGCGGGCGTCTACGAAATGGTCGATGACGCGAATGGCAAGCGCCTGCAGATCAACGCCGCCAACTGCGTCCACTGCAAGACCTGCGACATCAAGGATCCCTACGAAATCATCACCTGGACCACCCCCGAAGGCGGCAGCGGGCCGAACTACCAGAATCTCTAGGGAATCCTGGTGCGGCTCAAGATCGCGCAACGCACGGGTTCCGCGGGAGCAGCTTCAGCGATGCGCCTTGTCCAGGTCTTTCCGGGCATCCGTCCCGCTGCGAACGCACTCAGGCCCGATCGACCCTGCACTGGAAGCAGTTGTACTTCGAGCGCACGTGCACATAGGCGACTTCCGGATTGTCGAGGATTGATTCGCACGCTGCGGTGAGTTCCGCTCCCCGGACGACGCGCGCGGTTTCGTAACATATCCAGTCGTCCGCGCCGTAGCCACGGACGAGTGCGGGATCAAGAGAAGCGAACCAGTCCGGCAGGCGGTCGCTTGCATAGCGATCGCAGGACGCGGCGTGCAGGAAGATCGGCCCGCTCTCGGCGTAGGGCTGGATCGAAGCGAACGGCCGATAGCACAGGACCAGCATCTCGCTTCCCTCGCCGATCAGGCCGAGGCAATGACGGCACGGATTGCGCCCACCTTCCGAGCAGCGGATCAAGGGCGACTGCCCATTCGCGTCCAGTCCGCGGCGGCGAAACCGAAGCACTTCTTCCTGCGCAATTCCCTCGACCTTGAGTTTCATGCAGCAATTCCTTCCCGGCCGGGGAAGCCGACCTCTGGCGCTCATTCCAGCATTGCCAGCGACTTGCATCTCGCCGGATCCGGACATCACAGCCGGAACTGGTTTCCGGTACCCACTGCGGCAAATCGGGTCGTCGAGGATCGATCCGGGCAGTCAGGGCGATGCCGATATCCGGCCCGATGCGGGTTCCGATGCCGATTGGCCCCTGTCGCCGCGATCCTGCGTGGATACGTTCATTCCGTTGAGACGCTGGAGATTGGCCATGAAATCGCTGCTGCTGAATGCAGGCCTGGTCTTGCTGCTCGCCAGTGGCGCGGTCGGCGCCACGGCCATCCAGGTGACCACCCGGAATGACCAGTTCGGCGAGGACACCACCAAGTGCTCGCTGCGTGAAGCGGTGCAGGCAGCGAACACGGACGCGGCCTTCGGTGGCTGCCCGGCTGGAAGCACCACCGACATCATCACTTTCGACGGCTTCTCCAATCACCCGGTCCTGAGCCGGGCGGGTCGTGATGAAGATGCCAATGCCACGGGCGATCTCGATGTCAGCGCCAGCGGCACGATCCTCTTCGTCGGCAACTCGACCGGCGGAACCGAGATCGACGGTGACGGAATCGACCGCGTATTCGATCTCGACTGTCGCTCTGATTTGAACGTGCAGTTCAACACCGTGACCATTCGCGGTGGCGATGCAGGCAGCGGGGCAGGTGGCGGCATCTACATGTGCGCCCACTCGGCATCGCTGTATGCCGTGCACATGACCGAGAACAGCGCGAATCTGGGCGGCGCACTGTACATTCCCACCACACCCATCGCCGGTGCCGTCACCGTCAATCGCAGCGCATTCACGCGCAACCGTTCGACCGGCTCGGGTGGTGGTGCGATCGCGCACTATGGAAGCGCACTGCTCAAGCTGACAAACACCACTTTGAGCGAGAACGTCGCCCAACAGAGTGCTGCCCTGTATGTCGATGGTGACGTCACGATGAAGAACGTCACGGTCGCGTACAACACCGGCTCCGGAACGGGCGGAGTCTACATCGCCGGAGGTGTTGCGCGTTTCGACAACTCGCTATTCAGCGACAACGCCAGCAGCACCACGACTGCGACAGCCACTGACCTGCGCTGCGTGCCGGTCGCGTTCAGTGACGGCTACAACATATGGAACAAAGGAAACTGCACGTTTTCCACTCCGCGCGCGAGCGACCTGCCGTCCACGGATCCAAGACTCGGCACCCTTGCCGATGCGGGCCGGGCCGTGCCTGTGCATGTCCTGCTTCCTGGCAGCCCGGCTCAGAATACCGGCGCGCCGGCTCCGAACGACGGCAGCACGGGGCATTGCGAATCGACCGACCAGCGCGGCATCCAGCGCCAGCAGTGCGATCGTGGCGCCTTCGAGGGACGCGTCAACTACGACGTCAATTCGACCGCCGATGCGCCAGACAGCAATCCGGGCAATGGCGTGTGTCTCAGCACGATCGGCGGCTGCACCCTGCGCGCCGCATTGATGGAGGCAGGCGCACAGGACACGCCGATCCTGATCTCGATTCCGGCGGGCGTGTTCAACGTGAACATCCCGGGCGCGGACGAAGAACTTGGCGTCACGGGCGACCTCGACATCACCGCCCTCGAGGGCGAGGGCCGCGTCCTGATCGGACAGGGTCCGGACAAGACCATCATCCGCGGCACGGGGGTCGATCGCGTTTTCGACCTCAGCGGCAGCAGTGCGAACCGTTCCGCGATCGGCCTGTTCGGCATGCGTGTCGAAGGAGGCAACACGATAGTCCCGGGTCCGGTCAGCACCGGATACGCCGGTGGCGGCGCAAGATTCAGGGACCCGCGCGCGCTGACCATCGACCGCGTCTGGTTCGACCGCAACTCGAGCGGCTATTCGGGCGGTGGCCTTCAGGTGCAGCAAGGTTCGGGATCGGGTCCCGCACGCATCACGCGCAGCGCATTCACGCGTAACTACGCCGTGAGCCATGCCGGCGGCCTGAGTCTCGGACAGAGCACCGACGTATCGGTGAGCAACAGCCTGATTGCCGACAACGTGGCGGATTCCAGTGGCGGCGGCCTCGATGTCTTCAATACGTTCGAGGACAAGATCGAACTGTCCTGGCTGACCATCACCGGCAACTACGCGGGCTCCCAGGGCGGCGGCATGGTGCTGAGGGGTGGCGAGACTGTCGGCTCCTTGCTGGTCGCCGGGAACAGCGACGGCAACGCTTCCCATGCCCCCGACTGCCTGACGCTCCAGGAAGGCCCGACGTCGTCCGGTTACAACCTCATCGGCGCCGTCGGTGACGAGGATTGTGTCTTCACCGGCGACACGGCGGGCAACCAGATCGGCGTGGCGGTCAATCTTTCGCAAGTCAGCATGGCCGGCTCGGACATCCCGTATGCGGCACCGAAGACGGGCAGCGTTGCCGTCGGCGCGGTACCTGCAGCGCGTTGTCGGCGCGGATCGGGACGCTACGAAGTGAACGACCAGCTCGATCTCGCGCGCCCGATCACCAACACCTGCACGATCGGGGCGATCGAGGGAACCTCGGACCTGATCTTCGCCAACGGCCTCGATGACAGCTATGCCGGCGAGTAGCCGATCGCGGCCTGCCCAGGCAGCAACATGGGTAACGATCCGCGGCGTGTGCCCACGCGGCGGGACGAAGGGTCAACCCGGCGGGCTTTCGATCCAGCCGTGCGGACGCGGCATGGCCCTGATCGAAGGCGCCCGGACAGGCAAGGCCTCCTGAAGAAGGCCATGTGCGCTCCAGCTTGCGCGCGTGCGCCGCGTCTCGGCGCGGATCGCGAGGCAGTTCTCGCGCATGCCGGGCTTCTTGTGATCACGCGGATGCTCGAGATGCACGCATACCGCCGAGTAGCGGATGGTACGGCCGCGAATGCCGGCATTGTTCAGGCGCTCACCGAGTTCGAGATCCTGGCCACCGTACTGCATGCGCTCATCCCAACCGTTGACCCGCACGATGTCGGCCTTCCAGGCCGACGCATTGTGCCCGTGGAAGCGCGGCGCGACCGGGGTCAGTCGGCTCAACGCGGCCTTCACGACGGGGTGATGCGCGCGCAACTTGAGTGTATGCCGCTGCAAGCCATGCGCGGCCAGCCAGCGATAGTCGATCGCCCGTCCACTGAGGATGTCGTCGCGGTCGATGCGATGGCTCAAGGCCATCGGCAACTTGCTGTAACCGCCCGACAGGAACCAGCCCGGCCGGCGCAACGCGAGATGGCTGGCGAGAAAGTCGGCGCGTGGTACGCAATCACCGTCGCTGAATACGAGGTAGTCCGAGTTCGCCATCCCGATCCCGCGATTCATCGCCCTGCACTTCCGATAGCCCTCGTCCGGTTGCCAGAAGTGGCGCAGCGGATACGGCAGGGTCGGCCGCAAGGCATCGATGCGGGCGCGCGTTGCAGGGCCCGAGCCGTCATCGACCACGATCATTTCGAAATCGGTGCATGTCTGCCGCGCGTAGCCGAGCAGCACCCATTCCAGCCATTGCGGTTCGTTGTAGGTCGAAATCAACACGCTGACAGCGGGCATGGACGGGATTCCATCGGGCGATGCATGAAATGCTGCCGCAGGTTTGGGTCATCCTTGTGACGCCGTGCAATCCGCGCGCGACATCACCCGTCGCAGGTTCGCCTTCGCGCGCACCAGGCTCGGTTCCGTTGCGCACCCCGTAAAACCGTATAAACTGTTTATCCCTTATTGCGGACGCCAGTCGATGAAGAAGCAGGTCAGGACACCCACGGGTGCAGCGAAGAAGTCGGCGAAACCAACAGCGAAAGCCGCTGCAGCCACGCCGCGGACAAACCGGAAGCCCGTGCAAAAGGCGAAAAGCAAGGCAACGCCCAAACCGGCAGCAGTGGTCGCCGAACCTGCCAAGGTCCGCATCAAGCTCGTTCGCGACAGCTTCACGATGCCGCGCGAGGATTTCGAGCGCATCGCACGCCTCAAGAGCCGCGCAATCGACCTGAAGCGACCCGCGAAGAAAAGTGAACTCCTGCGCGCCGGCCTGCAAACCCTGGAACGTCTCGACGACGCCGGCCTGCTCGTCGTGCTCAACGCACTGCAATCGATCAAGACCGGTCGGCCGAAGAAGCGTCACTGAACGTCACCGCGTCTTGTAGGCAAAAGGCGAGTTCGCGAAGATGCGTCCACGCCTTCCGTCTGCAGCCGGGCCGGTCCGCCATGCGTGCATCCTCGCTCTCATCTGTTGATTCCCGCGGTTCAACGGCGGTCGAACGGCAGCTTTTTGCCTGGTTGTCCGTGGCCATCCTTGGAATGGTGCTTGTAGGCTTTTCCCGCACCTACCTGATGGTGCCGGTCCTCGGCATGCCTGAGGACACGCCGCCCTATTCGAGCCTGATACACGGCCATGCGGCCGTGTTCTTCAGCTGGTGCGTCTTTTATGTACTCCAATCATGGCTTGTCGCGCGGAATCGAATCCGTGTGCATCGACGACTTGGCCAGTTCGGCCTGCTTCTCTATGCGGGCATGGTGACAACCGGCATCATGGTCGGGCTGCACTCCGTGATGCGATACGGCGCCACTCCTGATGAGCTTTCGTTCCTCTCGGTCAGCCTCGGCAACGTCCTCGCATTTTCCATCATGATTGGTGCGGCTTTCCTGTGGCGAAAACATCCGGCCGCACACAAGCGCCTGATGGCGGTTGGCATGGTTCCGCTGTTGTCGGCGCCGTTCGGGCGTCTGGCCGAGTGGCCCTACATGCTCCAGCATGTCATCGGGCCGGGCATGGTAGTCGTCGCACTTGCCGTGATCGATCTCAGGATCCAGCACAAGGTCCACCCGGTCACCAAGTACGCAGGCGTCGCTGTTCTGGCCTGGGAGCTGCTGCCAAACCTCTACATGCACTCGGCCGTTTGGCTTGGTGTGGCTAGTTGGCTGGTGAAGGTCGCGGCCTGACAAGCGATAGCCACGAACGACCTGTTGAGAGCCGCCAAACGGCTGCGGGCCAATTCGATGGCTGGACGTGAACCAGCGTAATTTGACGGGAAGCATCGCGACTGAAGCCGGTGCCGCAAAAGGCTGTCGTCCAGGACGCGCCGGGCTGGCGGTCAAGGATCGAAGGGCTTACTGTCCGCATGCGGTGGCAGGCTGGATGCCTGATCCACCCGGTCCGGGGACAGGCTTCTGAAAGCAACGCTGCGCCACGATTCGTTCATCATCCTGCGCGACACGATCCGCTGGCGCGTAGCAGTGGTGCTTGCGCTGCTGGTCATGGCGCTGATGGTCATGCTCGGCATCATCAACACGCGGATCGGCCTGATCGACACGGCGCGCATGGCCTGGATCGTGCTCGCCGTATCGAGCGCGTGCCTCGTGGGACTGGTCACCTTGCCGCGCCGGCTCGGTGGCACGATCTTCTTCGCATGCATCGCGGCCGTCCTGCTGGTCATACCGGCCTACGGCCTCGACCACCAGCGCAACATGCAGCATTGGGCCTACATCTTCCCGCCCCTGCTCGTGTTCCTGATGCGACCCGGTCCGTCGCTGGTCGTGATGATCCTGTACGGGATCTACATGTCGTGGGTGACTTCGCTGCTGCTGCCGATGATCGATGTCGTGCGCTTTGCCAGCGGCTACGGAATGACCGTGTGTTTCATGTACACCTATGCGCTGCTGCAGGATCGCGCGGCGACGATGCTGCGCTATCACTCGGAGCACGATGCGCTGAGCAACTGCCTCAACCGGCGGACCTTCAACGAGGCGGTCGATCAGCTCGCTGCCCCGTCGCGTCGGCACGAGCGCTGCGAGTTCCTGCTGATCGACATCGATCACTTCAAGGCGATCAACGACCAGCACGGTCATCGGGTCGGCGACCGCATGATCACCCAGGTCGCCGCCGAACTCGGGCGCATGCTCGACCCCGATGCGCCGCTGTTCCGCTACGGCGGCGAGGAGTTCGCGGTGATGCTGGTCGATGCGCCTGAAGGTGCCGGCAATGTGCTTGCCGAACGTCTGCGCGCCGCCATCGAACGCGGCGATTTCCAGGGCGTGAAAGTGACGATCAGCATCGGCGTCGCATTGTGGCGGGCATCCGGCGGAAAGATCGAGTCGGCCTTGCAGAAGGCCGACGACGCGCTTTATGCCGCCAAGCGCGCCGGCCGCAATCGTGTTGTCGAATCCGGGGCGAATCGCGCGTAGGCGACGCGCCGATCGTCAACTGCGCCCATCAAGAGGCGTCATTCGAAACCATGGCTGAAGATGCCATCGCCGCCACGGAAGGTTCCGACGATCAGCGAATGCAGCGGTTCCTGTGCGGGCGGCGGATCGACCGGCGTGATTAGCGCAACAACGCCACCGGTCAGCGTGTTCACCCCATTCCACGCTCCGTTCTGCTCGACGATCGCACCCGGTAACGCGTCGAGGAAGAAGGTGTCTGCACTGATCGGATTGCCTGCAGGATCTTCAAACGCGATGGCGTTGGTCGTATCGAAGGTGAGACCGAGTACCGACAGCAGCGGCCGATTGACACTCGCGACAGGGCCAACTGCTCGCGAATCGCCCGCGTCGGGTCCGCCACGCTCGCGTGCCCGGGTTGCCCACAGATTGCCAAGACGATCCATGTAGCCGCGGATCTCGATCTGCCTGGACTGGTTGATGCCGCTGGCGTAGATCTGGTCCTCATCGCGCAGCTGGGCGGCCCGGCGCACCGTATTGGCGAGGACATGCACGGTGCCGTTGCCACCCGTGACCACGTCCGCGGGAGCGACAGGTCCCTCGAAGCGGATTATCGGCGCATCGAACTGGATGCCCTGCGCGACAAAGCTCAAGCCGGGACCGAACACGCCGTCGATTTCGGCGGCCGCGCCGGGACCCAGATCATCGGCGCTGCCGAAGCGGAATTCGGTGTTCGCGTCGTAGCTGACGACATACGGGCCGAACTGGAAGCTTGTCGAGGAAAGCACGTTGCCCACGATGCCGGTCAGGGCACCCAATGCACCCGGTGTTCCGAGCGGCACGGGCACGACGCAGGTCAGTCGCGTGACGGTATTCAGCACGCTCGCGGCCGTGAAGCCCGCGATCGCATCGGCGCGGATCTCGACAAACTCGCCGACATCGATCGCGGCTCCGCAATCGACCGGATTGACTCCGGCAAGACTCACGCGTTGTGGTCCAAGCTGAATCTCGTTGCCGCCAACGCCGGTGACGTAACCCGACAACAGCCAACGTGGCGTCGGAACCGGAAGGAATTCGATATAGGACGCCAGCAGGCTCGAATTGGTGTCGACGTAGCCACTCACGTCCAGGTGATTGCCGATCGCGATATTGCCGATGTTCCCACCGGGCACGCCGGTCAGTCCGGTGTCGGCGGTCACCGTGACTTCCTGGCCGAGCACCCGCAACGGATTGGTTGTCGTGACCGCTCCGCGAACGGCGTAGGAGAAGACGACGGTCGCAGCCGCCGCGGCGCCTTGTGCCGCATGGGTCGAGTTCGACGCATAGCGGGCTTCCGCACGCAA
>JAKQJM010000005.1 GCA_029561145.1 Pseudomonadota bacterium
GCGGGCATGCTGGCCCGCGAGGCGAACCTGCCGCCGATCGACTTGGAGGCCGTGGAGATCGACGAGTCCGCGGCGGAGATCATCGACCGCGCGACGGCGGAGGAGAATTTCCTCCTGCCGCTCGCGAAGATCGGCGACTGCCTCACGATCGCGCTCGCCAACCCGTTCGACGTCCCGACGCTCGACCATCTGAAGGCCAAGACGGGTTGCGAGCTGCGCCCCGTGGTCGCCTCCTACGCCGCCGTCAAGCGGGCGGTCGTCGCGCTCTACCGGCGCGACGAGAAGAAGATGGAGGAGCTCCTCGGCGGCGACGAGGGGGAGATCGCCGTCTCGGCCGAACCGAGCGGAGCCGAATCCGTCGACCTCTCGGACGACGCGTCGGGCGAGGAGGATTCGAAGATCGTCAAAGCGGTCAACATGATCCTCTATCAAGCGGCCGTCGACCGCTGCTCGGATATCCATATCGAGCCGTTCGAGAGCCGGCTCAAGGTCCGTTACCGCATCGATGGCGTGTTGCACGAAGTCGAATCGCCGCCGGCGGCATCGACGGCAGCGGTGATTTCGCGCGTCAAGATCATGGCGAAGCTCAATATCGCCGAGCGTCGCCTGCCGCAGGATGGACGCATCATGATCCGCGTGCAGGGCAAGGAGCTCGACCTGCGCGTATCGACCGTGCCGACCTCGCACGGCGAATCGGTGGTCATGCGTATCCTCGATCGCGAGGCGGTCGTGTTCGATTTCCACACGCTCGGCTTCACCGACGAGTTCCTGCCCAAGTTCAACAAGGTGCTCGAGCTGCCACACGGCATCCTGCTCGTCACCGGCCCGACCGGCTCCGGCAAGACGACCACGTTGTACACGGCGCTGAGCAAGCTCAACACGCCGGACGTCAAGATCATCACGGTCGAGGACCCGGTCGAATACCAGATCGAGGGCATCAACCAGATCCAGGCAAAGCCGGCGATCGGCCTCGACTTCTCGCATGCGCTGCGCTCGATCGTGCGCCAGGATCCCGACATCATCATGATCGGTGAAATGCGCGATCTGGAAACCGCGAAGATCGCGATCCAGTCCGCGTTGACCGGCCACCTGGTGCTGTCGACCCTGCATACGAACAATGCGGCCGGTGGTATCACGCGACTGCTCGACATGGGTGTCGAGGACTATCTGCTGACCTCGACCGTCAATGGCATCCTCGCCCAGCGCCTGCTGCGCCGGATCGATGGCACCAGCGCCGAACGCTATGACGCGCTGCCCGAGGTGGTCAGGGAATTCGGCCTCGAAAAGCTGACCAGCGAGCGTCCGATCAAGCTGTACAAGCCGATTCCGACGCCGGCTCATCCAAGCGGCTACTACGGTCGAACGACGATCATGGAGTTCCTCGTCATGTCCGACGAGATCCGTCGCCTGATCATGCAGCACAAGGGCATGGGCGAGATCGAGGCGCAGGCCCGCGCCGAGGGCATGCGCACGATGTACGAGGACGGACTGGTCAAGGCGCTTGCCGGACAGACCACGATCGAGGAGATCCTGCGCGTGACGCAGGAGGGATGATCATGGATCCCGGATCCCGGCTGCCCACGCGATGACCCTCTACCACTACAAGGCGGTCACTCCGTCCGGCGAGACCCTCGAAGGGCAGATGGATGTCGCCTCGCACGACGAGGTCATCACCAAGCTGCAGGACGCCGGCAACATCCCGCTCGATGTGCGCGATGCGGACAGCGTGGAGTCGGGAGGACTGCTCGCGGCGCTGATGAAGCGACCGACACTGAGCGAGGCCCAGATCGTCCAGTTCACCCAGCAACTGGCGACCCTGCTTGGTGCAGGCCAGCCGCTTGATCGCGCGCTGCAGATCCTGCTTGACCTTCCGGAAAGCGAAAAGGCAAGAAATCTCCTAGAGCGCGTGCGCGACCTGGTCCGTGGCGGCGCGACGCTTTCCGATGCGCTCGAAGCCGAGCGCGGGACGTTCTCGCGCCTTTACGTCAACATGGTGCGTGCCGGGGAAGCGGGCGGTTCGCTCGAGGACACCTTGCGCCGCCTGGCCGACTATCTGGAACGTTCACGCGCGCTCAAGTCGAGCGTGGTCAATGCGCTGATCTATCCTGCGTTCCTGGTCGGCATGGTGCTGGTTTCGCTGTTCGTCCTGCTTGTCGTCGTCGTTCCGCAATTCGAACAGATGTTCGCCGACATGGACGTGGAGCTGCCGCTGCTGACGCGTGTTGTCGTCGGCGTCGGTGCGACCCTGCAGCATTTCTGGTGGCTGATGCTGGCCGGCGTGATCTTTCTGGTCGCCTGGTTCAGGCGCAAACTGGCCGATCCGGTCAGCCGCATGGGTATCGACGAACGCCTGCTGAAGATGCGCATCGTCGGCGAACTCGTGCGCAAGCTCGAAACCGCTCGACTCTCGCGGACGCTGGGCACCCTTCTGAAGAACGGCGTGCCACTGCTCGGCGCAATGACGGTCGCCCGCAACGTGATGGGGAACGCGGCGCTCGGTCTCGCTGTCGAAAAGGCCAGCGAGGAGGTCAAGACCGGCAGCGGTCTCGGCTTTGCGCTCGGCCAGTCCAAGCAGTTCCCCAAGCTCGCCCTGCAGATGATCAGCGTGGGCGAGGAATCCGGCGAACTCGACAACATGCTGCTCAAGGTGGCCGATACCTTCGACGTCGAAGTGCGCAACACGCTCGAGCGCCTTCTCGCCGCCCTCGTGCCGGCGACGACCGTGATCATGACGATCGTCGTTGCGATCATCATGATGGCGATCATCCTGCCGATCCTGAAACTGACCAGTTCGATTCAATGAGGAGTCCGAGCATGAAACATCCAGACCTGCGCAAGTTGCGCCCGTTGCCGCGCGCAGCGGGATTCACCCTGATGGAAATGATCGCGGTGATCGTGCTGCTCGGCATCGTCATCACGATTGTCGGTGGCGGCATGATGGACACCTTCAGCGGCGGCAAGTACAAGGCCGGCACGATCCAGGTCAAGAAGCTGGCCGGTTCGGTCGAGCAGTACCAGATGAGCGTCGGTTCATACCCGGGATCGCTGGAGGACCTGCTCAAGCGTGATGGTCTCGGCCCCTACGCCAAGGACACCGACCTCAAGGATCCGTTCGGCCATCCGTTCGTCTACAAGAAGCCGGGCGATGCCGGCCGCGACTTCGACATCATCTTCCTCGGCAAGGACGGCAAGCCGGGCGGCGACAGTTCGAACAAGGACTACGGTAGCTGGGAATAGAGCGGAGAGACTCGAGATCAATTGTGGATCGGTGAGGATCGCCGTGCCCGTCTCGCCGTCGAAATCGAACCGGTTTGACTCGGGTTTCGCAGAGTGCTGCGGAAGACCGCAGTGCCTGCCGGTATCCAATACCGAATCCCGGATGCCGAATTTCCGCAGCAAGGGCTTCACGATGATCGAGATGATCGTCGTGATCGTGTTGATCGGGATTGTCGCGAGCGTGGTCGCATTCTCGTTCTCGAAGAGCCTGGCCAGCGCACGCGTGCAGGCGGCCAGTCGCGATCTGGTGGCCGCGCTGCGCTATACGCGCGGGCAGGCGATCGTAAAAGGCGAGCAGAAGATCCTGATGCTCAACCTCGAGAACAATACCTACGAAGCACCGGGCAAGGGCAGCCGGGAATTGCCCAAGGACATGGTGTTGCGCCTGACCACGGCGCAGAAGGAGCTGACCAGCGACAAGGCCGGTGGAATCCGGTTCTTTCCGGACGGCAGTTCGACCGGAGGCAATATCGCCGTGGTTCTCGGCCAACGCGAGTGGCGCATCAACGTTGGCTGGTTGACCGGCGAGATCACGCTCGACAAGCCCGAGGGCGAGCAGTGACGAACTCGTCGACTCCTGCGCGGTCTGTTCGATGCATGCAGCCGAACCTGCCACGACACCACCGCGGATTCACCCTGATCGAAATGATCGCGGCCTTCGTGATCTTTGCGATCGCGGTCGGCGCGCTGATGCAGATCCTCACCCTGTCAATGAACAATGCGCGCTTTTCGCGCGACGAGACGCGGGCGGCGCTGTGGGCGCAATCCCTGCTCGATACAGTCGGTATCGGCGAGCGCGTCGAAGCAGGCAGCAGCAGCGGCGAGTTCGATCGCGACTATCGGTGGCAGATGCAGATCGACCAGATCGATCCGGAGCTTGTTGTCGCCGATGCGACTGAGCCATCCGCCAATGCGGCGGCGGCCGCGCAGGCGCTGGCGGCCGCTGCTGGGCAGGGCGTCGGCGGGCCTCAGATTGATCTCTTCCATGTTGCCTTGACCGTGAGCTGGGGTGGCCGCGACCACGAGCACAGCGCCCGATTCTCGACACTGCGCACGGCGACCTCGGACTCGGCGGCGAGCCGCGTCGATCCCGCCTCCGATCTGCGCACCGGTGTCCAGTCCGCGAACCCCGCGGCAGGCGGCAGGCGCAAACCTTCCCCCGACGCAACGCGAGGTCGCCGATGACGTCGCTGACCCGCCGCTCCGGCAGTACCGGTTTCACCCTGATCGAGGTCATGCTCGCGATCCTGTTGCTGGCCGTCCTGCTTGCGGCCGCATTCGGCGGGATACGTTCGGCAGTGAAGGGCATGGGTATCGGTGAGGCCCTGATCGACCGCACCAATCGGCTGCGCGTGGCCCAGGAGTTCCTTCGCCATCAGCTCAGCCGCAGCCTGCCCTTGCCGTTCGGCCAGGAGAGCGGGACCGGTTCCAATCTGCTGTTTGAGGGCGAGAACGATTTCATCCGCTTCGTCGCGCCGATGCCGGGCTATCTGTCCAATGGTGGCGCCTACGTGCAGACCCTGGAGTTGTCCAATACGCGCAATGGCAAACAGTTGTTGTTTGGCCATGCGATGTTGAACGGCTTCGACCTCAAGAAGCTGCGCAAGGAGGACTCCGTGCCGGTCGTCCTCATGGACCAGATCGAAAGCGGGAAATTCGAGTACCGCAAGCTCGACGACCAGGGTGAGCTCGAGGACTGGTCGGACGACTGGGACGATCCAAGCATGATGCCGGTCATGATCCGCATACGCGTCAAGATGCGCCCGGAGGCTCTGGTCGACTGGCCCGACATGGAGATTCCGCTGGTCCTCGACGTTGGTGCGGCGCGACAGTCGCAAACCGTTCGCTTCGACGATGTGCCGACGCAGAACCTGATGGATCAGGACAAGGGGTCGAACGGAGCGAGGTCGAGCAAATGATCGTGCCGCATCCGAATGACGGGTTCGCGCAGCGGCGTCGGCAGCGCGGTGTCGCCTTCGTGCTCGTGATGTGGGTCATCGCGATGCTTTCCGTCCTGCTCGGCAGCTTCGCCCTCGTGGCGCGAACGGAGGGGCTGCAGTCGCGTCACCTTTTCGATACGACGACCGCCCGCTATGCCGCCGAGGCCGGGCTCAATCTGGCCGTGTACGCCCTGAGCAGATCCGATCCCACACAGAAGTGGGTCGCGGATGGGCGCGTTTACGCCGTCACCTTCGATGAGATCCAGGTCGAACTCGAGATCACCGATGACTCGGGCAAGATCGACATCAATGCGGCCGATGTCACTGCGCTCAAGAACCTGTTCATGGGCGTCGGTGTCGAGGAGGCGCCCGCCGAGGAACTGGCCGATGCGATCCAGGACTGGCGTGACCCGGACGACCTGACTTCGCCGCATGGCGCCGAACAGGGCGACTATCGTGCGGTAGGCCTTCCCTACAGCCCGCGAAATGCGCCGTTCGAAACCTTGTCGGAGATCCAGCAGGTATTCGGCATGAACTACGAGCTGTACGTGAAGATCGAGCCGGCCATCACGATGTTTTCGGGTCGCAGCACGCCCAGCGCGGCCTATGCGCCGATCGAGGCTTTGATGTCGGTGCCGGGGATGACCCTCGAACAGGCCCGGCAACTGATCGCCCAGCGCCAGGCGCTGGCACCTGGGCAACTGGGCCAGGGCCAGTCCGGCTTGCAGTTGCCGGATGGGACCCCGCTCATGGCGGACGGTGGGGGGCTCACGTATAGTGTCAAATCCCGCGCCAAGCTCCCGAATGGAGCGAGCACCGTGCTTGATGCGACCATCCGCATGGGCGGGATGAATACTGCGGGACGACCGTTCGTGGTCCTCCGCTGGCGGGATGGCGAGAACGCGTAAATCATCGTGAAAGAAGCACTGGACAGACAACTGGCGCGTCTGCGGACACGTCTTGCCAAGACCCCTCTGCCGGGATTCTTCTCCTGGTGGGGCACGGAGTTGCTCGCCTGCCTGCCGCCGCGCTGGCGCAAGCTGCTGAGCGGCAACAATGAAGCGTTGCTGGTCGAGCTGGGCGAAACCGAACTCGTCGTTTCGCACGAGCAGAACAACGTGGCAGTCGAATTCGGGCGCATCGCGCGTGACCTGCCGGCCGAGTCACAAGCGGCCGAGCTTCGTCGGCTGCAGGCGCGCATCGAGAATCCCGGTCTGCGCATGATCTATTGCCTTCCGGAATCGCGCGCGCTGACCCGCAGCCTGACTCTTCCGGCGGCCGCAGAGGACAACCTGCGTCAGGTGCTCGGATTCGAGATGGATCGACAGACGCCATTCAAGGCGGACCAGGTCTATTACGACAGCCGTGTGATCGCGAGGGATGCGGTGTCGCGAAACCTGCGTGTCGAATTGGTCGTGTTGCCGCGTTCGCTGCTGGATCCGCAGCTCGCTGCCGTCGCAGGCGGCGCCATCGAATTCGATGCCGTCGATGTGCGCGGCGATGCAAACTCCGGAGTGCGCCGGGGGATCAACCTGTTGCCGGCCGAACGGCGGGCGAAGCGCCGCGACCTGCGCCTGCCGTTGAACCTCGGGCTCGCGGCGCTGGCGGTCATCCTGCTGGTCTTCAACATGTCGGAGTCGCTGAGCAACAGGCAGGCTGCGGTCGAGACCATGCAGGCCGAAGTCGACAAGGCCGCCGTGGCGGCGCGCGAAGTGCTGGAACTGAAGAAGAATCTGCAGGATTCGATCGGCGGCGCCAATTTCCTCGCGGAAAAGAAGCACAACGGTCCGCTGGTCGTCGCGATGCTCAACGACCTGACAGGACGACTCAACGACGATACCTACCTCGAACGCCTCAGCGTCGAGAACAAGCAGGTCCAGATCCAGGGACAGAGCAAGGAAGCGGCTGGCCTGATCAGCGTGCTCGGTGCGTCGCCGTTTCTCGCCAATCCCAAGCTCGAGGGTCAGATCCAGCCCGATCCCAGGACCGGAAAGGATCGATTCACGATCAGCGCCGAACAGAAGGGCGTGCCGATAGACGCGCCGGTTGCGACCTTCACGAATACGGCGAGGAAAGCGCCCGCCGAATCGGGTGCGAAGGAAGAAACTAAGGGAAAGGAGGCCGCGGGCAATGGCGCGCCTTGACCTCAAGCCGAAGGACGGCCGCCTGCTCGCCGTTGTCCTTCTGCTCATCGTGCTGCTGGGCATCTACCTTTTTGGCGTGCATTGGTGGTTCGTGTCGCCGCATCTGGAGTATTTCGGCCAGATGAACGACCTTCGCGATCAACAGCAGCGCTACAGTCGTGTCATCGCCGAGCGACCGGCGATCGAGGCCAAGCTCGCCGAAGTACGCAACTACGAACAGGGCAACCAGGCATTCCTGTCCGATGTCGACGCCAACGCCGCTTCCGCAGGCCTGATCTCGCGATTGCGCCAGTCGTTGACCGATCATGCGGATCCGAAGCGCTGCTCGGTTGTCTCGAACCAGCCTTATAGCGGCAATGAGGAAGAACTCTACAAGCGTGTCGCGATACAGGCTCGATTGCGTTGCGACATCGAATCACTGGCCGCGATCGTCTATGACCTCGAGAACGGCAAGCCCTACCTGTTCGTCGATGATTTGATGATCTACAAGCAGCAGACCTACGTGCCCCCCGGCGCGAAGCGTGTGGCGAGTCCGCTCGACGTCCGCTTCAATCTCGCGGGTTACCTGCGTCAGCCTGGAAAGGCGGCGCCATGATGGATATCAGAAGCGCCCGCATGACCACGTTCGCTCTGGCCGGCATCTGTGGCGTGCTCGTTCTGGCCGGCCTGATCCAGTTCGCCGGCTACGGCCGCGGCTATGGGTGGTTGCCGGCGGAGGAGGTCGATCCCGGCGAGCTGGGTGGTGAGATCGATCGCAAGCCGTTCAAGATGCCGGCACTCGCGAGTTTTTCCCAGGTTGATTCGCGCCCGCTGTTCAATGAGGATCGCATGCCGACGCCGATCAGCGATGGCGAACCGGACGCCGCGGGGCCGCCGCCGGTTCCGCTCAATGTGACCCTGACCGGCGTGATCCTCGTGCGCCAGACCGAAACAACGCCTGAATTGCGCGTGGCGATGGTTCGCGACAATCTGCGGAACGAAACGGTGGCACTCAAGGTCGGAATGCCGTTGAGCGGCGATCAGGCAGGCTGGACCCTCGTCGCGCTCGCGCCCAGACTGGCCACGTTCAAGAATGCCAGCGACGAAACGGCGGAGATCGAGTTGTATCCGGCAGCCGCCCAACCACAACCGCCAGGCGCGCAGAGGCCGCCGGCAGTGGCACCCGCTCCGCCCGGTGCGCCGGCTCCGGGAAAGCAGGACAACGCTGCCGAAACCGATCTCGCCAAGCGCATCGAGGAACGGCGTCGACAAATGCGTGAAGAGGCCGAGCGCTTGCGTTCGCAACGTGGGAATTCTCCCGCCGAGCAGAAGAATTGACGGAGTGATCCACGTGCCATCAAGAATCATCAATCTCTCGATCGCTCTTGCACTGACCGTGCTTGCCGGTTGTTCCAGTGTTCCGGTGAGCCGAAGCGAACCGGTTGCAGCGGAATCCAGGAGCACGTTGACGACGGACAACTTCGCGGCGAAAGCCGTTTCGAAACAGGACGACGCCGGATCGGCATCGGTGAAAACGACTGTCGAGGACAAGGAGTCGTTCGAGCCGCCGAAACCCGAGATCCAGCTCGGCACCGGCAAGTTCATCAACGAGGAAGCCGCCCGCCGCCAGCCGCCCGTGCCCGGCGGTGAAGGCCAGGTCGATTTCAATTTCGAGAACAATCCGATCCAGGCCGTGGTCAAGGCGATCCTCGGCGACCTGCTTCAGAAAAACTATACGATTGCGCCAAACGTTGGCGGCAACGTCTCGTTCTCGACTGCCAAACCGATACGCGCAGACCAGGCCATGTCGGTGCTGGAAATGCTGCTTTCGTGGACCGGCAACACGGTCATCTACAAGGATGGTCGCTACACGGTGCTGCAGATCAAGGACGCCTTGCCCGGAAACCTGACCCCGCGTATCAACTCGCCCAAGCTTGCCGTCGGATACGAAGTTCGCGTGTTCCCGTTGCGCTATGTGTCGCCGTCGGAAATGTTCAAGCTGCTCAAGCCCTACGCCAAGCCGGATGCATTCATCAACATCGATACGGCGCGCAGCATGCTCGTGCTCGCCGGTACCGCATCGGAGCTGAGCAACTACGCGCAGACGATCGAGATTTTCGATGTCGACTGGCTCAAGGGCATGTCGGTCGGGGTATTCAACCTGCAGCGGGTCGAAGTCGGCACGCTGATGCCCGAGCTCGAAAAGGTATTCGGCGTTTCCGGCGAGTCGCCCCTGGCCGGCATGTTCCGGTTCATCCCGATCGAGCGCTCGAACTCGATCATCGCGATCACGGCGCAACCGGAATACCTGCACCAGGCCGAGGAATGGCTGCATCGCCTCGATCGCGCCGGTGACGAAAGTGCGACCCAGTTGTTCGTCTACGATGTCAAGAACATCAAGTCGATCGACCTGTCCGACTATCTGAGCCAGATCTTCCTTGGTGGTTCGAGTGGTGGCAGTTCGCGTCGCACCGATACTTCGGGCTCCGTGGCACCAGGACTGGCATCGGCGACCATTGGAGCCGCCGGTGCCGGGGCGACGACCGCAGGCTCCACGACGGGCGGTACGTCACGTCGATCGAGTCGTTTTGGCAGCGCGAGATCGGGCGCCGGCGGGAGCAAGTCCGGCTCGGCAGCCACCGGATCGGTCGGGAGTGGCGGAGATACCGACATACGCATCACCGCGGTCGAGGAAAGCAACCAGCTGCTGGTCATGGCGACACCGGCCGAATGGGATGCGATGCAGGGCGCCATCCGCCGCCTCGACATCGCGCCATTGCAAGTGCATATAGAGACCAAGATCCTCGAAGTGACCCTTTCTGGCGATCTTCAATACGGCGTCAAATGGTGGTTCGCGGGCCTCACCGGCGAAGGGTACGACTCCCAGTACGTCAATCCGCAAGGCGTGCCGTATCCCAACACGAGTGATCGCCAGCGCAGTTTGCTCGGCGCGGCGGCACCGCCTGTCGCGGCCGGATCCAATTTCTTCGCTTCCTATCTGAACAGCAAGTTCCAGGTGGCGCTCAACGCCCTGCAAAGCAGCGGCCAGGCGAAGGTGTTGTCCGCGCCCTCACTCATGGTAATGAACAACCAGGAGGCGCAGATAAACGTAGGTACGCGCATTCCCGTGCAGACGACCAGTCTCGTCGGACTGGGCGCGGTGACCAATACGGGAACCGGTAGCACCGGCACCACGACCCAGACCGGCATCGGCAGTACTTCCTATCTCGATACCGGCGTGATCCTGCAGGTCAAGCCGCGCGTCAATCCGGGTGGCCTCGTCTATCTCGAGGTGTCGCAGGAGGTCAGCAAGCCGGGCGCCGGCGCCGCGGTCAATGGCAATCCGCCGATCAACACGCGAACACTCGATACCAGCATTGCGGTGCAGAGCGGGGACACGATCCTGCTTGGCGGCCTGATTTCCGAGGATGACCAGACGTCGGGCGATGGCGTGCCCGGACTGAGCAGGATTCCGGTTCTCGGAAAGCTGTTCAGCAGCACCACCAAGCGCAACCAGCGCACCGAACTGATCGTCCTGATCACGCCCCAGGTAGTGAGCAATTCCGACGAGGCGCGCGAAGTCACCGACGAGTACAAGCGTCAGTTCCAGAGCCTCGCGCCGCTGCGCAAGGCTGTGGAGAGCCGGTCGCCCGCATCTGACAAACCCTGAGTATTGAGGAGTAAGACCGTGATTCATGCATACATTCGACGCGCGCCACTGATCCTGGCCATCGTGCTGCTGCTGGCGGGTTGCGCCAGCGAGTCCACCCGGCCCTCGTCCGTCGAAGGCGAAAAAGGAACGACCGCAAGTTCGCCAGCAAACAGCGGACCAGTAAACAAGGTGGTCGAACAACGTGCCCTGCAACGCTGGGATCTGCTCATCAACCATCAAGCCGAAAAGGCTTACGACTACCTGAGCCCGGGATTCCGCGCAACGAAGAAGCGCGAAGACTACGCCACCGAGATGAACAATCGTCCGGTCAAGTGGAGCAAGGTTCTGCCTTACCGCCAGAACTGCGCGAAGCCCGACGTATGCATACTCGATCTGCAGATCGACGCCAATATCAAGATGCCGGGGGTGGGGGAGGTTTCTTCCCTCGGTTTCGTGAAGGAAACGTGGATCAAGTCGCAGGGCAAGTGGTTTTTTGTGCCCGAGGGCCAGAAAGGAGCTGGTGGCAAGTAGGGGATGCGGGTATAGTGCGGGCAAGTGCGGGTCCTCGGGACCCGTCACCCGTTGGATTTTATCCCGACAATTCACAGGGGAACTGGGCAGGAACTGAATGCCCGGGAGGGATTGCACCGCATGGGACCTTGCCGTACGATTGGTCCGCTGTTGCCTAACCCTGCCCTGTGAAAAGCGGGACAAAACTGCTGTTGGACAGAAGTTAGCCGTAAGCAAAGCCCTGTGGTCAATTTAGGAGTGTCTGTAATGAAGCGAAATAGCTTGACGACCGCCGTCGTCGCCGGTATCGCCGGTACGGTGGGCATCGCGAACCTCGCGAGCGCAGTTAATCTGAACCCAGATGGTTTGGGTCAAGTCCTTATCTACCCGTATTACACCGTCAACTCGAATGGTTCCGGCGAGAACCTGCAGACCCTGTTCTCCGTGGTCAACACGACGGACCAGGGCAAGGCGATCAAGGTCCGCTTCGTTGAAGGCTACAACAGCCGCGAAGTGCGCGACTTCCACGTCTACCTGTCGCCGTTCGACGTCTGGACTGCCAACCTGTTCAAGCTCCCGGACCAGGATCAGGCCAACCTGCTCACGAATGACAATTCGTGCACGGTTCCGCGCATCAAGGGTTCGACCCAGGCGCCGCTCCAGCAGTTGCCGGATGGCCGCAGCTACCTGCCGTTCACCAACAGCCTGTTTGCCGGTTCCAACAACGATGGCGGCCCGGCTGGACTCGCTCGTACGCGTGAAGGCCATTTCGAAATCATCGAAATGGGCACCGTTACGAACGAGGAAGAAGGTTCGCTCGACGCGATCACCCACTTCAATGGCGTGCCGGACAATTGCGGCCAGGTCGTTGCAGCTTGGGTTGCTTCGCCCCCGGGATACTGGGTTGCTGACCCGAACGTCGACATCGAGCCGCCGACCGGCGGTCTGTTCGGCTCGGCTCTGTTGCTCGATCTGAGCAACGGCACCAGCGCCGGTTACAGCGCTGACGCGATCGATGGCTTCATCAGCAACGGTCTCGACAACCTGCACGCCCCTCCGGGCAACACCGATCCGTCGCTGATCAGCGTCGGCGCGTCCGACCCGACCGCAACCGCGTTCGTGTTCGACAATGGTCGCCTGATCCAGGCTACCTACGGTTCAGGCGCCGGTCGCAAGATCGATGCCGTCAGCGCCCTGTTCGCGCAGGACAACATCTTCAACGAGTACGTGCTCGGTGGTGGTGCTTCCGCGACGACCGACTGGGTTGTCACCTTCCCGACCAAGCGCTTCTACGTCGACCAGACCGTTGTCGGTCCGACCGCGATCGCTCCGTTCGTCGAAGTGTTCAAGGCCTACTCGGGCGCTGGCACTGGTGAGTCGAAGGTTGAAGTGGGTCTGTTCCCGTTCGATCGTGAAGAAGGCAATCCGAGCGCCTGCACGGGCTCCGACGCTGACAACCCGAACTGCGGCGTCTGCTTCTCGCCGTGCGACCCGGGCCAGTTCGATCCGCCGGTCCTGCGTTACGAAGCTCAGATCGTCTCGTTCCAGACGGCTGCCGACTTCACCGCCGACCGTACGTCGCCGGTTCTCGGTTCGCAGCTCGCGTCGAACGTCGACGTTCGCGCTGACTTCCTGAACGAAGGCTGGCTGCGCATTGCACTGAACCCGTCGAGCGAACTGCATCAGATGAATGCATCGACCGAAGGCGAAGTGTTTGATGGTCTGCCGGCTACCGGCTTCGCCATCACCAACTACGTCAACGCCAATGCGGCGCCGGGCATGTTGGCCAACTACACGGGCCTGTGGCGTCACAAGGGTTCGCGTAGCTGCGCGGCGATTGCGCCGGGCGGCGGCGGCGCGCTCGCTTGCTCGTAATTGTGATCTGAGTCCAGATCCAAGTGTCCAGAAGGCCCCGCGCAAGCGGGGCTTTCTTTTTTTTTAAGGCTCCAAGGTCTATGCTTCACCCACTCCCGCGATCCTAGAGTATCGATCAGTGTTCGAATCCATGAGAAATTCCGTCATCGGCGCACTTGCCTTGTGTCTGGCAATCGCCATCCCACGCCACAGTGAAGCGGCGAACTTTCAGGTCGTCGTAAAGCGACTGTCAGTCACTCAATGCTCGCTGACGGGCTCGCTGCTCAACATCGATCCGGCAACGGGAAATGTAACGATCGACCTGGATTCGGATGTCAATTGCTATCCTGCGGCAGTCAATCAGTTGGCAGCCAGCGGAACGCTGACCGTTACCAGTTCGCAGACGACGGGTGGTGGAACCAACGGCGTCGGCTCGGTGACGGTGTTGCTGAACACGGGTCTGTCTGGTGTGACGTCCGGGGTGACCTGTGCACCAGACGGCGTGGTTGCGAGTTCCGTCAGCGTCACTGGCGACTGGTCGAGCACGCTTTGTACCAATTGCGGCGCAACCGTTTCGCGCACGATCGGAGTGCAGCATTCCGGCGGTACGTCCAATGGGAGCATCGCTTTCAAGGCCAAGTGCACCTATCAGGATCCGCAGAACGCCAATCTGCAGACCGTACGCAACAACATCGTTTCCGCGCCGGTCGTCACGGTGATTCCTGGCAGCACGCCACCACCGACGTTCTGCACCAGCGTCTCGCAACTTGGAGCGCCCAATGGCCTGACGCCTGCCATGCGCCAGGCTACGGGACCGGTCACGGGCGGTACCTTGCCAGGAACTTCGGTTGATTTCCTGAATTACGTGTCCGTGTTCGGCGTGAGCTCGGGTACCTTCCCTGCGGGCTCAGGAGACACTGCCGGCTACGGATTCCCGGGAACCAACAAGAGCACGCTGTCATCGAAACTCGATCGCGGCAAGTACATTTCGATGCAATTCCGCGTGCCCAGTGATGCTGCCTGGAACGGAAGGCTCGGGTTCTTCCACATGACGCCGGGTTCGAGCACCTATCTGCAACTGGCGATCGCTCCGTG
Source organism: Pseudomonadota bacterium (assembly GCA_029561145.1). GTDB lineage: Bacteria > Pseudomonadota > Gammaproteobacteria > Xanthomonadales > Rhodanobacteraceae > Dokdonella. The sequence goes on from JAKQJM010000005.1 coordinate 14,451, forward strand.
TCCTGGGCAGTTCGCGGCCGATTCGCTATACCCGTTGCCGGGTGCAGGGTGCAGTGTCGGCGCCAAATCTTCGGACATCCCCTGGATGATCACGACCGGTTCGACCGCGAGCTGCAAGCTGGAGCCAGGCAAGACCTACTACCTGAACTTCATCAATGCGTTTCCCGGAAGCCTTGATACGCCGCTGTGTGCCGGTGCGCAGTGCAGCTTCCAGATGAGGAACTCGCACAACTATTAGCGCGCCCGCCTGGCGGGCTCCTTCGTGAGAATTCGGGTTGCGTTCCATCGGGAGCGCAACCCGTTTGTTGTGCGGCGTCGCCAATCCTGTTCCGGATGACTCTGCTTGAAACCCTGAAGGTAGTTGCGCCGCGCTCCCTGCAGTCAAGCCCAGGTGGGCAAGTCGGGCCAGAGCACGCGACGGATCCGGCAGGCAGTGAAACTATCCGCATCGGAGACGGTCCCATCCAGTCCGATCGGCATCGCTTCGTGCAGGTTGATGGCCGCCAGGCAGGACCTGAACACGGCGTATTGCCGCTGCCGTCGCGATCAGGACTCCACAGGGTGTTTCTGGTGGCAAATCGTCAAACCGTGCGTTTCGACGGAACTCAACATTCATTCTGGAGGTTCAGCGCGTGCTGAAATCATCTCGTTCCATCGCGTTCGTCATACCCGTTTTTGCGTGTGCGTTGTTTTCAACGGCGCATGCAGGACAGCCGTATCCGGAAGACACCGTCGTCGCCAGCAGAGGCACCGCAACGGTCACCATGCTCGACGTGGATGCTGCGCTTATCGGCGTTCCGCCCGCGCAGCGCGGAAACTTCATGAACAGCCCGAAACGCATCGAGGAACTGGTCGATCGCCTGCTCATCAACAAGCAGATGGCATTCGAGGCGCGCGCGGACAAGCTCGACCAGAACGCGGTCTACAAGCGCGCAGTCGATCAACAGGGCGACCGCATCCTCACCGAGCAGCTTGTGCAGAAGCGGCGCGCCGACATGGATATCGGAGATGTTGAGCAGCTTGCAAGAGAGCGTTACCAGATCAATCCCGACTCCTACAGCATTCCCGGTCACACCGAGGTCCGCCATATCCTGATCAACGTGAGTGATCGTTCGGACGAGGAAGCGAAAACGCTTGCCGAATCCGTGCGCGCGAAAGCGATCGCCGGTGAGGATTTCGTCGGACTCGTGAAGAAATATTCCGACGACCGCTCGAAGGACTCGAATGAAGGCCTGATCCCGGACGGGGAATCGGACGGACTTGTTCCGGAATTCATTTCGGGCGTGAAGGGTCTGAAGACCAAGGGCGAGATCTCCCCGCTGATCAAGACCAGCTTCGGATATCACATCATCAAGCTGGTAGACCGCTATCCGACACGCCCGCAATCGTTCGACCGCGTCAAGGATCGCATCATCACCCAGCTCTCCAATTCGATCCGCGATGCGCGCATGAAGGAGCATGTCGACCAGCTCAAGGGCATGGAGCTCAAGGCGACTCCGGAGATTGTCGAGTCGTTGCGGACGCGCTACATCACGGGCGAATCAAGCCCCGCCGTCGAGGTTCCAGGCGTCAAGTAGCGGGAGAGGCCCGGAAACGGGTGGAGCCCCACGCGGGGCTCCTCGCGGCGCCGGCTTGTTTGTACGGTAACCTGCGCCTCAGGTGATCGTGGGCAAGCCCGCTGCCTTGCGGGAGGGCGAGGGCGGCATCCTTGTCCTGGGGGCGTGCGCGATTGCCGGTTGTCCGATCTCCGGAAAATGCCCGCCATCGTGACGCAACAGGGGGACACATTGGGATGAGTCGGCTGAGTCTTGCGACGCACTTTGTTCGACGTGAACTTCGCGAGCGCTACAGGGGCAGCTTTACGGGGTTTGGCTGGGCGCTTCTGCAGCCGCTGCTGCAACTGGCGATCTATGCTTTCGTCTTCGTGCAGATCTTCAAGGCGCGGGTACCAGGTGCCGATGCGCCCGGTTATGTGCCCTTCCTCGTGGTCGGCATGTGGCCCTGGGTCGCCTTTTCCGATGCTGTCGTGCGATCGACGACGGCTTTGCAGGACAATGCCGCGCTGATCGGCAAGGTCGCCTTGCCGAGAGAAGTGCTTGTGCTTGCGCCGTGCGCGGCGAGTGTCCTGCTTCATCTCGGCGGCTTCGTCGCGATCCTCGTCGCGCTGGCCGCAAGCGGGCAGGGCGTGCAGCTGTCGCGATTGCCGCTTGCCCTGCTGCTCTATGTGCCAATGTTTGCCTACACGCTCGGCATTTCGCTGATCTTTGCTTCACTGCAGGTGTTTGTCCGGGACCTTGTGCAGATGCTCGCGCAGTTGCTCACCTTGATGATGTTCGCCGCGCCGATCTTCTACGACCGTGCCAGCCTTCCGCTGCGCTATCAGGGTTGGCTCGATCTCAATCCCTTCACGGCCTATGTCGAAGGGTTCCGTTACCTGCTGCTGGGTCATGGACAGCTGGAAATCTCGACGCTGTTGATCCTGCTGGCGACGGCTGCCGTCACCCTCGCGCTTGGCCACTGGCTGTTTCGCAGGCTGGACCCGCATTTCGAGGACTTCCTGTGAACGACCTGCTGGTCAGTGCCTCTGGCCTCGGCAAGAGCTATCCCAAGGCGCATCGCCCGACAGATCGCCTGCGTGCGCTTGGTCGCTTGCTGCGCGGGCGCGATGACCATGCCAGCCAGACGGTGCTGCACGATGTGAGTCTCGAGGTCCGGCGCGGCGAGTCGATCGCGGTCATCGGCGAGAACGGCGCCGGGAAATCGACCTTGCTGAAACTCGTTACCGGCGTATTGACGCCGACGGCAGGCAAGGTCGTGGTGAACGGGAAGATCGGCGCCTTGCTCGAACTCGGTGCAGGCTTCCATCCCGAATACAGCGGTCGCGACAATATCGCGCTGGCAGCGGCCCTTTATGGGCTGTCGAGTGCCGAGCTTGGCGAGCGCCTCGCCGAGATCATCGATTTCGCGGATATCGGCCCGTACATCGACGAGCCGGTGAAGCACTACTCGTCGGGAATGGTCGTGCGCCTGGGCTTTGCGATCGTCGCTGCGTTGAAGCCAGACCTGTTGATCACCGATGAAGTGCTCGCGGTCGGCGATGAGTCATTCCAGAAGAAATGCATTCGCTGGATGGAGGATTATCTCGGCGGCGGCGGCACGCTGTTGCTGGTCTCGCACAGCATGTATCACGTGCAGAAGCTGTGCCGACGCGCGATATGGCTGAATCATGGCCAGGTCGAACAGTACGGCGATGTCTTCGATGTGACGCAGGCCTATCTGGCCTGGAACGAGCGCAAGCAAGCGGTGGCCGAGCAAGGCTCCAGGCCGAAGTCGGGACTGGAGTTCCAGATCAGCCGTTTCGAGATCAATGGTGATGCGGGCAAGCAGCCCCAGTTGGTTGCGCTCGGTGAACGCCTGCGTCTGCGGGCGAACATTTCTTCACGCGACGGACGCCCGCCCGTGGTCATGTTCGGCCTGGCGCGCGCGGACGGAACACCGGTCTATGGCGTCAGCTCGGAGATGGACGCCGTCGCGCCGAGCAATCCCGGTGCCGATTCGTATGTCGCCGAGATCGAGTTCGACAATCTCGGATTGTTGCCAGGCAGTTACAACGTTCGCGTTCATGTGCTCGATTCCGAGGGAGTGCGTCTTTTCGAGACCGAGGAGCGCGCCCTCAACGTGCGTGGTGAGTCACGCGAGTTCGGCCTGGTCCGGCTTCCTCATCGCTGGATCGAATTTTCGGGTGGGCAACATGACCGACACGACTGACGGACTTGAATTCACCGGCGAGCGCTTTACACCGGAATGCGTGCGCGAGATCTGGTACGAGCATTGGCATCGATACGCCTTTGCGCTGCCGCTGGTCCGCGGCAAGCGCGTGCTTGATGCGGCCTGTGGTGAAGGTTATGGCTCGAATCTCCTGGCCAGTGCAGCGTCCGAAGTCATCGGCGTGGATATTTCGGAGAAGGCGGTTGCGCATGCGCGCGCGCGCTACTCCGACAGGACAAACCTGAAGTTCGAGCAAGCCGATGCGACCCGGCTCGGCTTCGAGACGTCGCGCTTCGATGTGGTCGTCTCGTTCGAGACGCTGGAGCACCTGGCCGCGCAGGACGACCTGATCGAGGGCTTCGCCCGGGTTCTGGCAGATGACGGCGTCCTGCTCGTGTCATCGCCGGACAAGCGCACGTACAGCGAGATTGCAGGCTTCCGCAACGAATTCCACGTCCGCGAACTCCATCGAGAGGAGTTGGTCGGGCTGTTGCAGGCGCATTTCCCGCACGTGCGGCTGTACGGCCAGAAGCTGCTCTTCCAGTCCGCCTTGTGGTCGCTCGACGGCCAGGGCAGCGGGCAAGCCACGACGACCGCCGAAGCGGATGGCTCGCAGCTCATGCCGTCGCTGGACTACGCGCCTTTGTACTATGTCGCAGCCTGTTCGCGCAGCCCGCTGCCGGCGACCCTGCCGGCGACTTCCTGGTTCGGCGATCGCCAAGAATCGGTCTATACCCATTACAATGGCGAGGTTCGCAGGAACATGAGCGCCGGCGCGCGGATCGCCGAACTCGAGGCCGAAGTTGCTCGGCTGCGCGATTCCACCGCAACCTCTCCGCCATCCCGATGGCTGCGCTGGTTGCGTCGATGACAAACCCGGCAGATTGATGACAACGACACCCGAATTCCAGGTCAACTACGGCCAGTTGAGTCCCGCCGCGCAGACTCCGCGAGCGTCACCCGAATCGCCGCTGTATGCAGCGATCGATGCCATGGTGGCTCCGTTGTCGAGCGACGAGTATGCGTTCATCGCCAAGGATTCCGGCGAGCGCCACGTGCTCAGCCACCATGTCCTGCAAACACTCGATCAATGCCGCGAATTCCGCAGCATCGACGAGCACGTCGCCCGAGTGGTGTCGGTGGTTCCGGGACTGACCCAGCAGGATCGCATCCGCAAGGGTCTCGAAGGACTTGCTGCGACCGGTCTGCTGATTTCGGACAAGAACTACCTGGATCGTCTCAAGCGCGCGCCGGAAGCCGCTCCGCGGACCCTGCACGCGGTCTACATCCGTGCCTGTGATCGTCCGGAGCAGTTGCGCCTGCTGCTCGATTCGCTGGCCAACTACGAGCGCCGTTTCCGTGTCGCCCGCCCGATCGTCCTGCTCGACGATTCGGTCGATGCGAAGAACCGGGACCAGAACCGCGATCTTCTGCGCGAGTTTGCCCGCGCTGTTGGCAATCCGGTCAGCTATGTGGGGCCGTCCGAGCGCGCACGATTGCGCGAACGTCTGCTCAAGGCCGTGCCTCAGGCCGGGGCAAGCCTCGAGTGGCTGCTTGACCGCGGGCCGCGAACTCGCCGCGGCGGCGGTGGACGCTCCTGGAACATCGCCTTGTTGCTTTCTGCGGGACGCATGTTCGCGATGCTCGACGAGGATTTCCGGTTCCCGCTGCGCCGTCATGCCGAAGTCCGGCCCGGCCTTGAACCCAATCCCGCCGTGGCCGCTTCCGCGCGTTTCTACCGACGCCTCGACGACGCGCTCGCCGCGGGCGAGGAAGATGCCGCGGATCCGTTCGAAGCTCATCTCGGTGTCTGCGGCGCCCGGCTGGGCGCGGCGCTCGCACAGGCGGACTACCGTCTCGATCGCGAAAGCCTGCGCGGCATCAATCTCGGGCGGCTGGAACACCTGCGCGGCGATGCGCCGATCCTGTATACGCTGAATGGAACCTGCGGCAGTTCGGGTACCGAAAGTGCGCTCTGGCTGTATCAGCTGGACGCCGAAAGCCGCGCCGATTTCTGGGTCGACCGGGACGCCTATCTGCACAATATCGAGGCACGGAGCCTCTGGTATGGATGGTTGCGCGCGAAGCCGACGACCCAGGCGTATTTCGCGCCCTTCGTATTCGACAATCGCGAGCTGCTGCCGTGCACGAATCCTGATGGTCGTGGCGAAGACGGCCTGGCCAGTGCAGCCACCCAGTATTGTCGTCCGGGTTCACTGGTCATGCATCTCCCGGGCGCGATCGGGCACGCGCAGGAGTCCGCGCGCAAGCGCTCGGAAGTGACGATGGCCGCGCATACCCCGCGTTTCAACCATTTCCTGCGCGACCACGTATCGAGCCTGATGGGTTCGTCGAAGGCAGGTTATCCGGGCCGGCGCCTGAACCTGCTCGCCGAAACCACGGCGGATCTGGCGGCTGCCGACAATCCAACCCTGATTTCGACCTTGCACGAATACCTCGGTTTCATCCGCGCGGACATTGTCGAGCGGCTGCAGAACCAGTTCGAGCTGCTGTCCGATGCGCCGGTCTACTGGCAGGCCGATGTGCGCTCGATCGTGCGCAACAATGGAAACGCACTGCTCAAGCAATCCTCGCCGCGCCTTGCGGATTGGCCAGAAGATGTCACCGAAGTGGCGTGTGCCGAGTTGGCGCGTGCGGAATTGGCCGACATGGCGCAGGCATGGCGTGACTGGCCGGCGCTGTGGGATGTCGCACGCGCGCAGGGCGATCGCCTGATCAGCGGGCTTTGATTGCCACCGGCAGCCCGGTTGTGCCGACCAAGGCGATTGCCGGCCTTGCCAGCGTCATCGTCGTCACCGCAAACAGCGGGCAGCTGACCAGGAAATGCATCGACAGGGTGCTCGCGTCGACGGATCCGTTCGAGATCATCATCGTCGACAATGCCTCGACCGATGGCATCATCGAGTCGCTGCAGCGTGCGCATGCCGACGATCCTCGCGTTCGCATCGAGCGCAATTCCGTGAATCTCGGATTTGGCGCCGCGTGCAATCGCGGTGCGCGTCTCGCTTCGGGGGATGCGTTGCTGTTCCTGAATCCGGATTGCCTGCCCGATTCCGATACCTTGTTTCGCCTGCGGTCGGTCGCCGCGGATCATCCGCGGGCTGGCCTGCTTGGCGTGACCGTCGAGGATGCGCAGGGGCAGGTCGACCGTGCCAGTTGCCGTCGCGAGCCGACGCTGTGGCGGGCGATCTGCAGCATGACGGGATTGTCCCGCTTCGAGGCCCGGTTCAGTTCGCTGGCTGGCGTCGACATGCAGGTTGGCGCACACGAGCAGGACGCCTGCCGGGTCGATGCCGTTTCCGGTGCGTGCATGTTTGTCGATCGCAGGGTATTTGCCGCGATTTCAGGATTTGACGAAGGCTACTTCCTGCATTGCGAGGACCTCGATCTTTGTCGCCGGGTGCGCGACGCGGGGCACGAGGTCCTGTTTGTCGCATCGATCCGCTTGCGTCACGAGCAGGGGAGCTCGAGCCATCGACGCAGCATTTTCGTTGCCCGCCACAAGCATCGCGGCATGTGGCGCTACTTCCGCAAGTTCGATCCCGCAGCGCGTAATCCGTTGCTGCGCGGGATTGTCTGGTGCGGCATCTGGGGGCACTTCATGCTGATGCTGCCGGTCTACGCCTTGCGTCAGCAGCGAAGTCGCGGCCGCTGAGCGGTCGTGGTCAATCGAGAAAGATGAAAAAGGCCGCCGCCGCCATCAGCGCGAAGCCGACCAGGTGATTCCAGCGCAGATCGGCGCCGAGCCATGTCACCGAAAAGACCACAAAGACCAGCAGCGTGATGATCTCCTGGATGGTCTTCAGTTGCGCGGCGTTGTAGACCGTGTAGCCGATCCGGTTCGCCGGTACCTGCAGGCAATATTCGAAGAAGGCGATGCCCCAGCTGACCAGGATGACGAGCAGCAGTGGCCGGTTCGTGTACTTGAGATGCCCATACCAGGCGAAGGTCATGAATACGTTGGAACCGACCAGCAGCAGGATCGGTGCGAGATGGTTCCACATGAGGCGGACTCCGGGCGGTCAGAAGCGTTGTGGTTGCCACGTCGTCGGACGGCGGCGAACGCACGTGCATCGGGATGGCGTGGCATGACGAGGCGGGCCGGGCAGCCGTTTCAGGGTTCATCCTGGTTGATGAACCGCGATTCGTAGAGCAGGGTCTCGACCTCGCTTTCCTGGCCGCCGTCGAATTCGAAACCCAGATCTTCGCTGCCCTCGCGCACGCAGCGGGCATCCACCGCGACGACGGTTTCCTGATCGAAGATGAAATAGATGCGGCATTCCGTGCTCTGGACGGACGACCATCGGTGCGGGCGCGCCAGGCATGCTCCGCCCTGCGAAAGGTCCCGCACTTCACTGAGCCAACCCTGACCCTGATGGGTGATCAACGCCGCCGAGAATATCGGCATGCGCGGAAAGCGGCGTTTTTCGTCTGCGCTCATTGGCTCAACGATAGCGGTCACGCCCGCAGGCGCGCAAGCGCACGAAATGTAGATGCTCAGGTACCGCGGCGCAGCACAAGCATGGGTGGCGTGCGCGCGATGCGTCGCGTGCCGGCCAGGCCGGCCAGCATGACGACGATGGCCGATGCCAGTGCGATCAGGCCAAGCGTTGCGAAGGGTGGCCAGTAGTCGGGCATGCGGAAGACGCTGCGGGCCAGCGCGAAGCCTGCACCTGCGGCTCCAGAGGCTGCGACGAGGCCGGCGAGCAAACCCAACGCGGCGAATTCGCCGAGTACCGCTGCGTTCAATTGCCGGCTGTGCGCACCGAGCGTGCGCAGCAGGGCGATCTCGAAACGCCGCTCCTCGGCGGTGGCGGCGAGCGCGGCAAGCAGGACGAGGACGCCTGCGGCAAGACTGAATCCAAGCACCCAGGTTACCGCTGCGGAGACCCGGTTGATGATGTCGCGCACCCGATCGAGGATCGAATTGACATCGATCAGCGACAGGTTCGGCATGTCGCGCGACAGTGTCGACAGGCCGGCCGCCTGCACTGGCAGATGGAAGCTCGATATGAGGCTGTGCGGCAGCGCCTGCGCATGCGCAGGGTCGAGCATCATGAAGAAATTGACCCGGAATGAATCCCAGTCGACCTCTCGCACGCTGTTGATCTTCGCGGTCAACTCCTCGTCGCCGAAACGCAGGGTCATCGAGTCGCCGAGCTTCAGATGGAATATCTCGACCCAGCTCTTGTCGACCGACAACTGCGCTCCGGTTGCTCGGTCGTCGTGCCAGATGCCCTCGATCAGGCGATTCGACGGTGGCAATGTCGCACTCCAGGACACGCGCACTTCGCCCTCGATCCAGTTGTTCGCGCGCGAATCCTTCTCGTCTTCGCTTGCGCGTACGGGTTTGCCGTTGATCGCCACCAGCTTGCCCGCGGCCATCGGCAACAGGCTGAGGTTGTCCGCCCCAAGTGCGACAAGACGTTGCTCGAAATCCTCGCGTTGCCCGGCTTGCAGGTTGATCGCGAAATAGTTCGGTGTATCGACGGGCAGGTCGGCACGCCAGCGTTCGAGCAGGGACGGACCGACGACGGCAAGCAGGTCCAGGGCAGTCAAGCTCAAGGCGAGGGCGCCGACCTGGATCAAGGTCAGCGCGCGGCGTCGGTTCAGGTTGGCAAGACCGAAGCGCCAGGCACCCGACACGCGCTTGCCGCCCGCACGAAGCAGGCGCAACAACACGAGGGTCATCAGGACCGTGACCACTGCGACCGCGAGCAAGGCGCCTGCAAGAACTCCGGCCAGGTTCGACGAGCCGCTTTCGAGCACGATCAGCAGCGCCGCGACGACAAACGGCACGAGATACAGCGCGTCGAAGCGGCGCACGCGCGCTGGCAGATCGCGCCGGAACACGCGCATCGGTTCGACGTCGCGCAAGCGCAGCAAGGGCGGCATCGAGAAACCGAACAGGACGGCGAGACCCATCGCGAAGGCGGACGTTGCGGGTGCTGGCGGGATTGGCGGAGTGAAGCCTCCGAGCAGCGGGCTGGCGAGAAGGAAGGCGGCTTGCTGCATGCCAAGCCCGAGCAGTGCGCCCAGTGCGCAGGCCGGCAAGGCGAGCAGGGCGAGTTCGAGCACGAGGGCAAGGACGATCTCGTTGCGACTGGCGCCGAGGCAGCGCAGCAAGGCGACTTCCTCGGTCTTGCGCCGCGAGAAACGTTGCGCAGCGAGGGCCACTGCAATACCCGACAGCAGCGCAGCGAGCAGGGCCGCGAGGCGCAGGAAGTTCTCGCCGCGCTCGAACGAAGTGCGCAGGTTGGCCTGTGCGTCGGCCACCGTACTGATGCTTGCCGTTGCCGGCAGATGGGCCCTTGCCCATTCCGCATAGTCCGATACTGCGTCCGCCTCGCCTGCGACCAGGACGCGATAACGTGCGCGGCTGCCGATACCGAGCAAGCCGCTCGATTCGGCATCGCCGCGGTTCATCAGAACGGTCGGGGCAAACTGGAATACCGCAGCACCCGGAGCACTGATGATCTCGCCGCTGATCTTCAGATCCCTACCGCCCAGTTGAAGATTCCCGCCGACCTTCGCTGCAAGCGCAGCGAGCACGGCACGGTCGACGTAGACCTCGCCCGATGCGGGGGCGCGCCGCTCGCGATGCGTTCCCTGCGCATCGGCGACGACGAGTTTTCCGCGCAACGGGAAATCCGTGTCGACCGCGCGCACTTCACTGAACCGGCTGTTCTCGCCTGCGAACACGACACTGGAGAATTCGACGCTGCGTGAGCTGGCCAGACCGAGTCTGGCCGCTTCGGAACTGAACGTATCGGGCAGTGCCGCGCGTGGCGCGTTGACGCCGAGATCGCCGCCGAGCAATTCAGAGGCCGACGCGAGGATTGCGCTTTCGACGCGACTGGCGAGGGTGCCGACCGCGGTCAATGCGGCAACCGCGAGCACAAGCGCCGCGGCGAGTGTTGCGAGTTCGCCGTGGCGGAATTCGCGACGCAGGCTGCGTGCGGCGAAAACCAGTGGTTTCATGAGTGGTCCTCGACGACGCGACCGTCGCGCAGGCGCAAGCTGCGCGCGCATCGTGAGGCGAGCACCGGATCATGGCTGACCAGGACCAGGGTGGTCTGGTGTTCGCGATTGAGCGAGAACAGCAGGTCGCTGACGGCGGCACCGGTGCGCTGGTCCAGGTTCCCGGTGGGCTCATCGGCGAACAGCAGCCTCGGCCGGTGAACGAAGGCTCGCGCGAGGGCGACACGCTGCTGTTCACCGCCCGAAAGTTGATGCGGGTAGTGATGCAGGCGCTTGCCGAGCCCGACGTCGGCCAGCGCACTTGCCGCGCGTTCACGCGCATCATCCCGACCTTCGAGTTCTAGCGGCAGCATCACGTTCTCTTCGGCGTTCAACGCGGGCAACAGGTGGAACGACTGGAAGACGAAGCCGACCATGCGGCGGCGCACGCGCGCTCGCGCCTCCTCGTCGAGCGTGCCGAGGGATTCCCCGGCCAGGCTCACCGTTCCGCTGCTGGGCCGATCAAGGCCGGCCAGCAGGCCGAGCAGGGTGGTCTTGCCCGAGCCCGACGCACCGATGATCGCGAGACTGGCGCCGTGCTCGACGCTGAGGCTGACATCGTCGAGGATGGTCAGCACGCCGTCGGGGCCGTTGACGGCTTTGCTAAGCTTCTCGGCACTGAGCACGATTGCGGATTCCTTGATCATGTTGCGACGTTTCCTTCTTGTCCTGTTGCTGGTGTTGTCTTCGGTTCCACTTGGCGCGGCCGATATCGCGCGACCCGTCGTCGTCCTTGGAGATTCGCTCTCCGCCGCCTATGGCATTCCAGCGCAGTCCGGCTGGGTGAACCTGTTGCATGTGCAGCTTGGCAAATCCGCATCGCCACGCGAGGTCATCAATGCCTCGATCAGCGGCGAGACGACAGCCGGTGGACTGGCGCGTCTCGAAAAGCTGCTCGACGACAACAAGCCGGCCGTGATCGTCCTCGAGCTCGGCGCCAACGATGCCCTGCGCGGCCTCCCGCTCAGTGCGCCGCGCGCCAACTTGACCCGCATGATCGAACTGTCGCGAGCCGCCGGGGCAAAGATCCTGCTGGTCGGCATCGAGATTCCGGTCAACTACGGTCCCCAGTATCGCGACGGCCTGCGCTCCATGTATCGGGATCTCGCCGACGAATTCAACGTGCCATTGGTACCGTTCCTGCTCGAAGGCATCGCGCTCGACGAGTCCCTGATGCAGGCGGATGGGCTGCATCCGACCGCGGCGGCCCAGCCGCGTGTGCTTGAAAACGTGTTGCCGGCGCTCGAGAAGCTGTTCTGAGGACGGACACCGGCGCCATGCCGGTTGTGCGGGATCAGCGCTGAGGCACTTCGCGTACCGGCCGCTTGGCCAGCTTGCGCTGCAATGTGCGCCGATGCAGACCGAGACGACGTGCCGCTTCGGAAATGTTGCCGTCGCACTCGTTGAGCACGCGCTGGATGTGTTCCCACTCGAGGCGTTTCAGCGGAGGTGGCGCATCCGGAAGGGCATCGCCCGCGGTCGCTGGCTGCGCGGTCGCATTGCCGAGCAGGGCCTGGACGACCTGATCGGCATCCACCGGCTTGGCCAGATAGTCGTGCGCGCCGCGCTTGATCGCTTCAACCGCGGTGGCGATCGAGGCGTAGCCGGTCAGCAACAGGATGCGCGCAGCGGGGCGGGCCGCGGTCAGCCTCGGAATCAGGGCGAGCCCGCTTTCGGCGCCGAGCTTGAGATCGAGCACGATATGGCTGGGTTGGAAATCGGCGCAGCGCGCCAGCGCGCCGCTGCCATCCCTGGCCATGGCCACCTCGAAACCGCGCGTGACCAGTGCGCGTCCGAGGACATGGACAAAGACCTCATCGTCGTCGATGAGCAGGACCCGGCCGGCGTTTTCAGCGTTCATGCCGGGGATTGTCCAGCGTAGCGAGTGGCAGACGCAAACGCTGGCGCGTTCCGCCGTCCGCGGCGGGCATGGCGACCAGGGTTCCGCCGAAGCGTTCGGCGGTCGCGTTTGCCAGGGCCAGGCCGAGACCGAGGCCATTCGCCTTTGTCGTCCCGAAGCGCAGTCCGGCCGTGGGCCGGACGTTTGCGTTCATGCCGCTGCCGAAGTCGCGCACGTCCAGTTGCAGGGTGTCCTGGCTCCCGCTGACCGTTACTTCGATGCGCGAATCGCCGTTTGCAATCGAAGCATCGGCTGCATTGTTGAGCAGGTTGACCACGGCATGATGCAGGGCCGGCACCACGGCGATGCGGCGCGCGCCGATCTCTGCGTCGATCGAGAAGCTGGCTTCCGCTTCGGGGCGCAACAATCCGAATGAGTCGCGCGCTGCCTCGCACAGATCGGCGACGCTGATCCATTCGGCAAGTCCCGCCAACGGGTTGCTGCCGACCTTGACCAGCTCCTTCAGGATGTCGCGGCAGCGCTCCGCCTGCCCGATCAGCAGGGCGATATCGTCGTTCAATGCCGGGGTCGAGGCGTGCTCGCGACCGAGTTCGCCGAGCAGGGTGCGTATCGTCGATAGCGGCGTATTGAGTTCGTGGGCCGTGCTCGCCGCCTGGGTGGCAATGGCGAGGATGCCTTCATCGCGGAGCGCACGTTCACGTTCGAGCTCGGCCAGAGCCTGCTGGGCGCGCAGGGCGCGGGCAAGACGCGCGATGAAGAACCCGAGCATTCCCGCGGTGATCGCGAAGCTGATCGCCATGCCGGTCAGGTGGAGGTTGAATCCGCCCGCGGAGTTGATGTCACTGACTTCCGGCAGGGGGACATGGAAGCGCATCAACAGCAGGTAGGTGCCGACCGAAAGCACGGCGACCAGCGTGACCGAGCGCAACGGCAGCGCCGTTGCCGCCAACGTGATCGGCATTACCAGCAGGGAGATGAACGGGTTGCTTGCTCCGCCGGTCAGATACAGCAGATAGCCAAGGACGAGCGTGTCGATGGCGATATGGGCGACCGGCTCCCAGGCGCCGATACGTGCATTCTGGCGCAAGCGCCAGAATGCCAGAAGGCTGAATGCCGCGAGCAGACCGATCGCGGAACTAAGGGCTGCTACCGGAATCGACAGATCGAGGACGCGCGCGACAAACGCGATGGTCAGCGTCTGTCCGCCGATCGCACAGATGCGCAGCCAGGCGAGTGTCGAAACCAGTTGGCGCGGCCCATGGGGCCAGGTCCGACCGACGTGATGAACCAAGGCCTGCTCCGGACATGCGGGTCGATCCCCAGCATATCAGGACGCCCGGCCCTGCCATCGGCGCATCAAGGGGATGACAAGCAGCGCCATGCAGGCGGCGACCAGCGCAGAAGCGGCCACGTCGGAAAGGAAGTGCTTGCCCAGGTCGATGCGTGCGCTGACCGCGAACAGTGGAAAGACCAGCAAGGCGGCGCGTTGCCACATCCGCGGCGCGGATGCCGCGAGCGGCAGGAACAGGCCAAAGTAGAACGCGCTGTGCCCCGACGGAAACGATCCGCCGCCGACAAACCAGGTCACCGACCAGTCTCCGCTTTCGAGCAGTTGGGCTGGGCGGAGGCGACCGAACGTGCTCTTTCCGAGCATCATCAGTGCGATTGTCGCGGCCTGGACGAGTCCGGCGCTGACGATCGCCATGGCGAGGGCGCGCGACAGCCGGCTCACGGTCGACAGGTACGCGGCAACCAGGCCAAGGGTCAGGCAGACGCTCGGCGCGAGCCAGTACGAAGCATGCAGGCCGAATGCGCTGTCGAGGACATGGAGGGTATTGGCGAACAGCGGAAGGTTCTCGATCCCGCTGCCATGGATCGCAAGCACGAGAGGAGTGTCGAACACGAGCAATCCCGCGACCATCGTGATGGCGGCTATCAAGGCGCTGATCACGAGGAAACGTCTGCTCATCTGAACTCCGGAACAAGGTTGGATTGCGCGAGATCGTCGATTCGCGTTCGGCCAGGGTGAAGCCCGCTTTATGGCATCATAGCGCGCTGAATTGCCAGCCCACGAGCCGATGCATGCCCAGTACCGAACCGCGAGGACCGCGACAGATTGGCCGAGCCATGATCTGGTCGTTCAAGGGCCTGCGGGCGGCGTGGATCCACGAAGCTTCATTCCGCCTCGAAGCTTACCTGTTCGTGATCTTCTTTCCAGCCGGGCTTTTGCTTGGCCAGGGTGCAATCGAAAAATCCCTGTTGTGCGGCAGCCTGTTCCTGGTGCTTTCGGCCGAACTGCTCAATTCGGCGATCGAGGCGGTCGTGGACAAGGTCAGTCCCGAGTTCCATGAGCTGGCCGGGCGCGCCAAGGACATGGGTTCAGCGGCCGTCTTCATGTTGATGATCAACGTGATGCTGTGCTGGGGCCTTGTGCTATGGCAGCGTTTCGCGTGAACGTCGGCGCCGATTGAATGCTGGAACTCATTGCCGATCCCCAATTCTGGGTTGCGCTGTTCACCCTGGCCACGCTCGAGATCGTCCTCGGTGTCGACAACCTCGTGTTTGTCTCGATCGCGGTCAGCCGGCTTGCTCCCGCGCAGCGCCCGTTGGCACGCAAGGTCGGACTTGGCCTTGCTTGCGTCACCCGGATTGCGCTGCTGCTGTTCCTGTCGTTCCTGGCCGGACTCGATGACGATCGTCTCGGCCTGTTCGACTTTGCCGACCAGACCATCTCGCTGCGTGACCTGATCCTGATCGGTGGCGGCTTGTTCCTGCTGGTCAAGGCAGTCATGGAAATCCACCAGGAAGTCGAGGGCGCGCGGGGCGAAAGCGAGGAAGGTCGCGTGTTTGCCTCGTTCGGCTTCGTCATCCTGCAGATCGCGATCATCGACATCGTCTTTTCGCTCGATTCGGTCATTACCGCGATCGGCATGGTCAACGAGATCGTGGTCATGGTTGCGGCGATCATCCTCGCCGTCGCGGTGATGATCTTCGCCTCGAATCCGGTCGGCGATTTCATCGACCGCCATCCGACCCTGCGCATGCTTGCGTTGGCCTTCCTGATCCTGGTCGGCGTGGTCCTGATCGCCGATGGCTTGCAGTTCCATATCCCGCGCGGCTACGTCTATTTCGCCATGGGATTCTCGATCGCTGTCGAGGCGCTCAATCTCTGGGCGCGCAAGCGCGCTGCACGGAACTGACCCGCCGCGCGGATGCGACCGCGTAGAATGACCGGCCTGTACCGGCCAGCGGGAACGACTAGTGACTGACGAGATTCAACTGCCTGCGCTGTACCTGAAGCGCGGCGAAGACGCGCGCCTGCGCAGCGGGCACCTGTGGGTATTCTCGAATGAGGTCGATGTGCAGCGTTCGCCGCTTGCGGATTTCGAACCGGGCGAGGTCTGCGCGATCGTCGACAGCCGGGACAAGCCGATCGGTGTCGGATATGTCAATCCGAATTCGCTGATCTGCGCGCGGCTGGTCAGTCGCGGGCTCGAGCATGCACTCGACAAGTCGCTGTTCGTGCACAAGCTCAACGTCGCTCTCGCCTTGCGCGAACGTCTCTACGACGAACCCTATTACCGTCTCGTGTTCGGTGAATCGGATGGCCTGCCCGGATTGACGGTCGACCGGTTTGGCGAGGTCGTCGTCGCGCAGACGACGACGGCCGGCATGGAGCGGCTCAAGGACTCGATCAGTGCGGCGCTCGTCAAGGTCCTCAAGCCGCGCCAGTTGTGGTGGAAGAACGATGCCTCGATCCGGTCGATGGAAAGTCTGCCCGACTACGTGGATCTTGGTATTGGCGATCCTGACGATTCCCCGTTGATCGTGCGCGAGGCCGGCCTCGAGTTCGAGTGCGATCCGGTCGGTGGGCAGAAGACCGGCTGGTTCTACGATCAGCGCGGCAATCGCGATCATCTGCAGCATCTGGTCAAGGGAAAACGCGTGCTCGACATGTTCAGCTACCTCGGTGGCTGGGGCCTGCGCGCAGCGGCCTACGGTGCCAGCGAAGTGGTCTGCGTGGATGCGTCGCAGCCGGCGGTTGACGCGATCACGCGCAACATCGCGCGCAACGGCTTTGCCGATCGCGCGAAAGCCGTGCGTGCGGACGCGTTCGATTACCTGAAGGCCTTGCGCGAGAAGCGCGAGCATTTCGACGTGGTCATCCTCGACCCGCCGGCCTTCGTCAAACGCAAGAAGGATCTTGCCGAAGGCCGCGTCGCCTACCGGCGTCTCAATGAACTCGGCATGCAGGTGCTCGGCCGCGATGGCATCCTGATCACCTGCTCGTGCTCGTACCACATGCCGCGCAGCATCCTGCTCGATGGCGTGCAGCAGGCGGCGCGACATCTCGATCGACAGGCCCAACTGCTCTGGCACCTGCAGCAGGGTGCCGATCATCCCATCCATCCGGCGATCGCCGAAACCGAATACCTCAAGGGCTTCATCCTGCGCATCCTGCCAGCCTGAGCGGTTGACGCTGGCATAATGGCGCATATCGGCAACTGCGCCCGTTCACCAACGAAACCATGCATTACTTCGTAGACATCGACCCCATTGCGTTCTCGATCGGTGCCGTGGCCGTGCACTGGTACGGCATCATGTACCTGATCGCGTTCGGTACATTCTGGCTGCTCGGCGAGCGCCGCCGTCGCCTCGGACGGCTGCCGGTCGGACCCACCGCATTTTCCGATCTGGCCTTCTACGGCATGATCGGCGTGATCGTCGGCGGCCGCGTCGGTTACATGCTGTTCTACGGAACGGCCGAACTGGTCCACGACCCGCTGTCGTTGTTGCGCATCTGGGAAGGCGGCATGTCGTTCCATGGCGGCCTGCTCGGGGTGCTCGTCGCGATGTGGCTGTGGTCGCGTCGCAATGGCCTGCATTTCTTCGACGTCATGGATTTCGTTGCGCCGCTGGTGCCGATCGGCCTGGGTGTGGGCCGCCTCGGCAATTTCATCGGCGGCGAGTTGTGGGGCCGTCACACCGATGTGTCGTGGGGCATGATCTTTCCGCGTGCGATCGATACGGCCGGACATTCGATCGAGCAGCTCAAGGCCATGGCGGCCGCGGGTCAGCTCGACAACGAGGTGCGCCATCCTTCCCAGCTCTACCAGATGGCGCTCGAAGGTGTCGTGCTGTTCTGCCTGCTGTATGTCGCATCGATGAAGCCGCGCCCGCGTTACCTGATCTCGGGAATGTTCGCGCTGTTCTACGGACTGTTCCGTTTCGTCGTCGAGTTTGTCCGCGAACCCGATACCCAGCTCGGCTATCTGGCCTGGGGCTGGCTGACCATGGGGCAGGTCCTGTCGCTGCCGTTGATCGTCGTCGGCCTGGTCTGGATCCTGATGTCGCGTCGCGCCCCGACCCTGGCGCCGCGCGTCGTGGCCGACCCGCCGAAGGAAACGGATCGATGACGCCGTATCTGGACCTGCTGCGTCACGTGCTTGAGCACGGCACGCCGAAGGCGGATCGCACCGGAACCGGGACGCATTCGGTGTTCGGCTGGCAGATGCGCTTCGATCTGTCCGCCGGTTTTCCGCTGGTCACCACCAAGAAGCTGCACTTGCGCTCGATCATCCACGAGCTGATCTGGTTCCTGAAGGGCGAGACCAATATCGCGTACCTGAAGGAGCATGGCGTCGGCATCTGGGACGAGTGGGCCGATGCACAGGGCAACCTGGGTCCGGTCTACGGCAAACAATGGCGGTCGTGGTCCTGCGCCGATGGCCGCACGATCGACCAGATCAGTGGGCTGATCACGGAGATCCGGCGCAATCCCGATTCGCGCCGGCTTGTCGTCAGCGCCTGGAACGTGGCCGATCTCGCGGCGATGGCCCTGCAGCCCTGTCACGCGCTGTTCCAGTTCCACGTCGCCAATGGAAAGCTTTCCTGCCAGCTCTACCAGCGCTCGGGCGACATCTTCCTTGGCGTGCCGTTCAACATCGCCAGTTATGCCCTGCTGACCCACATGGTGGCCCAGGTCTGCGGGCTCGCGGTCGGTGATTTCGTGCACACGCTGGGCGATGCGCACCTGTATCTGAATCATTTCGAACAGGCGCGCGAGCAGTTGACGCGCACGCCGCATGCCTTGCCGAGCTTGCGCCTCAATCCGCAGGTCTCGTCGATCTTCGACTTCCGCTACGAGGACGTCGTGATCGAAGGTTACACCGCCGACAAGGCAATCAAGGCGCCGGTGGCCGTGTGATCGCGCTGCTGGCGGCGCTGGACCGCAATCTTGCGATTGGTCGTGAAGGGACGATGCCGTGGCATCTTCCCGACGATCTCGGGCGCTTCCGGCAGCTGACGCTTGGCAAGTTCGTATTGATGGGACGCAAGACAGCCTTGTCGATCGGTCGTGCCTTGCCGGGACGAAGCAACCTCGTCATGTCACGCGCCGGCGCGGCCCCGTATGCCGGACAGGTCGCGGTCGATTCGATCAATGCCGCGATCGCGCATGCTGGTGCGCAGGACCTGATCGTGATCGGTGGCGGTGAAATCTACGCGCTGGCGATCGCGCGCGCCGAACGCATGCACCTGACCTGGATCGATACGGAAGTCGACCACGCCGATGCGCACTTTCCGGGTTTTGACCGGTCCCAGTGGACGATCACCGCCGAGGTGGCGCATCCGGCCGACGCAAGGCATGCCTTCCCGTTTCGCTTCGTCGACTACGTGCGCAAACGCGAGGCGTGAAGGTCAGCCGGGCGATCAAGCCAGTCAGGCTTACTCGATGAACTTGCCTTGCGGCGTCGGGCGGTCCGATTTGAGCACGACAAACTCGGGCTCCTCGGTATCGACGCGCATTGCGGTCAGTGCGCCACCCCAGACGCAGCCGGTGTCGATGGCGAAGACGCCGAGGCCGGCGAAGCGGCCGAGGGTCGACCAGTGGCCGCAGATGATGCGCAGGTCGCGCCGCACCATGCCCGGCACCGAGAACCACGGATAGTTGCCGGGACGCTGCGTGCCTGGCATGCCTTTTTCGGCGAACGCGATGCGCCCGCGTACATCGCAGTAGCGCATGCGCGTGAGCACGTTGATACCCGCACGCAGGCGGTCGATGCCGCGCAATCGCGCCGACCAGGTATCCGGCTTGTTGCCGAACATCTGGCGCAGCAGGCGCGCATGGTCGTCCGCGCGCAAACGCGACTCGATCTCGCGCGCCACGCTCTCGGCGCGCGCGACATCCCAGCTCGGCGCGAGTCCGGCGTGAACGATCATCGTGCCGAGTTCGCGATCGGCATGCAGCAGGGGCCGTTTCCGCAGCCAGGCGAGCAGTTCCTCGCGATCCGGCGCGAACAGCACGGTGCGCAATTCCGGGTTGACCTTGGTCTGCTCCTGTTCGCTGCGCGCGCCCACCGCGAGCAGCGAGAGATCGTGGTTGCCGAGGGTGACGACGGTGCGCTCATTGAGCGACTTGACCAGGCGCAACACTTCCAGCGACTGTCCACCACGATTGACCAGGTCACCGCAGAACCATAGGGCATCGCGGGCGGGATCGTAGTTGATCTTGTCGATCAGTCGCGCCAGTTCGTCGTAGCAGCCCTGGATGTCGCCGATCGCCCAGACAGCCATGTCAGCAAGCCCCGATCAGGTGACCGGAACGATACCCGCGCTCGACCATCAGTGCAGGGTCCGCGGAATCGACAGCACGAACGAGGGGATTTCGGCATCGAAATGGGTGCCGTCGTCGGACACCATCTGGTAGCTGCCGTGCATCGTGCCGACCGCGGTTTCGAGGACCGCACCCGAGGTGTATTCGTAGCCTTCGCCGGGTCGCATCTGGGGTTGCTCGCCGACCACGCCATCGCCCTGCACTTCGCGCACTTCGCCATTGCCATCGGTGATGATCCAGTGGCGGCTCAGCAGGCGCGCGCCGATGCTGCCGCGGTTGTGGATCGTGATCGTGTAGGCGAATACATAACGGTTGTCCTGCGGCACCGACTGGTCGTCGATGAAGCGGGTCTGCACCGAGACGGCGATGTCATGGGGTTTCTTGGTCATGGCGGGATTGTCGGGGAGTCGCGGGCGGGCGGCAAGCTTGCGTTTGCGGTGTGTCGGGCTCCTCGCGGATCGATCGCCCGGATTTTCCGTCGGTCGATGCTCAGCATTGCTCCAGACGGGTGGCAAGCCGAACGAAGGACTGCGCCGGGATCTGTTCGGCACGCGCGCCCGGATCGATATCGACGGATCGAAGGTCATCCGCGCTGGCCAGGCCGTCGAGTGCGTTGGAAAGGACCTTGCGACGTTGGCCAAAGGCCGCGCGGACCAGTCGTTCGATCATTGCCTGATGCGCCGTCGGTCGCTGATCGGCCGGCAACGGCGTCAAGCGAACCACGGCGGAGTCGACCTTGGGCGGTGGCCGGAATGCCTGCGGGGGAACAGGCAGCAGTGGCTCGACGCGGCAGGCCAGTTGCAGCATCACGCTGAGTCGCCCGTAGGTCTTGCTGCCCGGGGAGGCGGCCATGCGGTCCACCACTTCCCGTTGCAACATGAAATGCATGTCCTCGATTGCATCCAGATGGTCGATGCAATGGAACAGGATCGGTGACGAGATGTTGTAGGGCAGGTTGCCGACCACGCGCAGCCGATCCCCATCGCCGGCCAGCTTGCCGAGATCGACATCGAGTACATCGGCATTGATGATTTCGACTTCGCCGACTCCCGCGCAGCGCGCGGCGATGCGCGGGACCAGGTCCCGATCCAGTTCGATGACGGTCATCTTGCCGCACTTGCGCAGCATCGGCAGTGTGATCGCGCCCTCGCCAGGCCCGATCTCGATGAGGCGCTGGCCTGGCTTCGGCGCGACCGCCTGGACGATGCGCGCAATGATCTCCTCGTCGCGCAGGAAGTGCTGGCCGAAGCGCTTGCGCGTGACGTGAGGCGCGTCGGCGGATCTTTCGGAATATCGGGTCACGGTCGGAGGACTTGCATCGGGCGCGTCAGCGAAGCGGGCTAGGGTACGCGAGAACCCGTTGTGCCGCGATTTCATGTCGAATGGAAGCCCAAGGTCGTAAGATGGGCGGCAGCTTGCGGTGGCGATTTGGGTAGCGACTCGAGTTGCCGATCGTGCACATCACGCGCTTGCCGGCGCGCCGCAGCCCTCGGCCCGATTCGAATGGAACCTGCATGCCGTTGCCGTCATTGATCCGCCTGCTGCTGCTCGGGATGATCTGGGGCGCCTCATTCCTGTTCCAGCGCATCACCGTGCCCGCCGTCGGTGCCGCGTTCACCGCGGCCATGCGCCTTGCCCTGGCGGCGATCATGCTGGTCATCCTCCTGCGCGTTCTGGGCCGCTCGCTCGACCTGCGCCGGCAATGGCGCGCCTGGCTTTGGCTCGGCACGATAAGCGCGGCCTTGCCGTTTCTCTGCTTTGCCTATGCGGCGCGCAGCCTGCCGGCAGGTTACATGGCCGTGATCAACGCGACGGTTCCGTTGCTGACCGTGGTGATGGCCGCATTGATGCTTCGCGCTCACCCCTCGTGGTCGAAGCGGATCGGCGTCGTTGTCGGCCTGGTCGGGGTTGCCGTGCTCGCGCGCTACGGCAGTCTCGGCATGAACGCGCAGAGCCTCAGCGCGATCGGCCTTTGCTTCATTGCATCCGCCCTGTACGCCTACAGCTCGTTGTTCATTCGCCAGCGTCATTCGAGCGTCGATCCGCTGGTCCTGGCCGGCTCCAGCCAGCTCGGTGCGGCCATCGTCATGCTGCCGCTCGGCATCCTCAACCTGCCGACGCGCCTGCCACCCGGCAGCGTGATCGCGAGCCTGCTCGTGCTCGGCCTGATCTGCACAGGCCTGGCCTACGTGCTGTATTTCCGCCTGCTCAGCGATGTCGGCAGCGAGAAAGCCGTGACCAATACCTTTCTGGTGCCGGTGTTCGCGCAGATCTGGGGGGCACTGTTCCTCGGCGAGCACCTGACCCTGGCCGGAGCGATCGGTTTCGCCCTGGTCCTGCTCGCGATCGCCCTCGTGCTCGAGATCCGTCCCTGGCGCCGACGCGCACCGACGATATCGACCTGACCGTCAGAGGCGGCGCCCGGCCAACTCGACGGCCAGTGCGATCGCGGCACGCAGGCTGCCGGTATCGGCCTGGCCGCTGCCGGCCAGATCGAGCGCGGTGCCGTGATCAACCGACGTGCGTACATAGGGCAGGCCGAGGGTGACGTTCACCGCGTGACCGAAACCCGCGTGCTTGAGCACCGGCAGGCCCTGGTCGTGGTACATGGCAAGAACGGCGTCGCAGTGGGCGAGTTGGCTTGGCACGAAGGCCGTGTCAGCGGGTAGCGGACCGAGCAGGTTGAGCCCGTCGCGACGCGCGTTGTTGATCGCCGGAATGATTGTCTCGATTTCCTCGCGGCCGAGATGACCGCCTTCGCCGGCGTGCGGATTGAGACCCAGCACGGCGATACGTGGCGACTCCAGTGCAAATCGTCTGCGCAGGTCACGATCCAGGATGCGCAGGGTTTTGCCGAGGCTTGCCCCGGTGATCGCGGCTGGCACGGCTGACAGCGGCAGGTGGGTTGTCGCCAGGGCCACGCGCAGGCTGCCGGCGACGAGCAGCATGACCACGCCGCAGCCGGCGCGCTCGGCCAGAAACTCGGTATGGCCCGAAAACCGGACGCCCGCATCGTTGATCACGCCCTTGTGCAGCGGTGCGGTCACGATCGCGTCGAAGTCGCCGGACTGCGCACCCTCTGCCGCGCGATCCAGCGTTTCGAGCACGTAGCGGGCGTTGCGTTGATCGAGCTGCCCGGCGATCGAGTGGTGCGGCATCGCGACGTCGATGCAGGCAAGTCGCCCGGCGCTTCGCGTTGGCGCGGTATCCGCCAGTTCGAGTTCGATGCCGATCATGCGCGCCCGCTCGCGGATGAGGCCGCGATCGGCGATCACGACGAGATCGGCGCCGAAATCCTCGGCGGCGATCCGGGCAATCAGTTCGGGTCCGATGCCGGCGGGTTCGCCGGCAGTCAGGGCGATACGCGGGCGGCGTCGCTCAGCCGGCGTTTCCGGCGGCACCGGCGGCTCCGGGCAAGCGGATCTCGATATAGGATTCGGCACGCAACTGGCGCAGGAAGCTGCTGTATTCCTCTTCGGCCTTGCGCGTGCCCAGCGTCTGCCGGGCCTTGTCGCGCTCCGCTTCGACGGTCTTGTCGGACGTGCGCGTTTCCAGCGGTTCGATGATGTGCCAGCCAGCGTCGCTCTTGAATGGTTCGCTGATCTGGCCGGTCGCGGTCGACGACAGCGCACGGGCCACGTCCGAGCCGTAGCCATTCTGCGCGAACCAGCCCAGATCGCCGCCGAGGTTGGCCGTATTGGTGTCGTTCGAGTATTGCTTGGCGAGCTTGGCGAAGTCTTCCCCCGCAACGATGCGGGCACGAAGTTCGCTCACGGTCTTCTCGGCCTGCTCCAGGCTGACGACTTCGGTCGGGCGGACCAGGATATGGCGCGCATGGTACTCGGTGACGAGTTCGGTCTTGCCGGCGCGCTTCTCGATCAGCTTGATGATATGGAAACCGTTCGGGCCACGCATCGGTCGCGAGACTTCGCCAGCAGCGAGCTTGTCGGCGATCTCGGAGAATGCGGTCGGCAGTTCGTTGTAGCCGCGCCAGCCGAGGTCGCCGCCGTCGAGCGCGTTCTGCGCATCCGAATATCGGATCGCGGCTGCCGCGAAATCCATGCCGCCCTGGATCTGGCGGTCCACTTCGTCGGCCTTGGCCTGGGCCGCGGCGATCTGCTCCGAGTTGGCACCCTCCGGCAAGGTGACCTGGATATGGCCGAGATGCAGCTCATCGCGGTTGCCGCCGCCATTCTTGAGCATCAGGTCGATCTCGGTATCGCTGACCTGGACGCGGCTCTGCACGACGCGCTGGCGCAGCGTGCGGGTCAGCGATTCCTCGCGCACATTGGTGCGGAATTGCTCCCACGACATGCCTTGGCGTTCGATTGCCTCGCGCAACTGGGGGATCTGCATGCGATTTTGCTGCGCGATCTGCTGCAGGGTCTGGTCGACTTCGGCGTCGGAGATCTTGACTCCGGTGCTGTCGGCGCGGGCAATCTGCAGCTTGGTCATGATCATGCGTTCGAGCACCTGATGCTCGAGTTCGGCACGCGGCGGCAATTGCTGGGGATTGCTCGCGTACTGGGTGACGATGGCATTCACCTGCGCGTCGAGTTCGCTGCGCAGGATCACGTCCTCGTCGAGGACGGCAACGATGCCATCGAGTTTCTCGGTCGGCATCATCTGGGCAACGGCGACCGGGGTGCCGACGACAAAAAGCAGGATCAGGGAAGCAAGCAGCTTGTTCATGCGCATGTAAGATTCCGCAGGAGCCGGAAGAGACAGGGCCGGATTGTAGGGTGATGCGGTCGCGGCGAGGTTAAGAAAAGGTCCGCCGATGCCGTCATTCCGGGGCTTCGAGCCATGCCCGGAATGACGCGCTACTGGTAGCCGAGAATAGCACGCCGGAGGAAATCGCCGGTCTTCTGGCCGATCGAGCCGACGCCCTTGAACTCGACCTCGAAATACAGCGCATTCGTCGTATCGCGCTCGATATTGTGCACGTAGCGTCGTGCCAGCAGGCGCCACGCCACGCAGCAACTGTCGTGCTCGATGCCGGCAAAGGCCTCGAGGGTCTTGCGGTCGAACATCGAGTAGTTCCAGCGCCCGACCAGGCGCCAGGACGGATTCAGCGGGATCAGCACCGAGGCATCGGCCTGTTCGAGCAGGTCGCGACGGAACCGGTAGGACAGGTTGAACACGCCGTCGGTGCCGAAGCGGTTCTGGATGCCGACGGCGGACAGATCGGTGCGATCGCTGTTCGGATTCCACTGGTTCGAGAATGTCGCGCGCCAGCGATCGTTGATGCGCAAGTCGAGTTCGCCGACATAGGCCGAACCGGCATAGTCCGTGTTCTCACGGCCAGGCAGTTGCACGCGCTGATCGTCGAAGTAGCGAATTTCACCGAGGGTCGCGGAAATGCGCTCGTCGCCGCTGGCGTCCTCGATCAGGCGCGAGGTCAGGGCGATGGTCAGGTTGTTCGCGTCCATCTGCCGATCCGCACCGATGAACCGGTTGCTGCGGAACAACTGGCCGAAGCTGAAGGGGACTTCCTGGGTGTCGAACAGCGGCAGGTTGTCCTGGTCGCGATATGGAACGCGCAGGTAGTACAGGCGCGGCTCGAGGGTCTGCGTGTAGCCATCGCCGGCAAACGTCAGGGCGCGTTCAAAGCGCAGGCCGGCATCGACGCTGGCGATCGGCACGCCGCGATGCGGTGACTTGTCCGCGTCGCGATCGAGTTGATAGCTCGTGTAGCGGAAGCCGAGTTCAGGGCGCACGAACCAGGCCGCGGCTTCCACGGGATAGGCAAGGTACGGATAGAGGTCGAGACGCTGGCCGTCGACCGCATCGTCCTTCGAGAACGAGACGAATTCGGACCTGAGGCCGGCATCGAGATCGCCGACCAGGCTGTGATCGGCATCGAAGGTCGCGCGCGGCAGGCGCCGGTACGGTTCGACCGAGCCGGGCAGGGTCGGATCGGTGATCTGGTATTCATCGCCGCCGATGCTGGCTTTCCACCAGTTGCCCTGGCCGCGCAGATAGGCGCTTGATGGCAGCAGGGTCGTTGCGGCGATATTGAGGCTGCGCCCGAAGTCCTCGAAGTAGCGGTCATCGGAGACATGGTTGATCGTGATCGCGGCCGCCCAGTTCTCGCTGAAGCGCGTGGCGTTGTCCCAATGGACCAGGCTGCGCCGGCTGTCGGTGTCGCGGTCATTCGGCAGCCACTCGGCCTCGACCGTGCCGCGGCTCGAATCGGTCAGGTAGCGGAACTGGCCGCCGAGCATGAGTCCGCGCTGGGTCATCAGCCGCGGGGTCAGGGTCAGGTCGTAGTTCGGTGCGAGATTGAAGTAGTAGGGCGCGGCGATATCGAAGCCGCGCTCGTTGCTGTAGCCGATCTCGGGGTAAAGGAAGCCCGACTTGCGCCGATCGTCGAGTGGAAAGCTCGCATACGGAACCCAGAACACGGGCACGTCGCCGATCCGGAAGGTCACGTCGTGGGCGCGGCCGATACCGTTCGCCTGGTCGAGCTCGATGTCGGCAGCGCGGAATTCCCAGCCCGGCGAATCCAGCGCGCAGGTCGAGAATGTCGCCTGGTCGAGATTCGCATGTTCGCTGTCGACAAGGACGGCGCTGGACGCCCGGCCATTGCCCCGCGAGGACAGCAACTGGTAGCGCACGTCGCTGACCGTGGCCTGGTTGGGGTCGGTCGTGCCCTTGGCGTCGTTGGCCGACAGCAGCAGGTCGCGATCCTGGTAACGGACGTTGCCTTGCGCGGTCCACGCGGTCGACGAGCGCGCATAGGTGAAACGGTCGGCGCGGATCAGCTGATCGAGCTGCTGGATGCTTGCATCGCCCTCGAGCACGTAGTTCTCGCCGTCGCTCGAGCGCGTCTGCGAGCCCTTGATCTCGGTGTCGGCAAGCGCGCGGTCACCCGTCGTCGGCAAGCCATCGACGTGGAAATCGAGCAGGTCGTTCTTCCTGCACAGCGACCAGTCCAGTGCCGGCTTCGTGCAGATCAGCGTGCCGATCGGACACGTTGGGGATCCCTCAGCCGCCCATGCAGGTGCGCAGAGGATCAGGACGATGGCGGCGGTAATGGCGCGGCGGCGGAGGTGACACGGTGTTGGGAGCGGCACGATGGTGAGTTCGCCAAGAGCTCGGGACGCGCTAGTGTAATGCCTCGCCGCCCCCGAATAGCCTGCCGGGCGGCAAACCGCATTCAATGCGCCGACAGGGCATTGACATGGGCGATTGTCGATTCATGCAGGGCGTTCAGGCTGTAGCCGCCCTCGAGGGCGGACACGAGGCGGCCTGCGGCGTGACGTTCGGCAACGGCGACGAGCTGTCGGGTCACCCAGGCAAAATCGTCGGCATCGAGATTGAGATTGGCCAACGGATCGAGCCGATGCGCATCGAAGCCCGCCGAGACGACGACGAGTTGCGGCGCGAATTTCTCGAGCTCGGGCAGGATCCGTGTTTCGAATGCGGCACGGAATTCGGGCGATCCGGCCCCGGCCGCGAGTGGCACATGGACGAGATTGCCGAGGCCGCGCTGCGAAGGCGCGCCGCTGCCGGGATACAGCGGCGACTGATGGGTCGACGCGTACAGGACGCGAGGATCGGCCCTGAAGATATCCGCCGTTCCATTGCCGTGGTGGACATCGAAATCGATGATCGCCACGCGCTCGATACCGTGCACGGCGAGGGCATGGACGGCACCGATCGCGACGTTGTTGAACAGGCAGAATCCCATCGCCGTGTCATGCGTGGCATGGTGGCCTGGCGGCCGCACGGCGCAGAACGCGCGACGTTGCGGCCCGGCGAACACGCCATCGATCGCGCTGCATACCGCACCCGCGGCGCGCAGCGCGGCTTCGAGCGAGTGCGATGACATCGCCGTGTCGGCATCGAGGAAGACCTGTCCCTGCGCGGGAGCCGCAGCGAATACCATGTCGAGCATGCCGGCATCGTGCACGCGGGCGAGTTGCTCGCGGGTTGCCAACGGCGCGTCGTGGCGCTCGGTGACCGCGCAACTCGGGTCATCGAGCGCTTGCAATACCGCCTTGAGCCGCGACGGCGATTCGGGGTGGCCGGGCCCGGGTTCGTGCCCGAGGCAATCCGCATGGGTGTGGACCGAAACCTTCATGCGGGTTTCCCGTCAGCGCTTGACGCGCTCGTGTTGCCAGAGCACTTCGCCTTGCGCCGACGCGCGTGCCAGCACGCGCGCGATCACGAACAGCAGGTCGGAGAGACGATTCAGGTAGCGGATTGCCTCGGCGCGCACCGTTTCCGCGCGGGCCAGCGTGATGACCTCGCGCTCGGCGCGACGGGCGATCGTGCGGGCCACGTGGCATTGCGCCGCCGCCATGCCACCGCCGGGCAGGATGAACTCCTTGAGCACCGGCAAGTCGTCGTTGAAACCGTCGAGTTCGCGCTCGAGCTGATCGATATCGCCATCGTGCACGAGGGCCATGCCCGGGATGCACAGCTCGCCGCCGAGATTGAAAAGCTCGTGCTGGATGCGGATCAGGCTGTCGCGGACCGCGTCAGGCACGTCGCAGGCGAGCACGACGCCGAGCGCGCTGTTGAGTTCGTCGACGGTACCGTAGGCGGCGACGCGCAAGGAGTCCTTGGCGACGCGCGAACCGTCACCGAGACCGGTGCTGCCGTCGTCGCCCGTGCGCGTGTAGATCTTCGAGAGTCGATTACCCACGTTGTCCGTGGATCTGCGCCGGATCGGCCAGCAGGTTCAACCAGCGCGCGACGATGATGTGCGCGCCAGTGCCGATGCACAGATAGATCGCACTGGTGCGCAGGTAAGGCAGATACCAGTCGCCCATGTTCTCGATCCAGCCTGCGAGGCTCGGCGACGCCACGGCGGCGCTGGTCCAGTAGAAGCTGCCGTTGGAAATCAAGAAGCAAAGCGCTTCCGCGACCAGAAAGCTCAGCACGAGCAGGCCAAGCGTGCGCAGGCGCGGCCCGCTCGCCTGCGTACGCAGCAGGCTGCCGCCAAGCCACATCGCGGCATACGCCGCCGCCAGGAACCAGTACCCCGGCGAAACGCAATAGTGGCTCCAGAAATTCAGGCCTTGCCCGTTGATGACGAGGAAATCCAGCAGCACCGCCAGTGCGATCAACGCGGGGAATGCCCAGCGCATCGAGCCGCGCAGGTAGAAACCGGCGGCGAAGAAGACGACCCAGGACGCATCCGGCAGGGCACTGAAGTGATTGATGCGCGTGCCCGCCATGACCAGGGCGAGGACGATGAAGATGCCGATGCGCTGCGGCTGGGTCAGTGTCATGGTTCGAATTCCGGGAAAATCGCAGCGCCTATCTTAGCCGATGCTGATGACGATGCGGATGTCCGCTCAGTCGCGCTCGAAGCGGGTCGTGTTGATGTAGCGCACTTCGAATTGCCCATTGCCATAGCGCAGCCGCGAGACTCGCGCTTCGTCGATGCCGATCGCCATGGCGCGGCCGGGCGGCAGGCCGAGGGCATGACAGAGCAGGGCGCGAATCGAGCCCGGATGGGCGAGTGCAAGCACGCAGTCATCGCGTCCGGTGGAGCCGAGCAGGGCGGCCAGCCAGGCCCCGGTGCGACGCAGCACGTCAGCGAAACTCTCGCCGTCCGGAGCTTCCTGGATCACCCAGTTCTCAAGCCAGTGGGCGTGGCGCTGCGCATCCTGTTTCACGATTTCGTCCCAGCGCCGGCCATCCCAGCGACCGAAATCGACCTCGCGCAGGCGTGCATCGGCCAGCGGCTCGATCGCGAATCGTGCCGCGAACACCTGGGCCGATTGCTGGGCCCGGCGCAGGTCGCTGGAAAACAGGAAGCGCGGTGCCGGTCCGTCCCAGCCCGCTGCCAGGCGCTGCACGTCGGTGAATCCGCCCGCCGACAGCGGTGGATCACTCTGTCCGAGGCAGATACCGGCGGCGATGTCGGTCGAGCCATGGCAGATCAGGATCAGGTCCACCGGTGTGCCTCGGGGCATGCGGAGTTCGGCGCAGCCTATCACTCCGCCCCGGATTCCGATGACGGCAGGTGAAGCGGGGAGCGACATCGGATCGTGCAGATCCGGTCGCGTCCTGTGATTTACTGGAGGCCCCAGTTGCAGACCATTCCGCCGATGCCGAACCGCGCGCTGCTCAAATGGATCGCGACGATCAAGCGTCACCCGTCGGCCTTGCTGCTCGGAGTGCAACTGCTGGGCGTCCTGCTCTACCCGATGATGGAAAGCATGCCCCAGGGCAGTGCGCTGTTCGGCGCGTTCGGCATCATCGTGCTCGCACTCGCGCTTTGGGTGGTCAATCGCAGCACGATGCTGAACTCGGTGGCATGGGGCCTAGCCATGCCGGCCGTCGTGTTGTCGATCGCCGCGGCGGTCAGCGAACGCCCCGAACTGGTCGCATTCGCCCACCTGCTTGAAAGCGCGTTGTATTTCTACACGGCATTCGGCTTGATCGCCTACATGCTGCGCGACCACCGTGTCACCGGCGACGAACTCTTCGCCGCCGGTGCGACCTTCACCCTGCTTGCCTGGGCGTTCGCGTTCGCCTATTCGGTCTGCGACCGGTGGGTTCCGGGAAGCTTCAGCGCCACGCTCGATGCCGACAGTCCGCGCACGTGGATCGAGCTGCTCTATCTCAGCTTCAGCACGCTGTCCGGAGTCGGCCTCAGTGACATCATGCCGTTGCGTCCACACGCGCGATCGCTGGTCATGCTCGAACAGTTCGCCGGCGTCATGTACATCGCCCTGGTCGTGTCCCGCTTGATCGGGCTGGCGACCTCACGCGCGATCGCGCGACGGGATTGATGCAGGCGGGACCGGTGTCGATTGCGACCCTTCGCGCGATCGCAAGGATGCGCGCGAGGATTCGATCCGCCGACACGCGATCGACTGCGTGGCAGCGGAATGCTTTTCGTCCCTTGCCTACGGGACGTGCAGCGCGTCGAAATTGAGGATCGCGTTGGTCACCAGCGGATAGCTGCCGATCGTTGCGGCGCGCCACATCGGATTGATCGCGAACAGCAGCACATGCCCCTTGCCGAGTCGTGCGTCGACCACGGCGGCCTGTTTGGCCAGTGTGCCGCCATTGTCGAGCAGGCCCGAAACGAGCAGTTCGTCGCTGTCGGCGAACCGCAGCAGGGCACGGGGGCGCTGGTCTTCGGGGATCAGGAACAGGTTGTTGCGTGCCTGATCCACATTGAGCGGCAGGGCCTGCCACGGTTTCACCGACGGCAACTCCGGTGGATCGACATAGCCGGCGCCCTGCGGCAGGTCGATATCGTCGGGGCCGCCGCGACCGGTCGGACGCTTGTGATCCTCGGCGGTCGGGATGCCACGGTCACCATCGACCTGGTTGCTCAGCTTGAAGGCCATGCCATCCGCCGAGTAGACCGTGAATGGCGCGTCGTACCCCCAGGTCACCGGGCTCGCGCTTTCGGTGGTCTGCGCGCGCACGAGCGTACCGACGATGCGCAAGTCGCCCCGCTTGGCCACGCTGACGCCCGGAGCCAGGCCGTTGTCGATGGCGAATTCCGCCGTATCCATCGAGGTGACCAGCAGGCCGCCGTCGCGCACGAAGCGCTTGAGGTGATCGATGCCGCTGCCGCCGAGTCCGGGACGGATGTCATCGGTGCTGTCGATGAGACCGAGGTTCGGCGTCAGTTCGGATTTTCTCCACGGCATCGCGTTGCCATACATCGGCAGGCCGTCGACGATCGTGCGTGAATCGGTGCCGACCGGACCGAACAGGATGGCATCGAAGCGCTTGCGCAGGTCGCCATCGCGCGCGACGTCCTGGGTGCTGATGTAGGTGAACGGAATGCCGAGCTCGTCGAGCGCCATGCGCCACCAGCCTTCGGTCTGCGTCGAGAGCCAGGTATGCAGGACCGCGACGCGCGGAATACCGAGCTTGCGCGTGCGGATGCCGGGCAGCGAATCGGTTGCAAACACGCTGAGTCCGAGTCTGCCGGCGATCGCGTCGAAGCCGCCATCGGCGCGCCGCACGATCAGCGATCCTGCGGCGAACTTGCGTTCCGCGATCGTGAATGGCTCGCTGGCGACCTCGATCGGCGTGCCTTTCGCGGCGAAGCGCAGCGAGGCGAGTTCGGCCGCGGCCGGATTGGCGATGACGCGGATACTGCCGCTGCCGCCCGCAGCCACGACAGCGAGTGGCCATTCGACCGCGCGCATCGGCGCCTTCAGCAGCGCGCCATCGGTGACCCGCGCAACGTCGACGCCGAACTGGTCGCCGAGCGACCAGCCGGTATCGTCGTAGGGATGCTTCTGCGGATCATCCGGCGACCAGTACTGGCGATCGAGCAGCACATCCGCTATTCGTGAATACGGCTGGTCCATGCGCACGACGTAGCTGCCGGCGGGAAACGTGCGTGATGTCGGCGCGATCTTGCCGGCTTCGCCCGCTGCCTTGTCGTCGCCGTCTTCGGTCTTCTTCGCGGGCGGGAGCTGCACGGTCAAGGCGGCGTCGAGGCGCTGGATTTCGGCCTTCTGTCGATGCAGCACTTCAAGCAGCTTGCGTTGCGCGCCACGGCGCGGTTCATCGGCGCTGAGCACATAGCCGGCCGGGCCGGAATCATTCGCCTTGGTGATCGAGCGCTTGGATTTCAGCCAGTAGTTGCGCAGGAACTGCTGGCCATTGCCGGCGAAGTAGTCGAGCGCGCTCAACATGCCGCTCTGGGAATAATTGTTGTTGTTGCGCTGCGACCACATCACCTTCGCGCGCGGCGGATTCGGCCGGTACCAGGTGCGCTCGTATTCCTCCGGATCGAGAATGCGTTCGACGGTATCCGCGCCACCGTTGCCGAAAGTCTCATAGAGCCGGCTGATGCCGTTGTGGGTGGCAGCGATGAACATCAGGTAGCCCGGACTCCAGGTATCGAATTCGCCATGCGTGAACACGCCGGGCAGACCAAGCCGGGTCAAGGTGTCGACATTGTTCCAGCCGATCTGCTGCCATTCGTTGACCAGCAGCGGATCGACCCAGGCGTTGTACGGCCCGGCGCCGACCGTGTTGTCGTAGAGGAACGGCACCGACTCGTGGAGGTCGTGCAGCACCTGCGCATGCCAGCCGGTGTAAGTGTCGATGACGTTGCGGGTCAGGGCCAGCGACGCCAGCATCGCATCGCGATTGTTGTCGTGCGCAACGTAGTGACCCCAGTACAGCAGGTGCGGGAATTGCTGATCCGGATGCGCGCGATGCCAGTTGTAGACATCGACCTTGCGCTCCCAGCCATCGGTCTCGACGACCGGCGTGATCAGGGTGATCACCTTCGAGCGGATCGCGCGGATGTACGGCGCCTCGTCAACCGTCAGTCGATAGGCCAGTTCCATCAGCGAGGTCGGCGTGCCGGTCTCGTTCGAATGGATCGCTCCAGTGATGTAGTAGACCGGAACCGATTGGGCAATCAGTTCACTCGCCTTTGCATCGTCCAGGCCGATGCGGCGCGGATCGGACAATTGCGCGAGGCGTTCGCGATTGGCTTCGAGGTCGGCGAGCAGCTTCTCGTCCGCAATCGCGACCGCGATCATTTCGCGGCCTTCCTCGGAACGGCCGATGCTGAATACCTTGACGCGCGGACTGCTTGCCTCGAGCAGGCGGAAATAGTCGTGGACGGTTTTCAGGCGCGGCAGCATGTTCGGCGCGCCCGAGACATCGCCGAGTGCCTTGGCCGGGCTCGGCACGCTGTCCGAAGCCGGCAGGTAGTCGGTCAGTTGCGTGTTGAACGACGGATCGGTCGTGTACTTGGCTATCTGCCCGGTGTACCAGGCATCGACTTTCTGGTTCGGATCGGCAGCGAAATGTGCCTCGAGCGGCGAGGCGGCTTGCAGGCTGGTCGCGCCGAACAGCACGGCCAGTGAGACGAGTACACGTTGCATGGAGTTCCCCGGCTGGGTCGAAGGTCATGATCGACGCGACAGTCTGCCAGAGCCTGGCGCGGCTGCCTCAGTGGCAATAGTCATTACGGATCGCGCGTTCTTGCCCGTATCATGGCGCAATGGATGACCTGCATGACATCGCCATCGTCGGCGGCGGCCTGGTCGGTTCGAGCCTCGCCATCGCTCTCGATGACTGCGGCTTTCGCGTCGCCTTGATCGAGGCAGCGATACCGCGCGTGGCCGACCAGCCAAGCTATGACGAGCGCAACCTCGCCCTTGCCCGCGCCAGCATCAATGCGCTGGAGTCGCTCGGCGTCTGGGCCCATGTGACGTCTCAACCTGCAGCGATCGAACGCATCCATGTCAGCCGGCGCGGCGAATTCGGTGCCGTGCATCTGGATGCCGGAAAGCTCGGCCTGCCCGCGTTCGGTGCGGTCCTGCCAGCGCGCGAGCTCGGCAACGCGTTGCTGCTGCGGCTCGATGCCAGCGCGTCGCTGGATCGGATCGC
Source organism: Pseudomonadota bacterium (assembly GCA_029561145.1). GTDB lineage: Bacteria > Pseudomonadota > Gammaproteobacteria > Xanthomonadales > Rhodanobacteraceae > Dokdonella. The sequence goes on from JAKQJM010000005.1 coordinate 49,088, forward strand.
GCCGGCCCAGCTCATCGGTATCGAGCGCCATCCGCATCGGATCGACCTGGCCTTGCGTGACGGTGGTGGTGCACGGCGCCTTTCGACTCGCCTGCTGGTCGGCGCCGATGGCACCGAGTCTTTCGTGCGCAACAGTCTCGCTATCGGTGTTCAACGCATTGACTATGCGCAGCATGCCTTCGTCACGACGCTGACCACCGGGCGTCCGCTCAACGGCATGGCTTACGAGCGCTTCACCGATTCCGGCCCGGTCGCCCTGCTGCCGCTGGCGCAGAACCGCGCCGGACTCGTGCTGACCGTTGACGCGGATGACTCCGCTCGAGTGGCCGCGCTCGATGACGCTGCATTCCTGCAACTCGTGCATGCGCGATTCGGCTATCGCGCCGGGCAGTTGAGCCGCCCCGGCAAGCGCAAGCCGTATCCGCTCGGTCGCGTGCTCGCCGATCGATTGACCGCCGAGCGTTGTGTGCTGGTGGGCAATGCCGCGCAAACCGTGCATCCGCTTGGCGCGCAGGGCTTCAACCTGGGTCTGCGCGATGCCTTGAGCCTCGCCGAATTGCTGATCGCGGCGAAGCAGCAGGGCGACGATCCCGGCGACGCGGCGCTGTTGTCGCGTTACGTCGAGCGACGCACGCCGGATCGACAGGCGACGACGTCGTTCAGCGATGACCTGGTCCGCCTGATGGGCAACGACTTCCTGCCGCTGCGCGTGCTGCGCTCGCTGGGTCTCGCCGCGCTCGACCGGATCGCGCCGCTCAAGCGCCGTGTGGCCCTGCGCGGCATGGGTTTCCGCGGCGATGTTTCGGCACGGGCATTGAGTCGATGAATCGGCGCGGCGAATTCGACGTGATCGTGGTCGGTGCCGGCGTGGTCGGCGCGGCGACCGCACTCGCGCTCGTCCGCGAAGGATTCGAGGTTGCGCTGGTCGAGACGCGCCCGCCGCCGTGCTGGGATGCGCGGGACGATGTCGATCCGCGTGTCGTTGCGCTCGCTGCGGATGCGGTGGGACTGCTCGAAGAACTCGGCGTCTGGCCAGCGATCGCGCGTGCGCGCGCCAGCGCCTATCAACGCATGCGCATCTGGGATGCGCTGGCTCCCGGTGAACTCCAGTTCGATGCGGCCGATCGCGGCGAAGCGGCGCTTGGCTGGATCGTCGAGAACCGTCTCTTGCAGCACATGCTTTGGCAGGCGCTGGCCGAACCCGTGGATGGATCGCGCGCGGCACGCCTGTCATGTCCTGCTGAGGTCGCTTCGATCGAAAACGAGGCCGATGGTGTTGCCGCGATGCTTGCCGATGGCACTCGCTTGCGCGCGCGCCTGCTGATCGCAGCCGATGGCGCGATGTCGCCGATCCGAACGCAGCTTGGCATCGCCACGCGCGATCGCGACTACGCGCAGCGCGCAATCGTCGCTCACGTCGACACCGAACGTGCACATGAATCGACGGCCTGGCAGCGCTTCCAGCCCGGCGGTCCGCTGGCGTTCCTGCCTTTGGCCGACGGGCGCAGCTCGATCGTCTGGTCGTTGCCGAGTGCGGAGGCCGAGCGGCTACTCGCCCTCGACGAAGCTGCCTTTCGCGGTGAACTCGGCTGCGCGTTCGATTTCCGCCTCGGTGCGATCACGGCGACCACATCGCGCCTGTCGTTTCCGCTGCGCATGCGCCTGGCCGAACGCTATGTCGACGGACGATGCGTGCTGGTCGGCGATGCCGCCCATGCGGTGCATCCACTGGCGGGTCAGGGACTCAACCTCGGCTTGCGCGACGCACGCAACCTGCGCGATCAACTGCTGCGTGCGAAGGCGCGCAACAGCGATATAGGCGCAAGCCACGTCTTGCGTCGGTATGAGCGCGAGCGCCGCAGCGAGAACACGCTCGCGGCAAACAGCTTCAGCCTGATCGAAAGCGCATTCGACAGCGGTTCGACCGCGATCGCCGGATTGCGTGGCGTCGCGCTGGCCCTGGCCAATCGCTTGCCGCCCGTCAAGCGCCTGCTCGGCGACGCCGCGGCAGGTCGCCTCTAGGTGCACAGTTGAAATCCCCGCTCGCGGCTTAGACCGCGATGCTCCTCCGGTCGTGACTTTCCCTGCACACTGCACCGTGTGATCCGGCGCACTGCCGCAGATCGCAGAGGTCGTGCGTTTGGCTGCGATTCCGTTGCGTCGGGTTCTACTTGGACGGAACCCGACAAGGAGCAGCACATGCCCACCCTGCAACTTCGCTTGACCGCCGGCGACGATGCGGCATCGGCCCTGATCAACCTCGTAGGCTCGCTCGAGGGAATCGAATCGGTCGAGGAAATCGCCGATCTGATGCCGCACATGGATGATCCGGATTCGAGTTCGGCCGGACTGCCCGATGACATCGGGCCCGGCACGCATCTGATCGAAGTTGTTGCCGGCAACGCCACCGGCATCCGGCGCGCACTCGAGGTGGCGGAAGCGTCGGCTCACGATCACGGCGCGGCACTCGAGGTTGTCGACAACGACGATGATTGAGTAGTCGAGTGCGCAAAGACAGGATCGCGCAGCGGATGTGCTGCGCGATACCGATGGCTTCAACTCTGGCCGCGTTTGCCCTGGTTGCCACGCCCATGCATGCCGACCACGCCGAGGTTTGAATGCGGTTCGGTCTGTGCCGCGCCCGCGTCATGCGCATCGTGGACCGTGTCGTTGCCGATGAAGTCGGAATGCCCCGTATGCGCGTTCGCCGCCGGCCATGTGGGTCCCTGACGCGTGCGTTCGTTCTTGGCTTCGAGCAGAGCGCGGATCTGCTCGGCGGATTGCTCCGGCGTGAATGGTTTCGTGCGGGCCGCTGCTGGCTTGCGTGGCGCGGATTTTTTTACTGCCGCGATCTCGCGCTCGACCGGCGTGCGGCTGCTCGCGATCGGCTGTTTTGCAGTCTTGCTTGTCGGGGAAGCGGATTTGCGTGGCGAGGATTTCGTCGCGACAGGTTTGCGTGCGCCGCTTGTCGCGGTTGAGACTTTCTTGGGCGCGGATTTTTGCGCTGGGGATTTGCGCGTCGCGCGGCTTGCCTTGGTCGGCGCTTTCTTCGCCGCCGCCTGCTTTGCTGGCTTGCGCATCTTCGTCTGCTTCGCTGTCGCTGTTTTCGATGTGGAACTCTTGCGCGCCGACGACGGCATGGTCGCTGCCGACGTCTTCTTCGCTGTTTTCTTGCCGGATTTCGTGCCAGTCGATTTCGGTGGCGCTTTTTTCGTTGTCGCCTTCTTTGCTGTCTTGTTCGCTGCAGCGCTTCGCTTGCTGCTCGTTTTCGTCATGGCCATGGAATCCTCCTCGAAAAAGGAAGCGCGGAATCCAGTCGGGAAGGCCGCGCGCTTGGCACTTCAGCCGAGTCAATGCGCTGGAATGCGTCGCGCTCACTGATGCCATTGCATCACTGGACTTGCGCTGAACAGGTGACGCGCTGGAACGCTCATCGAGATGCGTGCCGTGCGCGCGAACGAGCTCTGAAGCATAAGTTTCAGTCGCAGAGGCGCTTGTTCCGGTCCAGGCCAGAGCAGTCGGATCGAGGCGACTTGCACGACGACAGGTCGCGCGAAACAGACTTCGTGGAAAACAGCAATGCGATTGCTGTTGCTGATCAGCTCAGTGCGAGCAGTGCGGGATCGATCGCGCGCAACTGGTCGCCCACCGACGGAACGCTGTAGAGCGTGCTGAATCCGCGCCACTCATAGCCCGGAGCGACCGTGCAGCCGACCAGGGTGTAGCGGCCCAGCGGACGCGCGGCCTGCCAGCATCCGGCCGGGACGACGAAAACCGGCGCGGAATCGTGTCCGACCGGGCCCAGCGTGTGCTTCGAGAGCTGGCGATCGCGCGGATCGAAGCGCAGCATCTCGAGGGCATCGCCTTCATACCAGTGCCAGATCTCGTCGGCATCGACGCGATGCCAGCGGCTGATTTCACCCGCGTTGAGCAGGTAATAGATCGAGGTCGCCATCGGCCGGTCCCGCTTCTCCTCGCCGAACGCAATGCTGCTGGTCGATTCGTAGATACGCCGGTAGTGGCCGCCTTCGACATGCGGATCGAGGGCAAGCTGGCGTTTGAGGTAATCGGCGCGCTCATTCATTGGCGCATGATACTTCGTGCGGGCGCGAATTCCGCCGATGGCGTGGGGCAGGGCAGCCGCGTCGACCAGCGCGAGCCGGTGCGGAGACGACCTGTCGATCCCGGGACTATTTTTCGTAGCGGTAGTTGAAGCCGGCACGGCTGCCGGTGGTCGCGTTCTGTGCCTCGAAGTTCCAGCGTCTGCTGAACAGGTAGCGCAAGGTGACGACCTCGCCCGGATCGAACACGCCGACGCCATAGCTCAGGTACAACTTCGGCGAAAGATACTTGCCAACCGTGAAGGCGGCACCGCCCAGCGCGTCGTTGTCGGCGACGCCGATGTCATCGACGCCGATCTTCCGGCCGACGCTCTTGGCCAGCAGGTCACCACCAGCCGTGCCGAGCGCGCGCGCTGCGGTGCCGAGCATGTCGCCTTCGCCACTCTTGAGCGACGACAGTGGCTTGCCGGTGACCAGGTACGAGAGCGCTTCGGATTGTTCGAGCGAAGGGTCCGAGAACACGGTCAGGACCGGGACTTGCGCGGTGCCACGGATCAGCAGGCCCGCCGTGACGTTGTCGGACTTGATCGTGCGCGTCGCGCGGATGTCGATGCCGGGATTGTCGATCGGGCTGCTCGCGAACAGGATGCGTCCGGTCTCGATCTTCAGATCCTGGCCATACGCCTTGTAGGTGCCCCCGGCGTTCAGCGTGCCGCTGGCCGTCGTCGCCCTGCCCGGTCGGTCGATCAGGATCAGGTCGCCGCTCAGGCTGCCGTCGAAACCGTAGCCGGCGAGCTTGACCTCGTCCCCGAGCGAAACCGTTACGCGTGCGGTGACCGGTGCCTGCTTGCCGGGCTCCGCCTGCATGGCGTCGACGATGACGACATCCGGTGACGCGGCGCTGGCTCCGCCGCCCGGCAGCTTGGCCAGGTCGACATTGGCTGACGGCACGGCCAGCTTGCCGGTGACGAGGATGCCCTCGGTATTCCTTTCGATCGAAAGATCGGGGCTGACCACGACGCGCGCTGCCGGGATATCCGCGGCAAGGAAATCCTCGCCCTTGACCGCGATCTTCAGCGGTTCGTCGGCGCCGAGGCCGCCTTCGCCCGAAAGCGCGATGCGGCCGTCGCCCGAAAGGATCGTGCCGTCGAGGGCAAAGCGTCGCGCATCGGCGGCGCGCAGGCTGATCCTGCCATCGTGCAGCTTCAGTCCGGCCGAAGGAATTTCGGTGGCAAATCCTTCGAGATCGAGCATGCCATTCAATCGCGGCTCGGCCAGGGTGCCTGCGATCGCATAGTTGGCCGAGAGCCGGCCCTGGGTATTCGTCAGCTCGCTGCTGAGCAGTTCGAGGAAGGTGAGGCTGTTGAGATCAAGTTCGAGATTTCCTGCGATGACCTGGCTGGCGCCTCGATCGGGCGTGAGCGTGATTCGGCCGTCGATGCGGCCATCGTGATCGAGCGCAGCGCGGACTACCGCTGTACTCGACGCATCCGTGAGCGCTGCTTCGATCGTGAATCCGCGATAGCTCAGCACGGGCTTGTTGCCGTCGCCGACATAGAACACATCGCCCTTGTCCGAGACGAGGTGGGCATTGCCACTGATCGGTCCCTTGCCGTCGCGCCGCAATTCGCCCGAGCCGCCGAGCTCGCCGCGCAGGCGCACCGGAGTATCGGGTGCGGCCAGGCGCACGAGCAGTCGCAGCGGCAGGTGGTCGAGCCGGTAGCTGGCAGCGAGACTGCCATCGGCCGAACTGCTGCCGCCGATGCACAGGCGCGCGGGAACCTCGGCTTCGCCGGGGACGGCGGCCTCGACCACGACGTCAGCGGTTTTCAAGGGTATTTCCGCGGCGGATGCGCCGGATTGTGTGCGGGTCGGCGGCGTGCCGACCAGGCAACTCTCGGCGAGATCGAAGCGGCTTCCGTCCCAGGCCATCAATGCAGACTTCTCGAGATCGAAATCCGGAAGGTTGCGACCGCTCGGGTCCAGCCGGAGTGTCTTCAGCTGACCCTGCCAATGGCCTTTCTCGTTGCCGCCGCTCAGCGAAACGGAAATGCTGGCCGGCGTGCCCTCGGCATCGAGCTTCAGTTGATGCGACGCCTCGTTGCCGTCGCCTTCGATCACGAGGCTTGCGAAGCGGATATCGCCGCGCGTGACGTTCTCGGCCTTGAGGGTCACGGCGCCGGCCGGCTTTTCAGTATTTTTCACCTTGGCGACGAGTTCCATCGAATCGACGCGCACGCCCGACCAGGCGAGTTCGCGTCCCGATGCGTCGCCATCGATGTCGAGTCGCGGCCATTGGCCGCTGATGTGGACGTTGCCATGGGCCTCGCCGCCCGACGCGGGCAGCCAGTCGCCCAGCGAGGCGACATCGAAGCGCAACCGGGCGTCGGTCTGGCTGCCGCCGCTGCCTTCGACAGCGAGCGTGCTGCCACCGGATTTCAGCAGCAGGTTGCCATCGACGATGTAGCCGGGTTTCAGGCGCAGATCGGCAGAGCCACTGAGCGGCTTTCCGCGCAGGCTGCCGCCGACCTTGTCGAGCAGGAAGCTCGCATCGGGCCCCTGCGCGGTTTGCGTTCCTGCCGTAGCCAGCACGAAATCGATCGCACCGGGCCAATCGGCAACGAAGGCGCCGGGATCGAGATGATTCGCCGTTGCGGTGATTTCCCAGCCGAGCGTCGGCTGCAGCGAAACCGTGCCGGTCGCGTCGAGTCCGCCGCTGGCCTGTCTGAGCCGGACGGTATTGAGCGTGATCGCCTGCGGCGTGCCCGCAATGTCGATATCGATGTCGGCCAGCGCATCCGCAGGACCGAGCGCCAGCGAACCCTTGGCGGCGAACAGGTCGGGCGAACCGTCGAGTGCCAGTTCGCCATGGCTGACCAGCGCCTGGCCGACGAGGTCTTCGGGCAGTTCAACGCCTTGCCAGATCGCCTTGAGATTCGCCTTGAGCGGAGTGGCCGCCGGCTCCACGGTTCCGCTCAGGTCCAGCGCGCCACTGGATCCGGGCGAGGTGAGGTGCATCGACTCGATCGTGACGATGCCCTTGCTGAATGCATAGCGCAGTGGATCGAGCGCGATCGGGTGATCGTTGACCGAGGCCGTTCCGTTCACGTTGCCACGTTCGCGATCGCCGCTGCCCTGCAGATGCACGGCCAGCTGGCCGAGCGTGCTGTCGGGCAGGATTGCCTGCGCCGGGAAAGCCGGTACATCGAGCAGCAGGTTCCACGATGATGTCGCGGTCTGGCCGATCGTCATCGTTGCGCTGGCCGGCATCGGCTTGCTCAGGCTCAGGTCGAGGCGTGCCTGCTTGCCGTCGCTGCGGCTCGTGAGCACGCCGGCCAGATCGGTGTCCCCCGCGCGCCAGGCGAACGTTGTCTCGGCATTGCCCGAATAGCCGCCCACGCTGCCGAGGGTGCCGCTGAGGTCGATGCTGCCATCGGGCGAACGCAGCGAGAACTTCCTGACCAGCACGCCTTCCTGCGTCCAGCCGCCGACCAGGTCGAGGCGATCGACAACGAGGACAGGATTCCCCGCCTGCCGGATCGTCGCGCGTTCGAGCACGAGCTGGTTGATCAGGATGTCGATCGGCGCAGCCAGCGACAAGGCGCTTGCCGGATCTTCCGGTTTCGCCGCCGGCGTGGTCAGTGCGATATCGACATCGCTCAGCACGGCATTGCCGAGCTCGATCCGGCCGCCAACCAGAGCCAGCACGTCGAGGTCGATCGTGGCCTTGCCGATCCGCGCATCGATGCCTGCATCCGCGTCGGCGTAGTGCAGGTCGTCGAGCTGCAGCGGGCCCGACAGCGTGCCGCTGAACGCGCCGATATCGAGCTTGCCATCGAGCGCCGATTGCGCACGGCCAAGCGCGAAACCCGCGCCCGAGCGGGTGTTGAAAATCCACAGCAGGACGGCGCCGAGCACCACCACCGGCGCGACGAGGCTCCATGCGGCCGCGCGCAATGCGCGCCGCGACGACGTCGTTGTGGTCCGCGCCTGGGCGGACTTGCCGGGCGCGTTCAAAGATCGGGTCCTATGACGATGTGCAACTCGACGCCGCTCGCATACTTGTCGCCGATCGGTGTGCCGAGGTCAACGCGCACGAGTCCGACCGGAGAACGCCAGCGCAGGCCTAATCCGGCACCGATCTTGAGGTCGAAATCGCGTCCACTGAAGGCATCGCCGGCGTCGACGAAAGCCGCCGCGCCCCACTTCGGCGAGAAGTAGTGCTCGTATTCGGCGCTGCCGACGAGCAGTTGCTTGCCGCCGATCACCTTCGGCTCGGGATCACCGTCCACAAGGACGCGCGGGCCGACCGTCTGGTAGCTGTAGCCGCGTATCGAGCGGTCGCCGCCAGCGAAGTAGCGCAGTTCCGGCGGCAGCTTGTCGAAATCGTCGACCTGGGTGTACCCGACCGAACCCCGCGCGATGAAGCGTCCGCGCTCGCCGAGGCCGTGGATCCACTTCGCATCCGCCGTGACCTGGGCAAAACTCGTATCCGACAACAGTCCTTTCTGTCCAGCCCGCGCCGCCAGGGTCAGCGACCAGCCCTTGCGCGGGAAATTGAAATCGTCGGCGCGCTTCCTGGTCAGCACCACTTCGGGGTACAGCAGGGTCGTGTTGCCCTTGATGTCGGCGACCTTGAAATCGCCGGTGAGGAATTGCAGGCCGATCGTTCGCGTCCAGCCGTGCCAGATCCTCGAGTCGTTCGCGGCGAGGCGCAGCGTCTTCGACTGGCTGGTGTCGGTATTCTCGTCGCGGTAGGTGATGCCGAAATTGAGGCTGTGGTTGTCCGTGCCGGGCAGCGGAACCTGGTAAAGGGTCGACAGGGTCTTGAGGCGCTGGGCGAGGATGGTCTCGAACTTGAGCTTGTGCCCGTGCAGATTGACCCAGCGCCGCTCGATGCCACCACGCACGCCGACGCCGGTATCGGTGCCGACGAACACGCCGCCGGTGTAGATGGTCCGCTTGGCTGGTGCCAGCGTCACCGCGATCGGCACCTTGCCGTCGCTCGCCTTGTCGGTATCCGGTTGCACCTGCGAGATCGCGAAATAGTTGGCATCGAACAGGCGCTGCTGCAGTTCGAGCAACTTGTCCTGCGAGTAGTAGTCGCCGACATCCCACGGGATGAAGCGCTGCATGAAATCGTCAGGGAACTGGCCACCCTCGAATTCGGTGGCGGCGAAGCGGTAACGCTGGCCGACCTTCCATTCCAGTGCGATCTTCGCGGTATTCGCCGCACGCTCGACTTCGACACGGTGGGTGGCGAGCTGTGCATCGAGATAGCCGACGCTGAACAGCGCGGCATGGATGGCCGCCTTGCTGCGCTCGTAGGTGGCGTGATCGAGACGCTGGCCTTTCTGCGGCGAGAACGCCGATCGTGCGGCGTCGACGCTGCGCAATCCTTCGGTGGCGCCATCGATGCGCAGATCGACCGCGATGACCTTCACCGGATCGCCGGGCTTCACGTGCAGCGTGGCGCGGTAGTTCTCGCCCTCTTCGGCGAGTTCGCCCTGCAGGGTCACGTTGTAGTAGCCATAGGGCTCGAGTGCCTTCTGGATCTGTCCTTCGGCGCGGCGATACAGGCGGCGCACCTGCCCGCGGCTGACATCGCGATTGGTGTATTGCTGCAGCTCGAGCGCGCCGAGCGCCGCAGCGCGCAGTTCGTCGTCGAGGCCGTCGAGCTGCACGCCCACGCGTGCCGCGGCCGCAAACGGCGAAAACACCGACAAGGCAAGCGCGATCAGCAACGCCGGGCGCAGCGGAGCGGGGCGATGCGCCTCGCGTGAGCGGGAAACAGTCATGGACGATTTATAGCAGGCGAGGCCGAAGAACGCCGTTATCGGCGCGAGTCCTGTTCATCCCGGGTCCACGATTGCCTGCAGGACCACCCGATCGCATTCAGGCCGAAGGCTCGTTCGAGCGATGCGCGATCCACGCGCCGAACAGTGCCGATGCGTACGGAATCGCCTGCGCCGCGAGGATGCCGATCCACAGCTTTCCTTCGGTGTAGTTGATGCCGTTGGAATGGATCATGCCGACGATGCACGCGACAAGCGCAATGAACATCAGCAGCTCCTCGCGGACCGAGGAAAACGCGCTCGGCTTGCCGCCGAGGCGACGGCTCTTTGCCGTGCGCACGAACTCGCCCTTCTTCTTCCACAAGCCGAGGAAGATGCCGCGGGCAATCGCGTGGCTCAGGCCCATGCTCGCGATCGAGGCCATGATCGTGTCGTACCACGAACACGGCACGCGCTTCCGGTAGAGGACGATGCCGAAAAACACCTTGCTGATGATGAAGCCGATGATCGGGATCAGGAACAGCTCCATCGGCAGCGTGAAGTATTGCGGCCAGCCGACCATGCCGATGGTCCAGGCGATCGCCATCATCGTGAAGACGAGATGCAGGGCATCGGCGAACCACGAGAACCATCCGGTCAGGAAGTGGAACTTCTGGCCGCGACTGAGCGGGCTGTCCTTGCGTACCATCCAGCCGAGGCGCGCCTTCATGATCTGCATCGCACCGAACGCCCAGCGATACCGTTGCGACTTGTAGGCGGTGAAGTCGGCCGGCGTCAGGCCCTTGCCCATCAGTTCGTCGACATAGACCAGGTCGTGTCCGGCGTGCATCAGGCGCAGGCCGAGTTCGGCATCCTCGCAGATCGTCCATTCCGACCACGAACCGGTACCGACCAGCAGGTCCTTGCGCACCATCGTCATCGTGCCGTGCTGGATGATCGCGTTGCGCTCGTTGCGATGGTGCATGCCGATGCGGAAGAACCCGTCGTACTCCCACGCCGTCATGCGCCGGAACGGATCATCCTCGAAGTCGCGATGCGCCTGCGGGCACTGCACGACGGCGACCTTGGGATCGTGGAAATGACCGGTCAGGGCGCTGAGCCAGTCCTCGCGCACGACATAATCGGCATCGACCACCGCGACGATGCTGGCGCGCGCGTCGGTCTGCTCGAGGCCGAAGTTGAGCGCGCCGGCCTTGAAGCCAGGCCACGGATCGAGGTGGAAGAAGCGGAACTTCGGGCCGAGCTTCGCGCAATATTCCTCGACCGGTTTCCATACCTCTTCGTTCTTGGTGTTGTTGTCGATGACGAGCACTTCGAAGTTTGCATAGTCGAGTGCCGCGAGCGAATCGAGGGTCAGGATGACCATCTCGGGAGGCTCGTTGTAGCAAGCCAGATGGATCGACACGAACGGTTGTTCGGCGGGAAGTGACGGTTCAAGCAGGTTGAAGTGGCGCAACCATCTCGGTCGCCACAGCACCTCGGTGAACTCGAAGCCGTTGATCAGCAGGACCAGGATGATCGCGATCTGCGCCGGCACGAGCAGCAGGAACATCGTCCAGTCGAGCGGACTCAGGTAGAGCGCGAGCGGCACGCTGACCGACCAGACCACGACCGAAGCCGAAAGCTGGATCAGGCCGAGGAAGAAGAAGATGCCGGTGACATAGAAGCGCATGAAGTGCCGCGCAAACCAGAACATCGGCAACAGCGACAGCAACGAAGCGGCGAGCGCCTTGATTGGCCAGGTCGGATCCTCGATGACCTTGCCGGTCATCGCGAACTTGGGCTCGCGCGCGGCATTGAACATGCCCCAGTAGGCTTCGACGCGGCCGGCGAGGACTTCCTTCCACGGCTGGTCGATTGCCTCCATCACGTAGTAGTCGATGTGTTCGCGCTCGGCGACGTTGAACCACTCGCGCAGAAATTGTGCCTCGTCCTCGATCGAGGGCTGCGCGTATTCCTTGCGGTCGCCGTTCGACGGCCAGCCGATTTCACCGATCACGACCGGCTTGTCAGGGAACAATTCCTTGAGCCGGTTGTATTGCCCGAGGGTGAAATTGATCGCGTCCTTGCGCGGGATCTTTTCCCAGTACGGCAGCAGGTGCACGGTGATGAAGTCGACGTGCTGGGCGAGCTCGGGATTGCGTTCCCAGACAAAGAACGGCTCGGCGGTCGAGACCGGAATCTTCAGTTGCGCGCGCGCGCGATCGATGTAGCGGATCAGCTGCTTGATGCTGACATCGCCGCGCAGGATCGTCTCGTTGCCGATCATCGCGCGGGTGATGTTGTCGTGCTTGCGTGACAGCGCGGCCAGTGCGTCAAGCTCGGCTTCGTTGCGGCGCATGTCCCGATCGATCCGCGCGCCCGACATGACTTCCATGTCGTAGAACGCGGCGAGTCGCGGAATCTGCGGGCTCTCGACCGATGAATACGTGCGCAGGCGCTTGGCATGCCGCGACAACAGGCGGATATCGCTGGCCAACTCGGATTCGGTCGGGAACAGGCCCTTGGTCGGATCCTGATAACGCTGGAACGCGCTGTAGGCGACGCCTTCGACACGGCCGCTCCAGTCATCGATCTGCTTGGGCCGATTGAGGAATGCCCACAGGGCGAAGTTGAGCGCCGCGACGATGGTCGCGAACAGGACCGCCCGCCAGAACGATTTCTTCACCACTTCGGAATGCGTGTTGATCAAGACGGGCTCGGAGGGGTGAAGCGCAGCGCCGCAGCATAGCGGAGGGCAGGCGGAGCCTCAACGATTCCACGGAACAATGGGGCGTCCGGATCCGCGCAGGTTCGATGCGGGCCGCAGCGAACCGGTGTGGTGGCGTGATGCGGCCTGCGTCGGCGAACGAAGCCGCAACGCGCGCGATCGGTGTCCGCTGACCTGCTCGAAGCCGTCACGATCCTGTCTTGATCGCGCCGCATGTCCGCCGATCGGACAGCGCACCGGCAATCCCTCGGTCACTGCGAAGGTCTCAGGTCGATCGGTTTCCGGCCTGTTCGTTCGAGAACAGCGTGCCGGTCGCGCCTCACGCTGCAAGCGGCGGCAATTGCCGGTTTCGGCAGAGCAGTCGCACGAAACCCGCCGTTGCGCAGGCAAACCCGATAAACTGGGCGCTGGAGTCGGCCAGGCAGTCGCGACGTGTTTCGACACGGCGAGGAAAGTCCGGGCTCCGCAGGGCAAGGTGCCAGGTAACGCCTGGGCGGCGTGAGCCGACGGAAAGTGCAACAGAAAACAAACCGCCGAACGGTGCCTGCGCACCCGGTTTTCCGGGATGCATGCAGGCATGCGTGGTAAGGGTGAAACGGTGCGGTAAGAGCGCACCGCGTGCGGGGCTAACGCCGCATGGCACGGCAAACCCCACCTGGAGCAAGACCAAATAGGGGAGCTATGGCGCGGCCCGCGTCGCTCCCGGGTTGGTTGCTTGAATCCTGCGGCGACGCAGGATCCAGAGGAATGGCTGCCCACGACAAAACCCGGCTTATCGGCCGACTCCTTC
>JAKQJM010000032.1 GCA_029561145.1 Pseudomonadota bacterium
GGCCAAGATCCGGCGCGAAAACACCATCGCCCGATAAGAACAAGCGCATGAGCCAACTCGACACGCTCCAGGCGGCCCTGGAATCCGCGCTCGGCCCCCGGCTGAAGAAGCTGGTGCGAGACCGCGGCGAGATCACCGTCACCGTCGGCGCGGCCGACTACCTCGCTGCCGCCACGGTGCTGCGCGATCACGCCGACCTGAAGTTCGAGCAGCTGATCGACCTGTGCGGCGTCGACTACTCGAACTGGAAAGACCGTCCCTGGGACGGCCCGCGCTTCTGCGTGGTGTCGCACCTGCTGTCGGTGAGCAAGAACTGGCGTGTGCGACTGAAGGTGTTCGCCCCCGACGACGACATGCCGATGGTGGGCTCGCTCAGCGAACTCTGGAGTTCGGCCAACTGGTTCGAGCGAGAGGCCTTCGACCTCTACGGCATCATCTTCGAGGGCCACCTCGACCTGCGCCGCATCCTCACCGACTACGGCTTCATCGGCCACCCGTTCCGCAAGGATTTCCCGACGCACGGCAACGTGGAGATGCGCTACGACCCCGAGCAGAAGCGCGTGATCTACCAGCCGGTGTCGATCGAGCTGCGCGAGATCACCCCGCGCATCATCCGCGAAGACAACTACGGCGGTCTGCACTGACATGGCCGAGATCAAGAACTACACGCTGAACTTCGGCCCGCAGCACCCGGCCGCGCACGGTGTGCTGCGCCTCGTGCTCGAGCTCGACGGCGAAGTCATCCAGCGCGCCGACCCGCACGTCGGCCTGCTGCACCGTGCCACCGAGAAGCTGGCCGAGAGCAAGACCTTCATCCAGTCGCTGCCGTACATGGACCGTCTCGACTACGTGTCGATGATGTGCAACGAGCATGCGTACTGCCTGGCCATCGAGAAGCTGATGGGCATCGAGGTGCCTGAGCGCGCGCAGTACATCCGCGTCATGTTCAGCGAGATCACCCGGCTGCTGAACCACCTGATGTGGCTGGGCGCGCACGGCCTGGACTGCGGTGCGATGAACATCTTCATCTACTGCTTCCGCGAGCGCGAAGACCTGTTCGACATGTACGAAGCCGCCTCCGGCGCGCGCATGCACGCGGCCTACTTCCGCCCGGGTGGCGTGTACCGCGACCTGCCCGACACGATGCCGCAGTACAAGGCCTCGAAGATCCGCAATGCGAAGGCGATCACGCGGCTGAACGACAACCGCCAGGGTTCGCTGCTCGACTTCATCGACGACTTC
>JAKQJM010000101.1 GCA_029561145.1 Pseudomonadota bacterium
AGCGGCTCCAGATGCCTCGGCGCCTGCGCCTCACGTAGGAGCGAGACGGCCGTCGAGGGACGCTCCGGCCCGGAGACCGGAGACAGACCCATCGATGACCACCACACATCGCCCCACGGCACAGACTCCAGCCCCAGTTTCCCGCGCATCTCGTTGATCGTCATCACGCCGTTCGCGACCAGCGGCTGGTAGCGTGCGACCAACTCCGCCTCCTGGCCGATGATGTTCTCGATGCTGTCCAGGTTGCGAGTGAACACCGGCGGATTGTCAGGCCATAGTTCGTTCCCGCGCTCGGTCAGTAGCCCGTCCAACTGCGAGCAGAGCGTCAACACCGTGTCCGTCCAGAATAGCTTGCGCTGCACCTGCTCCGACTCGCCCCAGCCAGAGGCGATGATGCCGGCCATAATCGGTGGGACGCCGTAGACTGCGAGGATCTCGTCACGCGCGATCTCGCGTCCACGCACATACTCGATGTCTGCCAGCGTCCTCTGTATCTCGCGATACTCCAGGCCGTGCGGCAGGACAATCACTCGGTGTGACTTGTCTGTGCGACCGAGCGCCTCCCGCCACCATCCAACAATCCGGCGCGCCTCAGCGCTAGGCACTGGTTGCTGCGTCGTGAGCACCGCGTCCGGCCGCGCCTGGTTCTTCAACATGGCATGGTTCAACTGCTGCGCCAGATAGTCGGAGTTCAGCGCCGTCGTTAGACTCTGCAACGGCGAGAGCGGCGCACTCGGGTCAGCCGGATTGAACCGCTTCCACCAGATGAGTTCGTCCGCATAGAACCGCCGGTCCGCTGCGCCGATGCCCCGGCCATACAGCCAGATGCGACCGCGCTCGGGATCGGTGCGGTCCGACTGGCGCAGCCACTGCGGCGCGAGCGGCCACAACTCTGCAGGCTGGCCGGATGCCGACCACTCGATCGCCGCGACGCACTCGCCGCGCAGGAGGTACCACTGCACCAACCGAGTCCAGAGGTCCGCAGGCGACATGGCCTCGTTGACCGTATCCATTAGCCGCTGCGCCGGATGGTCAGGCGCGTCAATCAGCGAGCCGTCAGGCTCCCGCGTCTGGATCACCACAGGCAGCGATGCGACGGACCGCGACAGCACATCGACGCAGCGATACACCCACTGCGAGTTCGCGGATGCGGTCTCGTATCCGTCAGGCCGTTCCTCCAGCCCCGTCGCAGGTGTCTCCGCCGCCATGATAGACAGCGAATCGCCAGCCGACGATGCCTTCCCGTCGCCCGGCGCAGGTTGACCGTGTGTGGGCTTGCGGAAGAGGCGCATGGGCACCCCCACTTCACAGGACAGTGTAACACACGACTATGTGGACACCGGTTCACTGAGCGCACTGCCGACCCGTTCGCCGACCCAGACCGCCTGTGCGAGCGCCAGTACGATGTCATCATGCTCGCCCTCGCGCGCCTCGTAGGTCTCGTGCCCCGCCGCAGTCGGCTTGGCGCGGAAGCCCTCCAGTTCGGAGCGTAGAAGGCCGGCCAATGGCAGGGCCTGCGCGATGAGTAGCCGCCCGCGTTGCAGTGCTAGCTGCGTCACCGCCACGAGGTCACGCTTCGGAACGTTGTAGCTGGCCGTCATCGGATCGAACGTGACCTGAGCGCCGCCAGTGATGATGATCGGGTAACGCTCCATGTCATCGAGTGCGAGCACCCGCGCCGCCGCCTTCGCGATCTGGTCGTCGCTGTCTGCCTTGCGGACGTAGGCGATGGCATCGTCGCGAGATGCCCACTCGTCACCGACCATCCGGCAGGAGTGCTCGCCCGGCAGGAGGCTCAACGCGTGATAGTCGCGCTCCAACGTGTCGGGCTCGAATAGCTCTCGCACTGAGTTGCCCACGCCCGTCGCATCGAGCGCGAACAGCGAGTTGCCGTAGACCGGCGGACGAACCAGCAACGCGCACACCGCGTCGCGAATGTCCTCGTAGCGCGTGCCGATGGGATACCGCTCCAGGTGACGCACCGAGTATGTGGTCGCCTTGTGTGGCGCGGACTCGCTCTCCACGATCACGAGGGCCGTGTAGTCCTGGCTCTTTCCGAGGTCCACGCTGACGATGTATCGGATCATCCCACACTCCAGAGTGGCGTCACGTTCGGTAGGTCGTCCTCGCTGTCCGGGTCGGTCGGCGCGCCACTGGCCCATAGAGGCGACACGTCATCGCTCAGCGCGCGCCGGATCGCGTCCACACCGAATAGCGAGTGGCCCGCGTTGCGGGAGAAGATCCCGAACATCTCGCGCCGGATCTCCTCCTGAGTCATGCCCTCGATCGCTGAGAGGAAGCCCTCCCACGTCATCCGCGTCAGGACGTGACACGGCAC
>JAKQJM010000086.1 GCA_029561145.1 Pseudomonadota bacterium
TGCAGGCCAGCGCCGGAATCGCAACGCCGGCAGCAAGCAGCGCAGCGCGAAAGGAATGGGAAGCACGCATGGACGACATCTCACGGAGGCGTCGCAGGGCGCCATCCGGTCGGATTCTCGGCGCCCGGCACGGCCCGCGCAAGGGAACGACGGTATGCGGCGCGTCGCAGCGACTCACTGTCGCTTGCAATTTCGAAGCGATGGCGGCGGCGCCGGTTCCGGCTTGCGACTCAATGCACGTGGCTTGAGCAGTCGAACGGCAGCCAGGCATGCAGCCAGGGCAGGCTGCCGGCCAACCACGGGCCGGCGAGCGTGAGTGCGGCACTGGCCAGCAGGACCGTGCCAGCGACGCGCCTGGCCCCGGGGCGAGCGGCGAAGCCGACCATGCGCTGGGCACCAAACGCAGTGGCCAGCATGGCCGGCGCGGTGCCGAGGCCGAACGCGGTCATCGTCGCTGCAGCACGGCTAGCGTCGAGTTGCAGGCTGGCGATCAGCAACACGGTGTAGACGAAGCCGCAGGGCATCCAGCCCCAGACCATGCCGAACGCGAATGCGCGCGGCAGGTTGGTCACAGGCAGCAGCTTGCGACCGAGCGGTGCCAGTCGCGGCCATAGTCGCCGACCGATGCCGAAGCCTGGATCACGCACGCGTCCGAAGGCGACCAGGGCACCGAGCAGCAGGGCCAGCGCCGAAAGTGCGCGCAGGCTGCGGCGCACGGCTTCGATATCGAGCAGTCCGATCAGGCCGCCAAGCACGCCGCCGAACAACAGGCCGGCCAGGCCATAGGACGCAATGCGCCCCGCTTGATAACCCAGCAGCAGGCCCGCTCGCGGTCGTCCGTTGGCAGCTTTCGCCGTGGCGATGCCCAGCGCTGCCGAGATGCCACCGCACATGACCAGGCAGTGACCGCTGGCGGCCAGGCCGAGCAACAAGGCGGCACCGAGAGTCAGGCCCTCGATCACGGCTTTGGCTCCTCCCCGGATTCGTCGCCCGGCGTCATCGTGCGCGTGTCGTCCAGCAGCGGCAGCAAGGCAGGCGTCTGCAGGTCATCGAACTGGTCGTGGTCAACCGCCCAGAAGAACGCCATGCCCGCGCCGACCAGCAACAGCAGGGTCAACGGAATCATGATGATCAGGATGCTCATCGACCGACTCCAACGGCGGGCCGCAACGCCGCGGTGTAACGCGGTTGCTCGCGTCCTATGCGCAG
Source organism: Pseudomonadota bacterium (assembly GCA_029561145.1). Lineage (GTDB taxonomy): Bacteria > Pseudomonadota > Gammaproteobacteria > Xanthomonadales > Rhodanobacteraceae > Dokdonella. Next base: position 1,210 of record JAKQJM010000086.1, read on the forward strand.
GGCATTGAGGACGACGACCAGGGAACTCGCCGACATGCCGATCGCAGCGAGCCAGGGCGGTACGAATCCCAGCGCCGCGAACGGTACCGCCAGCAGATTGTAGGCGAGTGCCCAGCGCTGGTTCTGACGCAGCACGCGCAAGGTTTCGCGGGCAATGCGGCGAGCGCAACCGAGCGCATCGAGGCGATCACCAGCCAGCACGATGTCGCTGGACGCCTGCGCCAGGTCGGCGCCGCTGGCGAAGCTGACCGCCACATCGGCGGCGGCGAGGATCGGTGCGTCGTTGATGCCGTCACCGACCACGATCACGCGTGCCCCATCGGCATGCAATGCGCTCAGCCGGGCCAGCTTGTCTGCAGGGCGCAGGCGTGCGTGCCAATGTTTGATGCCGAGTTGCGCAGCAGCGGCGGCAACCTTGGTCGGCGCATCGCCGCTGCAGATCTCGATGCTCAGCCCGTCGGCGACCAGCGCGTCGACGGCGGCCTTTGCGCCAGGACGCAGACGCTCGGTCAGATGAAACGCGGCGATCACTCCGCTGTCGTCGGCAAGTACGACAGCGTCGTCCAGCGAGGTGTCGGCAACGCCCGCGGTCAATGCAAAACCCGCGTGGCCGAGGCGCAACTTGCGCCCGTCGATGATGCCCTCGAGTCCGCCGCCGGTTTCGGCACGCATTGCTTCGACGGCGTGCGTTGCCAAATTGCCCGCGGCCGTGGTGATGGCCAGTGCGAGCGGATGCCGGCTGCCGCGCGCGAGCGAGCCGGCCAGCGCCAGCGCGTCGTTGGCGACCGCGGCCGCCACCGTATGGCGTGATCGTGCGTCGCGCGAATCACACGTTCCAAATCCCGGGTCCTGGCTTTCAAGCGCCAGATGCGGCTCGGTCAGGGTACCGGTCTTGTCGAACACGGCATGGCTGGCCATGGCGAGTTGTTCGATCGCATCCGCGCGCGCGACCAGCACGCCGCGTCGGGCCAACACGGCCAGTGCCCGCGTCAGCGCCGCCGGCACGGCAAGCGCGAAGGCGCACGGACAGGACACGACCAGCACGGCCAGGGTCGCCGCAAATGCGCGCGACGGTTCGAACAAGGTCCAGCCGAGGGCAGTCAGCGCGGCCAGGCTCAGCACACGTGCGACAAAGTGGGCTGCCGCGCGTTCGCCGGCCAGGGCCAGGCGCGGACGCTGGGTTGCCGCGCGCGTCACCAGTCTGCCAATGCCGGCCAGGACCGTATCGCCGCCGACGCGCTCGACGCGCAGTTCGGCAGGACCTTCAAGCAGCAAGCTGCCGGCAATCAGGGTTTCGCCGCACTGCCTTGTCAGCGCGCGGGATTCGCCGGACAGCAGCGACTCGTCGACGCGGCAGCGCGCGCTCAACAGGGTGCCGTCGGCCGGCACGCCGCTGCCTTCAGCCACGTGAATGCGATCGCCGACCTGCAGCTCGATCGCGCCGACGCGTTGCAGCGAACCGTCATCGCCCATGCGATCGGCAAATGGCGGACTCAATCGCGCCAGTGCGTCGGACAGATCGCCCGAACGGTGGCGTGCACGCATTTCCAGGTAGCGACCGATCAACAGGATGAACACGAACATGCTGACCGAATCGAAGTAGACCTCGCGGCCACCTTGCACGGTCTCGATCAGGCTGGACAGATAGATCAACGCCACCGCGAGCGCGACCGGCACATCCATGCCCAGTGCACCGGCGCGCACGCTGCGCCAGGCGCCGGCAAAAAAGGGTCGCGCGGCGTACAGCACGACCGGCGTGGCGACCAGCAACGAGAACCAGCGCAGCAGATCGCGCATGCTCGTATCCGTGCCGTCGAAGGCGCCGAGATAGAGTCCGCTGGCGATCATCATCGCCTGCATCGCGCCGAAACCAGCCACCAGCAGGCGCTTCAGTGCGGCACGGGATTCGCGGCGGCGCAAGTCATCCAGTGTGGCGGCGTCGAGCGGCAGGGCCTGATAGCCGGTGCGCGCCAGTGTCTCGATGATCCGGGCGAGCGTGCAGCGGCTGTCGTCCCAGACGATGCGGGCACGTCGCGCGCTGGCGTTGACCTGCACGCTTGTCATGCCGGCCAAGCTGCCGAGCGAGCGCTCGATCAGCCAGACGCAGGCGGCGCAGCGCACGCCGTCGATCAGCAACAGCGTTTCGCGCTGGCCGCCTTCCAGTTCGCGCACCACATGGCGCGCCAGTTCGGGGCGTGACCAGAGCGTGCTGTCGCGGTCAATGTCGACGCCGCTGGCGACGCGCGTCGCCGGCTCGCTGCGCAGGCGGTAGTAGTCGGCGAGTCCGAGTTGATCGATCCATTCGACGGCGGCGCGACAACCCTGGCAGCAGACCGCATGCTCGATGCCGGCGCTGCGCGCCAGCACTGCGCCGACCGCCGGCAGGGTTTCACCGCAGTGCCAGCAGCCGGCTGCGCTCATCGCGGGGTCTCGGCAGGATCGTCGGTCGTGGCAGGTCTGGCCGTGGGAACCTTGAAAACCATCTCGCCATCGATCGCGACCGGCGGATCGGCGTGGCGTACACCGAGCACGATCATCCACACGCAACCGGCCAGCGAGGCGATGAAGATCAGCAGGCCGAGCCAGAGCACCGGTTGCTGATACCAGTGGCTGCGGATTTCGCGGGAAGGATTCATCGTCAGCCTTGCGCGATGCGGATATTCAGTCCGACTGCGCGCGCATCCAGGTCAGGACAAGGTGCACGTCGACCGCCTGCAGACGCGATTGCCAGGCCGGCATGACACCGCTGCGCCCCGCGACAATGGTCTGCTTGATCGCCGCGAGATCGCCGCCGTAGAGCCAGACCGTATCGGTCAGGTTGGGTGCGCCCAGGGCCGGATTGCCCTTGCCGTCCGGGCCGTGACAGGCGGCACAAAGTGCAAACATCGGCTGACCTGCCGCTGCTGCCTGCGCGTCATGGGCAGCGCCGGAAAGCCCAAGCACATAGTTGGCGACGTTGCCTACGCCCGCTTCGCCGAGGGCTTCGCCGAGCGGTGGCATGGTGCCGTGGCGGCCATTGAGGATACTGGTCTTGACCGTCGCGTCATCGCCGCCATAGAGCCAGTCGGCATCGATCAGGTTGGGTGCGCCGAGCAGTTTGTTGCCCTGGGCGTGGCGGCCATGACAGGCCGCGCAGTTGTCGATGAAGATGCGCTCACCGAGCTGGACTGCCGCCGGATTGGAGGCCAGTTCGGCTGGTGCGACCGACAGGTAGTACGCGTCGAATCCGCGCGCGGTGGCGCGATTGTTGGCCACATCGCGGGCGAGTTCGCCGTGCGAGGTCCAGCCGAGCAGACCCTTGTGGCTGCCGAAGCCCGGATACAACGCAAGGTAGACGACTCCGATCGCGAACATGCTGGCCGACATCCATACCCACCAGCGCGGCAGCTTGCGCACGCTCTCGCGCAAGACGCCGTGCGCCCAGACGTGGCCGGTGGTGCCATCGGGCAGGACAGGAATCTCCACGCGCTGACCCCACAGGAACAGGAACAGGGTGATGCCCATGTTGGTCACCGCCAGCGCCATGATCCAGATCGACCAGAATGTACTCACGGGTGCATCTCCTCATCCCGACCGTTTGCGTTCGAATGCGCTTCGTCGTCCATCGGCAGGCGTGCCAGGGCGTCGTACTTGCGCTTGTGCCGCGCGCTCCAGACCCAGATCCAGGTGCCGATGAAGCTCAACAGCAGGATCACCGTGATGACTCCGGAAAGATGACCCCAGAGCGGACTCATGGCGCCCCCGCGTTTGCCGGCGCCGATGGCGCGTCCGCCGGCGCATCCGCCTGCGCCACATTGGCCACGCCGAGTCCCTGCAGATAGGCGATCAGGGCATCCATCGCGGTCTTGCCTTCCACAGCTTGCGTGGCGGCAGCGATATCCGATTCGCTGTAGGGATCGCCGAGGGTACGCAGGACGCGCATGCGAGCCTTGATGTCCTCGGCGTCGATGGCCTCGGTCGCCAGCCACGGATAGCCGGGCATGTTCGATTCGACCACGACCGCACGCGGGTCCATCAGGTGCAACTGCTGCCAGGCGTCGGAATACTTGCCGCCGACCCTGGCCAGGTCCGGACCTGTGCGCTTCGAACCCCATTGGTGGGGACGGTCGTAGACCGACTCCTCGCTCACCGAGTAGTGGCCGTAGCGCTGCGTTTCCGCGCGCAGCGCACGGATCATCTGGGTGTGGCACAGATAGCAGCCTTCGCGTACGTAGATGTCCTTGCCGGCCAGACGCAACGGATCGTAGGGCTTGACTCCCGCTTCGGCGGAGACCTCGTGGGCGCGCATGAACAAGGGCGTGATCTCGGCCAGACCACCCAGCGACACCATGATCGCGATGCCGACGCCCAACGCACCAGCATGCTTCTCGATCGCCTCAAAGTAACGATAGCCCTTGGCCATGGTTGTGCTCTTAATAGAAAAGTGCGGCCACGGATGGCCGCTTCTGGACTGACAAGGTGGATCGACGCTCCCGCTGCGGAATGCAGGTCGAGGCGGCGAGCATTGACGCGAGCATCGATACGCAAAGTGCGGCCACGGATGGCCGCTTCTGGACTGACAAGGTGGATCGACGCTCCCGCTGCGGAATGCAGGTCGAGGCGGCGAGCATTGACGCGAGCATCAATTCGTGGCCGGTAGCGGTGCCGGCACCTGGTGTTCGGCCGGTTCCGGAATCGGCACCGGTATCGGCTGGATCAGGCGCGCCCGCGCATCGGCTGCGGTGTGCCACAGGTTCCAGGCCATCACGACCATGCCGAACACGATCAGTACGCCACCGAAAAAGCGGATCATGTACAGCGGCTTGATCGCGACCAGGCTATCGATGAAGGCATAGGTCAATGAGCCGTCCTCGCTGGTGGCACGCCACATCAGGCCTTCGGTGACGCCGGCCAGCCACATCGAGACGATATACAGCAGCAAGCCCGCGGTATGCAGGCGGAAATGCAGTTCCATGGCGCGCTGCGAGTGCATCTCCGGCTTGCCGAGCGCGCGCGGCGCCATCGCGTACAGCGAACCGATCGTGATCATCGCGACCCAGCCGATCGAGCCGGAATGCACATGGGCGACGGTCCAGTCGGTGTAGTGCGACAGCGCGTTGACGGTCTTGATCGCCATCATCGATCCTTCGAACGTCGACGCGGCATAGAACACCAGGGACAGCACCATGAACTTCGCCGCAGGATCGGTTTTCAGTCGGTGCCAGGAGCCATTGAAGGTGAACAGGCCATTTGCCGCCGAACCCCAGCTTGGCATCAGCAGCACCAGCGAGAACGCCATGCCGACCGACTGCACCCAGTCCGGCAACGCGGTGTACATCAGGTGATGCGATCCGGCCCACATGTAGACCGAAATCAGCGCCCAGAAATTGACGATCGAGAAACGATAACTCCACAGCGGCTGCTGCGCCTGGCGCGGCACGAAGTAATACATCATGCCGAGGAACCCGGCGGTCAGGAAAAATGCCACCGCATTGTGGCCATACCACCACTGCACCATCGCATCGACCGTACCGGAATAGATCGGATACGACTTGAACAGCGACACCGGCAGGGCCAGGTTGTTGACGATGTGCAGCAGGCCGACCGCGATGATGAAGGCGCCGTAGTACCAGTTGGCCACGTAGATATGCTGGATGCGCCGGCGTGCGAGCGTGGCGAAGAAGACCGTGCCGAAGCTGACCCAGACCACGGCGGTCAGGATGTCGATGAACCATTCCGGCTCGGCATATTCCTTGCTCTGGGTGATGCCGAACGGCATTGTCGCCATGGCCAGCACGAGGACCAACTGCCAACCCCAGAAGGTGAAATTGGCCAGGCGCGGCAGCGCCAGGCGCGTATGCCCGGTGCGCTGCACGATGTAATAGCAGGTGCCCATCAGGGCCGATCCGCCAAACGCGAAGATGACGCCGAAGGTGTGATTCGGTCGCAGGCGGCTGAAGGTCAGCCAGGGGATGTCGAAATTGAGCGCGGGCCAGGCCAGCTGGGCGGCGATGTACACGCCGATGCCCATGCCGATGATGCCCCAGACGGCCGCTGCGAGAAGGAAGCGGCGGACGACATGATCGTTGTAGGTTTCGATGGTCGGCATGGGCCAGTCCGAGGTGTGCTTCCCCCGTATTGTCCTCCGTTTGGATCTGCATTGAACTGATCTGGATCAGGGCAGGATGACGCAGTCGGGCAGCCAGATGGCATCAAGCCTGGTCGGCGCCCGGCACCGGCGCCTGGTCCTGGCCACAACGCAAGAGGCCGCCTTGCGGCGGCCTCTTGCGTATCGAAGCGGGCGGACTCAGCCGCGCTTCATCGAATTGAAGAACTCGTCGTTGGACTTGGTGTTCTTCATCTTGTCGAGCATGAACTCCATGGCGGCCAGTTCGTCCATCGGATGCAGCAGCTTTCTGAGAATCCAGATCTTCTGCAGCATGTCGGGCTCGATCAGCAGTTCCTCGCGGCGCGTGCCGGAGCGATTGATGTCGATCGACGGGTAGACGCGTTTTTCCGAGATGCGGCGGCTCAGGTGCACTTCCATGTTGCCGGTGCCCTTGAACTCCTCGTAGATCACCTCGTCCATCTTCGAGCCGGTCTCGACCAGGGCGGTGGCGATGATGGTCAGCGAACCGCCTTCCTCGACATTGCGTGCGGCACCGAAAAACCGCTTCGGCCGCTGCAGCGCATTCGCATCGACGCCGCCGGTCAGCACCTTGCCCGAGGACGGGATCACGGTGTTGTAGGCGCGCGCGAGACGCGTGATCGAATCGAGCAGGATGACCACGTCCTTCTTGTGCTCGACCAGGCGCTTGGCGCGCTCGATGACCATTTCGGCGACCTGCACGTGGCGCGTGGCCGGTTCATCGAAGGTCGACGAGATCACTTCGGCGCGAACGCCACGCTGCATCTCGGTGACTTCCTCGGGACGCTCGTCGATCAGCAGGATGATCAGATGCACGTCCGGATGGTTGTGCACGATCGCCTGGGCGACGTTCTGCAGCATCATGGTCTTGCCGGCTTTCGGCTGCGAGACGATCAGGCCGCGCTGGCCGCGGCCGATCGGTGCTACCAGGTCGAGGATGCGCCCGGTGATGTCCTCGGTCGAGCCGTTGCCGCGCTCGAGACGGAACGATTTGCGCGGGAACAGCGCGGTCAGGTTCTCGAACAGGGCCTTGTTCTTCGAGGCCTCGGGCGGTTCGCCATTGATGTGGTCGACCTTGAGCAGGGCGAAGTAACGCTCGCCTTCCTTGGGAGGACGGATGCGCCCCGCGATGTAGTCGCCGGTGCGCAGGTTGAAGCGACGCGTCTGCGACGGCGATACATAGATATCGTCGGGACCTGCCAGATAAGACTGGTCCGGGCCACGCAGGAAGCCGAAGCCATCCTGCAGGATTTCGAGCACGCCTTCGCCATAGATGCCGCCGCCCGCCTTTGCGTGTGCCTTGAGGATGTTGAAGATCACATCCTGCTTGCGCGCGCGGGCGACGCCTTCCTGGATACCCAGGGTCTCGGCGAGGGCGATCAGGTCGTTCGCATTCTTGCGCTTGAGCTCGTTGAGGTCGATCAGCGGGCCATTGTCGCGGCTCGCGTCGTATTCCTCGTCGTCGCGCGGCAGGCCGCGATGCGCATGATTCTGCTGGCGGTTGCCGCCGCCGGAGTTGTTGCCGCCGCTGCGATTGCGGTCACGATCGCGGCGACCGCGCGGACCCTGGCGACCTTGCTGGCCTTGCTGGCCCTGCTGGGGATTTCGCTGTTGCGGATTGCCCTGGCGCTGCGGGTTGTTGCCGTTTTCCTGGCCATCACCCCCGTTCTGGTCGCCGCCGCGATTGTCGTCCTGGGTGGTATTGCCACTCGCCATCGCGTCGTTCCCGTGCGATTCGTAGGCGCGGTTGCCTGCGCTCGATTCCGCGGCGGGTTCCCTGGCCTGGGACTCGAAGGGTGCGGATGATTCCGCTTGTGCATCCGCAGCGGGCTGCTTGTTGTCGGCGCGCGGCGCGCGCTGCGCTCTCGGCTGGCGTGGGCGCGGCTCGGGACGAGCTGCAGGCGTGGCGCTTTCGCCACCGTCGGAATTTTCGATATCGGACACGGACGGACCTCGTTGGGTGCCGTAGGAGAAAAGGGGGATTCTTGCGTGTGTTGCGGAAGGTGGAGCGGATGCGCTCCGTGACACTGCGGACTAACTTAGCACCGTGAAATGCGGGCGTCTAGGGTTGCAGCGGGGATTTGGGACTCGGGATTCGGGATTGGTAAAGGCGGGTATTGGAGAGTCGGGGGGTTCGAAAGGTGGGAGTCGAGACTCCCGCCGGCTCCCTGCTGACGACCTTGCCTGGCCTGACGAATCCCGAATCCCGGCTTTTCAGGCAATCGCCCCGTCGATCAGCTGGGTCAGCTGGGTCTTGCTGACGGCGCCGATCTGGGTGGCTTCGACCTTGCCGTTCTTGAAAATCATCAGGGTCGGGATGCCGCGCACGTTGTAGTTGCGCGGCGTTTTCTGGTTGTGATCGATATTGACCTTGGCCACCTTGAGGCGGCCGCCATAGGTCTCGGCGAGTTCGTCGAGGATCGGCGCGATCATCTTGCACGGACCGCACCATTCGGCCCAGAAGTCGACCAGGACCGGTTCGGACGACTGCAGGACTTCGGCGTCGAACTGGTCGTCGCTGACATGGGCGATTTGCTGGCTCACGCGGAACCTCCACAGGATCAAGAGTCAAGGATTGTGCCGCATTTCAAGCGGGTCGCGGCAGCTTCGGCTACACTTGCCCGGCTTTACGGCGTGGATTGCTCAACGAGCGCGTGCTCATCGCAGTCCATTTCAGCCCAATCGGCTGTCCTGCGCAAGTTGGGGGCGGATCCATTCCGCACAAGGAGCCTTGGCGACAGAAATTTCGTTTGCGTCATCGGGGCTTTCCTGGCGACGGGGTGTTCGGCGAACGGCTTTGTCGGCGTGCCTGACAGGAGTCGCTGCGTGATGGCTCGAACAAACGAAGATTTCTGCCGCCAGGGCTCCTCGCAGCGCAGTTCACGGACGCCGAATCCACGAGATCCCTATTGAATGTCACATACCCAACCGCTTACCGATACCGTTTTCGAAAGTTTTGACCTGCATCCCAGCCTATTGGCCGGCCTCAACGACACCGGATTCATCCGCTGCACGCCGATCCAGGCGCTGACCCTGCCAATCGCCCTGCGCGGAGTCGACATCGCCGGCCAGGCGCAGACCGGCACCGGCAAGACGGCGGCCTTCCTTGTCGCCGTGCTCAACCGCCTGCTGACCCGACCGGCGCTGGCCGAACGCAAATCCGGCGATCCGCGCGCGGTCATCCTTGCGCCGACGCGCGAACTGGCGATCCAGATCGAGAAGGATTTCCGCAACATCGGCCGGCATACCGGGCTGACCTCGGCGCTGGTCTACGGCGGCGTCGACTACGACAAGCAGCGCGAGATGCTCAAGAACGGCGTCGACATCGTCATCGCCACGCCGGGCCGCATCATCGATTACCTCAAGCAGCATGTGGTCTCGTTCCGCGCTGTCGATGTCTGTGTGCTCGACGAGGCCGATCGCATGTTCGATCTCGGCTTCATCAAGGATGTGCGCTTCCTGATGCGGCGCATGCCGCCGCGCGAACAGCGCCAGGGCATGCTGTTTTCGGCGACGCTGAGCTATCGCGTGCTCGAGCTCGCCTACGACCACATGAACAGCCCCGAGAAGATCACCGTCGAAACCGACAACGTGACTGCCGATCGCGTGCGCCAGGTGGTCTATTTCCCGGCCACCGAAGAAAAGATGCCGTTGCTGCTCAACCTGCTCGGCAAGCTCGACGAGCATCGCAGCATTGTCTTCATCAATACCAAGGCGATGGCCGAACGCGTGACCCGCGCGCTCGAGCGCAATGGCCACCGCGTCGCCACGCTGTCGGGAGACGTCCCGCAGGCCAAGCGCGAGCGTCTGCTGGCGCGCTTCCAGAAAGGGGACATCGAATTGCTGGTCGCCACCGATGTCGCCGCGCGCGGCCTGCATATCCCGGCGGTCACGCATGTCTTCAATTTCGACCTGCCGCAGGATGCGGAAGATTACGTGCACCGCATCGGCCGCACCGCCCGTCTTGGCGCCGAAGGTGACGCGATCAGTTTTGCCTGCGACCTGTATGCGATGGGTCTGCCGGATATTGAGGCCTATATCGAACAGAAGATCCCGACCGCGCGGGTCGAGCCCGACCTGCTCGTCATCCCGCCGCCGCGTGTGCGCGAGAGGATCGCGATCTCCGATGAGGATGTCGAGGCGAACGCGGCCGATGACCTGCGCAATACGGCCGGTGCCCCGCCCAAGGAACAGAAGTCGCGCCATGCGGGTTCACGCGCGGGCGGCCCGCGTGCCGATGGTCGCAGCCGCGGCCCGCGTAGTGAGATTTCCCGACCGAAACCGGCCGCTGCTACCCCTGCGGTCAGGCCAGCCGAACCGAATGTTGCGGCCGCTGCAATCGAAGCCGGCGGCGATCCGGCAAAGAAGCGCAGACGCCGCGGTGGTCGCGGACGCAACGGAGCGAAGGCTGGCGAACAGGGCGCGCCGAACAAGGAAGCCGTGGGAGCGAATGCCCAGGGCGATGCCGCGCGGAGCGAACGCAAGCCGCGACGCGAGCGCACACCCCGCGTCGACACCGTTGCGGGCACGCCAGGGCCGGAATCGAAAGCGGCTCCGCTCGCGCACAAGAAGCCCGGCTTCTTCAACCGGATCGCGAGCTTCTTCGGACGTCACTGAGCGAAGGAACTCTCGCGTTTCGGCATCGCGTGCGTAGCGGACCGGCAATGACGCGTGCGCAGATGGATGCCGTAGCGTCCCCGGAACGGCGAAGGATCGGCACGCGCGCTGGCGCAACGGCGAGCGCTTCGATACGCAGGAACGCCCGGATGTCGCAGGAGCCTCTTCAGGTGTGATGCTTGTCTTCCTTGTGTCCGATTTCGGCAGGTCGCCCCTGCGGGGCAACTGCGGAACGGCGTCACCCCCGACCGCTGGTTCCGGATGCGATTCTCGCGCATCCCGCTCTGGGCGCGTATCGACCGCATCCCTGCGGCCCGGGGATGGGAGCCGGTGAAACACTTGGCGTCGCGCCAATTTGCTAAAGTCCCCGATCGATGTCGTTCAGGAACGAAAGTTGATGCGCAGCCCCCTTGCCAACGCCGGATGGACGAGTGCGGAGCGTGACCGCAGGTCGCTGCGAACGGCGCAGATGGCCAGTGTCCTGCTCGCGGTGATCCTGGTCTGGTTGCTCGCGCGGACATTCTGGTTGCTGGTGCCGGGCGACGATGGAACGAACGACGTCCCGTTGAGGGCGGCAGCGGTCGCGACGAGTGCGCCGACCTTGTCGATTTCCAAATGGCACTTGTTCGGCAATGCGACGAACTCCGCCGCCGCGCGGCGCGACGCGCCGGCGACGACACTGAACCTGAGTTTGCGCGGTACGCTGGCCGATGCCGATCCGCACAGTGGCCTCGCCGTGATCGCAAACGAGCAGGGCGTCGAGCGCGCATGGCGTGTCGGTGAGGAGATCGCACCCGGGGTCACGCTCGATGAAGTGCATGCCGATCGCGTTGTCCTCCTGCACGATGGCACCCAGGAAGTGTTGAACCTGCCGCGCGACGAGCCGAGCCAGGCAGTTGCGCCGATTCCGCCTGGCATGCGCGGCGGGGCATCGCCAAGAAACACGACGCCGGTCGCAGCGGCTGGCGCGATCGCGAGTTTCGAACCGCCCAGCCTGGCCCACGGCGCCGTCGATTGGCAGCAGGCCATGGAAAAGATCGGATCGAGTCCGGCCGAGGTGGCGAGGAATGTGCGCATCGATCCGGTGATCAGCAACGGGCAGATCTCGGGAGTGCGCGTCTCGGCTGCCAACGGCGATGCGGCCTTGCTCGGAAAATTCGGACTGCGTCCCAGCGATATCGTGACCGCAGTCAATGGTGTTCCGGTCGATTCCGTGCAGCGCGGCCAGCAGATCCTCGAGAGTCTGCGCAACGCCAATGCCGTGCGCGTCACGGTGACCCGTGACGGCTCGCCGACCGAGGTCACCGTCCAGTTGAAATAGGACCGGGATCGGGAATGGGGACCCGAAGTTGTTTTTCCATCTTCCCCTGGAAGCCGCAGGCGGATGAGGGTCCGGCAGCATGAATCGACTGACTTGTTCCGTTCTCCCGCGCGCTGGAGAAGGGGCCGAACGCGGATGAGGGCTTTTGCTTTTGACCAACGCGCCAGCTACCGCAGCAACCGCGTGCCGTTTCCGACGCTGTCGCGCCGCCTTCTCCCCACCTGCGGGCAGAAGGCAAAGCGGGCGTCATTTGAGGCTCGCCGGGACGATGGCCGGCGGCCCCGGCAAGCGGGGAGGCCCTGCCGTGAACCTGACGCCGGAATGAAACAGCACACCGGCTTGCGGGCTTTGTTACGCTTGCGCGTGCGGATGATCTGCCTTCCGATTGCACCCACCTGATTGAGAGTCCCGACCGATGAAGTGTGTTTTCCTGATCCGAATGGTTCTCGTGGCAGGGTGTCTGTTGGCGATGAACGCCCACGGGCAGGGTCCGCAGTCGGCGGCGCCAGCGAATGCCGATGGCCGACACACGCTGAATCTCAAGGATGCCGATATCCAGGCGTTGATCGCCACGGTTTCCGAGATCACCGGCAAGAACTTCATCCTCGGCCCGAACGTGCAGGGCAAGGTCACGGTGATCTCGGCCAAGCCGATGAAGCCCGACGAAATCTATGACGTGTTCCTCTCGGTCCTTCGCGTGCACGGCTACGCCGCGATCGCCCAGGGCAGCATGATCAAGATCGTGCCCGAGGCGATGGCCCAGCAGGACGGCTCGGCTGCACTGAACGGTGATCGCGAACACTCGACCGACGAACTGATCACCCAGATCGTGCCGGTCAAGCACGTCTCGGCCAACGAACTGATCCAGATCCTGCGCCCGCTGATGCCGCAGGGCGGTCAGTTGGTTGCGCACGGCGCGTCGAACTCGCTGGTCATCTCGGATCGCGCCGGCAATGTCGCGCGCCTGATCAATATCATCCATCGCATCGACACGGTCTCGGATGCCGAGGTCGAGGTGATCCCGCTGGCGCATGCGAATGCTGCGGAAATGGCGCGCACGCTGACCTCGCTGGCCGACGACAAGGCCGCCCAGGCCAACGCCGAGGCTCCGCGCGTGTTCGCCGACACGCGGACCAACTCGATCCTGCTTGCCGGGGCGAAGAATGCGCGCCTCAAGCTGCGCGCATTGATCGCCCATCTCGATACCCCGCTCGAAAATGGTGGGGATACCCAGGTCATCTACCTGCGCAACGCGAATGCGAAGGACCTCGTGCCGATCCTGCAGGGCGTGGCGGCGACATTGACCGGCATCGCGCCGCCCACGGCAGCGCCAACCGGTGCTGCGAGCGCCACGGGCAGCGCATCGACCGCGACGATCCAGGCGCATGAGCAGACCAACGCGCTGGTCATCAGCGCGCCACCTGCCGTGTTCCGTTCGCTGGCTTCGGTCGTGCGCCAGCTTGATGTGCGCCGCGCGCAGGTGCTGATCGAGGCGATCATCGCCGAAGTGGCCGATTCGACTGCCAGCGAGATCGGCGTGCAGTGGTTCACCGCACCACAGCGCGGCGACGGCACGCTTGGACAAGGCATGATCGGCGGGACCAACTTCCCGGGTCCGAATGGCAACTCGAGCCTGACCGGGCTGGCGACCAACCCGCTCGGCCTTTCGGGGCTCGGCGGATTGTCGCTCGGCTATGTCGACGGCACGATAAAGATTCCCGGCACCGACAAGGAAATCCTCAATCTCGGTGCGCTCGTGCGGGCGCTGCGCGGCGACGGCAAGACCAACATCCTGTCGACGCCATCGATCCTCACGCTCGACAACCAGGAAGCCGAGATCAAGGTCGCCCAGGAAGTGCCGTTCCTGACCGGCTCGTACACGAATACCGCGAGCAGCGGTCAGAACGGCCAGGTCACCAATCCGTTCCAGACCATCGAGCGCAAGGATGTCGGCCTGGTCCTCAAGGTCACTCCGCATGTCAACGAAGGCGATGCGGTGCGCATGGAAATCCACCAGGAGGTTTCCTCTCTGGCGCCGCCCGTGACCGGCGCGGTCGATCTGGTCACGAACAAGCGCGAGCTTTCGACGAGCGTACTGGTAGCCGACAATTCTCTGCTCGTGCTCGGCGGTCTGATCGACAGCAATGTCAGCGACAGCAACAGCAAGGTGCCGGGGCTCGGCAGCATTCCGCTGATCGGCAACCTGTTCCGCTATCGCTCGAACAAGAACGAGAAGCGCGACCTGATGGTGTTCCTGCGTCCGCAGATTCTTCGCGATGCCGCAACCGAGGCATCGGTTTCGAGCGAGAAATACAACTACATGCGCACCGAGCAGTTGCGCCTGCGCGAAGAGGCAGCGCCGCTGACCCCGCGCAGCGAGCGTCCGCTCCTTCCTGAAGTCCACGATTTCCTCAGTGATCCGGGCATGGAAGCGAACGGAACGCAGAGCCCGACGCGCCGGAACCGGCAATGAGCGAAGCCGCGCGCAGCGAAGCGCGCCCGGCCCGCCCGGGATTCGGATTTGCGCGTCGGCACGGGGCGACCCTGACCGCCTGGCAGGCCGATTGCGCCCAGATTGCCTGTCGCCAGGGCGTTCGCCCCGAAGTGCTGGCCGAGCTGCGTCGCCACCTCGGTGTCGAGCTCGAACTGACCGCCTACGAGCCCGCGGCGTTCGATCGCCTGCTGCGCGATCTCTACGAGCAGGGCGATGACGCGCGCGCGATGGTTTCCGATTTCGACGAGCGCCTCGACCTGAAGGCCCTTGCCGATGAATTGCCGGAACCGGAAGACCTGCTCGAAAGCGAGGACGATGCACCGATCATCCGCCTGATCAATGCGCTGCTTACCGAGGCCGTCAAGGAGGGCGCTTCGGATATCCACATCGAGCCGTTCGAGAGCCGGCTCGTGGTGCGTTTCCGCATCGACGGCATGCTGCGCGAGGTGCTGGCGCCGCAGAAGGGCATCGCCAATGCGGTGGTCAGCCGCATCAAGGTGATGGCCAAGCTCGATATTGCCGAGAAACGCCTGCCACAGGATGGTCGCATCGGCTTGCGCATCGCCGGGCGGCCGGTCGACGTGCGTGTCTCGACGATTCCGGCCGGACACGGCGAGCGCGTGGTCCTGCGCCTGCTCGACAAGCAGGCGGGACGCCTCGACCTGGTCCAGCTCGGCATGGATACGCCGACGCGCATGCGCCTCGAGGCGATGATCGCGCGACCGCACGGCATCCTGCTTGTGACCGGACCGACCGGCTCGGGCAAGACGACGACGCTCTACGGCGCCTTGCTCAAGCTCAACGATTCCTCGCGCAACATCATGACGGTCGAGGATCCGATCGAGTACTACATCGACGGCATCGGCCAGACCCAGGTCAATACGCGTGTCGACATGACATTCGCGCGCGGATTGCGCGCGATCCTGCGCCAGGATCCCGACGTCGTCATGGTCGGCGAGATCCGCGATCTCGATACGGCCGAGACCGCGGTACAGGCGTCGCTGACCGGTCATCTGGTGCTGTCGACACTGCACACGAATTCCGCCGTGGGTGCGGTTGCGCGCTTGCGCGACATGGGTGTCGAACCGTTCCTGCTGTCATCAAGCCTGGTCGGCGTGCTCGCCCAGCGCCTCGTGCGCAGCCTCGACCCGGCAACGCGCGAGTCCTATCAGGCCACGCCGGCGGAACTCGCCGCGTTTGGCCAGCCGGTTGATGCGCAGGTGACCCTGTATCGCCCGAGGAGCGACCTCGGCAGCCGTCACGCCGGCTACAAGGGCCGCGCCGGCATCTACGAACTGGTGCCAGTCGATGACGCGATGCGCCGCCTGATCCACGAAGGTGCTTCCGAATCCGATCTTGAGCGTCACGCGCGCGCTGGCGCGCCGAGCATCCTCGAAGACGGCTGGAACAAATGCCTGGCCGGCATCACGACAACCGAGGAAGTCCTTCGCGTGACCCGCGAGGACTAGCAGGTTCGGAGCGTTGCTCCGGATGCGCGAGCCGCACGCGATCACTGCGCGCGGTTCGCGATCCTCGCGGATTCCCGGCTTCGATCAGGAACGCTTGCCGAACCCACCGAGCAAGCCGGCTCCGGCCTGGAGCATTTCGCCCATGCTGACCTGGCCATCGCCGTCACTGTCGAGCACACCACTGAGAAGTCCGCCGACACCGCTTTGCTGCAGTCGATGCTGTTCCTGGCCGAGCACGCCGCTCAGCGCGTTCGCATCAAGGCCTTGCTTGCGCGTCATGTTGCCGAGCGCCGCCATCACCATTGGGGCGAGCATGGCGAGCAGTTGCGAGGCGCCCGCGCCGCCCAGTCCGCTGGTCTGCCCCAGTCCCTGGGCGGCCTGATCGCGGCGTCCGCCAAAGATATGGCCAAGGATCGCTCCACCGATCCCGGATCCGGACTGACCGGCCGAACCGCCGCCGAGGACCGAGCCGAGCACGTCGCCGAGCCCGCCACCTCCGCTGCTGGCGCCACCACCGCCGAGGACCGAACCGAGCAGGCCGCCGATATCGATCCCGGAGTGATCGCGCTCGAGCGCGGAATGCAGCGCCGCGGCTCCTTGCGGGGAGGTCGCATTGCGCGCAAGCCCGCCCATCAGCAAGGGCAAAGCCTGTTGCACGGCATCGCTGGCCTGGGACGGATCGATACCCAGTTGCTGCGCGATCGATTCGATATGCGATTGATCGAGCTGCGCAAAAACACTGGAAGTCAGGTCGCTCATGGGATGCTCCGGAGGGGGTAGGGATGCCACGCTATCACGCGCTGCGGCAGCTGCAATGACCACACGGGCGGAATCGGTGAAACTTCGTGAAACCGGTCCGGTGCAAGAGGGTGGCGCGCTACGCTGCCTGTCCTGGCACGGCACGATGGAGGGTCATTGCCGCAATGATCGACGCCGATTCCCGTCTTGAGGCCCTGCATGCGCGCTATCGCTCATCGTTGCCTGGCAAGCGCGCGAGTCTCGAACTGGCCTGGCGTGCGTTGCGCACTGATCCGAACGGCTCGGAAAAATTCGAAGCGCTGCGACGGCTGATCCACCGCCTTGCCGGATCGGCTCCGACCTACGGTCTTGTCGAAGTGGGTCGGGCCGCGGTCCGGGCCAACGCCGTGCTGGACAAGTCGCGCAGCGCCTTCGACGGAAACACGCAAGCGGCTCGAGCGGCGTCGCTCGCGCAGGTGAGCGTCCAGATCGAGAGACTTCTGCAGGTTCTCGATGAGGAAACGCCCGGTGGCTCCTGAATCGCGCGCGTTCCGGGCGATATTCGCCCGTGCGCGTGATGCGTCAATTGGCATGACCAGAATGGAGCGTTATCCTTCGCGCCCTCGTTCCCGGTAGTCAAGGTCATGCCACGCATCGTCCCGATTTCCCTCATAGGTGCGCCGACCGACATTGGTGCCGGCCATCGCGGCGCATCCATGGGTCCCGAGGCACTGCGCGTGGCGGGCATCGGCGAAGCCCTTGCCCAGCGTGGATGCGAGGTCGTTGATCGCGGCAATCTGACCGGCCCGATGAATCCCTGGATCGGACCGCGTGACGGCTACCGCCATCTCGACGAGGTGGTGACCTGGAATCTATCGGTCATGCAGGCGGTGGCTGCGGAGTTGCGCCAGGATCGCGTGCCTGTCCTGCTCGGTGGCGATCATTGCCTGGCGGTCGGATCGATCACTGCGGTCGCCCAGCATTGCCGCGAACGTGGCAAGCGACTGCTCGTGCTCTGGCTCGATGCGCACGCCGACTACAACACGAGCGCAGTAACGCCGTCCGGCAACATCCACGGCATGCCGGTCGCCTGTCTTTGTGGGCTGGGACCGCGCGAGTTGACCGAACTCGGCGGCAGCGCGCCGGCGATAACGCCCGATTGCATCCGCCAGATCGGCATCCGTTCGGTGGACACGGGCGAGAAGAAACTCGTCCGCGACGCCGGTCTCGATATCTACGACATGCGCTATATCGACGAAATCGGCATGAAACGGGTCATGGAAGAGGCGCTGACCGATATCGACGAGAACACCCATGTCCACGTCAGTTTCGATGTCGATTTCCTCGATCCCGGCATTGCCCCGGGGGTCGGCACGACCATTCCAGGCGGCCCGAATTATCGCGAGGCGCAACTCTGCATGGAAATGATTGCCGACCGTGCCAGCATCGGATCGCTCGACATCATGGAGCTTAATCCAGCGTTCGACGATCACAACCGGACCGCCGTGCTGGCCGTGGACTTGGTGGAAAGCCTGTTCGGCAAGAGCACCCTGATGCGCGATTGATCCGCTTGACCTGCTGGCTGTCGCACGACGTGGGCATGCGCTGAACAATTCTGACAATCCGTGGCGACCGCAGTCGATCGGATGCGATGGCGAACGGCGCGATCGCGGCAATCCATCGAGCCACGCAGTCCATCCTGGCGCCGCGACGCCAAGCAAACACGGGGATGGGGCGAGCCGATGCCGTTGATCCGGCTTCGCGATTGCGCATGGCACATTGATTGCTTGTTCATCCGCAGACACGTGCTGCTCCAGCGTATTGCACTGCTCTGCAAAGGCTTCATCACTCGTGATCGATTCCTGCGGCCCCGTCAGGCCGGATCCGGTGACGAGCGAATCGCGGGACAGGGGGAATCGATGGCGGCACAAAGGGCATTCCTGCCTGTGTGCGTGGCACTGCTACAGGCATCCGGATGTCTACCCGCAAACTCATCGACGTTGACCAGGTGCCGATGCTGACGCGTCTGATGGCTGCGCCACGAGCGGAGCGGCGCTGGCATCGGCTCGTAGTCGGCGCGGCCCTGCTCGCGACCGCTGTTGTCGCGGTGAACACGCACTTGATCCCGGTCCAGTTGCTCGCCTCGCTGCTGCTGGTCGCTGCGGCCGTCGGCTGGCTGCTGTGGCTGCGCCGTCCGGCTTTGCGCGACGGGGTCGGCGCCGATCCGCCGTTTGCCGACGCGCTTCCAGGCGTCGCATCGGAGGGCGACCTGCAGGGCGAAACCCTGTTCATCGCCACGCCAGTGGCCACGATACTCGTCGACTGCGAATCGCTTGCGATCGTCGCCGCGAATCCCGCCGCGGCCGCGCTGTACGGCCATGCGCCGGACACCCTGACCGGGCAGTCTTTCGGGTGCTTGCAGGAAGCATCGCCCGCAGCGGATACGCTCGCCGGGAAAGCGCCATGCAGCGGGTTGGCACGGCATCGACGCGCGGATGGCAGCACGATCTGGGTCGAGATCACGATCCAGTCCGTGCGCCACCACCGGCGCAATGCATGGCTGGTCGCCATCGTCGATGTGTCCGCCAGCCATCGTCTGGCGAACGAGCTCGAAACCGCGGAGCGCAACTATCGTGAACTGGTCGAGCTCAGTCTCGGAATCATCTTCATCCACGATCTTGCCGGAAACCTGCTCATGGCGAATCCGGCGTTCGCCCGGTCGCTGGGGCATGACACCACCGACCTGACCGGGCGTTCCCTTGCCGACTTCGTCGTGCCGCGTCAGCACGATGCATTTTCGGACTACCTGCTCAATGCCATCCGCAATGGCCAGGATCCGTGTGCCGTGCACATGCTCGGCCACGATCGCTCGGAGCGGGTGTGGGAATTCCGCAGCCAGGTTCGCGCCGGCGCTTCGGGAAGCCAGGAAGTGCTGTGCACTGCAATCGACATCACCGAACGTCGACGCAAGGAACAGCGTTTGCTCGAATCACAACGCAAGGATCCGCTCACGGGTTGCTACAACCGGCGGCATCTCGATGTCTTCCAGGCCGACGCCGAACCTGGCGCGTCATGGGCCTGCATCGTGATCGACATCGATGCCCTCAAGCGCTACAACGATGCGCACGGGCACGCGGCGGGCGATCAGGCGATCGTGCGCATGGCGCGTTTCCTCGAGCGCATGGTGCGCAAAGACGATTCGATCGTCCGGCTGGGTGGCGATGAATTCGTCATACTGATGCGTCATTGTGATCAGTCGACGCTGGAATCCTTCGCGCTCCGGTTGCAGGCAGCATGCGCGACCCACGAGACGATTCCGTTCTCGTTCGGTTTCGCGATGCGCAAGAAGGACGAGGATCTCGAACAAACCATCCACCGTGCCGACCAGCAGATGATCGAGCGGCGCGTCATTGAACACAGCAGCATCCGTCTGGACGAGAAACCGCTGGCGCGCCGGCCGGAGCGACGCCAACCGTTCCTGCGCGTCAAGTAACGAGGTCGTCCCGCCACCCTTGCGCTCGTGCGGCGCCTCGCCGCGACGACATCCTGTCGAGCGAGAACGGGTGTCGCAACGGCGACCGGAATCCTGTAGTCGATGGACAGGCTCGCGCTGTTCACCTGCGCAGGGAAATTCTCACCCACACGAGTGGCGGAAGAACCTGAAACGTGTTTCCGCTCATTGAAAGCCGTTGGCGAAGATCACGTCGCTCGTGAACAGGCAGCTCGGCGTGTTTGCGGCAACGCGCGCGCGGACCTGGGTGACATGGGTCGGATGGAACTGCAGGACGTTCTGGCCGCACACCGCGTTGCCGTTGACGTCAGTGAGCTGATTGCAATAGCTCATGATCGATCCTCGAGGTGCGCCCGGTCCTGAGGTCGGGCAACTCCGCGTGCCTGCATAGCAACCACTTCCGGCGTTCGAGCATTGGTCGATCGTGTTCGTTGCGGTCGGATAGCTGCCGGTCGTCGCATTGCTGCAATGCGTGTGTGCTGCGCCGAAATTATGGCCGACCTCATGACCGACCAGCGTCGCGCTGAACGACACGGCGATCGCAGAGTTCGTGAAAACCTGGTTGGTACTGTAGCTGCCGCCGCTGCCCGATATCTGGCAGTAGGAATTGACCCAGGCGATGCCGGATGCCGAATTTCCGGTGGAGGCATTGCCGGACAACAGCATCGCAAAGGCGCGACTGACTGCACCGGCTCCACCGCTGTAATTGGCCTGCCAGTAATTTCCGAATTCAATCAGCATCGCTTCGCTGGCCGGCGTATTGGTATTTGGATAAGGATCCGAGGCCGGACGAAGGAAGGTGGTTCCCTGCAGCAACCGGACATCGAGATCGCGTTCGTACATGACGTTCATCTGGGCAAACAGATCGGCGATCCAGGCGGTCGCCTGGGTCGTGTTGCCGCTGAAGCGCTCGGTCATGAACGACACATCCGTATCAACCCCGACCGTGGCGAAACGCAGTGGACCACCCGCCATCTCGGCGGGGATCAGATGATCGAGTGAGTGGAACGGGGCGGACGGATTTGCCGGTGAATCGTCATTGGCCGGGTAGTCGAGCTTGATCCCCGGTGGAAGCGCGGCTTCGGCGCTGATCGCAGTGAACTGCCAGGCATTGCCGCTGCGCTCGCTGCGGAGTTCGAATGCGCCCGAACTGCCCGAACCTGCGCCATAGGGCGGCTCGACGAGATCCGGATCGAACGACAGCGCAACGCGCGTCACGCCGTCCTTGCTGTAACCGAGCAGGTGCACGCGAGGGCTGCGCGGAATCTCGTGTTCTCCTGCCGCATCGACGACGACGATGCGTGCATCGGGGGCATACACCTCGATGCGTCGGAACGAGATTGGCGCGAGCAGACCCGGACCCGCAGGGAAATCCTTCACGTCGAGCTGCGCGCCGACGGGTGCGCGAGCGAGCGTGTTCAAAACCGAATCGCTTACGCTGGCTTGGCCAGGTGCAATCGCGAGGGCGTTCGGCAGTGCGAACAGGGAAAGCAGGAAAATGACAGGGCGAAGCATCGGCAGCTCACACGTGCGTTTCGATAGTGCGAAGCATGAGCGCTGGCAGGTCAAGAATTTGTGAAGTGGTCAGGTATTGGGAGAACGGGGAGCGAATCGTGCTGGCATGCGTGCGCCTCGCAGTGAGCGGCGTCGAAGCCGCACGCAGCGGGGTACTCCGTCCGACCCAAAAAGAAGGGCGCCTTGCGGCGCCCTTCGAAGGAACGATTGAAATCAGGTCTATGGAATCGTGATCGGCAGACCCGCGCGGTTGTAGGCGTAGCCGAGCACGGTGGCCGGGTGACCCGTTGTTCCGGTCGTCTGCAGATGCACGTAGCCGTAGGTGACGATATTCGGCGTGACCGTCGTGTTCGTGAAACGGATGCCGAGATAGCCATCCACGTTGCCGACGAGGCGGAAGTTCGCTGTCGCGGCAACCGTGCCCGCGGATGAGAACACCGAGGACGAATCGATGGTGGCTCCGGACGCGAGAACGACGAAGTTGCCTCCGACGGTCGCCGCGACGCCTGCAGGCGCAAGTGTTGCGGCGTTCGGCCAGAAGAACTGCAGGTTCGCAGAACCATACGGATTCCAGGCCGATCCGGCAGTCTGTGTGGTGCTCGTGGTACCGGCGAGGAAGTCGAAGTACAGGCCATCACTGTTGGCTGGAACAACAATGCTCAGCGGTGCGGAGCTGACGATGAGGTTGCCGACGAACAGCGTGGCCGATGCGGCGTTGGCGTTGCTGCCATTCGTGGTCTGCAGCGCTCCGGCCGGGAGCGTGCTGACGTAGTCCTGCACCGTCGCTGATTGCACCGCGACGCTGACGGTGCAGCCCCCGGCAGGGACCTGCGCCCCGCTGGCGAGGCTGACCGACCCGCTGCCCGCGACCGCAGTAACGCTACCGCCCGTGCATGTCGTCGAAGCGTTCGGTGCAGGAGCGATGACGAGGCCGGCCGGGAACGTGTCGGTCATTGGCGCGGTGAGCGTGGCAGGACCAGCCGCGGTGTTGCCGAGGCTGATCGTCAACGTGCTCGGCGTGTTGATCTCGACGCCGGCTGGTGCGAACGCCTTTGCCACTGTGGGCGGTGGCGGCGCACAGACCGGAGGCGTGTCGGTGCTGCTCATGACGAGATCATCGACATTGATCGTGTTGCCGGCCGTGTTGCCGCTCTGACCGACCTGCTTGACTATCGCGTTGGCAATGTACGGCGAGGACACTGCCGTTGCACTTTCATGGATGAGAGTGCCATTCATGCAGATCTGAACCGTTTTCGCCGAACGATTGAAGGCAAGGCTGATGTCGAAGTACGTGTTCAACGGCCAGGTCGCACCGGTCGGCACGTACAGGCCCGTCGTGAAGTTCGGTACGAGGATCTGGCGCGCGGCGGCGCGGTCAAAGCGCAGCAGCGTGCTGACCACAGCGGCGGCCGGATCCTGTGGATTGAACTCGAACGTTGCGCCGGCCCCGGTGTTGACAATACGCAGCTTGGCGGTGAGCAGCGAGTGCGTCCCGATGCCGATCGGCTGGGTTGGCGAGATCGCTCCGACTGGCGTTGCGGCCGTCGAAGTGGTCGAGGTCACACGCAGATGTTGCGTGCCATTTGCCGGGAGGGCTGACGAGATCGTCGCATTGGCTGCGGTGCCCGTGGTTCCCCAACCTTGCTGCGTGCCAAGCGCACCAACCGTGAACGGCGACTCGAAGCCGGTGTTGTAGTTCGTCGGCGTCGCCGTCAGGGCCCGGTAGATCGCTGTCGCAGCTGCCGGACTGTTGCCGGTGTCGGTTTGCAGGGCGCCGGCTGCGATCGTGTTCGTGAAATAGCCCGGCGTTGCAACAACATCAACGGTGACGGTGCAGCCCGTGGTCGGGATCTGCGCGCCGGTGCCGAGCGTGACCGAGCCTGAACCCGCAACCGCGGTGACGCTGCCTGATGGACACGTGGTCGAAGCATTCGGAGTCGGTGCGATGACCAGATTGGCCGGGAACGTGTCGACCAGGTTGGCCGTCAGCGTCGCCACCGATGCCGGGTGATTCAACGTAAGCGTCAATGTGCTCGGCGTGCCCGTTGCGGTCACTGCCGGGGCGAAGGCCTTGCTGACCGTTGGCGGTGCGGTGCCGCAAGTGACCGTATCGACCCACCAGCCATTCGGGGCCGCCGCCGTGTCAGTGGCGTCTTCAGCCATGCGCCAGCGCAGACGAACCGGCTGCCCGGCGGCAGATGCCGGCAGGATCGCGTTGCTGGTCACGAACGCGCCAGAACTTGAGCCCGTCCATGCGGTGCGGCCGGCGAGGGCCGGGTTCGAAGTCGCCGACACCGTTCCCGAATAGCCGCCGCTGGCAAAGGAGCCGCCTGCAGCGACGATGTCCTGGTAAGCGCCGCCGTTGATCGAGATCTCGAGCACGCCACCGTCCCAGCCAGATTCCATGTTGTAGCGGTTGCGGAACGAGACCGTGCTGCCGGCACCCGGTGCGAATGCAGGCGACACAAGCAGGCGCTCGCCGGTCGCGCCAAGGTTCGCCGTGTACGCCGCATTCGGCGCACTGTCCGCAGCGGTGGTGACCGTGGCCCAGGTTCCCGGGCCGTCGACGTTGACGAATGTCCAGCCAGCAGGGATCGCGGGCGTGGTGACGGCGTCAAAGTTCTGGGTTGGGCAGGTCGGCAGTGGCGGCACGGTGACCGTGAGGGTTGCGCTCGCTGCCGCCGCATTGTTGCCGGCATCGGTTTGCAAGGCACTGGCCGGGATCGTGTTCGCGTACGAACCATCCGTTGCGGAGCTGACAGCCACGGTAATCGTGCAGTTGCCTGCGGCAGGAATCTGCGCGCCGCTCGACAGCGATACCGAACCGGCCCCCGCTACCGCAGTGACCGTTCCGCCCGGGCAGGTCGTGGCTTCGGCCGGAGCCGGTGCGACAACGAGGCCGCTCGGGAACGTGTCGGTCAGTGCGGTGCTGAGCGTTGCCGCAGTCGGTCCTGCATTGTTCAGCGTGATGGTCAGCGTGCTGGTCACGTTGGTATCGACACTGGTCGGGGCAAACGCCTTGCTCAGGGTCGGTGCCTGCGAACCTCCATTCGGGACCGTAAAGGTGAGTGGTACGGTCACGACCGGCAGGTTGGTTGCGTTGCTCGCGATGCACAGGGTTGCCGTGTAGACGCCGGCGCTGAGACCTGCGGCGTCGAAGCCGACCGGTATGGCCTGCGATCCGGCAAATCCGAGCGAACCGGCGGTCGTGGTCAGATTGACCCAGGAAGGCAGTGCGCAACTGACCGTGCCCTGGACAAAGGCCGACATGTTGAGCGTTTCCGGATCGCCCTGGAACTGGGTCGGATCGTCAAACGGAGCGTAGATCACCGGCGGATTGCCGACTTGTGCGTCCGGACTCGTGCGCCATGCCCACAATGGATTGCCCGCAGCGCCCGTGCCGTTGCCATTCATGGTCGGGAACACGGTCATCCAGTAGCGGCCGGTCGTCAGGCTCAGCGGCGGTACGCCCGGAGCACTGAGTACGAGCTGGGCCGTGCCACCAGTGCCGGTAATGCCCGTCGTTGCGGCCGTTCCGATCGTGTTGGTGTAGGTCCACAGCGGAGCGGCACCGAAGCCCTCGGGAGCGCCTGCCGGCAGGCCGGCGTTGTTGGCATAGACACTGAAGGTCACCGACGGCGTGTTCGTCGTGGTCAGGTTGCCGGACGGAAGCAGGAAGCCGTTCGCGCGCAGCGTGGTGACATTGGTCGTGCCTGCCACGTCGAAGTTCTGGAACCAGTAGTTGCCTTCCGAAACGCCAAGGTAGTAGCCGCCGAGCTGGCCGCTGCCCGAGGTCGTCGTGTTGAGCGGAGTGACCTGCGGAGTGCCGCTGGTCTGCACCGTCCAGTTCAACGTCGGGTTGCCGGTGTTGCTGATCGTCAGGTTGTTGCTGACGGTGGTATCCGAGCTGCCCGCGATTGCCGGCGGACTGACCGCAATGATCGGGCCGGCGGGGTTGAGTGCGATCGGCAGGTGCAGGTTCGGCTCGTCACCCGCGGCTGGCGTCAGGGTCATTTCACCGAGATTCCACTGCGACGACGTCAACAAGGCGCCATGAGCCGTGATCGTCACCGTGCGCGAACCGGTCGAACTGATCGTGAACGAGCTGGGCGAGAATTCGATCGCACCTGAAGGGAAGCCCGAGGACGACAGCGTGTAGGTCTGGCTTCCGGAGCGGGCACGGCGGAACGTGCGCGTGAACGTCGTGTCGCCCACGAAATTGGTCTTCGCCAGGCTGGCCAGGTTGAGCGTCGAGATGTTGCCGCCGGTTGCCGGGTTGGCAGCGAGGAAGTTGGCGGATGTCTCGTCCATGATCAGGCCGACCTTCGATGCACTCGAAAGGTTGACGCGGCCGGAGCCGTAGTCCCACAGGCGCACGGGCGTGCCGTCCTGGTTGATTGCACCGAAATTGTTTGAACTGAGGTTCAGCGCGGACTTGACCTGGGTCGGCGACCACGTCGGATTGAGTGCACGCATCAGTGCGGCCGAGCCGGCCAGGTGGGGGCTCGACATCGAGGTGCCGTTCAGCAGGATCACGCCGTTCGGACCGACCAGGCTGGATGCACCGACCGCGAGGATATCGACGCCTGGACCGGTGATTTCCGGCTTGACCATGCCCTGGCCACTGACGAGGCGCGGGCCGCGGAAGCTGAAGGAGGCGATCTGGTCACCCGGTCCCGGGAATGCGCTGGCATGGATGTCGATCGATACCGTGGCGTTCGCGGGTGTCGATCCGGCTTCGAGATTGAGCCAGTCGCTCATCAGCATCGACCACGAAGTACTCGCCGCGCCGAGGTTCAGGTAGACGGTGTCGACAAAGATCACGCCGGCTGCGCCGGCATTGATCGCGGCGGTGCGGCGAGCGCCACTGCCACACAAGCTTGCAAGACCGTCGAGATGCAGGACGGCGATGGCGCCCTGCGAAATGGGTGGCAGCGGATCGGAATCAAATCCGTCCGCGAAGATGCGATCGGTCGGAGCGCCCGAGCGCACGAAGGTGTTGGCCGGATAGGCGGCGCAGCCATCGGTTGAGCCGTTGGCGAAGTTCGGGCTCTTGATCAGCGGCACGTCGACCAGGTTGTCGGTCGGCAGCGGCGCGGCGCCGGGACGCATCGGGATGTTCTGGGTGTTCGGTGCAGGTGTCGCTTCGCTGGTCAGGTCGAGGCTGACTGCGATGATGCGGTCTTCGGTCGAGGCGGCGACCGTCTCGACCCAGGGTTCCATGTGGTTGACCTGTCCTTGCGGGTCGGGCGTGGCGGTGCTCGTGTTGCCGGCAGATGCGGCTACGAAGGCGCCGCCCGCGACGGCGTTGCGGAAGCCGGTCGAGGTCGCATCGGTCCAGGGCGAGGTGCCGCCGCTGATCGAGTAGTTGATGACGTCGACGCCATCGGCGACGGCCTGATTGGCCGACTGAGCCGTCGCGGTGGACGGGCAGCTCGTGGTCGGGCAGGAGAGATACGAGATCACATTGGCGTGCGGTGCAACGCCCGAGATCGTGAACGGACCGCTGGCATAGATCGCGTTCCACTGGTTGCCGACGACGGTACTCGCGGTATGCGAACCATGACCCTCGATGTCGGTGCCGGTGGTTCCCGGCGCCGCGAAGTTGTACATGCCGATCAGCTTGTCATTGCACTTTCCGGCATCGACGCCACCCGGCGCGCATTGGCCGAGGTAGTTGCCATTGCCTTTGGGATTCTGGTGGACATAGCCGTCAATCGGACCCACTGCGGCAAATGCGGGGCTTTCCCAGTTGATGCCCGAATCGATGTCGCCGACCAGGATGCCTTCGCCCTTGGTCGCGACGCCGCTTGCAGTCTGGCCGCCCCAGATCGACGTGGCGCCAATGTAGGCCGGGCCGCGATCGGTGAACAGTTCGAGCATGTGCTCGCGCTCGATGAACATGACGTCCGGGCGCTTCATGACCTGCGACGCTTCGGCAGAACTCAGGCGCACGATCACGGCGTTGAGGGCGTGCTGCATGCGCGCCATTACATCGATGGAGCGACCGTAGGAGCCGCTCAACTCGTCGATGAAGGATTGCTGCTTGCTCGCGAGATAGTTCACGTAGGCAAGCGCAGGAGCAGAATTGACGTCCACCTTCGCGGTTGTCACGCCTTGACGCACGACATGATCAGGAGCGCGCAGGCCGGAAACTTCGCCGCCGTAGGTGGCGACCGGTGCTTCCTTGAACACGATCGTGTAGTAGGCAGGGCCTTCGACGGGCGAGGCCAGCAAGGTATTCGATGCAGCGACCTTGGCAAGGGTCATCGATACGTCGGCGATCGGGTTGTACGCAGACGCGGAAACGGACGCGGAGACGCCGGTGACCAGCGTCAGGGCAAGCGCGCTTGCCAGTGGCGTTGCGCGCTTTCCTGCAAGGCGCAACGCAATGGACGACCAATTCATAATTATCCCCAATGTGAAATATGGCAATACAGACACGAATGACCTGTCGCCTGCGCGGCAGGGCAGATCAGTTACGGATGAAGCCCCTGGAAACGCCTTCCTGCGATCGCGCCGTTGCGGCCGATCCTCGTGGATATTCCCGCTATGCACGGAATTGCGCAATAGGTCTCGATGTCGATATGTTTTGCCTATCGAGCCGCGCGAGAAGCGCGAACTTCGCTATCGACGCGACCCGTTGATTCGAGTCCTCCGGGTGACGCCGTGTTCAGGATCGCCCGTGCCGCGGGCTTGATCGGGGGTGCATAGGCGGAGACGGGAACAAACGCGATGGCACTCGCGGCCCGGCGGTGGAATCCGTCGTTCCGCTCGGGCGGGTCGCCGACCTGTCCATCGACGTCAATACATCGCCGCGCCCCAACCGCGGGCGCGGCGACGTTCGGGATCGAAACCCGATCGTGATCCAGGTAGGGCGGTCAATCAAACCCGTTGGCGAAGATGAGGTCGGGTCCGTTGATCGTGAAGTTGCCCGGGCTCAGGGCAAAGAAGATGTTGTTCGAACAACGCACGCGCACCCGGGCTGTCGTCGTCTGCACGTTCGGGACATTGACCACCGCGCTGCCATTGTTCGGCACGCCCTGGGCCAGCAGGCTCGCGCTGCTCTCGAATCCGCCGCCCGTGTAGACGTCGATGTCGACATTGGCGCACAAGACGGTTCCCGCATCGGTGCCGGCAACGTTCCAGGTGACCGTGCTGGTCGGCGTGACCGACGCATCCCAGGTGACGCCCGCGGCCGGCGCGGTCACGGCGAACGGTCCTGCGCTCGAATCCACCTGCAAGGTCATGTCACGGCTTTCCGAGGTGCCGCCACCGGCCACGCTGTCGAAAACGGTGAGGCGGAAGTTGAGCGCGCGCGTGGTCGTCGGCAGGATCTCGCCGATCATGGCCGTGTTGGTGAGCAGGTTGGCGAATTTGGGCACTGTTCGAACCGGCGACGTGGTCGGGTTCAGCGAGCGGATGATCGGCCCGTTGCCCGGATCGACGTTGATGTTCACCGTCGCCGCACCGAGGTCGTACTGCTCGAATCCGAAGCGTAGCGAGGCGCCCGGAGCGGAACTGCTTGCTGCACCGACCAGCACGAACGGCGTGCTGGCCGGGATCGTGTAATTCGACAGGGTGGCGACGGCGGGTGAGGCATTGTTGGGCGTCGTGACCGAACAACTGCCGCCCGAGCCGTTCGTGAAACTGGAGATCTCGAGCAGGCTCTTGGCATGGAAGAACGGATCGGAATGCGGTTGCAGATTGGGCGAGCAAACACCTGCATAGCCCATGACCGTTGAACCGCTGCCAGGCTCGTAGGCAGCCGCGGCCGCGCGATTGCCCCCGCAACTGTTGTTGAACGTATGGTTGCCACCGAACTGATGGCCCATCTCGTGAGCGACGAAATCGACGTAGAAGGTGTCGCTTTGCAGATCGGACGGGTTGCTCAGGCCGGTCGTGCCGCGTCCCTTCTGATTCGTGTTGCAGACGACACCGAGCCCGGCGACACCGCCGCTGCCGGTCGTGAAGACGTGGCCGATATCGTAATTCGCATTACCGATGAGGCCATTGATGATGCCGGTGTTCTGGTTGAGCGCGCCACTTCCGTTCGAGTAGGGATCACCCACCGCATCCGGGAAGATGATCAGGTCATTGTTCGGAACGAGGGTCATGTGGATCGACAGGTCGTTCTCGTAGATCTCGTTGACCCGGTTCATCGCCAGGGTGACGGCGGCAAGACCCAGTGCGACGGTGGGCGTGCTGGCACCGGAGATCGCAGTCACGTAGTTGTGGTTGGCGGCGACGGCTGCGCGGTAGCTGCGTTTGGTGGTGCCGGTCGTGGTCCTGATCGACTCGGGCATCAGCGGTTCCGGACGTGCATCTTCATGCGTGCCGCAGAAAAACAGCGCGTGCCCGTTCGAGGCGTCCTCCCTGCGGAAGCTGAGATAGTCGGCACCTTCGCCGAACTCGACGGGTCGCACGACCCAGATGTTTTCGCGATCGAACACCATCGCATTGAGTCCAAGCGGCGAAACGTCGATGCGCGCGCGGCGACCGTGGCTGTCGACGCCAAGAAAGCTGCGGATCAGCGGATATTTCGAAGCCAGTTCGGCGGGCAGGGTGCCCGAATCGGAAAGCATGAAGTCGACGAATCCGCCATCCGGATTCGGCAACGCCAGCGTCATGCCGACACCGCCCCCGTTGCGTGCGAGTTCTGCCTGCAATGCCGAGAGATCGAATTCGAGGCTGCGATAGGCGTCCGGAGCAGTCACTCCATTCGGCAGGGAACGACCTGCCGCTTCCCTCCACGATGAAGCGGTGACATCGGCCGCCAGTGCGATGGACGAACTGGCCAGCAACGCCAGATTGAAGGCAATGCAGGCAAATGCCGCAGTGCCGGAAGTCTTCTTGATCATCAATTCGCCCCCCAAGGGCCACAGGACTGAGCCGCGAGCGACCATACAGGTGCCCGGACCCCCAATGGTCGCATGCTTGGTCGTTGGACAATAACGTCCGCATGCCCGAGGTTTGATCGGGTCAAGGGAGGAACCTTGCTAGGCGCGGCGGCTGAGCGGGTTGCCGTCGAAATGCGATGGGAGCGGAGCGATTCCGCGGATCCGCACAAAACGCAATCCCGCCACCCGGTTTGCGCCGGATGGCGGGAATCGCGCGCTTGCAACTCAGCGATAGCGGTAGCGCGGCGGCGGATCGGCGACGAAGCCGTTCGGGAACGGATTCGGCTCGCGGCTGGCCAGCGGTCGGCGTGGAATGATTCCGCGTGCCGCCAGGTTGCGGTAGCTGTCGTACCAGATCGAGAGCGTTTCGGCCGGCTGGTTGCTGGCGCGCTCGAACCGGGTCGTACCGACCTGCGACCACTCGCGATCGCCATGTCCGGTACCAAGCCGTTCGCGCTGCGGGTGGCTGCTGGCGATCGCGCCTTCGGCCTGCGGTTCGGCTGCGCGGGATTTCGCTGCGGCGCCTGCCAACGGTGCGCCAGCGCGGTCGTCGCGCGAGGATTCCGAATCCTTGGCCCACGGACGTGTCGCCGCCGGCGGCCTGCGTTCAATGCGTTCCTCGGCAATCCAGCGGCGCTCGCGCTCGGTGAACACGGCGACGCCGATCACGCCGACGTCAAGCGGCCTTCCGGTCTGGGCGGCATAGCTGTCCGGCAGCGACGTGAAATTGAACTGCGCGACTTCGTCGAGGTTCTTGCGCCAACCATTGATTTCGGTCGATTCCCAGGCGTCGAGCACGTAGCCGCTCTGGTTCGTGCTCGCGGTTTCGCCGCTGACCGCATTGACACCATCGACCGAGAGCACGACGAGCACGCGCGCGCCGGTGCGGTTGTCGAGGCGAACGGCATAGCGATGCCCCGGCGCGCCGGCGACGTAGAGCCTTCCATCCCGGGCGTAGGTGCGCAGGGTGGTGCCGGTGTCGCGATCGACCACCGACAGGTCGACCAGGTTACCGGCGTGGGCCGACGAGGCAAGACTCAGGGCGAACAGGGCAGAGCGAAGCAGGGCACGCATGGGGCACCTCCGGGTGCGGTTGGTGGAGGATTCAACGCGCGTTGCGTCGAGCCGGGGTTTGTCGCGACTGCATCGTTGTGCTGCCGTTTATCTGTGGTGTGGCCGACCGATGCGGCGGCGCTTGCCGCTGATTCGTTAGACTGGAGGTTCTGAAACGATGGTTTGCCCATGATTTCGAAGATCCGTACGTTGACCGGCATCACCACGACCGGCACGCCCCATCTCGGCAACTATGTCGGCGCGATCCGTCCCGCGATCGAGGCCAGTCGTCGCGACGATGTCGAGTCGTTCTACTTCCTTGCCGACTACCACGCCCTGATCAAGTGCGAAGATCCGGCGCGGATCGCGCAGTCGCGTCTCGAGATCGCGGCAACCTGGCTTGCACTTGGCCTCGACACGGATCGCGCCTTCTTCTATCGGCAATCGGATATCACCGAGATCCCCGAGCTGACCTGGCTGCTTACCTGCGTGACGTCGAAGGGACTGCTCAATCGCGCGCATGCCTACAAGGCCGCGGTCGATCGCAACCTGGCGGACAGCGAGGACGGCGATGCCGGCATCACGGCCGGCCTGTTCATGTACCCGGTCCTGATGGCCGCGGACATCCTGATCTTCAACGCGCATCGCGTGCCGGTCGGGCGCGACCAGATCCAGCACATCGAGATGGCGCGCGATATCGGCCAGCGCTTCAATCATCTTTACGGCGATGCGTACCGCGCCGTGACAAAAGCTGCGGCTGAGCCGTTCGTATTGCCCGAGGCGGTCACCGACGAGAACGTCGCCACCTTGCCCGGTCTTGACGGCCGCAAGATGTCGAAGAGCTACAACAACACGATTCCATTGTGGCTGTCGGCGAAGGACCTGCGGAAGGCCATCCTCGGCATCGTCACCGACTCGCGCGCACCGGGCGAAGCCAAGGACACCGAAGGTTCGAACATCTTCGCGATCTACCAGGCGCTCGCGAGTGCCGACGAAACCGCTGCAATGCGCCAGGCATTCGCGGATGGCATCGGTTGGGGTGATGCCAAGCAGAAACTGTTCGAGCGCATCGATGCCGAACTGGCCGAACCGCGCGAGCGCTACAACACCTTGATGGCGAAGCCCGGCGAGATCGAGGATCGATTGCAGGCCGGCGCGAAGAAAGCGCGCGAGCGCAGCGCGCCTTTCATCGCCGCCTTGCGTCAATCCGTCGGGCTCTCGTTGAGCACGGTGGACACGGTGCCTCGATCGGCCACCGTTCGTGCGACGCCGCCAGCCGCACTCGCCCCACCGATGTGGAAACGCTATCGCGAGAAGGACGGACTGTTCTACTTCAAGCTCGTCGACCCCGCGGGCGAGGTGTTGTTGCAGAGCAAGGGCATCGCGCAAGCGGATGAAGTCGGCCTGGTCATTGCCGAGCTGCTGATCATGGGCAGCCATTTTCCGCGGGTCGATACAGCGACCCTGTCGATGGAGGGACGCGTCGAGGTGATCGGCGCAGCAGACAGCGTGCGTGCAGCGCTGGTCGCGCTTGCCGACATCGAGAAGCAGAAGCGCGCGGTGAAGGAACAGGGCGAGCACTGATCCGGCCGACCCATGGCTTGAAAACCGTTCGCGCTCAGGGCGAACGGAACCCAGTCGAAGCCCATCTCTATGCCCCCGTTGCGAATGACCGGGACACCTCGCCGGGTGAGTGGACTCTTGCGGCAATCGCGCCACAACCATGAACGGGCGCACCGATTTGCGGGGCTCCAGGTGACAGCATCCTGAACAAGCGAATCACGGCAGGCCTGGACGTGCCGACATGCGCTATGGTCTGGCCAGTCGCGCTGTCCATGACAGCGCGCTGCCGGCATCGCCATCGGGAGCGGGACATGCGCAAGTTTCAAATGCGGCGGATCTTGCGTCAGTCGATCGTGTGGACGGCCATGGCTTGCGCCCTCAGCCTGCTGTCGCCTGTGCTCGCCACGACCACCGTCCAGCTTCCTGCCTGGGTCTGCGCCCATCCCGATGCGATCTTCGTCAACGGTTTCGAGTCAGCGGCCGCGATCACGCAGCTTCCATCCAACGGCAGTGGCGGGGCTTTGGGCAGCATCTCGCGCACTGTCAGCGTGGCGGGTTACGGGACGCACACGTTCTATCTGCGCGTGCCGGCGTCGTATTCACCAGCGCATCCGGTGCCGCTCGTGCTTGCCCTGCATGGCCAGGCTGGCAGCCCCGCAGCGGCCAACACGGCAGCCCAATCGGTGCGCAATACCTGGGCATCGATCGCCGATGCCAACGGCTTCATCGTGATCGTGCCGGTCGCCACGGGTGGCTCGGGCGGCTGGATCGCGCCACCGCCGAATCCGAGCGACTACAGCATCTTCGCAGCGGCGATCGCTGATGCCGAATCGGCCTACAACATCGATCGATCGCGCCGCATCGGCTGGGGTTTTTCGGCAGGCGGACATGTCATGCACGACATCATGTACAACGATTTCGGCGCGCCGGTATCGATCGACACGTTTGCCGCCTATTCGGTCAGTGCCGGGGCGCTCGAGGCTTTTGCCTGTTCCAACCCGACCACCTGCAATGCGCTGGTCGCGACGGCCTCGCGGCGGATCCCGATCGATCTTCACGTGGGCAACTCCGATCCGCTGTTGCCCTACGTGAGCAGCGATCGGAACATCTTCCTCAACAACGGATGGGTGACGTCGACCAACCTGTGGTTCACGACATTCAGCGGTGGACACACCTATTCGGCGACGCATCTGGCCGAGGCCTGGTCGCACCTGTGCCCGTTCCAGGCCCTGCCCTGAGCGTTGCGATCAGGCAGCGAGCGGCGGCGATTCGGCGAGCCGGGCGAAATAATCGCGGGTCAGGCGCAACTGGGTTGTCGCGCATTCGGTGCCGTTGACCACGCTGCGGAACGCCGCGTTCTCGGGTCGGTCCCTGGCGTACCAACCCAGGTGCTTGCGCGCGATGCGCACGCCGGGCAACTCGCCGTAGAACGCATAGAGATCCTCGAGATGTTCGATCAGGATATCGCGCACTTCGAGCGGTGAGGGTGGCGCGAGTGTCGAACCCGTGGCGAGGAAATGTGCAATTTCGCGGAAGATCCACGGACGTCCTTGCGCCGCGCGACCGATCATCACGGCATCGGCGCCAGTCGCCTTGAGCACTTGCGCGGCCTTCTGCGGCGAGTCGATGTCGCCGTTGGCCGCCAGCGGAATGCGGATCGCAGCGCGGATCGCGGCGATCGTCTCGTATTCGGCATCGCCGAGGTAGAGATCGGCACGCGTCCTTCCGTGTACGGCGAGTGCGGCGATCCCGGCATCCTCGGCGATGCGGGCGATGCGCACGCCGTTGCGGTTGTCACGGTTCCAGCCAGTGCGGATCTTCAATGTCACCGGCACGTCGACGGCCCTGACCACCGCCTCGACGATGCGCGCGACCAGGGCCTCGTCCTGCAGCAAGGCCGACCCGGAATACACATTGCACACCTTCTTTGCCGGGCAGCCCATGTTGATGTCGATGAGTTGTGCGCCGAGATCGACGTTGTAGCGTGCAGCGTCGGCCAGCATCTGTGGATCGTGGCCGGCGATCTGCACGCTGATCGGGTCCGGTTCGCCCACATGGTCCGCGCGCCGTTGCGATTTGCCCGTGTGCCAAAGGCGCGGATCGGCCGTGGTCATTTCCGAAACCGCCAAGCCCGCGCCGAGTCGTTTGCACAACTGGCGGAAAGGTTTGTCGGTGACCCCGGCCATCGGTGCAAGCACCACGGGCGGATCGATGAGGAATGGTCCGATGCGCATGCGCATCATTGTAACGTGCCGGCGGGATGCGTTCGCCCACGAACCCCTTGCGACGATCAGCCGCGCGCATCGCCGGCGCGGCCTGCCTGCTAGAATCCGCGCGTTCCCGCCAGAATCACTGACCGCTTGAATCCCATCCGCCGCCGCAATCTTGGATCGTGTCGTCGACGCCCGCATTGGCTGGCCGGCTGATCGCCATGCTCGACTTCCTGGTCCGCCTGTTCACGGAAAACGGCTACCTTTCGGTGTTCGTGGTGCTGATGATCTGCGGTTTCGGCCTGCCGATCCCGGAGGACATCAGCCTTGTGGCGGGAGGCGTGATGTCGGGCCTCGGCTATGCCAACGTGCACACCATGTGTGCCGTGGCCATCGTCGGCATCCTCGCCGGCGACGTGCTGATGTTCGTGCTTGGCCGCATCTATGGCGAGCGCGCCTTGCGCCTGCGCTGGGTTGCCTACCTGCTGACGCCGCGCCGCTACGCGATGGTCCAGGCGAAGTTCAGCCGCTACGGCAACCGCCTGATGTTCATCGCACGTTTCCTGCCGGGACTGCGCTCGCCGATCTACCTGACTGCGGGGATGACGAGGCGTGTTTCGTTCATGCGGTTTTTCCTGCTCGATACGTTTGCGGCGCTGATCAGTGCACCGATCTGGGTCTACCTGGGTTATTACGGTGCGAAGAACCACGAATGGCTGCTGACCTGGCTCGATCGCGGCAAGATCATCGTGATGCTCGTGGCGGCGCTGATCCTGTTCTTCGTCGCGCGCTATTTCTGGAAACGAACCGCACGTCGACGCACGCTGTTGCGTCTGCGCCAGTCCCGTCGCAAGCCTCAGGCCTGATCAGGCAGCTTGTCGCGCGCGCCGAAACGGGCGATGACTTCATCAAGGTGCGGAATGGCCACTGCGGCACCGATGCGTTCGGTGCTCATCGCCGCAACGCGATTGGCGTGACTCACGCATTCCCGGAACGAGGGAACCTCGGTGCGAGCAAGCATGGCGACGAGCGCGCCGCTGAACGAATCGCCCGCTCCGGTCGTGTCGATGGCGTCGACCTTCTCGGCGGCGATTCGGTAGTACTGTTCGACGTCGCCGCGCTGCAGATCCGCGTGGTGCGAGACGAAACAGCCTGAAGCGCCAAGCGTGACGACGACGGTGGCCACGCCGAGCATCCTGCACAGCGCATGCAGTTCGCCATCGCCCATCGCGGAAAGCGTGGCGCCATCGAGCGGCTCGCCACTCACCCTCGCGATCAGTTGCGCGAATTCGGTTTCGTTTGGCGTGACCACGTCGCATTTCGAGAGCAGTTCCAGATCCAGCGCTGCATGCATCGGTGCCGGATTGAGCACGCAAAGGAGATCGTGCGCCACGCCGATTTCCAGAGCCGCGTGCACTGCGTCGAGATTGTTCTCGAGCTGGACGAGCAGCACGCGCGCAACGGAGAACTGTCGGGACTGCGCATGCAGGAAATCCACCGACAGGTTTTCGTTGGCAGCAAGGTTGACCATGATCTGGTTGGCGCCAGCCGCGTCGACGACGATACCGGCTGTCGCGGTCGGCACGCGATCGAGGACCAGCCAGGTGCAGGCAAGTCCTTCATCGAGTGCCAGCGCACGCGCATTCGCGCCGATCGCATCGTTGCCGGTCGCGCCGACAAATACCACCTCGCCGCCCTGGCGCAGGCAGGCGATCGCCTGGTTGAAACCTTTGCCGCCCGGACCGGTGCTGAATCCGAGCGCGCGCCGCGTCTCTCCCGGCTGCGGGAACCGGTCGGTTTGCCAGACGTGATCCTGCACGTAGCTGCCGACAACGATGACGGACGCGGCGGGGAAGGAGGCGGGCGCAGGGTCGGGCATGGATCGGGCAGCCGTTGTGGATCAGACAGCGCCAGTCTAGCGAGTCGCGAGGATCGACTCGACCTGCGCTTGAGAGCGTCCCCGTGGTCTCTGCCTGCTTCGCGGAATTGGTCCGTATCGGCTTCCGCCGATCATGCGCCGGATGCCTTGATCGGAAGCTTCGGACCGTTGCGGCGCCAGGGTGCGCAATCGGTCGAAAGGTTGAAGAAATATCCGTCTCCAGGCAATAAAAAACTGGCCCACGGGCGTAGACTCCGGTCTGGTGTCGCTATCGAAAGGCCGCTGGTTCCGTGGGTTGCGCGCACGGCCATGCCGCGAGTCCCGATGGCGGGTCGATCCTAGTGTTCTGAACATCACAATCTACAGGGGTAGAGACATGATCCGTGCTGGACGCCTTATCGCTTTGATCGCTGGATTTCTGCTGCTACTGATGGTTTTCCCGCTCGCGGCCAACGCTGCCGATACATCGGGGCAGCGCCTGCCGGCAACGGCAGCCCAACACGAAACCAGCGCCGCGATCATGGCGCGCCAGGCCGTCGCACCGCCTCGTCAACCGCGTCCGGATCGGGAACTCGAGTCTCCCGATCGCAGGCACCTTCCGCAGAATCCCGACGCCCCGGCGATTTCGCAGTATCCACCGGCTGATCCTCGTGCTCCGGTTCTGCCAGGTCCGGCCATCCATACGACCAGTCTTGCCTTCGACGGCCCGACACTGATCGATACGGGAGCGTTTCCGCCCGACAGCATGGGCGCTGTCGGCCCCACCCAGTTCATCACCTTCGTCAATGGCCGACTGCGCACCTTCACGAAGGCCGGCGTCGCCGATGGCGTGCTCGATGTCGATCCCGACGTGTTTTTCGCTTCGGTGACGACGCCCGTCAGTCCTCCGGTCGTCCTCGATTTCACGAGCGATCCGCAGATCCGCTACGACCGCGTGACCGGTCGCTGGTTCCTGTTGATCATCGATGTCCCCTGTACCAATGCGGGTTGCTCGACCACGGCTGCAAACCGCGTGATGATTGCGGTCAGCGATGCGGCCAGCAATGGCACGATCAGTGGCAGCACGGTGTGGACATTCTTCTATTTTGTCGGCAGTGCGGGCAGCGATTTCCTCGACTATCCGGCGCTGGGCATCGACGTCAACGCGCTCTACATCGGCGGCAACATGTTCAGCAATGCGGGCTCGTTTGTGGGCACGAACGGATATGTCGTGCAGAAAGCCTCGATCCTTGGCGCCGGTCCGATCGTCACGACCGCATTTGCCAACCTGGCGGTGGGGACCGGTGCGGGTCCGTACACGCCGCGTGGCGTCGACAACTTCGACGTGGCCGCGACCGAGGGTTACTTCATCGGTGTGGACAATGCAACTTTCAGCACGCTGACGCTGCGCCGGGTTTCCAACCCCGGTTCGGCGACACCGACCATCTCGGCAAACATCAGCATCACCGTTCCAACCACCACGTTTCCCGATCGGGTCGAGCATCTCGGCAACACAGGCGGCGCCAACGGGCGGCTTGATGCTCTGGACGACCGCCTGTATGAGGCGATGATGCGCAACGGTCGGCTGTGGACCGCACACAATTTCCGTGTCAGTGCTGCGGGAGTGGCCAACACGGCAGCGCAAGCACGCAACGCATCGCGCTGGTACGAGTTGCAGAATCTTTCAACCACCCCGACGATCGTGCAGTCGGGCACCGTCTACGACAATGCCGCGACGCGGGCCGCAGCGCGCCAGTATTTCATCCCCTCGATCGCGGTGACGGGCCAGGGACATGCCGTGATCGGCTTCACCGCGGCGGGCGTGATCGGTGCAACACCGGCTTATACGGGCCGCCTGTCTGGCGATGCCCTCGGTTCGATGAATGGCTCGCCAGGTACCGGGGTCACGACTTTCGGGACATCGACGACGAACTACAACCCTCCCGCGGATCCCGGCGGGGCCGGCGGACGGCGCTGGGGTGACTATTCGTTCACGAGCGTCGATCCGATCGACGACATGACCGTGTGGACGATCCAGGAATACAACCAGGCGACGAACAGTTACGCGGTCCGCGTCGGTAAGCTGCTGGCACCGCCACCCGCGACACCGACGTGCGCCGGTTCGCCGATCGTGTTCAATGGTCCGACCGGAAACGTCGTGATTGCGGCGACTTCGAGTGGAGGGTCGGGCTTCTACGATCCGGGCAGCAATCTCCCGCCGCCCGCGCTGCCGTTCAGCCATCTGTCGGCAACTGTCACCAATGCGGTCGTGAACAGCGTGACCTACAATTCACCGACCCAGGTGACGCTGAACATCACCGCGTCAGCGGTAGGTCTGCAAAACGTCACGCTGACCAATCCAGACGGCCAGAACGTGACCGCTGTCGGCTGCATCAATGTGCAGAGCGTGGCGGTCAATGCTGATCTGTCGATCACCAAGACCGACGGCGTGACGACCGCGACGGCCGGTGGCTCGGTGACCTACACGATCACGGCAAGCAATGCGGGTCCGAGCAATGCGAGCGGTGCGACCGTGGCGGACACGTTCCCGGCGTCGCTGACTTGCACATGGACCTGCGTGGGCGCCGGCGGCGGCACCTGCACAGCGGCTGGTTCGGGCAACATCAACGACACGGTGAACCTGCCGAGTGGTGGCAGCACGACCTACACGGCGAGCTGCGCGATCTCGGCGGCAGCGACCGGATCGCTGTCCAACACGGCCACCGTGGCAGCGCCGGGCGGCGTGACTGATCCGACGCCGGGCAACAACTCGGCGACGGATACCGACACGCTCGCCGCCTCGGCCAACCTCGGCATCACCAAGACCGATGGCGTGACGACCGCAACGGCCGGTGGTTCGGTGACCTACACGATCACGGC
>JAKQJM010000093.1 GCA_029561145.1 Pseudomonadota bacterium
CCTTGCGAATACGCCCGCACTGCCAGTTCAGCAACACGGCCTACAATGCGGCCGATGATGCGCATCGTCCTGCCAGTCCTGATCGCATGGGCTCTCGTGCCGGTCGACGCGTCTGCGCGCACGGT
Source organism: Pseudomonadota bacterium (assembly GCA_029561145.1). Lineage (GTDB taxonomy): Bacteria > Pseudomonadota > Gammaproteobacteria > Xanthomonadales > Rhodanobacteraceae > Dokdonella. The sequence goes on from JAKQJM010000093.1 coordinate 126, forward strand.
CTGGCGTTGCCTGCGCGATGGCACGGTGAGTCTTTCGACGGCGCCGGAACCGGGTTCGCAATGCTCGGCCCAGACGCTGGACGACGAGGCCGCGCTGCTGCCGAACCTGTGGGGAAGTCTCGGCGTGTTCGAGGGTTCGCTGTACCGGCGTGAGCAGGATGGCAAGCGCGTCTACGGCACGCGCGAACTTCCCGGCTCGGTCCGGTTGCAGGCATTCACGGTGACGACACCCGCACACTCTGCGGCTCACGTCGGATTGGGCAGGATCGGCAAACCCCGGCTCGACATCTATCGCCACGAGTTCAAGGTCGCGGCGCGCAAGACCGGTATCGACGAGGCCTGGCTGCGCTCGATCGCGCATGCGGAAAGTGCCTACGATGCATCGGCGGTTTCGGACAAGGGTGCGGTCGGCGTCATGCAGCTGATGCCGAGCGTGATCGGCGATTATGGCGTCGATGATCCGGCCTCGGCCGCGCAGTCGATCCTGGCCGGCGCGCGGCATCTGAAGTCGCTCGAAACGCGCTACGGCGGCGATCGCATCCTCGTCGCCGCCGCCTACAACGCCGGCATCGGCGCGGTCGCGCAATACAGCGGCGTCCCGCCGTATGCCGAAACGCGCGAGTACGTGGCCAAGGTCAGCGCCCTGTATGCGCGCTATCGGAAGGCCATGGGGCAGACGGCGCGTCCGCTGCAACTCGAGCCCGCGCGCTGAAGCCAGCCGGAGCCCGGCAGCGCATCATCGACAACCCGCCGGAACCCTGGCCCGCACTGCACATCGATCACGGGTCCTCCGGCGGTTTCCATTCACCACTGTCGATGGCGAGCCGCAGCGTATCGCGCCATGGTCCCAGCGCGATGCCGTGCGCACCGAGCCAATCGGCATCGAACAGCGTTTCCGCGTAACGCTCGCCGCGGTCGCAGAGCAAGGTGACGATGCTGCCGGTTTCTGCGCGTTCGCGCATTTCGGCAGCGAGTTGCAGGCAGGCGATCAGGTTGGTGCCCGAGGAACCGCCGTAGCGACGGCCAAGCAGGCTTTCGAGCAACCATGCCGCCGAGATCGAGGCGGCATCGTCGATTTCGCAGACGCGATCGGCGATCTCGAACAGGAAGCCCGGCTCGACTGCGGGACGTCCGATCCCTTCGATCAGGGTTGGCCGGGTCGCCCGCGCATCGCGGTCCCGCCTGCGCCAGCCTTCGGCATAGGCGCCGCCACGCGGCTCGGCCACACACATCCGCGTGCCGAGACGGCGATAGCGCAGGTAGCGTCCGATCGTTGCCGAAGTGCCACCGGTGCCAGCCCCGCAGACGATCCAGCGCGGCTCCGGATAGGCTTCAAGGCGCATCTGGCCGACGATCGATTCGGCGATGTTGTTGTTGCCGCGCCAATCGGTGGCGCGCTCGGCGAGACCGAACTGATCCAGATGACAGGCGCCGCCGGCCGCATGCTCGAGCGCGCGGGCGTGCACGCGGGCCGGATTCGCGACGAGATCGCAGTGGCCGCCGAGTGTGCGCACGTCGCGGATCTTGGCTGGTGACGTGCACGCCGGCATCACCGCCGTGAACGACAGGCCGAGCAGGCCGGCAAACCAGGCTTCCGAGATTGCCGTGCTGCCTGACGAGGCATCGACGACGGCCTGTCCTTCGCGCAGCCGACCATTGCACAGCGCGTAAAGGTAGAGGGAACGCGCGAGCCGATGCTTGAGGCTGCCCGAAGCATGCGCGGCCTCGTCCTTGAAATAGAAATCGATGCCGGGAAATCCGGCAAAGCTCAGGTGCAGGAGATGCGTGTCGGCGGAACGCGCGGCTTCGCGCTCAAGACGCGCGATGGCCTGCTGGTTCCAGGCGCGGGCACCTTCCGTGGGTTCCGCGCCTGGAGGCGTGACGGTCATTCGTCCGTGGCCGCCAAGGCTGCATCAACGGATGCGGGGCCGCGACCGCGGGACACGAGGGGTGCATGGCGCGGCTTGATCCACAGGCGCGCAACGAACCAGGTGAACACGAGCATGCCGATGGCAAAGATCGTATCGCCCGGCACGCGCATCCAGACCAGCAGGTGGATGATCGGCTGGCCCATGAATTCCGCCGAGCGGGCGTACCAGTAGCCGTGTTCGAGCGCCGCGGAGAGTTGCAGCACGCCGAGTGGCAGCAGGGTCAGCAGTGCCATCAGCGAAAGCCCGATGTTCAGCGCCCAGAACGAGGTGCGCAGCCAGCCTTCGTTCCACTGCGCATCGGGCTTCATGCCACGCAGGCAGAACAGCATGAGGCCGAGGCCGAGCATGCCGTAGACGCCGAACAGCGCAGTGTGTCCGTGCAGCGGGGTCAGGTTGAGACCCTGCATGTAGTACAGCGCAAGCGGCGTATTGATCAGGAAACCGAACAGGCCGGCACCGACCAGGTTCCAGAACGACACGGCGAGGAAGAACATGATCGGCCACCGGTAACGCTGCATCCAGGGCGTCGAGCGACCGTGCGACCAGGTCTCGTAGGCTTCCATGCCGATCAGCGCCAGCGGCACCACTTCCAGCGCGGAGAATGAAGCGCCGAGCGCGATCACGCCGACCGTGGTGCCGGCGAAATACAGGTGGTGGAACGTGCCGAGGACGCCGCCGGCCATGAACACGATCGTTGCGAACAGCACGTTGACCGTCGCGGTCGTGCCGCGCACCAGGCCGAGCTTGACGAACAGGAAACTGATCACGGCGACCGCGAACACCTCGAAGAAGCCTTCCACCCACAGGTGCACGACCCACCAGCGCCAGTACTCGACCATCGAGATGTGCGTGTGTTCGCCCCACATCAGGCCGGCGCCGTAGAACAGCGCGATCGCGATCGTCGAAAGGAACAGCAGGCCAACGATCGACGACATCTCGTCCTTGCGCCGCAGCGCGGGCCAGAGCGCGCGACCGACCAGCACCAGCCAGAGCAGCAACCCGACAAAAAGGAACAATTGCCAGAAGCGGCCGAGATCGACGTATTCCCAGCCCTGGTGGCCGAACCAGAAATTGTTGGCCAGCCCGAGCTTCTGCATGACCGCGAACCACTGCCCGGCAAAGGCGCCGACGACGATGATGAGCAGGCAGCACCAGAGCAGGTTGACGCCGAGGCGCTGGAACTTCGGCTCATGCCCGGAAACGGCAGGCGCGATGTACAGGCCGGTCGCCAGCCACGCGGTGGCGATCCAGAGCACCGCCAGCATCGTGTGCCAGGATCGCGTCAGCGAGTACGGCAGGATCTGCGAGATGTCGAATCCATAGAACTGCTGGCCCTCGACCTGATAGTGGGCAGTGATCGCCCCGAGCAGGATCTGCACGAGCACGAGAGCCAGCACGACCCAGAAATACTTCGCGGTCGCGCGCATCGATGGCGTCACCACGAGGCCGGCGAGCGGATCGCGGGCCGGCGGCGCAAGATGCGGCTCCTTGCTGTGCCAGACCGCATAGTGCCACGCCAGCAGACCGATGCCGGCGATCATGAAAAGCACGCTGAACATGGTCCACATGAACGACCCGGGCGTTGGCGCATTGCCTACCAGCGGCTCATACGGCCAGTTGCTCGTGTAGCTGATCGTGTCACCGGGCCGATTGGTGGAAGCGGCCCAACTGGTCCAGAAGAAGAATCCGGCGAGTTGTCGACGGTATTCCAGATCGGGCACGGTGTCGTTGCGCATCGCATAGCCTTCGCGCAGCTTCTGCGTTGCCGGATCGTTGCCGAACAGGCTGACGTAGTGATTGGCCACGTTCGAGATCGCCAGCGCGCGATCCTCCGATACGGTGATCGTGTCGCTGGCCGTGTCGTAGGTGTTCGTGCGCATCTCCGCGGCGAGGCGCGCCTTGAGCGCCGCTTTCTGTGGTTCGGAAAGCGCCTCGAAGGCGGTGGCATGCTCGTGCAACGCCCACAATTGCAGAAGTCCGCTCGCTTCACGATGCAACCAGTCGGCGCTCCAGTCCGGCGCGACGAGTGCGCCGTGTCCCCAGACCGAGCCGAGCTGCTGGCCACCGAAGGATTGCCAGACCTGGCGACCGGTTTCCAGATCGGCGCGCGTGAACAGGACTTGGCCCGAGGCGGACACGATGCGTTCGGGCAACGGTGGCGCACTGCGGTGGATCTGGTTGCCCATCCACAGCAGGACGATGAAGGTGGCGCCGAGCAGCAGGCCCAGTGCGATCCAGAGGCGACGCGTGGTGGACATCACAGCAATCCAGTCGAGGAGGATGCGTCATGGTCGATTGCGGCCGCGCGAACGGCTTTGACGTGGATCAAGCCGACGATCGAAAAACGAAGTCGGCCGATCAGCCGGCCCGGGCTGTCCGGCCTGCGCATGCGCAGGCGATCCGGCTCAAGCCGCGGTCAATGATTCAGCACGCAGCGCCCGAGCTGGCGCAAACCATCGACCTGCAGCAGTTCGATGTCGCGCTCGTCGACACGGATCAGGCCATCATCGCGGAATCGACGCAGGATGCGGCTCACGGTTTCCGGTGCCAGCCGCAGGTAGCTCGCGATGTCGCCGCGCGACATGCTCAGGCGGAAGCGCGTGGCCGAGAAGCCGCGCGCGGCAAGGCGATCGGCAAACAGGATCAGGAATGCGGCCATGCGTTCGTTGGCGTTGTAGTCGCCAGCGAGCAGGGCGGCCTTGCCGATATCCGCGCTGAGCAGACGGAACAACTGCTGCTGGATACCCGGCATGCGCGTGGCCAGGGTGGACAGCGCCGGAAACGAGAAGCGGCACAGGTAGACCGTATCCAGCGCGATCGCGTCGCACGGGTAACGCGCCGGATGGATCGCGCTGAGGCCGATCATTTCGCCGGGCAGATGGAAACCAAGGATCTGCTCGCGGCCTTCCTCGTCGATCGTCGCGGTCTTGACCGTGCCGGCGCGCACCGCATAGATCGACTCGAAGCGCTCGCCGCTGCGAAACAGGAAATCGCCGGCACGAAAGGGTCCGACGTGTTCGACCAGGCAATGCAGCTCCTGCAGGGCGCGCTTGTCGTAGCCTCCGGGCAGGCAGACCTCGCCGAATGCGCAGGTCGTGCAGAAGCGCAGCGTGTCGCCGTCACCTTCGCCGGGATCCATTGGTGCACGTCGAGCAACGATTCGGGGATCGCTCATGGTCTCCGTCTGCATGGCACCGGAATGGCGCGCTGTCGCGATTCGCGCAGTGCCTGCACTCGCGAGTTGCACGCGGATCATACGCAGGATGGGTGAACCTGGAGAACCCTCCGTCGCCAAGGCGCGCGCCGGATCAGCGCATCCACCCGCGCCATCGCGGCCTGGTGCTGCGCCGCCGCCGTGCGAATGGGCGGCGCCCGGTGCTCAGGGCTTGCCCAGCACCTCTCGGATCCTCGCGACGAACGCGGGATCGATCTTGCCCATCGTCTCGCTGCGCGCGGCGATGCGACCTTCGGCGTCGAGCAGGATCAAAACGCTGCTGTGGCTGAATTCGCCATCATCCAGCGCGCGATACTGGATGCCGAGGATCGCGGCGAACTTGCGCACACCGGCCGCATCGGCTCGCGCCAGGCTCCAGCGGCCCGTGTCGATCCGGCGCTTGCCGGCCAGCGCCTTGAGTGCGGCGGGATCGTCGCGCGCGGTATCGAAGCTGACCATCAGCACGCCGAGCGCATCGCGTTGTCGCGCATCGAGCTCGCGCTCGGTCAGGCGCAAGGTGTCGATGATCAGCGGGCACATGTACGGACACGAGGCATAGAACATCGTCAGCAGGCGTGGCTTTCCGCGCAGGTCGGCCAGCCGGAACGATCGTGCATCCTGGTCGACCAGTGCCAGATCGAGCTGGTAGACCGAGTCGCCCGGCAAAGGCGAAGGCTGGACCGCCCGTGCGGACATCGGGACGCTCAGGATCATGCCGATGATCAAGGCGGCAATGCGGATCATGGCGCAGCTCCCGTGACAGGACGGACGCAGCGAAAGCCGAGATTTCCGGTGACATCGTCGCCTTCGAGCGAAGAAAGCATCGCGATGCGCATGAGCACCGCATAGTTGTCGCGATCCTGCATCGACAACGCGCCGGCACCACAGAATTTCATCAGGTCCGGATCGCCCTGCTCGCGATTGTCGGCGCTGACCATCAGCGCATTGAAATCATCGACCCATTCCCAGACCAGGCCGTGCAGGTCGCGCAGACCATAGGCATTGGCTTCGCCACCGATCGCTGCCGGGGCGCTGCCCGATGGTCGCGCATACCAGGACAGGATGCGGTTGCGCCACGCCGGGTCGGTCCGTGCATCGCTGCGCGTGGCATCTGCCGCGGCGACATACTCCCATTCGTGCCAGCCAGGCAAGCGCGCGTTTTCGCTTTCGCAATAGGCCTGCGCGGCGAACCAGCTGACCATGACCACCGGTTGCAGCGATTGCGTGTCGGCGATCGCATCCGCGCTTGGCCAGTGACCGAGATAGCGCGACTCGCTGAATATGGCCGGCACCTTGTCACGCCGCCATTGCGGATTGCGCTGCACGAAATCGAGGAATTCCCGGTTGGTCACCGGCTCGACGCGCATCGCGAACGGCTTGATCACCACATCGAGCGGCGTCTCGGCGAGCGGCAACACCGACTGGAATGCGCCGCCGGGAACATCGACATAGTCGGCGGCAAGCGCGGGAACGACCCATGCCAGCGAAAACAGGGTTGCGGCCAGACGGTCCCCTGACCGCCTCGCCGCACCCTTCACGCCTGGCACGATCCCCGCCATCTCAGTGGGCTGCGCCTTCGGCGCGCGGAGTCTCGTCGCGCACCTTGCCCACCTGCTCGGCGCTGACCCGGCCGTGGTTGTTGCCGAAACTGTTGAACACGTAAGTCAGGATGTTGGCGATCTCGTCGTTGTTGAGCTGGCTCATCGGCGGCATCACCGAATCGTAATCCTTGCCATTGACCTTGATCTTGCCGTTCAAGCCATTCAGCACGATGTGGATCGCCGCCGCCGGATCCTTGTCCAGATAGTCGGACTTCTCGAGTGGCGGGAACACGCCCGCAAGGCCTGCGCCATTGTCCTGGTGGCAGACCGAACAGGTCCCGGTGTAATGCGCCTTGCCGGCGGCAATCTGCTGCTCGAGGCTCAAGGTTCCACTGACCGCCGCCGCGCGCGCCTCGGTGACCGGCTCGAGGTTGGCTGCCTTGTCACCGAGATAGACCGAGTCGACTTCCTTGCCCGAGTAGATCGCCTTGTTCTCCGCGCCATCGACCTTGAGTATGGCCAGCGCGCCCTTGTTGAATGCACGGAAGATCGAATGGTCGACCAGCACGTAGCTGCCCGGCACCTCGACATGGAAGTCCGCCATGATCGCGCCACCGGCAGGGATCAAGGTGGTCTGCACGTTTTCCTGGAAATGCGTGCCACCCTCGTACCAGACCTTGTCGAAGATCTCGCCGATGACATGGAAGCTCGAGACCAGGTTCGGGCCGCCGTTGCCGACGAACAGGCGCACGGTCTCGCCGGTATTCGCCTTCAACGCCTTGTCGCTGATCAGGGCGCCTTCCGAACCGTTGAACAGGACATAGGTCGGGTTCTCGTCGATCGCCTTCTGCATGTCGAACGCCTGCAGGCCCTTCTCGCGATACTTGCCGACCGTGTAGAAATCGCCCTGCATGACGTAGTACTCGTGATCGACCTTCGGCAGTCCTTCCGGCGGCTCGACCAGGATCAGTCCATACATGCCATTGGCGATGTGCATGCCGACCGGCGCCGTCGCGCAGTGGTAGACGAACAGGCCGTGGTTGAGGGCCTTGAAGGTGAACTGGGACTCATGGCCCGGCGCGGTGAAGCTCGATGCCGCGCCGCCGCCAGGGCCGGTCACGCCGTGCAGGTCGATGTTGTGCGGCATCTTCGAATCGGGATGGTTCTTCAGGTGGAACTCGACCGTGTCGCCCTGGCGAACGCGGATGAAGCTGCCGGGAACCGTGCCACCAAAGGTCCAGAATGTGTAGCGCGCGCCTTCCGAGATTTCCATCTCGACTTCGCGCACCTCCAGTTCGACGATGACCTTGGCCGGCGCGGTGCGACCGGTGGCCGGCGGAACCTGTGGAGGACTGGTCAAGACCGCGTGCACCGGTTCCCCTTGCGGCGGACCGAAGTCGCCCTTTGCCGAACCTCCCGTGTCGACCTTCGGGCCGGCCGACTGCACCGCCGCGGCAGGCTGCTCGGGAACACCCGGGGAACAGCCCATCACCAACAGGGCCGCCAATGCCATCGCATGCATACCGTATTTCATCGCCTACCCCTTCCGCTCTGGATTCTTCAATCGCAAGTCTGCGCGGCACTCTGCCCGGATACCTTGACGTGCGTCAATTGCGGCGGAAACAGCGAACGCATCCGGTTGTTGTCGCGCGGCGGCAAAGTTGCCGCCGGGTCGAGGTCGAAGGGACGTGGCGAGGCGCCAGCAGCACGCGCTGGCCAGTATCCCGCCCTTGCCGGCCGGCCATGGATCGATTGCCTGCGCGCAGCGAGGCGCGGAGCCGCTCGGCTCAGGCTTCGTCGTCGGACTTCTCTGCAAGCGCCGCCAACGCGGGCGGATCGACAATGCGCACGCTGCGCCGGTCGACATCGAGCACCTGCATCGCCTGCATGCGCGAGAACAGCCGGCTGACAGTCTCGATGGCCAGACCCAGATAGTTGGCGAGTTCCTGGCGCGACATGCTGAGATGCAGCACGCGCGGATCATGACCGATGCCCCTGAGCCGATCGGACAGGCTGCGCAGGAAGATCGCGAGGCGGGACATGGCCTGTTTCCGTCCCATCATCACCGGATGCTCAAGCTCACGCGCGAACTCCCGGCTCATCACGCGAAACAACTGCTGCTGCAGGCCCGGCACCTTGGCCGCCACGTCAGTCAGCAAATCAAACGGGATCTCGCACAGGCTCGATCGTTCCAGCGCTTCGGCCGAGCAGCGATGGCCGTTGCCGGAGAGTCCCTCAAGGCCGACCAGCTCGCCGGCGATATGGAAGCCGAGGATCTGCACGTCGCCTTCCGGCAAGGTCGCATAGGTCTTCAGCGAGCCCGAGCGAACCACGAACAGGGCCGGATGGACGACGTTCTCGCGGAACAGGATTTCACCACGCTCCAGCGGCATGCGCTGCTTGACCACCTGGTCAAGCCGCAGCAGATCGCTGCCGCCGATCGACGCCGGCAGGCACAGCGGGTTCAAGGCGCAGTCTGCGCAGGATTGGCGCAGCTCGCGCAAATTGACAATTGGGGATGGCTGGGCCATCAGGCATTGTCACACGAAGCGCGCCGGACGCCAGCCCGACGAACCCCTGAACGCCTGCTCAAAGCGCCTTTGAATAGGTCGGCCTGGCTCCGTCCGGGGCAGCGTCGAGATAGGCGTCGAAACACATCGCGACGATGCGCAGGAGGAAACGACCCCGCGCGGTGATCGTCAAACGGTCGGCTGTGACCACGACGAGTCCATCGGCCTGCAGGGCATCGATGCGCTCCATTTCCACCGGAAAATACTCGCGGAAAGCAATGCCGTGGTGCTCGCCGAATGCGCGCATGTCGAGCTCGCCGTGACACATGAGCCGCTGGATCACATCGGCGCGGATGACATCGTCATCGTCGAGCAGCTTGCCGCGCTGCATCGGCAGATGGCCCGCGTCGATTGCGGCGTAGTAGCCGAGCAGATCGCGTGCGTTCTGGTGGAAGCTGCGCCCGATATGGCCGATGGAACTCATGCCGAGACCGATCAAGTCGCAATCGCCGTGCGTCGAGTAACCCTGGAAATTGCGCTGCATGGTTCCTTCGCGCTGGGCGCGCGCGAGGTCGTCGTCGGGCAAGGCGAAATGATCGAGGCCGATATAGCGATAGCCCGCCGCGCCGAGGGTACTCACGGTCTGGCCGATCAGGGCCAGTCGCGTTGCCGCATCCGGCAGATCCGCATCCTTGATCTGGTTCTGCGCACGAAAGCGACTCGGCATGTGCGCATAGGCGTAGGTCGCGATGCGGTCGGGGCGCAGCGCGATCACTTCGTCGAGCGTGCGCGCGAATTTTTCCGTGGTCTGCTTCGGCAGGCCATGGATCAGGTCGACGCTGACCGAACGAAAGCCCGATTCGCGCGCGGCCACGATGACCTCGCGAGTCTGCTCGATGCTCTGCACGCGATTGACTGCGAGTTGCACCTCGGCATCGAAATCCTGGATGCCGAGCGACATGCGATTGAAGCCGACGTCGGCGAGCATGCGTACGGTTGCCGCATCGGCATGCCGCGGATCGACCTCGATGCCGAACTCGCGCTCCGCATCGGTGGAAAGGTTGAATCCGTTGCGCAGCGCGTCGAGCAGCGTGGTCATTTGCGTGGCATCGAGGAAATTCGGCGTGCCGCCGCCCAGATGCAGCTGATTGACGCGGCGATCGCGATCGAACAGCGGCGCGGTCATCGCGATCTCGCGCAGCAGCCGGGCGAGATACTGGTCGGCGCGGCGCCGGTCGCGCGTGATGATGCGCGTGCAACCGCAGTAGAAGCACGGGCTCAGACAGAACGGGATGTGCACGTAGATCGAAAGCGCATGCGGTATCGGATCCTCGTTGGAGGCACGCACGATCGCGCGCAGGTCCTCCTCCGAGAACTGCTCGTTGAAATGCGGCGCGGTCGGGTAGGACGTGTAGCGCGGGCCGTTCACGTTGTGACGCGCGATCAGTTCGGCATCGAAGACCGGAGCGCGCGCCAGCACGGGATGAATGAGGGTATTCGCGTTCATGCCAGCATGCTGCCGTGGATGGAGATTGCACGCCTTGATCCACGTCAATTGTTCGCCGGAGCTGCCTCCTTGATTCTCTGCAGCAGCAGCGATGCAAGGAGGCGACGCGGAGGAGTCCTCGATCGGCGGCACGCCAATGCAGCCCCGCGATCGCTACCGCGCCCCTGCCTGCGCTCAGACCAGATCGAGGCGGTGCACGACCTCGCGCGGATTGTCCGGATCGAAGTGGCGCGAGAAACCCAGCTCCGTCGCAAGCTCGCGCATCTTCGTGTTTTCGGGATCGTCCACCGAGAACAGCTGCCGCATGCCGCGCGCACGCGCGACCTCGATGAGTCTGCGCATGAGCAGGCTGCCCAGCCCGCGATGCTGCCAGTCATCGGCCACGACGACAGCGCATTCGCCGACACCGCGATCCTCGCCCGTCGCATAGCGGCTGACGCCGATTTCGACCGGCTCGCCTTCATGTTCGATGATCGCGACGAGAGCCATGTCCCGACTGAAATCGAGATCGGTCAGGCTCCTTATCATGGCCCCACTCGGGTCATTGACCTGGCCGAGGAAGCGCATGCGACGCGCTTCAGGCGAAAGGCGCTTGATGAAATCGCGTTCGCGTCCGGCATCGTCCGGGCTGATCGCCCGCACGACCACGGGTGTGCCGTTGTCGAGGGTTTCGTGCCAGAACGGCAGGGCGGCATCGCCGGTATCCGTCACGTCCGATGTCCTGGGAGAGATCATGGCCATTGCTCCGTCGGGAGGAATACGTCCGATCATGCGCCGCATGCAACCGCACCGAATTGATCTGGATCATTCCGCCCGCGTTGTCCTGGTCATCCGCTCAACCGCAGCGAACGGCTCGCCGGCTCGGCTCCTGGCTGTGTTCCAAGGCGTGACCCCGCGCCATCTTGCGCAGAGTTGACCTGGATCAGCCCGGATCGCGGCTCGCGGATCTAGCCTGCGCGCAACACTCCGTCATTTCCCGAGGAAATTCTCGATGGACACGATCCTGATCCATGCCAGCCAGTCGGGCCGTCGCACCCGCGCTCTTGAATACGGCGCACACCTCGCTGCGAGGCTCGGTGCTTCCGTGACCGGCGCGTATGTGCACCCCTCGATGCTACAGAGCATCCCTCCACTCGCGCCGCCCGATCTCGTGTCGCTCGTCCTCGTCAACGCGAAGACCCTCGGCGCGGATGCCGATCGCCTTGGCGTCGAATTCGTCGAATGGACACGCTCGCTCGGCATCAAGCATGCTGCCTGGCATGTCGCCGAGGACTATCTGCCCGACGCACTGGCCCAGATCGGACAATGGCACTCCCTGCTGGTCGTAGGCCACGATGCCGATTTCGCGTGGGGGTCACCGCCCGACATCGCCAGCCTGATATTCGCCGCAACGCTGCCGGCGATCGTGGTACCCGCGGGTACGGTCGAGCCGCGTGCCGCCGGGTCGATTGTCGTCGCATGGAATGGATCGGCCGAAGCGATCCGCGCGACCCGCGCCGCCCTTCCGCTCCTCAAGCAGGCGCACAAGGTCGTTGTGCTGATGGGCGAACGCCGCCACACCTTGCGCGAGATCAGCTGGAATCCGGGGCTTGATATCGAGGAATTTCTGCGCCGCCACGACGTCCGCTTCGAATGCCGGGAGTTTGACGCCGATGACGACAAGGCCGGCACGGCCCTGCTGGAGGCAAGTGCTTCATTGAAAGCGGATCTCCTTGTCATGGGCATGTATGGTCGCGGCCGGTTTCGCGAATGGATCCTCGGTGGCGCGACGCGGCAGGTGCTCGAACAGGCAACCCTGCCCGTGTTGATGTGCCATTAGCCGGACCTCGGTGCGCGATCCGGCCGCCGCGGCACCGGGTTGATCGCGCTCGACGCAACCGGCCCGCGAACGGCAGGCCGGGCGCGCCCTTGTCGGCACGGTCGGACCGGGCCCAATACGGCGCCGGATAGCGATGAACGCGTCGCGAACCCGGTGGCCGCGAGACGGGCACCGAGCTGGGCTATAATCGCGCCCCGCTCACATGGCACGACATCGCCAGCGCGGGTTCCCGCCAATGACTTCCACCACAACGCGCCCGTAGCTCAGCTGGTCGAACGGGTTGCGCTTCCGGCATGCCGCCCACGGCATGTCGGGCAAGCCGTGAGGAGAAGGCATGGATGCCGACTGGAGGCGGCACCACGGAAGGTTCATGCGACAATCCACACAACGCGCCCGTAGCTCAGCTGGATAGAGTACTGCCCTCCGAAGGCAGTGGTCGGGGGTTCGAATCCCTCCGGGCGCGCCAATCTCTCCTGTTCGATCCAGCTATCGCGCGACGACCGATGAGTGGCCATGTTGCGGCGCGCGTCGGCGCCTGCAATCCAGCAGTTGCACGTCCGTCGGTTGACGGATCCTCCCGCGCCACGGTAATGCCATCCGGAAATTCCGCGCGGTCAGCTTGCCGACGATGCGGCGAGGACGACGTCGGGCCCCGCATCGAGCTGGGCGTGGAAGGTGTCGCGGTCGAGTTCGCGTTCCCAGTGCGAGACGACGATCGTGGCGACGCCGTTGCCGACGAGGTTGGTCAGCGCGCGCGCCTCGCTCATGAAACGATCGATGCCGAGGATCAGGGCGAGACCGGCGACCGGCACGCTCGGCACGACCGAGAGTGTGGCAGCCAACGTGATGAAGCCCGCACCGGTGACGCCCGAAGCTCCCTTGGACGTCAACATCGCGACCGCGAGCAGGGTCAGTTCCTGGCTCAGGCTCAGATCGACGTTGAGCGCCTGGGCGACGAAGATCGCGGCCATGGTCAGGTAGATGTTGGTGCCATCGAGGTTGAACGAGTAGCCGCTCGGGATGACCAGGCCGACCACG
>JAKQJM010000096.1 GCA_029561145.1 Pseudomonadota bacterium
ACGCTGCGTCGGTAGGCTTCCGGATCGAGCGGCACACCGGAGCCTCCCTCGGCCACGCCGAGTGCATTGCGCATCATCGTGATCGGCGCCATCGGCATCTCCTCGGGTTCGGAGGTGTACATGCAGCCGACCACGCCCCAGTCTGCGGCGATCGGCGTGTTTTCCTTCGCCAATTGCTCACGCTCGTAAACGATCACGAGCAGATAGTTCGCAACCGGTGGCAACACGTCCTCGAACCAGCGCACCAGTACCGGCAATTCGTCCACTGTGCGCGCCTCGTAGGCCGAACGCAGCAGATGGCGGTTCTCCTCGGTGATCGGCAACGCGATGCAGCGCGTCGTGGTCCAGTTCCGATGGACATGAATCTTGCAGAATGGCGCGTAGCCATCCAGTACTTTCAATGGTGCAGCTTTGTTGAGATGCCGCTCGAATGCCTGCGCCGTGCAGTCCTGGATCGTGTTGCGGCGCGGCGTTCGCGGGAAAAGCCGGCTGCGGGCAAATTCTGTCAGGACGATCGACATGGCGGGCGGACGTGGAGGAAGCGGAGCGTCAAGTATCGATCACAGGCATGGCGGCCACCATCAGCTTGCCTCGCGCTGATCCAGTTCGTGGTGGATCAACACGACACACTGCGAGGCGAACAGCATCCGCGATCCCAACGTGAGTTTCTTCGCGCCGAGACGCTCAAGGCCATGAAGGGTCTTTTTCGGCATCGGGATATGGTCGGTCAGCAGGAAACAGGGATTGCCCTCGAACACCTGCTCGCGAATCGGCGTGCCTTTCCGGTCCATCACGAACAACTGATGGTCATCCGCCAGTTCCTGCACAAGTCGCTCGAAGCTGATCGTGCGCACGGTAACGCCCGTTTCGACCGCCCGCATCTCGTCCTTGCCCATGCCGGCGGATGCATCCAGGGCGTTCGCGATCCGGCCGAGCAGGGCTTGCTCATGAAAACCGCCGATCCCGTGCATCGCGTTGGCCTCGAAACAGATCGTCCGCGAGAAATCTCTGGTGCTCTCAAGCACCAGATGGATGCGTACATCGGCCCGGTGCGACTGCGCCACGAAGATCGCGTTCATCAGCGTATGCGCGAGGATTTCGACATGCGCCTCCGTGCCGACCGAAGCCATCAGCTTCGGGCTCTCGGTCGGCGCCGCACGCGCTCTCAATACAAAGGTTCGCATCCCGGGAAACCGTTCGGACGCGCCTACATGTTGCGCCGATATTCGCCGCCGACGTCATACAGCGCATGGCTGATCTGCCCCAGCGAATGGGTTTTCACCGCCTCCATGAGGGATTCGAAGACATTCCGGCGCTCACGCGCACACTTCTGCAGATAGCCGAGGCCGTGGCCGGTGTGGATTTCGCCCGCCAGGTCTTCTTCCGAAGTCGTCGCGTTGGCATGCGAGGTTTCACCGCTCGGTGCGAGTGTGTTGCGGTTCTTCTGGTACGCCAGCACGTTGGTGATCTGCTGGCCCTTCTCCTGTTCGGTCGAGCGGATCAGTTCGATCTCGGTGACGATGTCGCCCGCATGTTCCTTGGGCAGGAAGGTGTTGACCCCGACCAGCGGCAGCGAGCCATCGTGTTTCTTGTGCTCGTAGTACATCGATTCCTCCTGGATCTTGCCGCGCTGGTACATCGTGTCCATCGCGCCGAGCACACCGCCGCGGTCGCTGATCGCCTCGAATTCCTTGTAGACCGCCTCCTCGACGATATCGGTGAGTTTTTCGACGACGAAACTTCCCTGCCACGGGTTCTCGCAGAAATTGAGGCCGAGCTCCTTGTTGATGATCATCTGGATCGCAACCGCGCGGCGCACGCTTTCCTCGGTCGGCGTGGTGATTGCTTCATCGTAGGCATTCGTGTGCAACGAGTTGCAGTTGTCGAACAATGCATAGAGCGCCTGAAGCGTCGTGCGGATGTCGTTGAACTGGATTTCCTGCGCGTGCAGCGAGCGACCCGAAGTCTGGATGTGATACTTCATCATCTGGCTGCGCTCGTTGGCGCCGTAGCGATCGCGCATCGCGCGCGCCCAGATGCGCCTGGCGACGCGACCGATCACGGTGTATTCCGGGTCCATGCCGTTGGAGAAGAAGAAGCTCAGGTTCGGCGCGAAGTCGTCGATGCGCATGCCGCGCGCAAGGTAGTACTCGACGATCGTGAAGCCGTTGCTCAGGGTGAAGGCGAGCTGGCTGATCGGGTTCGCGCCGGCTTCGGCGATGTGATAGCCGGAAATCGACACGGAATAGAAGTTGCGCACCTTCTCGTTGACGAAGTATTGCTGGATGTCACCCATCATGCGCAGGGCGAATTCGGTCGAGAAGATGCAGGTGTTCTGCGCCTGATCCTCTTTCAGGATATCGGCCTGCACCGTGCCGCGTACCGAACGCAGCGTGTCGGCCTTGATCCGCGCATAGGTTTCGGCATCGACAAGCTGGTCGCCGCAGATGCCGAGCAGGGCCAGGCCCAGACCATCGTTGGTTGGCGGCAGTTCACCGGAATACGTCGGCCGTTCGCGGCCTTCGAAAAATTTCGCGATCTTCTTTTCCGCATCCTTCCAGCGCTTGTCGTCCTGCTTCAGGTACAGCTCGACCTGCTGGTCGATCGCCGTGTTCATGAACATCGACAGGATGATCGGCGCCGGGCCATTGATCGTCATCGACACCGATGTGGTCGGCGCACACAGGTTGAAGCCCGAATAGAGCTTCTTCATGTCGTCGAGAGTCGGCACGTTGACGCCGGAATTGCCGATCTTGCCGTAGATGTCCGGCCGTGGCGCGGGATCCTCGCCATAAAGGGTGACCGAATCGAAAGCGGTCGACAGGCGCGCGGCAGGCTGGCCGACACTGAGATAGTGGAAACGGCGGTTGGTGCGCTCGGGCGTACCTTCCCCGGCGAACATGCGGATCGGATCCTCGCCGGTGCGGCGATACGGATAGACGCCGCCCGTGTACGGATAGCTTCCGGGCAGGTTTTCCTTCTGCAGGAAGACGAGCAGCTCGCCCCAGCTCCGGTAGGTCGGCGCGGCAATCTTCGGGATCTTCTGGTGGGACAACGAATCGCGGTAATTCTCGACCTTGATCGCCTTGCCGCGCACCTCGTACTCGGTGAACTCGTCAGTGATCGATTTCAGCCGTTGCGGCCATTCGCGCAGCAGGCGCAGCGAATCGGCACTGAGCGACTGTATCGCATCGTTGTAGCGTTGGCGCAGCGTGAGCAGGCTGCGATCAGCGTTTTTCCCGTCTCCCGAAGGGAGAAGGGAAGCAGAGTCGTATGGATCGAGCGCCTTCGGCAGCGCGGTGTCGTCGATATCGTGCAGCGATTGCCAATAGGATTGCGCGCGATCGGCAATCCCGGCCTGCTTTTCGATGGTCGCATTGATACCTCGGCCCTGCTCTGCGATCTCGGCGAGGTAGCGCACGCGCGCGCCCGGGATCAGCACGGTCGCCCGCGGCTCCTTCAAGGACGTGTCGAGATCCGGCTTCCAGTCGATTGCCGACTCCCCGTTCCCGATTCCCAGCTTGTGACGCAACAGGCGGCACAGGTTCGTGAACATCCAGGTGATGCCGGGATCATTGAACTGGCTCGCGATCGTGGGATAGACCGGCACTTCGTCGTCCTTCAACTGGAAGGCGACCCGGTTCCGCTTCCACTGCTTGCGCACGTCGCGCAATGCATCCTCGGCGCCGCGCTTGTCGAACTTGTTGAGCACGATCAGTTCGGCATAGTCGATCATGTCGATTTTCTCGAGCTGGCTGGCTGCGCCGTAGTCGCTGGTCATCACGTACATCGGGAAATCGACCAGGTCGACAATTTCGGAATCGGACTGCCCGATTCCCGCAGTCTCGACAATGACCAGGTCATAGCCCTGCCCCTTGAGGAAACTCACGCAATCCTTGAGCACGAGGCTGGTCGCGGCATGCTGGCGACGCGTGGCCATCGAACGCATGAACACGCGATGGCTGCGCAGCGCATTCATGCGAATGCGATCACCGAGCAATGCTCCGCCGGACCGCCGACGCGTCGGATCGACCGCCAGCACCGCAATGCGGATGTCCGGGAACGCATGCAGGAAGCGCAGCAACAGTTCATCGACCACACTCGATTTGCCCGCGCCGCCGGTGCCCGTGATGCCGATGACCGGCGTTGCCGGTCGGGAATGGGGCATCGGGAATGGGGAATGGGCAGGGCCACTCGCCCAGCTCTTGCGCAATTTCGCCAATTCCGTTTCGCTGAAATCCCCGTTCTCGATCGCGGTGAGCATGCGGCCGATGCTGATCTCGTCGTCGATGGTCGCGGCATCGGAGATGCTCTTGTTCGTCGCTTCCGGATTGACTCGCCGGCTCCGCGGCTCGCCCTTCGGGCCAGCTTCGCTGTTCGCTCCGGCTTCCTGCCTGCGCAATCCGATTCCCGATTCCCGCGCGCGCGCGGCGCGCGAAACCACGTCTTCGATCATCGCGACGAGGCCGAGGTGCATGCCGTCGTTCGGGTGATAGATGCGTTCGACCCCGTAGGCCTGCAGTTCGCGAATCTCTTCAGGGGTAATCGTGCCGCCGCCGCCGCCGAACACCCGGATATGCGAGGCGCCTCGCTCCCTGAGCATGTCGACCATGTACTTGAAGTATTCGACGTGTCCACCCTGGTAGGACGACAGTGCGATCGCATCGGCATCCTCCTGCAGCGCGGCGCGGACCACATCTTCCACTGCGCGGTTGTGACCGAGATGGATCACCTCGGCACCCTGCGCCTGGATCAGGCGGCGCATGATGTTGATCGCGGCATCATGGCCATCGAACAGGCTGGCGGCAGTGACAAAGCGCAGCGGAGCGGAGTCCGCTGTCGCGTCGCTGGCGGGGAGGCTTTCGGCGATCGTGCTCATGGCGGCTTTCGGCTTGATGCGGAAAGCCGGGATTCTAGCGCGTTGGCCTCGACTGCCACAGACGGCCTGGGCGGAACACCAGGCATCACGCGGATTTGCGGACCACCAGGGCCGCGCGACACACGGCAGGATCAGCCAGTGATGCCCGGAAGGTCCTTGACCAGCATCGGTTGCGAAAAAAGGAAACCTTGCCCGATCTCGCAGCCCAGGGCGACCAGTGCGTCGCGTTGCGCGGGAGTCTCGACGCCCTCGCCGATCACTTCGACACCCAGTGATTCGGCAAGCGCGATGATCGCGCGGACCACGGCTGGACTGCTGCCCTCATTGGCGAGATCGGCGACGAACGACTTGTCGATCTTGAGCGAATGGATCGGAAACCGGTGCAGGTAGCTCAACGACGAATACCCGGTGCCGAAGTCGTCAAGCTGGACCAGCACCCCGGCGTTGCGCAATCGCAACAGGATGCTGCTCATCTGTTCGGGCTGGTCGAGCAAGGCGCCTTCCGTCACCTCGAGGCGGACCCGCTGCGGTTCGAGACCGCTGCTTCGGATCGTACGCAGGGCGACCTCGTCGAAATCGGGCACGCGCAGGCGACGCGCGGACACGTTGATCGACACATAAGTCGATTCGGGCAGGTGACGGGCCTGTTCGCACGCCATCGCGAACATCTGCCAGTCGATCTGCTCGATGCAACCATTCTCTTCGGCCGCGGCGAGAAAATCCGCCGGCAACAGAAGACCGCGTTTCGGGTGGTTCCAGCGCAGCAAAGCCTCGTAACCGACCACCTGACCGTCTCGCAACGAGACGATCGACTGGAAATGCGGCTCGAACTCGCGACGCACGAGGGCGTGGCGGAGATCACCTTCGAGGTCGAGCGCGCGCATCGCTTCCGCGCGCAATTGCTCATCGAAGATCTCGTAACACTGGCGACCCCTCGCCTTGGCGCGATACATCGCCGTATCGGCGTCACGCAGCAATTCCTCGGCACGCGTGTAGTGCGCATCGGCGTAGGCGATACCCACGCTGGCGGAAGTGAACATTTCCTTGTTGGTGACGCGGATCGGATCGTTCAGGCTGTCGATGAGACGCTGGGCAACCGTCACCGCCAGGGCCTGATCCGGCAGGCTGTCGACAAGCACGGCGAATTCGTCTCCACCGAGCCGCGCGACCATGAACGGCGCGCAGGCACTGGCGAGGCGCAAGGCGGCCTGCTTGAGCATCTCGTCGCCGACAAGGTGCCCGACGCTGTCGTTGACGACCTTGAATCGATCCAGATCGAGGAACAGCACCGCATAGCTTTGCTCTGGATGCTTCTGGAACCGCTGCATGGCCGTCCCCAACCGCTGCAACAGCAGCGCGCGATTGGGCAGCCCTGTCAGCACGTCATGGAAAGCCTCGTGGGTCAGGCGCGCTTCGATGCGTTCACGTTCGAGGATCTGGCCGGTCAAATCGCGATTGGCACTGGCCAGGGCGCGGGTACGCTCCTCGACACGCGCCTCGAGGGCGGCGTTGTCATGCATCAGCGCGTCCTGCGCCCGCTTTCGCTCGAGGCCATTGGCAATGTGATACGCGACAAACGTAAGCAGTTCCTGGTCGCGCTCGGTGAATGGCGCATCGGCGGAATAGCTCTGCACCGCAAGCACGCCGACGGTCCGCTCGCTGCAGATCAACGGCACGCCCAACCAGTAGCTTGCGCGCGTACCGAAGCGCTGCACGTCGCCCGATCCAACCAGGGCGTCGATCCTGCCGCGGTCGGCGAGCAGCGCCTGCCCGGTGCCGAGCACGTATTCCTTCATTCCGTTGGCGATCGGGCGGCGCGGTCGAACCGCGTTTATCTCGTCAACCGAATACGGGAACTCGAGTTCCTCGCCGCCTTCGGCCACCAGCGCGATGTAGAAATTCCTCGCGTTCAGGAGATCACCGACGATTCGATGCACGCTCGCATAGAAATCATCCATAGACGCTGCGGCAGCCGCGCATTCGACGATGCCGAACAGCGCGCGCTGCAGTCGTTCGCCGCGTTGGCGCTCCGCAACTTCGAGGCGCAGTTCACCGATCGCAGCGGCCAGTTCGCTGGTACGCTCGGTAACGCGTTTCTCGAGATCCGTCTTTGCCTGCTTGCGTTCGAGCGCAGTCAGGATGTGCTGGGCCACGTAGATCAGGATCGCGCGATCCTCTTCCGAATAGCGGGTGTCCGGAAGGTAGCTCTGGACCACGATTGCACCGCGCATACCCTCGGTTCCGAGCATCGGGACACCGAGCCAGTCGTCGCTGTCCGGACCGAACTGGTCGTCGCGCTTGATGCCCAGCTTGGCGCGGAGCTCGGCTGACGGACCCATCTGCGATTCGCCGCTGCGCAACATGCCAAGCGTCAGGCTGTTCGGCAATTTGCTGGCAGCGATCTCGTCATCGGGATTGAAGATGTCCTTGTCGACCGTATCGACAAAATAGAGAAAGCGCAGGCTGTCGCGTTCGCTTTCGTAAAGGACGATGAAGAAGTTCTCGGCGTACATGAGCCAGCCGACGATCTCGTGGATGCCGTGCAGCATGTCCGGCATGTCGAGATCGGAACTGGCCATGTTGGCGATCGCGAACAAGGCGCGCTGAACATGCTCGGCGCGTTCCAGCCGGCGAACCGCGTGGACCAGCGAGTCGCGGTCGAGCAGGCGCTCGGCAACATGGGAAACGTCTGAAACGAAGCAGTCCCACTCCGGCCCCGTTGCCGCATTCGTCCTGCCCGGTCGCCAGGACAGCTCTGCCCGGGTGCCATTGGCCGAGGCAAAAAGCGGAATCCTGCGCACATCGACGCCGGTCAGCGGATCGGGAGAGGATCCGGCCGTTTCGCTGCGTCCGTCGGCGTGGGCGTGTTCGGTATTCCAGGCCAGGCAGAGATCCTGCACCGAAAAGACGCGCGCAGCGTGCCGCGCTGCCTCCGCAGCGAGTCCGGCGACGTCGTCAACGCGCAGCAGTGCGCGCGCAAACGGGATTTCGCCGTCAACGTCCTTGGTCCTGAGATATTCCTGCTTGGCCATCGTCAATCCGGACTCGCCTCCCTCGCGAGCTTCCAAAACACCTGTTTTCCGTCTTCGCTGCCACCGCGCGCGAACAGGCCAGCGCCACTTTAGGGGAAACCCGGTCGTCGTGCATATGTCGAACGCGCACCACCTGTACCGGCAAGCGCGATCGATGGCGGCTTGCCCGATACGACGGAATGCCTCACCGGATCGTCATCCTTGCCGGCGACCGATGCCGGACGGACCGTTCAAGCCGTCCATCCGGAACGCCACCGGCCATCGCGGCCGTCAATCTCAGGCCGATACGCCTTCGGCCGCGTCGGTGAACTCGCTGATCTGGTCGAAATTCATGTAGCGATAGATGCGCTCGCTGCTCGCCTTGAGCACGCCCATGTCGACCATGTATTCGTCCTTGGTCGGGATGCGCCCGAGACGCGAACAGATCGCTGCCAACTCGGCCGAGCCGAGATACACATTCGAATTCTTGCCCAGTCGGTTCGGGAAGTTGCGCGTGCTGGTCGAAAACACGGTCGCGCCTTCACGCACCTGGGCCTGGTTGCCCATGCACAGCGAGCAGCCCGGCATTTCCATGCGCGCGCCGGCCGTACCGAAGGTTCCGTAGTGGCCTTCCTTGGTCAGTTCGGCCGCATCCATCTTGGTGGGAGGAGCGACCCAAAGCTTGGTCGGGATGTCGCGCTTGCCTTCGAGCAGTTTCGAGGCCGCGCGGAAATGACCGATATTGGTCATGCACGAACCGATGAAGACCTCATCGATGACCGCGCCGGCAACATCGGACAGCGTCTTCACGTCGTCGGGATCGTTCGGACAGGCCACGATCGGCTCGTGCACGTCGGCGAGATCGATCTCGATCACGGCGGCATATTCGGCATCGGCATCGGGCGCCATCAACTTCGGGTCGGCAAGCCATGCCTGCATGGCCTGGATGCGGCGCTTGATGCTGCGCACGTCCTTGTAACCCTGCGCGATCATCCATTTCAGCATGACGATATTGCTGGTGATGTATTCGATGATCGGCGCCTTGTCCAGGTGCACGGTGCAACC
Organism: Pseudomonadota bacterium; assembly: GCA_029561145.1. Lineage (GTDB taxonomy): Bacteria > Pseudomonadota > Gammaproteobacteria > Xanthomonadales > Rhodanobacteraceae > Dokdonella. Next base: position 8,956 of record JAKQJM010000096.1, read on the forward strand.
GGCGGCCGATCGCTCGGCCGAGGCGTCGGAGAGTTCAAACGCCTGCTCGACCTTGAGATTCGGCATACCTTCGATTTCGAGGATGCGACCCGAGAAGATGTTCTTCTTGCCCTTCTTCTCGACCGTGAGCAGACCAGCCTTGATCGCGTACAGCGGGATCGCGTTGACCAGGTCGCGCAAGGTCACGCCAGGCTGCAGTTCGCCCTTGAAGCGGACCAGCACGGATTCGGGCATGTCGAGCGGCATGACACCTGTCGCCGCGGCGAACGCAACGAGGCCGGATCCGGCCGGGAACGAAATGCCGATCGGAAAACGCGTATGCGAATCACCGCCGGTGCCTACCGTATCCGGCAGCAGCATGCGGTTGAGCCAGGAGTGGATGATGCCGTCACCGGGGCGCAGCGGAATGCCGCCGCGCGTGCTGATGAATTCCGGGAGCTCATGATGCATCGTCACGTCGACCGGCTTCGGATAGGCCGCGGTGTGGCAGAACGACTGCATGACCAGATCGGCGCTGAAGCCGAGGCAGGCAAGATCCTTGAGTTCGTCGCGGGTCATCGGACCGGTCGTGTCCTGCGAGCCGACCGAGATCATGCGCGGTTCGCAATAGGTGCCCGGGCGGATGCCCTCGCCTTCCGCCAGGCCGCAGGCGCGACCGACCATCTTCTGCGCGAGCGTGTATCCCTTCGTGCTGCCGGCCGGGTTTTCCGGCAGGCGGAACAAGGTCGAGGGTGCCAGGCCAAGCGCATCGCGTGCCTTGGCGGTCAGGCCACGACCGATGATCAACGGGATGCGCCCGCCTGCGCGCACTTCGTCGAACAGCACCTCGGACTTGACCTTGAACCCGGCGACCACGACGCCGTCCTTCAACGCCTTGCCTTCATACGGGCGCAGTTCGATCACGTCGCCCATGTTCATCTGGCTGACATCGAGTTCGATCGGCAAGGCGCCGGCATCTTCCATCGTGTTGTAGAAGATCGGCGCGATCTTGTTGCCGAGGCAGACCCCGCCGTAACGCTTGTTCGGAATGAATGGAATGTCCTCGCCGGTGAACCAGAGCACCGAATTGGTCGCCGACTTGCGGCTTGAACCGGTACCGACGACATCGCCGACGTAGGCAACCCGGTGGCCCCTGGCCTTGAGCGACTCGATGAACGCCACCGGACCGCGCCTGCCATCCTCCTCCGGCGTGATGCCATCGCGCGGATTCTTCAGCATCGCCAGTGCGTGCAACGGAATATCGGGGCGCGTGGTCGCATCGGGTGCCGGCGAGAGATCGTCGGTATTGGTCTCGCCACTGACCTTGAACACCGTGATCGTCAGCGATTCGGGCACGGACGGGCGGCTCGTGAACCATTCCGCATCGGCCCAGCTCTGCAGCACGCCCTTCGCGTGCACATTGCCGTTGTCCGCCTTTTCCTTGACGTCATGGAAGGCATCGAACATCAGCAGGGTTTTCTTCAGGGCGTCGCCAGCGATGCCGCCGAGCGAAGCATGATCAAGCAGTTCGACCAGCGGGTGGATGTTGTAGCCGCCGAGCATCGTGCCAAGCAGTTCGGTCGCACGTTGCGGCGTGACCAACGGGCTTTGCTCGGTCCCGAACGCGATCGCTGCAAGGTAGGAGGCCTTGACCTTGGCCGCATCGTCGACGCCGGCCGGAACCCGGTGCGTGATCAGGTCGAGCAGGAATGCTCCGTCTTCCGCACCCGGGCGCTTGAGCAGCTCGATCAGTCCGGCTGTCTGTTGCGCCGACAAGGGCAGCGGTGGAATACCGAGGGCAGCGCGCTCGGCGACATGTTGGCGATAGGAGGTCAGCATCGGTGTTTGGATCCGTTGAGCAGACAGGGAGGCGGGCTCGCCCAGTGACGTCCAGCCATGGGTGCACAGGCATCGGCAACCGCCAGGGCGCGGGCCCATGCGGGCGAACAAACACGCCCTTGCAGCCGCTCATTTTAGCCGTTTCGGGCCTACTCCCGCAACGCCGCAGGCTGCCGTCCACGTTAGCCGCGAAGCGGCGTATCGCGCGCGTCGCAGCGCCTGAATCCGGAACTGCGCTTCGCGCTAGGATAGGAACACGCGGACGCTCTGCTTCCCTCGCCCAGCCCCTTGCCAGGAGTATCGCCATGATTGACAGCTTCTCGACCCACGACACCCTGAAGGTCAACGGCAAGCAGTATCGCTACGCGAGTCTTTCCCGCCTCGGTCAACGCTTCGACCTGGCGAGGCTGCCGTACTCGATGAAGATCCTGCTCGAAAACCTCCTGCGCCACGAGGATGGCATCGATGTGACCGCGAAGGAGATCACGGCGGTCGCCAGCTGGAACGCGAAATCCGAATCCGACACCGAAATCGCCTTCATGCCGGCTCGTGTCGTGCTGCAGGATTTCACCGGCGTCCCTTGCGTGGTGGACCTCGCGGCGATGCGCGACGCGATGGTCGCCCTCGGTGGCGACCCGACCCTGATCAACCCGTTGGCGCCTGCCGAACTGGTCATCGACCACTCGGTGCAGGTCGACTACTTCGGATCGGTCAATTCGCTCGAGAAGAATGTCGAGATGGAATTCGAACGCAACCAGGAGCGCTACGCGTTCCTGCGCTGGGGCCAGAAAGCGTTCAACAATTTCAAGGTGGTGCCGCCGCGCACCGGAATCGTCCATCAGGTCAATCTCGAACACCTCGCCCGCGTGGTCATGACCGGCAACAGGAACGGTGCCGAGTGGGCGTTCCCGGACACGGTATTCGGCACCGATTCGCATACGACGATGATCAACGGGCTCGGCGTGCTTGGCTGGGGCGTCGGCGGCATCGAAGCCGAGGCGGCCATGCTCGGCCAGCCCTCCTCGATGCTGATCCCGCAGGTGGTCGGCTTCAAGCTGAGCGGCAAGCTTGGCGAAGGCGTCACCGCGACCGATCTGGTCCTGACTGCAACCCAGATGCTGCGCAAGCATGGCGTGGTCGGCAAGTTCGTCGAATTCTTCGGCAGCGGACTCAAGCACCTGCCGCTGGCCGATCGCGCGACCATCGCCAACATGGCGCCAGAGTACGGCGCGACCTGCGGGATCTTTCCGATCGATGCCGAATCGATCAGCTATCTGCGCCTGTCCGGTCGCAGCGAGGAGCAGATCGCCCTCGTCGAGGCTTACGCAAAAGCGCAGCAGTTGTGGCACGACGACGCCACGCCGCATGCCGAGTTCAGCTCAACGATGGAACTGGATCTTGCCGACGTCAAGCCGTCGATGGCCGGACCGAAGCGGCCGCAGGATCGGGTCCTGCTCGGCGACATGCAGGCAAGTTTCGAGCAGGCCCTGGCCGGGTTCACGGTCGGTCGCAAGCCACGCGCAGTCACCATGGATCGCTTCGAAGGCGAAGGTGGCTCGACCGCCGTCGGCCATGACGCCAGCGCCAATGCCTGCGGGCCCCACGTACCGAAGGTCCCGTTGAAGGATGGCGCCGTGGTCATCGCGGCGATCACCTCGTGCACGAACACCTCGAATCCGGCCGTCATGCTTGCCGCGGGTTTGCTGGCCAAGAAGGCAGCCGCGCGCGGACTCCAATCGCAACCCTGGGTGAAACCGTCGCTCGGGCCTGGCTCGCTGGTCGTCACCGACTACCTCAAGAAAACCGGATTGCTGCATGAACTCGAAAAGGTCGGCTTTTATGTGGTCGGTTATGGCTGCACGACCTGCATCGGCAATTCGGGGCCGCTGCCAGCGGAGATCAGCAAGGAGATTGCCGAAGGCGACCTCGCCGTCGCTTCGGTTCTTTCGGGCAATCGCAACTTCGAGGGTCGCGTCCACCCGGAAGTCAAGATGAATTACCTGGCCTCGCCGCCGCTCGTGGTCGCCTACGCGCTGGCTGGAACGATCGACATCAATCTCGAATCCGACCCGCTGGGCAGCGACAGGAACGGCAAACCGGTCTATCTCGCCGACATCTGGCCATCCAACCAGGAGATCAGCGACACGATTGCCGGCGCGATCAATCCGCAGATGTTCAAGGACAACTACGCGGACGTGTTCCGCGGTGATTCGCGCTGGAACCACATCGACTCGCCGAGTGGCGACCAATATGCGTGGGACAACTCGACCTACGTGAAGAATCCGCCCTATTTCGACGGCATGACGATGGAAGTCGGCACGGTCGAGGACATTCGCGGCGCCCGCGTGCTGGGCCTGTTCGGTGATTCGATCACGACCGACCACATCTCGCCGGCGGGCTCGATCAAGAAGGATTCGCCGGCCGGTCGCTATCTGATCGAACACGGCGTGCAACCGAAGGATTTCAATTCCTATGGCTCGCGCCGCGGCAACGACGAGGTCATGGTGCGCGGCACCTTCGCCAATATACGCATCAGGAACCTGATGCTCGACGGCGTCGAAGGCGGTTACACCGTGCATATCCCGAGCGGTGACGAGCTGTCGATCTACGACGCGGCGATGCGCTACAGAAATTCAGCAACACCGCTGGTCGTCCTCGCCGGCAAGGAATACGGCACGGGTTCGTCGCGGGACTGGGCAGCAAAGGGAACGCTGTTGCTGGGCGTGAAGGCCGTCATCACCGAAAGCTTCGAGCGCATCCATCGCTCGAACCTCGTCGGCATGGGCGTCCTGCCCTGCCAGTTCAAGGCGGGCCAGAGTGCAAAGTCACTCGGCTTGACCGGTCGGGAAACCTTCGACATCACCGAGCTTGATGGCGCCACCGCGCGCGAGGCCAGGGTTGCGGCGGTCTCTGAGGACGGCAGCCGCAAGGAGTTCATGGTCGATGTCTTGCTGGCCACGCCGAAGGAACGCGAGTTCTTCCGTCACGGCGGCATTCTTCCCTACGTCCTGCGCCAGTTGGCCAGATCCGGAAAGTCCGCCTGAACACAAGTCGCGTGCGGCCGGTGCCGGGCGCAAAGCACCCGGCCGAAGCTAAAGCACCGGTTCCCATTGCGCGTTGACGCACTGCCAGTCGCCGTCGTGCTTGCGCCAGCCGCTGACAATCCGCCACGACGAGGCACGCTCCGGCAACCATCGCCCGTTGCCGCCGGTGAACACGGCAACCACGGTGACGTTCGCCCGCGACTCGAACATCTCTGTTCCTGTCGACACGAGGCGCATATCGATATGGGCGTTGCCAAGCACCTGGAGCCGCAGCAGGTTGTGCAGACCCTGGCGATCGACCGCTCCGGAGTCCGCGGTGAAATCCTCTGCAACGAAGGCCATGAAATCCGCCGGCCGGCCCGCCTCGACAGCGTCCTGCATCGCGCCGATCGCGTCACGGATCCGTTCTTCGTCGGACGAACGGCTGCAAGCCGACACGACGAGCAGGCCAACGAGCAGAGCCAGGCGCAGCGCGAATCGAAAACCCGACTGGACCCGGAATACACCGCTGCTGGCAGGAAAAAAGGGCAGGATCGTTCTCCTCTTGCAATAGCCGCATTCGCCGGGGAAAGCGGATTGTCGCGCTGCACTGCGCCTTGCCGCATGTTCGCGCGCTGTGCTGCAATCACCCGATCATACGCGTCCGTACGGCACGATTGGCCCGGATATCAGACGGCGACGCGCTGGCCCCGCTGGAGGAAACATGTCAGGCAACAGCAATCGACCGTGGTTGGACCACTACCCCAAGGGTGTTCCGCAGGAAATCAACCTCGACGAATTTCCATCCATCATCGCCTTGCTGGAAAACTGCTTCGACCGCTTCAGGCATCGGCCGGCCTTCTCGAACATGGGCCGAACCATCAACTATGGCGACCTTGACCGGCTGAGCCAGCAGTTCGCCCGTTTCCTCGTCAACGACCTCAAGTGCGTGAAGGGCGATCGCATCGCGATGATGATGCCGAACGTCCTGCAGTACCCGATCGCGATCTGCGGCGCCCTGCGCGCCGGCATGATCATTGTCAACACGAATCCGATGTACACGGCGCGCGAGCTCAAGCACCAGCTCGAGGACTCCGGCGCGAGCGCGATCATCGTCCTCGACAATTTCGCGCACACGGTCGCCAGCGTCGCGGCGGATACGCAGGTCCGGCACATCATCACGACGGGCCTCGGTGATCTGCTCGGTTTCCCGAAATCGGTCATCACGAATTTCGTGGTGAAGCACGTCAAGAAACTCGTGCCGCCATTTTCCCTGCCTGGCGCGATCCGCTTCAATTCCGCACTCGGTCGCGGATCGAACGGGCCACCACCCAAGCCTCAGGTGGCCGCTGACGACATCGCGTTCCTGCAGTACACGGGCGGCACCACCGGCGTGGCCAAGGGCGCCATGCTGACCCATCGCAACATGATCGCCAACATGCAGCAGGCCAGCGCATGGATCGGTGCCGGCATGCAGGAAGGCGAAGAGGTCATCATCACGGCGTTGCCGCTGTACCACATCTTCGCCCTGACCGCGAACTGCCTGACCTTCATGAAGCTCGGCGGCCACAACTACCTGATCACCAACCCGCGCGACATGAAGGGTTTCGTCGCCGAACTCGGGCGTATCCGTTACACGAGCATCACGGGTGTCAACACGCTGTTCAACGGCCTGCTCAATACACCCGGCTTCAACGACCTCGACTTCTCCAGCGTGCGCATGACGCTCGGCGGCGGCATGGCTGTGCAACGTGCGGTGGCCGATCGCTGGAAGAAGGTCACCGGCTCGACCCTGGCCGAAGCCTACGGCCTGACCGAAACCTCGCCCGCCGTCTGCATCAATCCGCTCGATATCGCCGAATACAACGGTTCAATCGGCCTGCCGATACCGTCGACCGAGGTAAACATCCAGGATGACGAGGGCATCGCCCAGCCCATCGGGCAAATCGGCGAACTCTGCGTTCGCGGCCCGCAGGTCATGAAAGGCTACTGGAACCGCCCTGAGGAGACCGCCAAGATCATCGATGCACAAGGCTGGCTGCATACCGGCGACATCGCGCGCATGGATGAGAAGGGATTTTTCTATATCGTCGACCGCAAGAAGGACATGATCCTGGTGTCGGGATTCAACGTGTATCCGAACGAGATCGAGGACGTGGTCGCCTCGATGCCGGGTGTCCTTGAGGTAGCCGCGATCGGGGTGCCAGACGAAAAGTCCGGCGAAGCGGTCAAGCTGGTGATCGTCAAGAAGGACCCGGGATTGACCGAAGAGGCCGTTCGCGCGCATTGCCGCATTGAATTGACCGGCTACAAGCAGCCCAAATACGTCGAATTCCGCGAATCGCTGCCGAAAAGCAACGTCGGCAAGATCCTGCGTCGGGAATTGCGCGATGCAGTGGCGAAGCCGGGCTGACCGGCAAGGCAAGCGGTTTCAGTCGCTCGAAGATCCATCCATCGGCGCTTCGGTGTTGTCGGCAAACTGTCCGAGCAATCCCCACAGTGCGTGCTCCTTGTCCTCCGGGATGCTGGTGTAGGCGAATCCGATGTGATTCGGAGTCAAACGGGTGACGTTGGCTTCCAGATGGATATGCAGCTCCGTGCCGACCAGCAGGTCGAGCACACAGCGATCGCCCGCGTTTGCGTTCCAGTCGGCAGGACGCAGCGCGAGCAGACCGGTTGCCGAGATGTTCTCGACCTCGGTCTCCCAGCTGCGGGCGCCCATGCTGACCAGCACAATGGAACGGATCGGCATGCGCGTATGCCGCACGAACCGTTCCGGCAAATCGTGACTCATCCTGTCGCCTCCAGTGAACGCGCCGCCCTTGCCAATGCCTGGCGTCATCCCCGTCCAAGGCTCACGCGGTGGCCGCATAACATACACCAGCACGATTCGGGCCAAGCAACGCTTCTACGTGGCTGGCGCGACCGCGCCGGCCGGCGTTGCGACAGAACCGGCGGTTCGTCATGGAGTCGAAACCCGGGGCGCGCAGGGTCGGGTTGCCCTGGTCAACGCTGATCAGGTGGCGCAAGCCACACATCGGGAGCAATCGCTGCGCGGTCCGCGGGCACACGGCTGCCGGGGCATCCCGGGGACAGTCGGCTGCCTGCCCGGCCTGCCACGCGGGCCAGCGTGGTATCACGCGCCATGGAATTTGCATTCTTTAACCTTTGGTCAATTCACGGGTAGACTGTAGGACCGCGCAAAAGCCCCGGCACGCATCGTTCGTTGCGTGCCGCGACCCGGCCCGCAAAGCACTCGCACCAACGCGGCTAGTCGACCAAGGGGCACGCAGCAGGCATTGCGGCCCTTGTGGGCAGCGGGATGGATACCGCGTCGCGCAGGGCCGCCGCCCGCACGGCAACAACCGGGTGTCGGCGATTGGCACGCTGCGTGCCCGGGTTCACAAACACCCCCAGTGGAGGAGCCGTGCGCAAGCAGCTCCCGGCGTTTCGCACTGAAGCAGGAAAAACAATCAATGAATCAACATGATACTGAAAGCATCCTGGCCTCCCTGCAGAACTTCCTGCAGGAACGGTTTGACATCCCCGTCGAATCCGCCACCCTCGACGCATCACTGCGTGAGCTCGGGCTCGATTCGATGCTCGTGCTTGACGTGATGCTCGAAACCGAAGACCGGCTCGGCGTGAAGTTGAATGATCTCTCGATGCCGCGCGATGCGACCGTTGGCGATGTCGTGAAGATGATCCAGCGCAATCTGGGTGCCTAGGCGATGGCGACCAGCAAGCAGGACGTCGTCATTACGGGGATGGGTGTTGTTTCACCGATTGGACTATCCGTACCGGAGTTGCGCGAAAGCCTGTTGCAGAACCGTTCCGGCATTCGCTTGTGGCAGTCGCCGCAGATGTCCAGGACGTTGCCTGCGGGATTGATCGAGCGCGATTTCAGCGACCAGTTCAGCAAGCTCGAGCTCGCCTACATGGACCGCTGCAGCCAGATCGCCATGCTCGCGGCGGGCCAAGCCCTCAAGGATGGGGGCATCGAGCAGTTCGAGGGCTACGCCCAGCGTGCCGGCCTGTATTACGGATCCGTCACCGGCGGCGTGAAAAGCGAGCACGACTGGGTGCGCCAGTTCCATGTCGACAAGGTCGGAAGTTCCAAGCCCTACACGATCATGGCCAGCATGCTGAATGCGGCGCCAGCCCTGATTTCCATCAAGCACAGGATCCTCGGTCCGGTCATCACCAACAGCAACGCGTGTTCCTCCTCCGGCGCGGCCATCGGCGAGGCCTGCCTGGCGATTCGCGAGGGCCGCCTCGATGTGGCCCTGGTGGGCGGCGCGGAAGCGGCCCTGATTCCCACCTTCATGGGCCTGTGGTTCGGCTTGCGCGCACTGGCCGAAGTCGACCCTGTGGACGTGTCACGCAGTTGCCGGCCGTTCTCTTCCAGGCGCACGGGACTTGTGCTCGGCGAGGGTTCCGTTTTCATGCTGATCGAGTCGCGCGCGCATGCCGAGAAACGCGGCGCAGCCTGCTATGGTCGACTCTCCGGATACGGCATCGCCTCCGACGGCTTTCATATCGGCTCACCCAGCCCGGAGGGTCAGACGGCGGCCATACGGGCCGCTCTGGCGGATGCACGGTTGCGTCCCGAACAGGTCAGCTATTTCAATGCCCATGCCACGGCCACCCGCGGCGGCGACCCGATCGAGACGGACTCCATCCGCGCCGCCTTTGGCGAGGCGGCCGATAGCCTGCCGGTCAGTTCCACGAAGGCCATTCATGGCCATCTGCTGGGCGGCACCAGCGCCATGGAACTGGCCATTTGCGCGCTGGCGATCCAGGGGTCGTTCCTGCCGGCGACGGCGCATCTTGACGAGATCGATCCGGAGTGCAAGCTTCATCACATTGCGAACGAGCCGGAGCTGGATACTCCGGTGGAACACGCGGTTTCCCTGTCCGCTGGCTTCGGTGGGACGAATGTCGCACTTGCAGTTTCCAAGGAGCACGATTTGCTCACCAAATTTCCTGTCTCTGAAGCGTCAACTAACTGACGAGCGCTTCATACGGAAGCGCTCTTTTTTCCCCAGGAGGGTGCTTGTAATGAACGCAGTACATGTTTTTCCGTCAGTCCCCGCATCGCGGTATGTCGATACGAGGTTCGATACCGGGGGCAGCAATGTCCTCTGGTTGACCCTGCCCGATTCGGTCGACGGACGGCCACCCTGTTTCACGGTGCCATTGATCGACGACCTGAGGGGCCTGTTTCACAGCCTCAAGCAGCACGATGCATGCTGGCCTTCGATGGGATTCCTGCAGCCGGTGCACTACACCGTCATGAAGTCGTCGCACCCCGACTATTTCAGCCTCGGTGGCGACCTTGCACATTTTCACGATTGCATCCGCCGTCGCGATCGCGAATCCCTGCATCGCTATTCCCGGGTCTGCGCCGACATGCTGTTTGAATGGTCGGGCGAGCTGGGCACGCAGACCACCAGCATCGCACTGATCCAGGGCCGCGCACTGGGTGGCGGATTCGAGACCGCGCTGGCCGCCGATTTCATCGTCGCCGAGGAACACAGCGAGTTCGGCTTTCCGGAAATCCTGTTCGGCCTGTTCCCTTGCACGGGTGGCATGAGCCTGCTGGCGCAGCGCATCGGGGCCCGGGCGGCAGAGCGCATGCTCGGCGATGGCCGCATTTACAGCGCGAAGACACTGCTGGACATGGGCGTCATCGACGAGATATGTCCGCGTGGAGAGGGCGAACGCGCCGTCGAAAGACTCATCGCCGAGCATGTCAAACATCGGCCGGCACGCCTGATGCTGCAACGCAGCCGGCACCGGATCGCACCGCTGGATCTGACCGAGCTGCACCAGGTGGTGGACGAATGGGTCGAGACCGCGATGTGCCTGGGACCGCAGGATCTGCGAGTGATGGAAACCCTGGTCAAACTACAGCGAGGACGCGCCGTCAGCTGATACGCCCCCCTGAGCCCTCTGTATTTCCTTTTTCAGCGCAACAACGGTGGCGCGCACCGCTTCGGCCAGGTCGGTCGACCAGCGATCCTGCGCGAGATCAAGTTCCTCCCGGGTCGCGGCCATCAGATTGCCGGCCAATGCGACCAGGCGAACGGCACCTACGTCACCGCTGACTCCCTTGAGTGCATGCGCCGCGTCTCGCACCGCGGCATATTGACGATCCGACAGGCCGTCAATGACGTTCTGCGCATTGCGCTGTATGTCGTTGCATGCTTCCGCAAGCAGGTTGGGGAAAAATTCCGACCGGCTGCTGACGGATTTCAGTTCTTCCATGACTCCGGCGTTGATCGGACTGGCAACGATCGCGGTCAGGACCGGGCGCGACGGGCGCGGACTGCTGCCGGCGACTGGCGTCGGGTCGGACGCGTTCAGCTCGACGTCGTCGGGCTTGCCGAGGTCACGGATCGCCATGCGCAGGCGAGCTAGCGTGATCGGCTTGTACATCACCCCGACGCCTCCGGAATCGCGCAGGCGTACGGCGGTCTGCGGGGACGTATCGGCGGTCAGGAACATGGCCCGGGCCGGGTTGGTTCGACCGAAACGATAGGTCTGCAACAGGCGCACACCATCCATGTCGCCGAGGTTGTAATCCAGCAGGAGCAGGTCGAATTCCTGTTCGACGAGCGCATCCAGCGCGGCCATACCGCTGGCGCAGGTGGTCACTTCATGGCCATCGCCGACCAGCAGTTCGTGCAACAGCATGAGGTTGGTTTCATTGTCCTCGGCGACGAGGATGCGCAGCGGCTCGATCGGTGGAGGCGCCGGCAAGGCCAGCGTGGAATCGGGGAGCTCAAGCGGCGCCTTGCTGCGCGCGAGGGTCAGGTCGAACCAGAAACGGCTGCCCTTGCCAAGCTTGCTCTCGAATTGCAACTCGCTGCCCATCAACTCGACGATCTGCCGCGAAAACGCCAGGCCCAGGCCGGTGCCGCCATAGCGCCGGTCCGGTCCCTGTTCCACCTGGGCGAAGGGCTCGAAGAGCGAAGCATGGAAGGATTCCGGTATGCCGATGCCGGAATCCTCGACGCTGAAACGCAGCTGATATGTCGTCTCGGTTTCGCCGAGCAGGTCGACGGCCACATCGACGCGGCCCCGATCCGTGAACTTGACCGCGTTGCCGGCGAGATTGAGCAGGACGCGACCGAGATAGTGGGCGTCGGTTTTGACGAGATCGGTGATGTCCGGATCGAGGGCGACGGAGAATCCGATGCCCTTCTTCGCGGCCACGGCATCCAGCGCGTCGCAGACCAGTTTGACCTTCTGGCCCAGGTCGAACGGAGCGACCTCCAGCTGCTCGGCGCGCGCGCTGTAGCGGGCGACATCGAGCAGCTCATTGATTTCGCGCAGCAACTCGTTGGACAGGGTGAGGATGGTGTCCGTGCGCCGGGTTACCGACTCGTAACTCACCTCTGCAGCCAGCAGCTCGGTCGCCGTGATGATGCCGGTCAGCGGCGTGCGCAGTTCATGGCTGACCTTGGCCAGAAGCGCGGACTTGGCCTGGCTTTCCCGTTCGGCGAATTCGCGCGATTCGCGCAGCGTCTTGATCAGGGCCCCGGCATACATCGGCACCACCACCAGGGGCAGCAACAGGGCCACCCAGATCACCGGATGCTGTTGCCAGAACGGCACGCTGAGAAGGACCATCAGGAAACCGGCGACCGAAGTCAGCTGGCACAGGTGCATCAGCGGTCGACCTGTGCGGAAGCCGAAGCCCAGGATCGTGAACAGATAGAAGCCGACCATGATGCTGCCGTACTCGCCGAACACCACCAGCCATGCCGACAAGGCCAGGGGGTCGAGTACGGCCGTGGCCAACAGCAGATGCTGCGCCGGCGCTCGCGCGGGCGAGCGCACCAGCAAGATCATGACCGACACATAGGCGCAATAGGCCAAACTCACGGCGACAAGGCGCCCGACCATGGCATCGGGAGTGCTCAGATGGAACCAGATCTCGGCCCCGACAACCACCAGGGCGACGACGACACGCATCCTCGACTGGGCAGCGAGGATCTTCCGAAGCCCGGTGTCGGTCCTGTCGATCGCGCCTTCGACGATGTCTATGAGCATGGCAAGCCGCTCGGCGAACAATCACGATCAGGCGTGCTCATTCGCGCTTCATTGGAAAAGTCACAATTAACAGATAGTTGCAGTTCCGGCAAGCTGGAACCCATTCCGGCCTGGAATGTTCGAGTCCCGCGTATCCGGTCAGGCCATGTCCGGTCCGGTCTCCACAACGAGGGCCGTCATCACGCGCTTCAACGCGACACCGGCGCGTTCGAGTTCCCTCGAGAGTTCAGCAATCAGCGACCTGCCATGGGCAGCAAGTTCCCAGCTCGCCATGTGCATGCCGCGCGAAGCAACCTCCGCCAGCCTGACTGCACCCATGTTGCCGGCCACCCCCTTGAGTGCATGGCACTGGTCGCGGTATTGCTCCCAGCGAGATGCCATCGCCAGCTTCTCCAGCTCGACGATGCACTTGGCCGAATCCCGCACGCATTCACCGATGAAGACGTCGAGAAATGCCTCTCCGAGCCTCAGTTCGCGCAGTTCCTCGATCACACGCGCCGAGATCAATTCATCCGTCCCCACAATCCGTTCAGGCTCAGGCGTCCTGCTCGGCAATGACGAGGATCCCAGCGCGATTCCGGCGAGAGTCGCGAGCAGGCCGGAAACAGCGACCGGCTTTTCAAGGACTGCATAGGCGCCGATCTGCGCCGCATCCGATACCGCGTCGGCGTCTGCGCAAAACACGACGAAGGGCATGCCTGCGGCCCGCGGCTGCGTGATCCTGCTCCGCTTGATCAGGTCTACCGCGCCGATTCCGGAGATATTCACATCAACGAGGACGGCGTCGAGCCGGTTGTTGTCGATCGCGACAAGCACCTCGTCTGCCATGCTTGCCGAACGCACCCGATGGCCGGCTTTTTCGAGAATCCGACGCAGCAGGCTGAGATTGGCGGGCTGGTCGTCGGCAATCAGCAGTTCAAGCGGCCTGATGCGCGCGCGATGACGAACAAAGGGGTCGGAGAACTCGATGATGTTGCTGCCGGTTGTCGCAGCAACGCGGTGCGACGCCACGGTTTCGACGCCCTCGGCAAGTTCGAGGTCGACCCAGAAATGCGATCCCTTGCCGGCGATGCCTTCCGACGAGAGGTTGCCACCGACCGATTCAGCCAGTGATCGGACCGTGCAGCCTTCATCGATGGGGGCGAGGCCCTGCCCGCTCCCGAAACCGGCTGGAACCACCGTATCCAGCAAGCTTTCGCGTGCCGCATCCGGAATGCCGAAACCGGTATCGAGCACGGAAAACCGCAATGGAAAGCCTTGGGCGAGCCGAACGCTGCGCAATGATACATCGACGGTCACCCGTCCCCGCCCGGTCGACTCGAATGCGTTGGATACCAGCACGAAAAGAATCTGGCGCAGGCGCGCGGCATCGCCTCGCAGGACCGCGGGAACACCCGGACCGACGCGCGTCTCGAACCTGAGACCTTTCTCGACGGCTACCGGCCGAAGCATCCCGCAGAGGCTGTCGAGCAAGGCGGCTAGCTCGAATGTCGAACCCTGCATCGTCCGTAGCAGAGTCTTCAGGTTCGGCGCATGGAGCGGATCATGACCTCGCGTCGAGCGCGAGCCTGCAGTCCGGCAGGCCAACACCAGCGGATCAGGGCTTTCAGCACCTGATCGCGACGCAGGCTCCGATCC
>JAKQJM010000114.1 GCA_029561145.1 Pseudomonadota bacterium
GCGGCCAGGCGCCAGCCGTGTTCACCGTTGAGCTCGAGTTTCTTGCGCAGCCGGCTGATGTGCGTGTCGACGGTACGCGTCGATACCGCCGAACTCATGTTCCAGACGTTTTCAAGCAGGGAGTCGCGGCTGACGATGCGACCATGGCGGCGGAACAGGAAGGTCGCCAGCTCGAACTCGCGCGGAGTCAGCTCGATTTCGGAACCGGCGAAGGAAATGCGCCGACGTTTCGAATCGACGTTGTAGGGCGGCACTTCGAATGCCTCGCCGTCGACACCCGCGAGGCCGAGTCGGCGCAGCACGGCAGCGACGCGGGCGATGAGTTCCTGCTGCTTGGCCGGCTTGATGACGTAATCGTCGCCACCGGCGTTCAAGCCACGCACGAGGTCCGCTTCGGTGCCGCGCGCAGTCAGGAAGATCACCGGCAATCGCGAGTTGGCCGACGAACGGATCCAGTCGACCACTTCCAGCCCACTCGCATCGGGCAGCATCCAGTCGAGCAGGAGCAGATCGATCGCCTCGGATCCCTGACGCCGACGGAATTCGGCGGCCGAGCTGAACAGGCGCGTGCGATAGCCTGCCAGCTCAAGCCAGCGCCCGATCAGATCGGCCTGATCAGGGTCGTCCTCGAGAAATCCGATCACCTGATCGTTGACGCTCATTGCCACCGAGCCTCACCGATCGCGGATCCAGGATCAGCACCGAAACAGGAAATATCTACTCGACGACGAAGGTGACCCTGAGATTGACGCGCCATTCCTTGATGTGTCCCGTATTGTCCGTGATGACCTTGGTCTCGCTGACCCAGGCACCTTGAATGTTCTTGACCGTTTCCGCGACCTTCTTGAGACCCGACTGCACTGCGTCCTCGACGCCCTTGCTGGACGAGCTGCTGAATTCGATGACCTTGGCGACCGACATGGGATTTCTCCAGTGGAGTGGTGTCGGCACTATAGCAAAGACCCGCAAGCCCGCCAGCGCTCAGTCTGCAACGGCCAGGGTGCCCGGCTCGCGCGGACTCTGCGGCAGGTAGCGCAGCCACACCAGGAACACGATCAACGCATCGAGCACGATCAATGCCTGCCACAGGTACTCGTGGAACCACTTGAACCAGACGGGGCTCCACAGGCCGAGATAGAACAAGCTGACGATACGCACAAGATTGAGCATCTGGATCGCGACGAATCCGAGAACGAGGCCGAGCACGCGATGCTTCCACGGCGACGGAAATGCAAGGATCGCCGAAATCAGGATGATGACGGCCTCGATGCCATTGCAACCGCGCTCGATAGAGACGATGAACGTCCCGCTGGCGTTCTGGATCAGCTTTCCGTTGGCCACCGTGCTGCCATCGAAGAGATGGATGATCCAGGCACTGGCATCCGCCAGCACGGCAGTGAACGGCAGGATCACATGACGCTCGACCGGGCTTGTCAGTTCGGCGACAAACAGGACCAATAGCAGGGCGAGAAACAGCAGGATGAAGCGCAGCATCGGCAGTGGCGGCCAGGGCAAAGCAGGAATTGTAGTCGACTGGGCGGAAAGCTTCACCGCTCAGGCAAATCGCGCGATCCTCGAAAATCCCGGGATCGCGTTATCCACCCTTTGCGCAAGCGCCGGACCCGGCACAGCGCAACCGGCATGCAGGCGACATCGCATCAACCGCCGGGCGGCACCTGCGGCCCTCGCGCAGCAAGCGAGCGCACGAGATCCGGGCGCAGGTCGCGAAAGATGAACAGTGCGGTTACCGCGAATGCAAGCGCAACCAGGCCGAAGCGCCCGAATCCAGGCGCATAGCCGGACAGGACGAAGATCAGGCCGGCACTCAGGACCAGGCCAAACACGGTCGGCTGATCGCGCTGCTTGCGCTGTTCCTCGGTCAACGAGGAGGCGAGGTCTTCCCGATATTGCCGAACCATTGCGGGCGCAGCCGAAATCACGACAAGCAAGGCCGAACCGAGCAGCGCGCCATCGAACAGCGATTCGCCGATGTTGACGGCGAACACCGCGATGACCCAACCGAACAGGGCGGTCAGGATCACGCTGCCGAACAGGGTCAGCCCGATCGCGATGACCCCGCTCGATATCTGGTCAGAAAGCCGCGCATCGGGCATCTGCTTGCGCGTGGAGACCATGACTCCGGTCGTGCCGATGCCGACGATGCTCAAGGCCAGACTGAACACGCTGAGGATCAGGAACTGGCCG
This sequence comes from Pseudomonadota bacterium, assembly GCA_029561145.1. Classification (GTDB taxonomy): domain Bacteria; phylum Pseudomonadota; class Gammaproteobacteria; order Xanthomonadales; family Rhodanobacteraceae; genus Dokdonella. Next base: position 2,206 of record JAKQJM010000114.1, read on the forward strand.
GCCAGCCAACCAAGCACAACGATTCCGGCCAGCGGAATCAGGTTGCGGATGACAATTGCCGCAGCCTGCGCGCGGCTGGGGAGCGGACGGATGGGCGCCTCCTGGCAGGGCTTCCTTGCCGGACTCCGGACGTGTCGCTTCGCCATGCCTCCCCCCCGTTCCATTCCGCCGCCAGCCACGGTCGCGAACCGCGCGCCGCATGCAAAGTAACGGATTCCCGCACGTTGGGCGACAGGCACAGTCGCAAGCCCGCCACGGGCGAACAGGGACATCGCTGGCGTTCGCCGAAGCCTATCGCGATGCACTAGCATCGCCGCATGAACCCCGCACCGAATCTTTTCCTGATCGGCCCGATGGGCGCTGGCAAGACCTCAATCGGTCGTCGCCTCGCCCAGCAACTCGGCATGAACTTCATCGATCTCGATCTGGAGTTCGAGAAGCGCACTGGAGCGAGCATCGCACTGACCTTCGAAATCGAGGGTGAAGCAGGCTTCCGCGGTCGCGAGCACGATTTGCTTGGCGAGCTGGTCCGCCAACGTGGCATCGTGCTGTCGACCGGCGGTGGCGCCGTGCTCGATCCATGCAACCGCACCCTGCTGCGCGAAAACGGCTTCGTCGTCTGGCTCGACACCGATGTCGACACCCAGTTGGGTCGCCTCCATGCCGATCGGCAACGCCCGTTGCTGCAGGGCACGGATCGGCGCGAGAAACTGCTGGACATGGCGAAACTGCGCAATCCCCTGTATGCCGAAACGGCCGATCTGCGGATCAGCGCATCGGGCTCCGGCAACAGTGCCGCGATGGCTCGCCATGTCGGCGCGCAGATCGCCAGGAGCTGGCACTACCTCGAAACGGAACCCTCGCATGATTGAGTTCGATGTGGCACTCGGCGACCGCAGCTATCCGATCCACATCGGCAACGATGCGCTGCGAAATGCCGCGGTCTGGCGGCACGCGATCGGCGGTCGCCAGGTACTCGTGCTGACCAATGCCACCGTTGCCCCGTTGTATCTGGAAACCGTCGTTGCCGGCCTGGGCGGCCTGCAGCACGCCAGCGTGATTCTCGAGGACGGCGAACAGCACAAGACGTTCGCGAATGTCGCCCGCGTTCTCGACGCACTCGCCCGCCTCGGCGCCAACCGCGACGCAACCCTGATCGCGCTCGGCGGCGGCGTCATCGGCGACCTGGGTGGATTCGCCGCATCGTGCTGGATGCGCGGCATCGATTTCGTGCAGATGCCGACGACCCTGCTCGCCATGGTTGATTCCTCGGTAGGCGGCAAGACCGGCGTCAACCTGCCCGCCGGAAAAAACCTGGTCGGCGCCTTTCATCAGCCGCGCGCCGTCATCATCGACCCTTCGACCCTGGCGACCTTGCCGCGCCGCGAATACCTGTCGGGCCTTGCCGAAGTGGTCAAGATCGGCGCGATCGGTGACAGCACGTTCTACGCCTGGCTGGAGTCCCATGCCGATGCCTTGCTGGCACGCGACGCGGACGTCCTCGACGAGGCGATCGCAACGAGTTGCCGGCACAAGGCAGGCGTTGTCGGTCGCGATGAGCGTGAACAGGGCGAACGCGCCTTGCTCAATTTCGGGCATACCTTCGGTCATGCGATCGAGGCCGAATCCGGTTACGGTCAATTCCTGCACGGCGAGGCTGTGGCGATCGGCATGCTGCTGGCGGCGCGGTTGTCGAGCGCACTCGGACGCGCCGCGCAGGCCGATGCCGACCGCCTGGCGAACCTGCTTGGACGACTCGACCTGCCGACCCGCTTGCCGCAGGACTCGGATCCGCAGCGTCTGCTCGATCGGATGCGGCTCGACAAGAAGTCGGTCAGCGGGAAACTTCGGCTGATACTCTGGCGAGGAATCGGCGCTGCCGAAATCGTGGGTGATGTCGATGAACGCACGATTCTCGATCTTCTGCGCAGCGCGGCGGACACCCCGGGCTGAGCAACTGCGGCAACGCGTCGATCGACCGGTGCAGCGAAGCGGGCCGAATGCGGGCTAAAATCAAGCCATGCGCATCTACATGCAAACGCGGTCGGACGAGTCCGGAACGCCCCGCTTCTATCAACTCTCGCTGCAGCAGGATCTGCTTGGCGGCTGGACCCTGTTTCGCGAATGGGGACAGCAAGGCGCGAGATCAAGCATGAAGCGCGAGATCTACCTTGATCGCGACAGTGCGCTGAGTGCGTTCGAAAAAGCCCGCGACTCGCAGGTAAAGCGCGGCTTCCGCGTGGTTTTCAGCCAGGGCCTGGACAGCTCGCATGCGCACTAGGCCGCTGCACGTCGTGTTCTGGTTTGCGTTGCTCGGCAGCGCTCAGGCGTTCGAGCCCGGCAGCGAGCGCATCTGCACGCCAACGGCTGACGGAAAGAGTTTCGAGTGCCGCGACAAGGGCGCTGATCCGGACAAGGCGACGAGGCCTGCCGAGTCGGAACCGACGGCTCCGCTGCCGGCAACGGCGACTGCCGCCGCAGCCGAGGTCGACCCGCCGACAACGAGCGCTGCTGCGACGACCACGGCCAGCCCGGCAGCGACAAGACTGCCGAACTACCTCATGCAAAGTCCGGGCACGACGCCGCCAGCCAGCGGAACCGCTGCAGCGGAGCCCGCGCGGCCAGTACAGGCCGCGGCGCCGACACGCGAGATCCCGCCAGCCAGCGCGGTTGATGCACCGCTCGATGCACCGGCCAGGGCCGAATCACGGCCAGCCGCGAAGGCGCCCGCGCCCGCGCCACAACCTGATATCGACGCGCCATCGCGCGCAGCAGCGGATGAAGTCGCGGAACCGATCGTAGCGGCGTCGCAACCGGCTCCCGCGGCGCAGCGGCAGCCGGATTCCGCACCGGCACCCGGCCAGCCCGCGCGACCCGCCGTCGAAGCGGACGCTGCATCGCAGGATGCCGCGTCGTCCGTCCCGACCGCGCGTCGCAGCCCGGCCGGAGCCGACGCATTCGGGCGACTTCCGGCCTCCAGCTACACCCTCGTGCTGGCCAGCGCGCGCAATCCTGCCGAGCTCGATGCGCTGATCCCTGCCCTTGACGCGCTGTCCGGCCAGCTCTACCTGCTGCGGCTGAACATGCCGGACGGCGAGTGGTACAGCCTGTGCTGGTCGGATTTCATCGATCTCGATGCGGCGCGCGCCGCGCGTGCCGGCTTGCCGGTCGATGCCGCGATCACGTCGGGCTGGCCGCGCCGGACCGGCTTGCTGCAGAACGAACTCGCCCGCTGAATCCCTGGAGTTGTCCGTGACCGAACACCGCTTCCTGCGCGCGCTCAAGCGCGAGCCTGTCGATACCACGCCGGTATGGATCATGCGACAAGCCGGTCGCTACCTGCCGGAATACCGGGCCACGCGCGAGCGCGCAGGCAGCTTCCTGGCGCTCGCGAAAACTCCCGAGCTGGCCTGCGAAGTCACCTTGCAGCCGCTGCAGCGCTTCGACCTCGATGCGGCCATCCTGTTTTCCGACATCCTGACCATCCCCGACGCGATGGGCCTCGGCCTGCACTTCATCGAAGGCGAAGGTCCGAAGTTCCATGATCCACTGCGCAGTCGCGCGGCCATCATGAAACTCGGCGTACCGGATCCGGAATCGGAACTGCGTTACGTGACCGATGCCGTGCGCCTGATCCGCCGCGAACTGGCCGATCGGGTTCCGCTGATCGGGTTCTCGGGCAGTCCGTGGACCCTGGCCTGCTACATGATCGAGGGTGGCGGCTCCCCGAATTTCGCCAGCGCAAAAGCGCTCATGTGGAACGATCCGAAAACGCTGCACCACCTGCTCGACATCAATGCGCAGGCGGTCAGCCGCTATCTCGCGGCGCAGGTCGCGGCCGGCGCGCAGACCCTGATGGTGTTCGATACCTGGGGCGGCATGCTCGCGCCGGATCAGTTCGTCGAATTCTCGCAACGCTACCTGACCATGATCGTGCACACGCTCAAGTCCGACCCGTCGACACGCGATGTTCCGCTGATCCTGTTTTCCAAGGGCGCGAACGGTCATCTCGAAGGTCTCGCCGACAGCGGTTGCGACGGCCTGGGCGTGGACTGGACGATCCGCCTGTCCGAAGCGCGCGCACGCGTCGGCTCGCGCGTTGCGCTGCAGGGCAACCTCGATCCGGCCACGCTTGCAGCGGACCCGCAGGCAATCCGCGCGGCGGTGAAGGCAACCCTCGACAGTTTCGGCGAAGGCAGCGGGCATGTCTTCAATCTCGGCCACGGCATCACTCCGGACATCGACCCCGAGCATGTCGCCGTGCTCGTCGATGCGGTGCACGAATTCGGGCGTCGCTGATCGATGCAAGCGTTTCGCGTCGCAATCTTCATCGCAATGCTGTGTACCGCCTCGGCCACGCGCGCCACTGAACCGGCCGATGCTTCGGTGGCCGTCCCGAGCAGCACGCTCGAGACCATCGTCGTCAGCGGCGAGCAACCGGGTCCCGGCCTGTGGAAGGTCAGCAAGGACGATCACGTGCTCTGGATCCTCGGCACGCTGGGCCCGCTGCCGCGCAAGATGAGCTGGGTGTCGAAGGACATCGACGCGACCATTGCCGGATCGCAGCAGGTCATCCTCGGGCCCAGCGCGAATTTCAGCATCAAGGGCGGCATGCTGCGCGGCCTGTTCCTGCTGCCCTCGCTGATCGGCGCGCGCAACAATCCCGGCAACGAAAAGCTCGTCGACGTCGTGCCTGCCGGGTTGTACGCACGCTGGTCCGTGCTCAAGCGGAAATACATCGGCGAAGACCGCGGCATCGAGCAGCGCAGGCCGATCTTCGCTGCCCAGGAACTCTACGTCGAAGCCATCAGGCAGTCGGCACTGAGCCTCGACGACAGTATCGGCAAGGCGATCCGGAAGTCGGCCAGGCGCAGCAAGGTCGAAGTCGTCGAGCCGCGCATCGAGTTGCGCATCGAGTCGCCGGGTTCGGCGGTCAAGCAGTTCAAGAAAACCGCGCTCGATGATCTCGATTGTTTCGCGAAGACGATGAGTCGTCTCGAAACCGACATCGAGGCGATGAAGTTGCGCGCCAATGCCTGGGCACTCGGTGATATCGAAGCGCTGCAATCGATGCCGTACACCGACCAGATGCAGGCTTGCGCCGACGCCATGCTCAAGGCCAGCGTGGTCGAACAGCAGGGCCTGGGCGACCTGCGCAAACGCCTCGCCGACACCTGGCTGGAAGCTGTCGGCAAGGCACTGCGAGGCAATCGCAGCACCTTTGCCGTGCTGCCGTTGCGCCACCTGCTCAGTGATGATGGCCTGCTCGCCCGGCTGCGTGCGCTCGGCTATCAGGTCGAGGCACCCGAATAGCTTTTCACGCGCCGCGATCGGCGCTCGGGCATGTGCCGAAAATGTTTGCGCCAGGGGGCGGCGCTGTCTTCGATTTGGGTCTAGACTCGGTCGCCGACGCAAGGGGAAGCGCATGCACGACGTGACAGCGACGGGCGGGATGACGCGGCGAAAACTGCTGCGCATGATCGGCATGACAGCCGGCAGTGCCGCGATGTACCAGGCGATGACCAGCCTCGGACTGGCTGCCGAATCGAACTTCACCGGAATGCCCGCGCTGGGCGCCGCGCCAAAAGGCGCTACGGTGCTGATCCTCGGCGCAGGCATTGCCGGAATGGTCGCGGCTTACGAGTTGCGCAAGGCCGGCTACGCGGTGCAGGTACTCGAATACAACGCCCGCGCCGGCGGTCGCAACTGGACCCTGCGTGGCGGCGACAGCTACACCGAACTCGGCGGCGAAACCCAGCATTGCGCATTTGATCCGGGTCTCTACATCAATCCGGGACCGTGGCGGCTGCCCTACCATCACCGCGGCATCCTCGGTTACTGCAAACAGCTCGGCGTCGCCCTCGAACCGTTCATCCAGATCAACTACAACAGTTGGCTGCACAGCCACCGGGCGTTCGGCGGCAAGCCGCAGCGCTATCGGACCGTGCGCGCCGACTATCACGGTCACGTCGGCGAGTTGCTGGCCAAGGCGACCTCGACCGGCAAACTCGACACCGAAGTCACCCGGGAGGACCAGCAGAAGCTGCTCGCCTCGCTGCAGTGGTGGGGCGCCCTCGACAAGGACTACCGATACCGCAAGAGCGCCGAGGCCAGCGATCGCCGCGGCTTCGACCGCGAGCCCGGCGGCGGACTCAGCGCAAGACCCGAGTTCTCCAAGCCGCTGGAACTCGGCGAACTGCTCGACTCCAGGCTGTGGCAGACACTCCCGCTCGGCGATCTCTACGACATGCAACAGTCATTGATGCAGCCGGTCGGCGGCATGGGCAAGATCGGTGAAGCCTTTGCACGCGAGCTCGGCTCCCTGATCCGCTATCAGTCCAAGGTTGTCGAGATCCATCAGGACGAGAGCGGGGTCAGGGTCAACTATGAAGACACCGCCGCGCCGGGCAGCCGTCACGAGGCTCGCGCCGACTGGTGCGTTTGCACGATTCCGCTGTCGATCCTGGGCCAGATTCCGATCAACGTCGGCCAGCCGATGGCGGATGCGATCGCCGCGCTTCCCTATGCCTCGTCGGTGAAGATCGGCCTGCAATTCAAGCGCCGCTTCTGGGAAGAGGATGACCGGATCTTCGGCGGCATCAGCTATACCGATCTTCCGATCAGCACGATCAGCTATCCGAGCAGCGGCTTCCACGGCAATGGCAAGGGCGTCCTGCTCGGTGCCTACGTGTGGGGCACCGAAGCGATGCGCTTCACCGCGATGACACCGGCCCAGCGTGTCGCCGCGGCACTTGCCCAGGGCGAACAGATCCATCCGCAATATCCGGCCGAGTTCGACAACGGCGTCGCGGTCGCCTGGCATCGATCTCCGTTCACGCTCGGCTGCTTCGGCCTGTGGACCGAAGCCCTGCGCGCGCAGCACTACGACAACCTCTGCCGCTTCGACGGGCGCATCGTGCTTGCCGGCGAGCATGCCTCGTATCTGCCGGCCTGGCAGGAAGGCGCGGTGCTCTCGGCACACGATGCGATCGACCGCCTGCATCGACGCGCAACCAGCAAGGGAGCGATGGCATGAAGGCACGAATCCCCGGGCTCCTCCTCTCCGCCCTGCTGCCCTGCCTGATCGCGCCGGCATCGGCGGCGAATGATGCCGCGTCGGCAAAAGCCGACACGAGCGCGGAACCTGTCGGCGCGCTCGGCACCAGCGACGGCGAACAGATCTATACGCAGATCTGCCAGGGTTGCCACATGTCCGGCGGACGCGGCGCGGTCGGCGCTGGCTACTACCCCGCCCTCGCCGGCAATCCGACCCTGGCGTCGGCGAACTACATGGCCGCGACGATCCTCAACGGACGCCGCAACATGCCTTCGTTCGCACACCACGAGCAGCGGTTCTTCTTTCCCGCGACCTGGCTCAGCGACAGCCAGATCGCCAATGTCGTCAACTACGTCCGCAGCCATTTCGGCAACCACTATCCCGACACGATCAGCGCAGCCGATATTGCGGCGCTGCACGACAAGGCACCTGCCCGATGAATCTGAAAAGTACCGTTGTATTCTCCTTGATGGCAATCGGCATTGCGCATGCGGCGAGCGCAAGCGAAATCATTCGTCACGCCTTGCCGAACAACAGCAGCTTCCCGATCGCCGCCGCGGTCGAAGTGCCCGCCGGCAAGACCCTGGTCTACCTGAGCGGCAAGGTGCCTCCACCCCTCAAGGCAAAGACGGACAGCTCGGGCGTCGCCAGCTACGGCGATACCGAAACCCAGACCATCGGCGTACTCGGTGCGATCCGCGATCAGCTCAAGGGCCTCGGTCTCGGCATGGGTGACATCATTCGCATGCAGGTTTTCCTGGTAGGCGATCCGGCGCATTCGGGACGCATGGATTTCGCCGGCTTCATGAAGGGCTACGTGCAGTTCTTCGGCACCGCGGAACAGCCGAACCTGCCGGCGCGATCGACCCTGCAGGTCGCCGCGCTCGCCGATCCGGGATTCCTCGTCGAGATCGAGGTGACAGCCGCGCGTCCCTGAGCGCGGCCGCGTTCGCAGCGACCGCCGCCCTCAGTCCGTTCCGCTTTCCGGCTGCGCCTGCCCCGGCAGAAACCGCGCGATCGCCGATTCGAGCATGGCCGCCCTGATCGGCTTGCGCAGGAATCCATCCATGCCGGCGGCATGAGCCTGGGTTTCCTCGTCCCCGGTTGCACGAGCGGTGATCGCGATGATCGGCAGATGCACCGCGGAATCACGTTCGCGGCTGCGCACCAGCCGCGTCAATTGCAGGCCATCGATGCCGGGCAGGTCCAGATCGACAAGGGCAAGGTCGATGTGCGGCTCGCTCAGCGCAGCCAATGCAGCGAGACCGTGCGCTGCATGTGTCACCCGGTGACCGCCGGCCTCCAGCATGCCGCAGACGACCGCAGCGATCGTCGGATCATCCTCGACCACGAGAACATGGAATTTCTCCACACTGCGCTTTTCAATACTGACTGCGCCCGGCGAGCGGTTGTGCAGGCCATTGCGCGCATGTCCGGGCCGTTCGACCGGATCGACCGCCGCCGCTTCGAGCGGCAGGCTGACCGTGAAGCAACTGCCGGTTCCGAGCGTACTCTCGACAGTGATGGTTCCTTCCATCAGCTCGACGAGCTCGTGGCAGATCGCAAGCCCCAGCCCGCTTCCGCCAAAGCGCGGGGTCACGCCCAGGGATTGCTCGAAACGACCGAACAGGCGTTCGCGCATGTCGGCATTCATGCCGGGGCCGGTATCGATGACCTTGAACTCGACCCTGCCCTCCTCCGTGAGCGCCAATGCCAACGTGATCTGGCCGCGCTCGGTGAACTTGATCGCATTGTTGACCAGGTTGAACAACACCTGCTTGATGCGCAGCCCATCGCCGAAAACCCAATCCGGCTGCGATCCTGAAAATTGCATGCGCAGCCCGAGGTTCTTCTTGCGCGCCAGCGGCTCCTCGAGTTCGACGACCTCGCGCAACAGTTCGGCAGGTTGCAGCGGGTGTCGATCGAGCTGGAGCTTGCCGGCTTCGATGCGGGCAAGATCGAGACTGTCATTGACCAGGCGCAGCATCAGGTCACCGGATCGGCTGATCGCCTCGGCATAGCCACGCTGCTTGTCGTCCAGCGCCGTGCCGCGCAGCAGCTCGGCCATGCCGAGGACACCCGTCATCGGCGTGCGGATCTCGTGGCTCATGTTGGCGAGGAACGCGGATTTTGCGACCGCCAGCTCCTCGGCGGCGCGGCGCTGCTGGTCAACCAGGGCCATTGAATGACGCTGGTCGACGCGCTGGCGCCAACCACGGAAAACCAGCCCGACAAGCAGGACCGCCATCACGCCATAACCGAGATAGGCCCATGGAGTCAGCCACGGCGCCGCAGCGACTTCGATCGGGATGCTTGCCGTGGTCGGGCTCCACACGCCATCGGCGTTCGCCGCACGTACCTGCAAGGTGTAGGTTCCGGCTGGAAGCTGCGAAAAGACGCGCTCGCCGCGCGCCCCGGCATCGACCCAGTCCTTGTCGAAACCGTCGAGCTTGAAACGGTAGTCGTTACCTTCGGGATTGAGGAACGAGAGGGCACGTGCTTCGACGGTCAGATCGTGATCAGCGTGCGACAAAACGATCGGGCGGTCGGGATCGAGCTCGTGAACCGCGCCATCGCGGCGGATCGACAGGCGCGTCACCCGCAGCGGCGGGGCCGGCGAATCGAGTGATATCGCGGCCGGATCGAAGGCGATCACGCCAGCCTGCGAGCTGACATAGACCGCGCCATCGCGAGCGACCGCAAAAGCGCCGATCAACTCCGCGCTCGGCAAGCCATCACGCTCGCTGAACTGGCGGACGCTTTGCGTGGTGCTGTCGACGCGCCAGAGTCCGCGCTGGCTCGCCACCCACACGCTGTGATCGGCGGCGACATGCAGCGCACTGATCTGCATCGCCGGCCAGCCCCGGGCACCGCCATAGCTGTCGGCGAGATGCAGCGACCCGTCGCGCAGTTGATATCGCTCCAGCACGCCGAGCCGATGCAACCAGAGGGAATCGGCGCCATCGAACGCGATCGCATGAACGGCTTGCTGCGGCGAGCCGGCAACACGTTCGAAGCGATCACGCTGTGCGTTGTAGCGCTCCACGCCGCCGGCCGAGGAAATCCACGGCTGGCCCTGCGCATCCAGGACCAGATCGGTGACGTCGCCGTCACCGAGCGTGCCGAGTGCCACCGACCAACTGCGGATGGCCAGGGTCTGTGGATCGATGCGGGCAATGCCGCCGCCACGCAGGCTCGCCCAGAGCATCGAATCGGGCGCACGCAGCAGGCGATTGACGTAGCCTCGCGGCAGGGCCGCTGCCGAGTCCGCTGCGACCGGCAGATCGAGCATGCGCGTGCCATCGAGCGCATAGCGGCGAATGCCGCGTTGATAACCGACCCACAACTGGTCGCCGACTTGCAGCAGTGAGCGCAGGGCACTGCCCTCCGCACCGAGACGCGCGCCGTGACGCACCACCTTGCCGGTCACGCCATCGATGTGGTCGAGTCCGTCGCGGCCACTGCTGACCCAGATCCCGCCGCGCTCATCGACACTGACGCCTTCGGTGTGCATGTGCAGGAGGCTTTCCTCCTGACCGGCGCGATGCCGCCAGACCGAAAAATTCTGCCAGCGTGCCGGCAGGCGCGCGACACCGGCATCGAACATGCCCATCCACAAACCGCCTTCGCGATCGCGCAGGACATCCATCACCCGCTTCGAAGGCAGATCGCCAGGCAGGGCGTCGCCGCCGCCATAGCGACGCTGCTCGCGGGCATTGAGATGCAGCAAACCGTTGGTTGTTCCGACCCAGTAACTTCCGCTCAACTCACTGACCATGGCCATCGGCGCCACGCGCGACGGCAAGTCGAGCAGCAATTCCCTGAAACGCAGATCGGCGCCGACCCGCGCCACCCCGTGGTCCGTGCCGACCAGCATGCTGCCATCGTCCTGCGCGCCCAGGCTGCTGACCGATACGGCCTCGGTCCCTGCTTCCAGCGGCGGCAAGGCGACGTGCGTGATATGGCCATCCACTCCGCGCACATCGAGGCCATTGTCGGTGCCGATCCAGAGGCGGCCCGACGTATCCCCGGCCAGTGCCACGACCGTGGTCGAGCGCAGGCTGTCGGGATTCTCCACGTCGTGCTCGAAGCGCTCGAAGCTGCCATCGGCATTCAGGCGATTGAGGCCACCGAGATAGGTGCCCAGCCAGATCGTTCCAGCGCTGTCTTCGGCGATCGCGAACAGGTCGTTGCTGCTCAGGCTGTGCGGATCGTCCGGATCGTGGCGATAGCGGCGGAAGCGTCCATCGGCAAGCTGTTCGTTGAGGCCGCCCGCCTCACCGCCACACCAGACCCGTCCCTTGCGATCGATCAGCAGCGCGGATACGTCGTTGCTGGCCAGCGAGGAGGCATCGTCCGGATCGTGTCGCCAGACCCGGAAATCGACGCCGTCGTAGCGCGCGAGGCCATCGCGGGTGCCGATCCAGATGAAGCCATCGCGATCCTGGCGCAGGGCGTAGACATCGCTCGAAGGCAGGCCGTCGGCGACCCGCAGCAGCTCGAACCACGGCTCCGCCGGCGGCGGCCCGGCGAGCACGAATGCCGGCAGCACGCAGGCCGCAACGAAGATCCCGAATCGTCCCATGACGCATCCCTTCCCAGGTTCGCCGCGATGGTGCCACGCGATGGAGCCGGGCGCACGGTGCGGCAGATCGCCGAACAGTCGATGGACGGATGCGCGAGCGGATCAGCGTTGCCCTAGAATCCGGCGCATGCCCAAATCACGCCTGCCCCTGCGTCTCATCCTGCTTGGATTGCTGGCGATCGCCGTGGTCATCGTCGTCTGGCTGGCAATCGGCATGATCAATGGCCTGCTCGAGTTCCACGAGCGCCTGCAGGCCTTGCCGCTGGTGATGCGCATCCCGCTGATCGTGATCGTCGCTGCGGCGCTTGGCGGGATCGCCTGGCTGGCCTGGAAACTGTTGCGCCCGGCACCGCGATCCGGCCGACGCAAGCCGGAGCCGGTTCCGGATCGACAGACCATCGAGACGCGCGTTGCCGATCTGCGCGCACGCGACGGCGACGCGGCCAGCCTCGAACAGGAGCTGATCGAGCTCGATCGTCGCCGCCTGAGCGGCGAATGCCATGTCGCGCTGTTCGGCGAGATCAGCACGGGAAAGTCGAGCCTGATCCGCAGCCTCGCCAGCACAGCGGCAGCCGACGTCGACGTGATCGGCGGCACCACGCGCTGGGTCAGGCACTTCCACGGCCGACTGCCCGACGGGCGCGAACTGGTGCTTGCCGACATGCCGGGCACCGGCGAAGTTTCCGGCAGCCAGCGTGAGCAACTGGCACGCGACGAGGCGTTGCGCGCACATGCCGTCGTCTATGTCGTCGCTTCGGACCTGACCCGCGCCCAGGATGCCGAGCTGCGCTGGCTCGCCGGCTTCGGCAAGCCGATGGTTCTTGCCCTCAACAAGCTGGACCGGTTTGACGACAGCGAACGGGACGCCCTGCTCGCTGCGCTCAACGCCCGCTACAGCGCGATTTGCAGGGCGATAGTCGGCATTTCCGCCGGCGGCCAGGAGCGCTTCGAACGCAGCCTCGCCGATGGCAGGGTCGAGCAGGTGACGCGCGAGCGCAGCGCCGAAACCGGCCGCCTGCTCGATGCGTTGCGGCGGATCACCGCGGACGGCGCGCAGGGGCTCGAAGCGGCTCGCGAAGCGGCCGTGCTCGGCAGCATCGACCAGCGCAGCCATGTCCTTCTCCGCGAGGTCGCAACGCGCGAATCCGAGGCGTGCGTGACGCGCTATACGCGGCGCGCCGTGGTCGGGGCGATGGCCGCCGTCGCGCCGGGCAGCGACATCATCATCCAGGGCGCACTCGGCACGGCGATGATTCGCGAGCTGGCCCGCATCCACGACGTGCCGATCCGCGAACTCGATATCGAGAACCTGCTCGGCCGTCTTGGCCTGACCCTGCGCAACACCACGGCGATCGTGCTCGCGATCGCCGGCAACGCGCTGAAGGCCTTCCCCGGCCTCGGCACCCTCGGCGGCGGCGTCCTGCATGCCATTGCCTACGGCCTTGCCTTCGACTCGCTCGGACGTGCCGTGGCAATGACTTTCGCCGAGCACGCGCGCCTCGACCAGGTTGAAGCCGAGCAGATCATGCGCAAGCTCTTGACCGAGCCGAGCCGCGAACGCATCGAACGGGTCGCGCGCGTGGTCATCGATACCTTGCGCAAGCGCGAGGACGACCCCGATGGCAATTGATCGAGGCGCAAAGACAATCCGTCTCCGCCCGATGACTGGCGGCGGCGGCGCGTTTTTGCCAAGCTCAGGCCATGCTCAAGCGAATCAGCTCCGCGCTCGTTCTTGTTCCGCTGCTGGCGCTGGCATCCAGCGCGCGTGTTCATGCTGCCGGCGTGCAGACCTATGTGCTTGATCCGGTCCACACCCAGATCGTGTTCTTCGCCGATCATCTCGGCTTCTCGCACGGCATCGGTCGGCTCAAGGTGAAGCAGGGCTGGTTCCAGTTCGACAACGACGACTGGAGCACGGCCCGGGCCGATGTGGTCGTCGACATGCAATCGCTCGACATGGGCGACGCGGAGTGGACGAAGAAAGTGGCTGCGAACGCATTTCTCGATTCGGAACAGTGGCCGACCGCGCATTTCATCGGCAACTCGCTCGAGAAGCAGACCGCCCGCAGCGGCATCCTGCACGGCGACCTGTGGCTGCGCGGCATCCGCCACGCCGTCGACCTCGCCATCACCTTCAACCGCCAGGGCAATGATCCGTACGCGTTCAAGGCCAAGGCCGGATTCAGCGCAACGACCACGCTGGACCGTTTCGATTTCGGCATGAAATCGTTCCGCGACGTCGTCGCCGGGCCCGTGGAACTGCGCATCGAGGTCGAAGGCATCCGCAACAACCATCGTTCCGAGGAATCCACTTCCGATGTCACTGAAAAGCACTGAGAACCGCTGGGGCAGCGTCGCCCGGATGCTGCACTGGCTGATGGCACTGGCCATCATCGGCAACGGCATTGTCGGCCTGGTCATGGACGAGATGCCGCGCGGCATGAGCAAGCTCAATACCTTCGCGATCCACAAGTCGATCGGCCTGACCGTGCTCGCCCTGCTCGTGCTGCGCGCAAGCTGGCGCCTGTTCGACCGCAAGCCCGACGATGAACCGATGCCTCGCTGGCAACGCCTCGCCGCGCATGCGACGCACGGCGTGCTCTATCTGCTGATGCTCGCGATACCGTTGAGCGGATGGATCTACAACTCGGCGCACGGCTACGCCCTGCAATGGTTCAAGTTGTTCAACCTGCCCGCCCTGAGCGAAAAGAACGACGCGCTCAGCGACTTCGCCGGCGACACGCACGAAATCCTGTTCTGGGTACTGGCCGTCGTGCTCGTCGCGCATGTCGGCGGCGCGCTCGTTCATCACTTGTTCGAACGCGACAACACCCTGTTGCGTATGCTTCCATTCGCGCGTCTGCGTCCGAAAAACAAGGGAGACCAACCATGAAGATCCTGAGCTGGATATTTGTCCTGTCCGCCGTGTGCGGCAATGCGCTGGCGACCGACTACGTGGTCGGAAAAGGCAGCACGCTCGGCTTCTCGGGCACGTTCCAGGGCGAGGCGTTCAGCGGCAGCTTCGCCAGGTTCGAGGCACGCATCAGCTACGACCCGGCACAGGTCGAATCCTCGAATTTCGATGTCACGGTCGATCTGGCCAGCGTCACTACCGGCGACTCCGACCGCGATGCGGCACTGCCCGGCTCGGCCTTCTTCAACATCGGCAAATTCCCGAGCGCCCAGTTCGTCACGCGCCAGTTCCGCAAGTCCGGTGACGAGGTCATCGCCGAAGGCACGCTGAGCTTGAAGGGAATCAGCAAACCGGTCGACCTGACCGTGAAGTTCGCACCAAACGGGGCCGGCGCCGTGCTGGATATCTCGACCCGCGTCGACCGCCTCGATTTCGATGTCGGCAACGGTGAATACGCGGATACCTCGACCATCGCCAACGAAGTGCAGATCCGGGCACACCTGGAACTCGGCGCGAAACCCTGAGCGCAACCTCGCGGTGAACAACTCGATCTGGCGGCGCCTGCGCGCGCGCTTCGCGCAATCCGCAAGCGGACCGGAGCGGCATCCGCCGGTGAGCAACACCCACCACAGCCAGGCCGAGCAAAGCCTGCGCGCCTTGCTGGACGATCCGCAGGTGCCCGCGAGCGTGCGCAGTTCGCTCGCGGCGGATTTCGAGCGCCTCGAAGCCCTGCTCGGCAAACTCGAGCGCGATGAACTGCACCTGGCCGTGTTCGGCCGGGTCAGTGTCGGCAAGTCGGCACTGGCCAACGCCCTGCTCGGCGAGGATGCATTCGAGGTCGGCGTGCTGCACGGCACGACGCGCGACGCGATACCGCGCGCATGGCGGGAAGTCGCCGGCAGCGGCGTGCACCTGATCGATACACCGGGCATCGACGAACTCGACGGCGAAGCACGCGAGCAACTGGCCATCGAGGTGGCCGGGATCAGCGACCTCGTCGTATTCGTCGTCGATGGCGACATGACCACGCGCGAGCGCGATGCCCTGGTCCTGCTCGCGGGCACGGAAAGGCCCCTGCTGCTCGCCCTCAACAAGGCCGATCGCTACGACGCCGACGAGATCGCGCGCCTGCTTGCGCGGCTGCGCGAACACGCAGGCGGGCTGGTCCAGGCCGAAGATGTGGTTGCGGTCAGCGCGCAGCCTTCACCGCTGCGCCGGATCTCGGTCGATGCCGACGGCGTCGAGCGCGTCGAGATGATCGCCCAGCCGGCCAACATCGACGCCTTGCGCGATCGGCTGACCGACGTGCTGACGCGCGAGGGACGCACCTTGTCGGCACTGAACGCGAGCCTGTTCGCCGGTCGACTGACCGATGCGGTCGCGCGGCGCATCGTCATTGCGCGTCGTGAACTGGCGAGCCGGGTCATTCGCCAGTACTGCATCGCGAAAAGCGTTGCGGTCGCACTCAATCCGATCCCGGTGGCCGACCTGCTGGCCGCCGGAGCACTCGACGCGGCCCTCGTCATGCATCTCGCCCGCGTCTACGGCTTGCCGATCACGCGCCGCGAGGCCGGTGGGCTGATCGCGACGATCTGCGCGCAGCTTGCTGCCTTGATGGGTGCGATCTGGGGCATCCACCTGGTCGCCTCGGCGCTCAAGGGCATCAGTGCCGGCATGTCGACCGTGCTCACCGCGACTGCCCAGGGCGCGCTGGCCTGGTACGCGACCGAGATCGTCGGCCGCGCCGCGGATCGTTATCTCGCGGCCGGGAAGTCCTGGGGCGATCTCGGCGCCAAGCGCGTGGTCAGCGACATCGTCGCCAGCCTCGACCGCGATTCGATCCTGCGCGAGGCACGCTCCGAAATCCTGCGCCGCCTGCGCAACGAGGAACCGACCGCTCCCTGAATTCCGCCGCTCCGATCGGCGTGTCGGCTTTCGCGCGCTTCCGCGTTTCTCCGGATGAAACCACCATCCCGGGGAAACCGACATGTTCGCGCACCGCCAGCAAATCGCACGCACCGTCGCCACAAGCCGGCCAGGCCAGAACACGCGGTGGCGGCGGAAGTGCCTGCGCGCGCTGGTCGCCGTGGTCCTGCTCGCGGGCAGCACATCGTCCATCGCCCTGGAGTTCTGCGTCGGCACGATCACGGAACTCGACAATGCATTGACGATCGCCACCAGCTCGACCGGCCAGACCACGATCATCAAGATCAAGCAAGGCACCTATCACGTCGGCGGCGGGTTGCTGACCGGGCCAGGCACCTACCCGATCTTTCGCCCGCTCGAATTGCAGGGCGGCTACGGCAGCGATTGCGCAAGCCGCACGATCAATCCCGACAACACGATCTTCGATGCCGATGGTGCCGATCATCTGGCGATTTCGGTATCCGGCACGTCGCTGATCGAAGGCATCCGCTTCCAGAACATTTCCAACTTCCACATCGCCCGCTTCCTGTCGGCGGCAGACAACGTGTCGATCCGCATCCGCAACAATGCGTTCATCGGCACCAGCGTGTATTTCCTCAATGGAAACGATGCGGACGGTGATTTCGTCGAAGGCCTGTTCGCGCGCTTCATCAACAACCGTAGCACCGGCTTCCCGGGCCAGCCCAGCGGCCAGCCGCAGGCCCTGCGCATCGCCGGTGCCAGCCATGTGCGCGTGACCGGCAACACATTCGCCGACAACTTCGGCGAAGGCGCCGGGCTTTGCGACAACGACGACGTCATCGTCAGCAACAACATCGGCTGGAACAACACGAGCGGCGACTTCCGCATCTACGCCGATTGCTCGGGCGCCAACGATCCCGGCGACGTGCAGTTCAAATCCAATCTCTACGGCAGTGCAACCGGCAATTTCATCGGCGATTCTGGCAACAACATCGCCGGCGTCAATCCCTTGTTCGTGAATCCCGTCGGCGGCAACTACCGACTGCAGAACAGTTCTCCGGCGATCAATGCCGGCACGATCTCGGGCAACCAGGCCAGCGTCGATCTGGCCGGCAATCCGCGCGTGATCGGCTCGACCGTCGATATCGGCGGCTACGAGTCGAGCATCGATGACACGGTCGCAACCACCCAGGTCGTGACCAATTCCAACGACAGCGGCGCGGGTTCGCTGCGCCAGGCCATCCTGAACGCCAATGCGAATCCGGATTTCAGCTTCATCAACTTCGACATCCCGGGCAACTGTCCGCGCACGATCTCGCCATCGTCCGATCTGCCGGCGATCACCCAGGGCGTGCGCATCGATGCCTACACCCAACCCGGAAGCACCGCGAATACGCGCAGCCTTGGCGACAATGCGACACGTTGCATCCTTCTGAACGGCGCCGACCTGCGCGTCACCGGATTGCGCTATTCCGGCCCGTCGACTTCCCAGTTCTGGCTGCAGGGTCTTGCCATCGGCGGATTCACCACCGGCCTGGGCATCACCGGCGGAACCGACGCGCTGGTCTGGGGCAACCAGTTCGGCGGCGCCTTCAGCACATTCAACCTGCTTCCCAACGGCACCAACATCGTGCTCACGGCGTTGTCTTCGAGCGCCAGCATCGGCGGCACCAATCCCGCACAACGCAACGTCATCGCGGCGGCAACCGATGCCGGCATCTCGATCGGCGCGGTGAGCTTCTTTGCCTCGACCGGAAACGAGATCGTCGGCAACCTGATCGGCGCCGATGGTCCGA
>JAKQJM010000140.1 GCA_029561145.1 Pseudomonadota bacterium
TGATCCTGCTGCGCAACGCCGACGTGTTTGCGCCGGCCGCGATCGGTCGGCGCAACCTGCTGATCGGTGGCGGTCGCATCCTGGCCATGTCGACGAGCCCGATCGAAGCACCGCTCGGGGTTGCGGTCGAGAACATCGACCTTGAAGGAGCGCGACTGCTGCCGGGCTTCATCGACGGTCACGTGCATGTCACCGGCGGCGGCGGCGAAGGCGGCTTCGCGACGCGGATCGCGCCCCTGCCCTTGCGCCGCTACACGCACAACGGCGTGACCTCGGTGATCGGCCTGCTCGGCACCGACGATTGTGCACGCAGCACGCGTGAACTGGTTGCCAGCTTGCTCGCCTTGCGCGAACAGGGGCTCGGCGCCTGGGGCTATTGCGGTGGCTACCATCTGCCACCGACGACCCTGACCGGCAGCGTGCGCGGCGATATCGCCTTCATCGATCCACTGATCGGCGTCGGCGAACTCGCGATCAGCGATCATCGCAGCAGCCAGCCGACCCTCGATGAACTGCTGCGCATCGCCTCGGAGGCGCATGTCGGTGGACTCATGAGCGGCAAGGCCGGCATCGTCCACCTGCATCTCGGCGATGGTCCGCGCGGGCTCGACCTGGTGCGTCGCGCGCTGGCGGAAAGCGAGTTGCCCGCACGCGTGTTCAATCCGACCCACGTCAACCGTCGTCGCGGCCTGTTCGAGGAAGCGCTGGAACTGGCCAGCGAGGGTTGCCATGTCGACATCACCGCGTTCCCGGTCGATGAAGGCGAGGATGCGTGGAGCGCGGCCGATGCCTTGCAGCGTTATCTCGAATCCGCCGCGCCGGCGCAACGAGTGACGGTCAGCTCCGATGCCGGCGGCTGCCTGCCGTGTTTCGACGCCAACGGCCAGCTCGAACACATGGATGTCGGCACGCCGGGCGCCCTGCTCGTCACCGTCCAGGAACTGCTCGCGCGTGGCCTGCCGCTGGACCGGATACTGCCGGCATTCACGAGCAATGTCGCGGCCCTGCTGCGCCTGCCGCGCAAGGGCTCGATCGCGGTCGGTGCCGATGCCGACCTGCTCGTACTCGATGCGAACGGCGCGCTTTCCGATGTGCTTCTCGGTGGCGAGTGGCACCTGCGCGAAGGAAAATCGCTGCGACGCGGCAGTTTCGAACCGCTACCATTCCCAACCCATTCCCAACACGGTTCGAATTGATGTGTCCAAGCAGGGTGGCTGATGGCGAAGAGCGTGGATGGATCATCCCGATTGGCGGCGCCGAGGAAAAACAGAACGACCCGCGCATCCTCAAGCGCTTCGTTGAACTCTGCGGGGGCGACGAGGCCGACATCGTCGTGTTTCCAAGTGCCAGTCGCCTGCTCGACACCGGACAACGCTACGAGCAGATCTTCCACGACCTCGGTGCCGCCGCGGTCAGCTCGGTCGATTTCGACACGCGCCGCGACTGTGAGGAGAAGGGCCGCCTCGATCGCATCGCGCGCGCCAGCGGATTGTTCTTCACGGGCGGCAACCAGTTACGCATCACGACCCTGCTTGGCGGCACCTCGGTCGCGAAGCTGATCCGCCAGCGCAATGCGAGCGGCGTGCACGTCGCCGGTACCAGCGCAGGCGCGGCGATCCTCAGCGAGCACATGATCGCGTTCGGCGAGGAAGGCGGTTCGCCGCGGGCCGGCAGCGTGCGCCTGGCGCCTGGCCTCGGCCTGACCAACCGCTTCATCATCGACCAGCATTTTCGCCAGCGCGATCGGCTCGGCCGGCTCGCCACGGCGCTCGCCTTCAATCCGTTCGCGATCGGCATCGGCCTCGACGAGGACACCGCGGCCTTCATCGGCCCCGACAACACGCTCGAAGTCGAAGGCAGCGGATCGGTCACCGTGATCGATGCGGCCGGCCTGCAGTTTTCCTCGATGGACCGGGCCGAAGAAGGCGATCCGGTTTGCCTGCTCGGCCTGAGCATCCATATGCTCGTCCGCGGCGCGCGGTTCAACCTGCACACGCGGCGCGCCGACGCCGGAACGCTGATCTCTCCCAAGGAGTAACCGCAATGCGCATCCTCGATCGTTCGGTGTATGTCGGCCCCTCGGCGTATGCGCATTTTCCGGTCATCCGCCTGATCCTCGATCTTGAGGCGCTCGAGGCCTGGCCGACCGGCAAGCTCGGCCCGGCCTTCGTCGACGCCCTCGTCGAGGCCCTGCCCGGCCTGGCCGAACACGGATGCTCGTATCGCGAACCGGGTGGCCTGATCCGACGCATGAAGGAAGACGAAGGCACCTGGCTCGGCCATGTCCTCGAACACGTCGCGATCGAACTGCAGAACGTCGCCGGCGAAGACGTCACGTTCGGCAAGACACGCAGCGTCGACGATCGCCCGGGCGTCTACTCGGTGGTCTACGAATATGCGCAGCGCGAGGAGGGCATTGCTGCAGGAGAACTCGCGCAGCGCCTGATCTGCTCCCTGCTGCCGGCGGAAATCCGTCCCGACGACATCGTCCCGGCCGACTGGGATTGGCCCGAGGCGCGCGATGCCTTCATCCGCTATGCGCAGCGGCGTGCGCTCGGCCCGTCGACGACCTCGCTGGTCAAGGCCGCCGAGGAACGCAACATCCCGTGGTTGCGCCTTAACGACCAGTCGCTCGTACAGCTCGGCCATGGCAGGTACCAGCAGCGCATCCAGGCGACCGTCACCGGACGCACTTCCCACATCGCGGTCGAACTCGCCGGTGACAAGGAAGAGACCAACAAGATCCTCGGCTCGCTCGGCTTGCCGGTGCCGCGCCAGGAACTCGTGCAGACCGTCGAGCAGGCCCAGCGCGCGGCGCGACGACTCGGGCTGCCGGTCGTGACCAAACCCTACAACGGCAACCACGGCCGCGGCATCTCGATCCGCCTGAACAGCGAACAGGAAATCGCCGACGGATTCGCCAAGGCGCGCGAAATTTCGCGCTCGGTCATCGTCGAGACCTATCTCGAAGGCGACGACCATCGCCTGCTCGTGGTCAATGGTGAACTGGTCGCGGCGACGCGCCGCACGCCTGGCCATGTGGTCGGCGACGGCACGCACACGATCGCCGAGCTGGTCGAGATCGTGAACCAGGATCCGCGCCGCGGCATCGGCCACGAGAAGGTGCTGACGCGCATCGAACTCGACGCCCAGGCCGAGATGATGATGGCGCGTGTCGAAGTCACGGCGCAGAGCATTCCCGCCGAGGGCCAGGTGATCCACCTGCGCTCGACCGCGAATCTCTCGACCGGCGGCACCGCGACCGACGTCACCGACGTCATCCATCCGGACAACCGCGACATGGCGGTGCGCGCGATCCGCGCGATCGGCCTCGATGTCGGCGGCGTCGATTTCCTCAGCACCAATATCACCGAAAGCTACAAGTCGATCGGTGGCGGCATCTGCGAATGCAACGCCGCGCCGGGTTTCCGCATGCACGTGGCGCCGAGCGAAGGCAAACCACGCGATGTCGCCGGGCCTGTCATCGACATGCTGTTTCCGCCCGGCGCACCCGCGCGCGTGCCGATCGCAGCAATCACCGGCACCAATGGCAAGACCACGACCGCGCGCATGCTCGCGCACATCGCAAAGATGGCCGGCTATACGCCCGGCCTGACCACGACCGACGGCGTCTATATCGACGGCCAGCGCACGGTCGAGGGCGACATGACCGGGCCGGTCTCGGCGCGCATGGTGCTGGCCGATCCGCAGATCGACTTGGCCGTGCTCGAAACCGCACGTGGCGGCCTGCTGCGTGCCGGCATGGGCGTGTCGAAGGTCGATGTCGGCGCGGTGCTCAACGTGCAGTCCGATCATCTCGGCATGAAGGGCATCGACACGCTCGAACAACTGGCCGAGGTCAAGCGCATCGTCGTCGAGATCGCCGAGGAATGCGCGGTGCTCAATGCCGATGATCCGCAGGTGTTGCGCATGTCGGGCTACACCGATGCCAAGGTCATCTGCTATGTGACGATGAATCCGCAACATGGGTTGGTACGCGAACATATCCG
>JAKQJM010000022.1 GCA_029561145.1 Pseudomonadota bacterium
GGCGCGATATCTCCATCCATGCTGAAGACGCCATCGCTGGCGAGCAGGGCGGCGGCATCCGGATCGCTGAGCAGTTGCCGACGCGCGCTGTCGACATCGGCATGCAGGTAACGCTTGAGCCGCGCGCCGGACAGCCGCGCGCCATCAATCAGGCAGACATGATTGAGTTTGTCCTGCACGCAGACCGCGCGCGGATCGAGCAGGGTCTGGATTACACCGAGATTGGCCATGTAGCCGGTCGAGAACAGCAACGCACGTTCGCGTCCGGTCCAGGCCGCCAGCTCGGTTTCAAGCGCGGCATGTTCATCGCGATGGCCACCGAGCAGATGCGCGGCCGACGCACCGACGCCCCAACGCCTCGCCGCAACGACCAGTGCCTCGACCAGCTCGGGGTGCTGGGCCAGGCCGAGATAGTCATTGCTGGCGAAGCTCTGCAGCCGCTTGCCGTCGGCGACGACGTGGGTTCCATCGATCGCACTGATCGTACGCAGCCGACGCAACAATGAATCGCGCGCGCGCTCGTCGCAGGCGCGCGCCAGACGCTCGAACAGATCTGGTCTGCTCATGACCCGACCCTGCGCATCGCAACATGAAACGACATCGGGTCGTGATTCCGGATCAAGCGGTCACTACTTCGCGGCATTCCCGATCGACGATATCCGCATGCACGGTGCGCGCCGCATCGTCAGCGGGATCTCCGGCAATCTGCATGGCATGGATGCCGAGGCGCGCGAACAACTGCTGATCGGCAAGTACATCCGGATTGCCCGTCGTCAGCAGCTTCTCGCCGTAGAAGATCGAATTGGCGCCGGCGAAGAAGCACAGTGCCTGCAACTCGTCGCTCATCTCGGCGCGACCGGCCGACAAGCGCACCATCGATGCCGGCATGACGATGCG
This sequence comes from Pseudomonadota bacterium, assembly GCA_029561145.1. Taxonomy (GTDB): domain Bacteria; phylum Pseudomonadota; class Gammaproteobacteria; order Xanthomonadales; family Rhodanobacteraceae; genus Dokdonella. The sequence continues at coordinate 898 of JAKQJM010000022.1, forward strand.
CGCGACCGCGATCGTGCGCACGAACTCGAACGGATCGAGCAAGGCGGTACCGGCCAACGGCGTGCCTTCGACCTGGACCAGGCGATTGATCGGCACCGATTGCGGATGATCCGGCAAGCTCGCGAGCGTCTGCAGCAGTCCGGCGCGCTGGTCGCGCGATTCGCCCATGCCGACGATGCCGCCGCAGCAGGTTTTCATGCCGACCTTGCGCACGTGGGCGAGCGTATCGAGACGATCCTGGTACTCGCGGGTCTTGATCACGTCGCCGTAGAACTCGGGCGCGGTATCGAGGTTGTGGTTGTAGTAGTCGAGCCCGGCCGCCTGCAGCGCTTCGGCCTGCTCGCCCGACAGCATGCCGAGCGTGGCGCAGGTCTCCATGCCTAGGGCATTCACGGCGCGGATCATCGCGGCGACTTTCGGCACATCGCGATCCTTCGGCGAGCGCCACGCCGCGCCCATGCAGAAGCGCGTCGCACCGGCCGCCTTGGCCTGCTTCGCGCGCTCGATCACCGTTTCCAGCGGCAGCAGCTTCTCGGCCTTCACGCCAGTCGAATAGCGCGCCGCCTGCGGGCAATACGCGCAATCCTCGGGACAGCCGCCCGTCTTGATCGAGAGCAGGGTCGACACCTGCACGGCATTCGCGTCATGGCGTGCGCGGTGCACGGCATGCGCGCGCTGCAGCAGGTCGGCGAACGGCAGGTCGAGCAACGCGAGCACCTCGTCGCGGGACCAGTCATGGCGGAGATCGGACATCGCAGCACCCGGCTTTCGGTAAAGTGCGGCGAGTCTGGATTCGGCATCGGAGGCTGTCAACTTGGAATGGAGGCAAAAGGTTGACCGCGCGTCCGGAGGCCTGCTCGGTGCGCTGCTGCCGCCGCGTTGCCTGCTCTGCGGCGCCGACGGCGTCCACGGACGCGATCTCTGCGCCGGTTGCCTGGCCGATCTCCCGGTCAACACCTGCTGCTGCGCGCGCTGCGCCTTGCCGCTCGAACATCCGGCCGCGCGCTGCGGCATCTGCCTGAAACGCGAGCCGCCGTTCACGGCCGCCTGGGCACCGTTCCGCTACGCCCACCCGCTCGATCTGCTCGAAGCCCGCTTCAAGTTCCACCGCGACCTCGCCGCCGGCCGACTGCTCGCCAATCTGATGATCGAGGCCGCCAAAGAACAATTGAGCGGACCGATGCCCGGCCTGCTGCTGTGCGTGCCATTGCATCGCGATCGGCTGCGCGAACGCGGCTACAACCAGGCACTCGAACTCGCCAGGCCGCTGGCAAAGGCACTCGATATTCCGCTCGATGCCGACGCTCTGATTCGGCTACGCCATACCAGCGCACAAACCGGTCTCGACGCAAAGGCACGCCGACGCAACCTGCATGAAGCATTCGCGGTCCGCACCGACACCCAATTGCCCGCCCATATCGCGATCCTCGACGACGTCATGACTACCGGCACAACCCTGCGCGAATGCGCTCGTGTGCTGCTGCGCACGGGTGTCGAGCGGATTGATGTCTGGGCATTGGCGCGGGCGCCAGCACGGGGGAGTCAATGACCGATTTCGGCCCAAAGCCGCCGTCCTATCTGCAACTACATTATAAATTGCAATTTTGTCATTGCATATGAATGCATCAATATAAGTCGCGACGCCAAATGCCTCTATAAATGAACCTGACTCATTTTCTGTCATGGGCCGGGCTGGGCTGGGCTGGGTACAGGCAGCGGTGATAGTCTTCGACGCTGATGATTGGCCGGAATTGGCCGGGGGCGCGCCATGAGCAAAGGATTCAAAGCCGGTTTTATTTCCCTTTTTGTCATGGGTGCGATGGGGATCGCCCTTGCGCAAACCCCAGGCAATTCCGAGCTATTCAAGACTCCCCTGATACCAGCAGCGGGCGCTTGGTATTCGCCGGCGAGCAATTTCGGCGGCATCACATTCGACGTGAGCCATGATGCCGACCACCCTGTCGCATTTGGCGAATGGCAGTTCCAGGAAGACGGTGCGTCGCGAACGGTTTTCTTCCAGGCTGATATGCAGAGTCGAAGTGATGCGGAATTCGGCAGTACCGGTATCTACGCCACGCTCGACTCTCCAACCTTCACGTTCATTGGTCGGGGTGACTACGGCGATCCGGACTATCTGGGCAGCGGCACGGCGCAATTGACCGGTCGCAGCATTCGCATCGAGTTTCATTCCTCGCGCGAAGCCACCTTCATCGACAACCCGGGCCAGCCGGACGAACGACAACATCATATCGTCGCCGCAGTTCGCGGATTGCCATTGACTGCTGCGGAGGACTACTCGGGCACATGGATAGCGGTTGCGCGCTGGCAGATGGGCGACTTCCGGCGACTCGCCGAACTCAGGTTGACCTTGACGGCGCGAGAGCTCGGGGAGTTCCAGGTCATCGGTCCGGCGGCCGCCATTGCCACGCTGCCGATACCGGGAACGCAGTCTCGTCTCTATTCGGTGGCATGTGAAGAACTGAATGGGCGCAACGACCCACTGCGCCTGGATGGCTGCGAAGTGTTCCGGGCCGCTGCTTCCGAGTGCAATCCCTACTCGGACATCAATGAATACCATTGTCTGCCGGGCGGCTTCGGGAATCCCCCCACACTGATCTGGGTCAACCCGGATGAAACCGGGTCAATGGCGAATGTCACTGAAGACCTTGATGGTGTTACCTCCTTTTACACGCTCCCAGACTACTGGTTCCCTGCCAGCTATCCACGGACTTTCGCGGCGCAAGACAGGATCACTATTCGCACTCTGGGGCCGCCGATCATGTCGGAGGATGACCACGTGGAGATCGTCCTTTTCCGGCTGCCCAGTGGCTTCTATTCTGCCGATCCGCCGTGAGTCTGCTCGAGGACGCGTCTACCGTCAGGATCGAGTTCCAGCCCAGCGGCTTCCATCGATCAATGACTCCGACCCCAATGATCGTTTACCGTTTACCAATGATCGTTTACTAGATAAGATCTTCGTATACTTATACTGAGCCTGCGAAGTGATCTTGAGTTCAAAGTAATCGACAGTTGTGATTGGGTCGCGTCGTGGCTTGCGCGAGTCAAGACTATTTAGTCGAACGGAGTTCAAATGAAGTATCTAAAGCGGAATTCCCTCGTATATTCCCTGGCTCTCCTGAGTCTTCTAGGCTGGCACGCCTCCGCCTTTGCCGTTGTCGGTCCTCCCGTGCTCGTCCCCAATGAACCAGAGGCCAACGCAGTTGTACGCGTTGAGGTTACGGCGGGCGTATGTGACGCCTTTTCGGAAGACCCTAATGATCCAGGTGCATACCCGCAAATAACAGTATCGGGAAGCCACATTCGCATACTGTTGTACGCCCTGCACTACGACAATGTTGAATTATGCGTATTCCCGGAAAGCGTAACAAATTCTTACGTACTTGGTCAGTATCCGGCAGGGACATATAGCGTTCAAGTTGACCGTATTTACCCTTCAAATGAAGAAGGTGGAACCACGACCGAAACCATTGGCGAACTCCCGCTAGTAGTTGGCGGTGGCGGAACGGTTGGTCCAGCTCAACTACCTGCAATGGGGATGATTGCGACGTTCGTTTTGACTTTGGCGCTGATGCTCGTCGTTCTTCCAAAACTGCGTCGAAAGAAACTTGCGGTTTTCGGAATGATTGTAGTTGGGTCTGTGATGTCGCCCCTGCATCCGGCAGAGGCTCAGGAGCCAACGCCTCTCGTTGACGTTCTGCTTAGCGCAGCAGAAGGCGCTCCGAGGCCAGACGACGTAGTTGACTACTTCGCCACTCCAGGCGCCGTCGGGAATCCGCCCCTCGAAAGTTTGCAAGTTGGCGATCCGCAAGGTGCCTTTTTCTATCTGCCATTTCGGGCAACTGGTGACTTTTTGGAATGGATGAAAAGCAATCCTGAAGATCCCCGAGCCAAGCTCGAACGTTTTGTAGTTATCCAATATCCGGCTGACGTTAATATGGCAGATGTATTGGAGGCGCTCCGATCCGACCCTAATGTCTTATCAGCTAGCGTAAAAACCAGGGTCAGAGTACACATACGCCAGAAAATTCATTTTCGGGAATGACGAAACCTCATCCACGCCATCATCATCAACGCGAGAATGGCGATCAGCAAGGCGAGTGGCGCGTCTACGGGAAGTTGGGCGGCGGGTGTTCCTACTCCACCGACGACGAGCGGGAGCTGGGCCAACCGCTCCGTCGTTAAACCGCCTACGTCAGGGTATATGCGGTCGACCGTGACAGTGTACTGTCCTGCCCCAAAAGATCCCAAGGGATGGATGTACTGTTCCGGTGGAAAATTGCATTCGATCGGGTTTGTGAAGTGTACGCTGAACACCGTCAAGTGAATTTGGCTTCCATTGACTGTCAGCTGTGGGTAGATCGCTTGAGGATCTCCGACGAACGCGTCACACGACCCCGCTGTCAGCTCAACGCCGACCGGCTGATCGGCGTCGACATTTGGTGGCACTAAAATTTGTGGGCCTACATATGCTATTGCGCTCGTACATCCGAGGAAGCCAAGTAGTATCAGAGCAAAAGATAGAAATTTCCGTTTCGGCTGTTTCATATGACCTCCGGTGGAGCTCCTGGCCGCGATACGAATGCGTAAGTGAATGACTACCGGAAACAGGAGTCAGCACGCATACGCGTGGTCGCTATGGGTCTGAGCAAATGCTATCGGCGCTATTTCTAATTCGAGGCATTCCGCTTCGGGTTCGCCGAATATTCACGCGGAGCATCCATCGCGATCAGCGAATCGCCAACGCCAGCAACAATCCGATCCATAGCGTGCAGCCGACCCAGTTGTTGTTGCGGAACGCGGCGAAGCAGGCGTCGCGTTCGCGTTTGCGGATCAGCCATTGCTGCCAGACGAACAGGCCAGCGGCGATCGCAAGGGCAGCGAAATACGGCCAGACCAGTTGAGCGCGCGTGCCGGCGAGCAGCATCGCGAACAGGAAGGTGAGCATGAGCAGGCCGATGATCGGTCGGTCGGCGTCGCCGAAAAGTATCGCGGTGGATTTGGCGCCGACGCGGATGTCGTCGTCGCGATCGACCATCGCGTATTCGGTGTCGTAGATCGTCGAGAACAGCACGTTGGCGAGAAACAGCAGCCAGCCGAGTATCGGCACTTCGCCGGTCACCGCGGCGAACGCCATCGGGATCGACCAGCCGAATGCGGCGCCGAGCACGACCTGGGCGAGATGCGTGTAGCGCTTGCAGAACGGATAGATCGCGGCGAGAGCGGCGCCCGCGAAAGACAGCTTGATCGTCAGCGCGTTCGTGAAAAGCACGAGGACGAAGGCGAAGGCGAGCAGGCCGCCGAACAGCAGCAGGGCTTCCTTCTTCGATACACGGCCCGCGGCCATCGGCCGGTTGCGCGTGCGTTCGACGTTCGCATCGAGCCAGCCGTGGTCTGCGTAGTCGTTGATCACGCAGCCCGCCGCGCGCATCACGAACACGCCGAGCGTGAAGATCACGAGCAGGCCGATCGGCGGAAAATCATTGGCAGCGAACCACAGGCCCCACAGCGTAGGCCAGAGCAGCAAGAGCGCACCGACCGGGCGATCCATGCGCATCAGTACGAGGTATTCGCGGATGCGTTCACGCCACGGATCACGCAACCCCGAGGTCAGCCATTCGATCACGCGCATCGAGCGCGTCGACGCATCGGCGGGACGGCGGGTCAGGTCGGTGCGAGCGGATCTGGCGTGCGCCTTTTTCGGATCGGCGCGCGTTTCGGCAACGGGCGGCTCTGCGACGCGCGCCCACGGTGGCGGCGCTTCGGCGCCGGCCTCCGATTTCCTCGC
>JAKQJM010000041.1 GCA_029561145.1 Pseudomonadota bacterium
TCGATCCCGTGGCATCCGATTCTCCCGTCATCGCTCCGGGCAACGAGCCTGCGCCGATCCCTGACAATTCTCCCGCCGCGTCCCCCGAAACGGATGACGCCGAATCGAACGAGTAAGGTGAACCGATGAAATACGGTTGTATAGCGATCGTCATTCTCCTGGTGCTTGGGTTGGTCGGAGGCGGCTGGTATGTCTACAAGCTGCGCAACGTCACTCCGACCTGGAATTTCGAGGAGGTCACCGAGGGGGAGATCCGTCAGACGATCTCGGCGACGGGCTCTCTCGCGGCCGTGACGACCGTCGAGGTCGGCTGCCAGGTCAGCGGCATCATCGCCTCGATCTCGGTCGATTTCAACGACGTCGTGAAGGAAGGGCAGCTGATCGCCCAGCTCGATCCGTCCACGCACGAGGCCCAGGTCGAGCAGGCGACGGCGAATCTAGAGAGCGCCCGGTCGAGTGAGCGAAACAGCGCCGCCCAGATCCAGAACCTGCGTGCATCGATGCTTGGCGCGAAGGCCGACGAGCAGGTCGGGCTGGCGAACGTTCGCAAGGCCGAGGTCGCCGTGGCCGATGCCGAACGCAACTACATGCGCATGAAGGAACTGGCGACGCGGCGGCTGATTTCCCAGTCGGACCTCGACTCGGCGCAAACGTCGTTCGACTCGCAAAAGGCGGCTCTCGAAGCGGTGAAAAGCCAGATGGCCACCTACCGGGCGAAGCAGGAGTCGGTCGAGGCGCAGATCGCCGCGGCCGAAGCGCAGCACGCCGGGACGTTTTCCCAGATAAGGCAGATGGAAGCGCTTCTCAACGTCGCGAAGATCAACCTCAGCCGTACGAAGATCTTTTCCCCGATCGACGGCGTCATCGTCTCACGAAAGGTGGACGTAGGCCAGACCGTTGCCGCGAGCCTCCAGGCACCGACCCTCTTTACTATAGCGAAAGATATGCGACGCATGCAGATCGAGACGGCCGTCGACGAGGCCGATATCGGCATGGTGAAGGAAGGCCAGTCCGCGCAGTTCACCGTCGACACGTTCAAGGGCCGCACGTTCCGGGGCCGCGTCGTCCAGGTGCGGCTTGCCCCGACGATCACCTCGAACGTCGTGACCTACTCGGTCATCGTGATGGTCGACAACGACGATCTGGTGCTCAAGCCCGGCATGACGGCGAGCGTCGATTTTCTCGTCGAACATCGGAAGAACGCCATCCGGCTTCCGTCCCGCGCCCTCTTCTTCAAGCCGCCCGAGGGATACGCGCCCGCCAGCCTCCCGGACCTCCCCGAAGGGCCGAATTACGCGCGCGTCTGGATCCTCTCGTCCGGTTCAAAGCCGCTTCCGATCACGGTCAAGACCGGGATCAGCAGCAACAGGCACACAGAACTTCTCGAAGGGGACCTGAAACCGGGCCAGAACCTCCTCGTCAGCAACAAGGCCGCGGAGTCGGGCAGGAGCGGCCGGCGCGGCGGCATCCGGATTCATTGACGGGCATCGGATGAGCCAGACGACCACGACGAACGCTTCCGGCTCGACCGGGGCCGAACCGGCCCTGCTCGAGATTTCCGGCGTTCACAAGACGTATTTCATGGAAGGCGTCACGGTCAGAGCGCTGCGCGGCGTCGATCTCACCGTGCGCCGCGGCGAGTTCGTGGCGATCATGGGCGCCTCGGGCTCCGGCAAGTCGACGCTGATGAACATTCTCGGCTGTCTCGACCGGCCGTCGTCCGGCACGTATCGCGTGCTGGGGCGGGATACGCGCGACATGGCGCCGGATGATCTGGCGGCGCTGCGCCGCGAGCATTTCGGGTTCATCTTCCAGCGCTATCACCTGCTGTCTGACCTGACGGCGGCGGGCAACGTGGAAACGCCCGCGATCTATCTGGGCCGTCCGCCGGCCGAGCGACGGGCGGAGGCGAAGAAGCTTCTGGCGCGGCTGGGCCTGAAGGATCGTGCGGGGCATACGCCGAACCAACTTTCTGGCGGACAGCAGCAGCGCGTGTCCATCGCGCGTGCGCTGATCAATGGCGGCGACGTGATCCTGGCGGACGAGCCGACAGGCGCGCTGGATACGACGACGGGCGAAGAGGTGATGGGCATCCTTCGACAGCTGAATGCCGAGGGACGCACGATCATCATCGTGACCCATGACATGCATGTGGCGGAACACGCCGACCGGATCATCGAGATCCGCGATGGCGTGATTGTTTCCGACACGCGCAAGGCGGGGGTTAGCCTGGCTGTCATCGACGACAAGCCGCATGCAGCGCTGACGCAGGGCGCCGCGAGCTGGCGCGACAGGTTCAATGAGGCTTTCCGCATGGCGCTGCGTGCGATGCGCGCGCACAAGCTGCGGACGTTCCTGACGATGCTGGGCATCATCATCGGTATTGCGGCGGTGGTGTCTGTCGTGGCGCTGGGCGAGGGATCACGCAAGCAGGTGCTGGCGAATATCAGCGCACTGGGAACGAATACGATCGATGTGAGGCCGGGTACGGGCTTTGGCGACAGGCGCGCTTCGGCGACGCGGACGCTGACCGTTGCGGACGCGGATGCGATCGCGCAGCAATCCTATGTCGACAGCGTGACGCCGACGGTGAGCACGAGCGCCACGCTGCGGCGCGGGAATGTCGAGACATCGGCGACCGTGAATGGCGTTGGCGACCAGTATTTCCGCGTGCGGGGAATGCAGCTGGTTTCGGGCAGCCTGATTTCTGCGGAGAGCGTGTCGACGCTGTCGCAGGATGTGGTGATTGATCCGAATACACGCGACACCCTGTTTGCGGACGGAACCGATCCGATCGGGCAGGTGATCCTGGTGGGGCAGATGCCGGCGCGCGTGGTGGGCGTGGCGAAATCTGCGTCGAGCGGGTTCGGCGCGGATCAGCTGAATGTCTATGCGCCTTATACATCCGTGATGCGGCGCTTGCTCGGGCAGTCATACCTGCGCGGGATAACCGTGCGTGTGAGCGACAATGCGTCGATGGATGCGGCGCAGGCGGGGATCACGACCCTGCTGGCCAGCCGGCATGGAACGACGGACTTCTATCTCAACAATACGGACGAGATCCGTCAGTCGATCGAACAGACGACAGGAACGCTGACGCTGCTGATCGCATCGATCGCGGTTATCTCGCTGATCGTCGGCGGGATCGGCGTGATGAACATCATGCTCGTGTCGGTGACCGAGCGCGTGAAGGAGATCGGTGTGCGGATGGCCGTGGGCGCGCGGCAGGGCGACATCATGCAGCAGTTCCTGATCGAAGCGGTGCTGGTGTGCATGATCGGCGGCGCGCTGGGTGTCGGGCTGGCGCTGAGTTTCGGCGTGATCTTCCCGTTGTTCAATTCGTCCTTCGTGCTGGACTACTCCCTTGCGTCGATCGTGATGGCGTTCGCTTGCTCAACAGCTATCGGCGTCGCGTTCGGCTTCCTGCCGGCGCGGAGTGCGTCGAAACTCGATCCGATCGAGGCGCTTGCGAGGGAGTAGGCGCGGAAATCGACGGGGCGCGGGTGCGTGAGCAAAATTTCATGCAGCGGCGCCGTCGATCCCGTGCAGCGCAAGGGCAGCTGACCGCCTGCGCGGCGTCCTCGCACGGAATCGCAATTGAATCAGGATTGTCCGGACGCGGATGAACTCGGCGTAATCGGAAATCGCATTTATCGCATCCGCGCATCGCGTGTGAGGTGCATTGCGGGCGGCTGACCGCGCGAAGGCTTGCGGTTGTTTCACTTGCCGCATTACCCGGCTGATCCATGTTCCGCCAAGGTGATGGAGGATAATCAGTATGAATTTCAGAATGATCGCAGCTGCGGTCGCCATGGCGCTTTCCGCTGCCGCGTGCCAGCAGATTCCCGAAGACATGACTGTGGTCGAGTACTGCTCGAACCCTGACAACGTGAACAAGGACGTGTGCAAGGTGAACGTCGAAGTCGACGGTCAGAAGCGCGCGCTCTCCGAAACGAACATGAGCCTCAGCCAGGCGCGTCAGATTGCTGACAGCGCCCTGTCGCGCGCCAACTCGGCCCAGGCTTCGGCCGACGCCGCCAAGGCCGCTGCTGACGCCGC
>JAKQJM010000107.1 GCA_029561145.1 Pseudomonadota bacterium
TCGAGCTCGGCGAGCGCAAAGACGACGCGATATCCATCGGCTGCGGTCACGCGCACATACAGGGAAAGGTTCCGTCCACGCAAGGCCTCGTCGACTGGCGCGCCCGCCGCGCGCAGGATCTCGATCAGCGCGACGCCCTGCCAACGCCCTTCGACGCCATGCGCGCTCGCGGTGACCGATGTTCGCGGCAGTTTCGACAGCGCAGCGATGTCGGTCTCGAGCGGTCGGGACACCTCACCCGCAACAACGATCTTCGCCACATTCGGATGCTCGTCCGGCACAGCCCGATCGGGTTTTTCCGCAAGCGCGCCCGAGGCAGGGCCCAATCCACCCAGCGTAAGGGCTAACGCGAACGCGACCATCCAGCGAGGACGTATCGCCACCTGGCTGGCATGATCGGCGAGCTGCCTGCGGTGCTGATCGGTCACGTCTGTTCTCCCGGGTTCCTGCCGAAACAGCCGTCTGAAAGCAGACGAGGCGATTGATCCGACCCGACCACCATGCACGGCCCGGCGAGCGCCAACGTCAGCGCCTTCCGGCTTCCCGGATGGGCGGGCGGACCATCGGACAAGGACAAGACAGCAATTGATCGGCTATCGTTCTATCCATATGACCATATCGCTGACGATGCGACAATCCGTGCCGGCATGATTCCAGTCCCGAATCAGGATTCGCGAATCGACGCGTCACCGCAACGGCTACGCCGATCAAGTGTGGGTCGTGCGCTCGAGCTGGTGACGGATCGATGCGAGGTCGTCACGGCCAACTTCCGCGCAGGCCTGCTCGATCCGCCGGAACCGCTCCAGCACGTCCGCACCGATCGGCGTCAGTCGCGCACCGCCACCACCGCGGCCTCCTCGCGAGGCTTCGACAAGGCTCACGCGAAAACAGGCGTTCATTTCCTCGATCAGTTGCCAGGCGCGCTTGTAGCTCATCTGCATGCGTCGCCCGGCGGCAGAGATCGAGCCGGTCTCGCGGATGCATTCAAGAAGTTCGGCCTTGCCCGGTCCCATCGCGACGCGATCACCATGCATGAGGCGCAAGCGCAGCGCTGTCCTCGAACTGCTCTTTGCCATTGCGCACCCTCCGCTGTTCGATCGCCACCGATCATAGCCCGCACTCACCTCCTTGCGAGAGCCCGATGAGCGAACCTGCACTGACCGGAACGCGCGCGGGCTTGCGCGCACTGCTGGTCGGGATTGTCCTGCTGCTTCCGATACTGCCGGCAAGGGCGGCCGAAGTCGTCGTCTTTGCTGCGGCCAGTCTCAAACCGGCACTCGATGCGATCATCGCCACGCCGCAAGGCCTCGCGATCGGCGATATCAAGGTCAGCTACGCAGCCTCCTCGCAGTTGGCGCGCCAGATCGAACACGATGCACCGGCGGCATTGTTCATCTCCGCGGATTCGGAATGGATGGACTTTGTCGAGCAACGCGGCAAGCTCATCGCCGGCACGCGCAGCGATCTGCTCGGCAATGCGCTGGTCCTGGTCGCCGCGAGCGACAGCACGACCAGGCTCACGATCACGCCGGGGTTCGATCTCGTCGGCGCGCTTGGTGCGGACGGCCGGCTCGCGATCGGTGAACCGAACAGCGTGCCAGCGGGCAAGTACGCGAAGGCCGCACTTGCCTCGCTCGGCGTCTGGTCGAAGGTCGAGCCGCGCATCGCGCCTGCAGTGCATGTGCGCGGGGCCCTGGGTTTCGTTGTCCGCCACGAAACGCCTCTCGGCATCGTCTATCGCTCGGACGCGGTTTCGGAAAAGCAGGTCCGCGTGGTCGACACATTTCCCGCGACCACCCATCCGGCGATCGTCTATCCGGTTGCGCTGCTCAAGGATCACGACAACGAAACCGCGCGCGCGCTGCTGGCCCTGCTGCATTCGGATGCAGCGTTCGCGATCTTCACGCGTTACGGCTTCGATACCGCGCGCAGATGAACCCGCTGAGCCCGGCCGAATGGGAAGCCTTGAGCCTGAGCCTGCGCGTCGGCGTGCTCAGCGTGATCGTTTCGTTGCCGTTCGCGCTGGGTCTCGCCTGGCTGTTGTCGCGCGCGCGCTTTCCGGGTCGAATCCTGATCGAAGCCGCCCTGTTCCTGCCCTTGACCCTGCCGCCGGTCGTAACCGGGTACGCCCTGCTCGTCCTGTTCGGTCGCCACGGCTGGATCGGCGAATGGTTGGGGCAGATCGGGATCGTGTTCGCATTCCGCTGGACCGGAGCGGTGCTCGCGGCCTGCGTGATGGGCTTTCCGCTGCTCGTGCTGTCGATACGGGTCGCGTTCGACATGGTCGATCGTCGCCTCGAGCGCGCGGCCGAAACGCTGGGCGCTTCGACGTGGCGACGTTTTGTGACGATCGTCCTGCCGTTGTCGTCGCGCGGCATCGTCGCCGGCGGCGTGCTGGCCTTCGCGCGCGCCTTTGGTGAATTCGGCGCGACGATCACCTTTGTTTCGAGCATACCGGGCGAGACGCGGACCCTGCCGATCGCGATCTATGAGCTGATAAGCCTGCCTGGCGGCGAAGGCGGCGTGCAGCGATTGACCCTGGTCGCACTCGGCGTGGCGTTTGCGGCAACCCTCGTCGCCGCCTTGCTCGGCGGCACTTTGTGGGGACGTCGACAGCATGATTGAGGTCGCCCTGCATCTTGAGTATCGCGACCTTCCGATCGACGTCGAATTCGCGGCAAGCGCGCGATGCGTGGCGCTGTTCGGCGATTCCGGCGCGGGCAAGACCACCGTGCTCAATGCCATCGCCGGCCTTGTCAGACCGCAGTCCGGACGCATCGTCCTCGATGGACAGGTCCTGTTCGATCACGCATCAGGGGTCGATGTCGCGCCCGCGGCACGTGAAGTTGGCTACGTGTTCCAGGATGGAAGGCTGTTTAGGCATCTGAGCGTGCGCGCCAACCTGTTGTATGGCGCGCACGCCAGGCGACGTCCGGTCGCGGGACTGGATCGCATCGTCGATCTGCTCGATCTCGGCAGCCTGCTCGGGCGCCGCCCGCTCGACCTGTCAGGCGGCGAGCGCCAACGCGTGGCAATCGGCCGCGCCCTGCTTTCGCAACCGCGCGTCCTGCTGCTCGATGAGCCTCTGACCGGACTGCATCGCGAGGCACGCGTGCAGGTACTCGAGCATTTGCGCCGACTCAAGCAGGAACTCGGCATCGCGACCCTGCTGGTCTCGCATCAGCCCGACGAAGTGGCCGCGCTGGCCGACGAAGTCGTCCTCATGCGCGCAGGTCGCACTGTCGCGCGACTCGATGTCGTGGCCTTCGTCGCCAGCCAGCCTCCCGTGCGCAACGGGATTCCAGCCTGATCGAAGGTGCAGCAGCTTTTCTGCATGGCTGCGACACGCTACGCTAGCCGAGTTGAAACGATCGTTTGAGGATGCCCATGTCATTCCGCAATCTCGTTGTCGCCGCACTGGCGGCACTCGCCCTTGCTTCCTGCGGCGGTGGCCCGGTAAAGCGCGTCAGCCCACCCACCGCCAGCGTGCAGGAATTGACAGTGCGCGCCGATGGCAGCTGGCAGCTGCGCATACGCATGCAGAACTTCAGCAACGTACCGATGACGTTCAATGCCATCGATGCCGAGCTCGAAATCGCCGATCAGAAGGCGGGCTCGTTGAAAATGGCGCTCGATCTGTATGTGCCCGGTGAAAGTGCCGATGTCTTCGAAGCGACACTGACACCGGGCGCAGGCGTGCGCCCGGGCAGTCCCGATTTCGCCTATCGCCTGCACGGGACGATCCGCAGCAGCGACCCGAAGGGCGATTTCAAGTTCGAACGCAAGAGCCGACTGACCGCTGCCCCAGGCCTGATCGACACCTGGCGCTAGTTCGAGCGCCGCACACGCCTCACCCAAGGACATTCCATGACCCAGTACAAAGCCCCCATCCAGGACATCCGCTTCGCGCTGAACGAAGTGCTGGGCGCCGAGGCGCTGTTCAAGCGCCTGCCCGGATTCGAATCGGCGACACCCGATATCGTCGACGCCGTGCTCGACGAGGCGGCCAGATTTGCCGAACAGGTGCTTGCGCCGCTCAACGCAAGCGCCGACCAGGAAGGCTGCACGCTCGACAAGGCCACGGCGAGCGTGCGCACGCCGAAAGGCTTCAAGGAAGCCTATGCCAAGTTTGTCGAAGGCGGCTGGCCTGCGCTGACGACGCCGGCGGCGTTCGGTGGCCAGGAACTGCCCGAAACGATAGGCGTGATCTTCAAGGAGATGATCGACGCGGCGAACATGTCGTGGAGCAATTTCCCCATGCTTTCGCACGGCGCCAGCGAAGCGCTCAAGAAACACGGCGAAAAATGGCAGCAGGATGCCTTCCTCACGCCGATCACCGAAGGCCGCTGGACCGGCACGATGTGCCTGACCGAGCCGCAGTGCGGCACTGATCTCGGCCTGCTCAAGACCCGCGCCGAACCGGTCGCCGATGGCAGCTACCGGGTCAGTGGCACGAAGATCTTCATCACTGCCGGCGAGCACGATCTCACCGACAACATCGTCCATCTCGTGCTTGCGCGCCTGCCCGATGCACCGCCCGGCGTCAAAGGCATTTCGCTGTTCATCGTGCCGAAGTTCAAGGTCGACAGGCAGGGCAAGGTCGGCGAGCGCAATTCGCTGGCCGTCGGTTCGATCGAACACAAGATGGGCATCCATGCCTCGGTCACCTGCGTGATGAATTTCGACGCGGCCGAAGGCTGGCTGATCGGCGGCCCGAACAAGGGTCTCAATGCCATGTTCACGATGATGAATACCGCGCGCATGGCGGTCGGCGTGCAGGGTCTCGGCCAGATCGAACGCGGCTATCAGAACTCGCTGGACTACGCGCGCAACCGCCTGCAGATGCGCTCGGCGAGCGGCCCGAAATTTCCCGACAAGCCGGCCGATCCATTGATCGTGCATGCCGATGTCAGGCGCATGCTGCTGACCCAGAAATCGTTTGCGGAAGGCTGCCGCGTGCTTGCTCTGTATGCCTACATGCAACACGACATCTCGACACATGCCGCCGACGAACAGGAGCGCAAGCGCGGCGAGGAACTGGTCTCGTTCCTGACACCGATCGTCAAGGGGCTGCTCACCGAACTGGCCCAGGAATCCACCTACGACGCGGTGCAGATCTACGGCGGCCACGGCTTCATCGTCGAAACCGGCGTCGAGCAGTTTTCGCGCGACGCACGCATCACGACGCTCTACGAAGGCACGACCCAGATCCAGGCCAATGACCTGCTCGGACGCAAGATCCTGCTTCTGCAGGGCGCCGGCCTCAAGCACTTCCTCGGCGAGATTTCCGCATTCTGCCAGGACAGCTCGGCCAAGCCGGGCCTCGGCGAGTTCATCGCCCCGCTGGCCATCGTGACCAAGGAATGGAGCGACCTGACCCAGGAGATCGCCCGGCGCGCACAGGCCAACCCGGATGAAGTCGGCGCGGCGGCGGTCGACTATCTTTTCTACTCGGGCTACGTGGCGCTCGCCTACTGCTGGGCGCGCAGCATCGCCGCACTCGACGGCTCCGCCCAGGTCGACGATTTCAAGGAAGCCAAGCGGCATACCGCGCGCTTCTATTTCAGTCGTATCCTGCCGCGCATCCATGCCCACGGTGCCGCAATCCGCGCCGGCGCGGATACACTAATGGCCATGCCCGATTCGCAATTTGGTTGAACCCTGGAAAAAGACAGATGGATTCGGAAGCCAATATCCATATCCGCCTCGCCGATGCCGACGATGATGAATTCATCCTCGGCCTCGTCCCCCGCTTCGTCGAAGGCTTTGAGCTTCCGCCCTGGCGACGGCGCGGCGAATGCGCCGAAAGCATCCGCCTCGATGTGGCCAGGCACCTGACCGAACAACCGCCCGGCTCGCATGTCTTCGTCGCCGAGAATGACGATGGCGAACGCGTCGGCTTCATCCATCTGCAGACGATGAAGGATTTCTTCAGCCACGCGCAGAACTGCCATATCTCGGACCTCGCCGTCGACAGGAAGCACGATGGCGAAGGTGTCGGGCGCGCCCTGCTCGCCTATGCCGAACGCTGGGCGCGCGAACACAAGTTCCGCCACCTCCAGCTCGCCGTATTCGAGGGAAACCGGCGCGCGCGTGACCTCTATGAGCACAGCGGATTTGCCATAGAAATGGTGCGCATGGTCAAACCGCTGCCCTGAGCGATTGCGCGGCATCCGCATCGGCGTGTCGCGGTTCGCGGGAGTCGATGGCTGGCCGCATCAGGCGCAAAAGAGGGGCATGCCGCTGAAGCCCCTCCCTGCGACGGCGTGTTCGAAGGCACATCCGCTTTTCTCCGTGCGATCGCCGGCGCCCGCGGCGGTCATGCGTCCGGCCGTGATCGGCTGTTGCACAATTGCCATGCACTTGGTCTATGCTGCCGCTCGCGCAACGCAGAATACCGGCGCCTTCGCCGGTGGCCGTTCTCCCCAAAGGAGTCAGGAATGCTGGCGGAAGTGCGAACGATCGGAACCATCCATGGCACGCGCGTCCTCTCCCTCGACGCATCAGGTCGGATCATGGATTGGATCTCCTGGCAGGACGCAACCTGTCTCTACGTGCGCGGAGCGATCGCGTGGACGCTCGGCGATGCCTGCCTGACCATCCATGGCGGCACCAACCGTCATTCCGGTGAGCAGAGCCTGCTCGACCTGCACCCCATCGTCGCGACCACCGGCCACGCCCGGATCGGCAGCATCGATCCCGCGCCTGCCCTGACCAACGTCGCCCTGTTCGCCCGCGATCGCATGATCTGCATGTATTGCGGCACCCACTACTCGCGCGGCGAACTGACCCGCGATCACGTCGTCCCGATCTCGAAAGGCGGCAAGGACAACTGGCAGAACGTGGTCACGGCGTGCCTGCACTGCAACGTCAAGAAAGGCTCTCGCACCCCGCAACAGGCGCACATGCCCCTGCTCGCCGTGCCCTACCGACCGAGCTGGGTCGAGCATCTGATCCTCTCGAACCGCAACATCCTCGCCGATCAGATGGAATTCCTCGTCAACCATCTGCCGAAGAAGCGCCGGCCGCAGTAAGGCGCTCCGACCTGATCCGGCGTTGCCCACAAGCAATCGCGGCATTCGTCCTGATTTCCTGCCAGGCGTTGCGCGGGGCGCGTTTCGCGGTCGCGCCGGCAGCCATCGGATCATTCCTCGAGGACGAATCGGCGACCCGTCCGGCTGGATTTCACCCGGCCGGTCCACGGCCTCGCCCGGAAACTGCCAGGGATCGCCCGGGCCTGATCAGACCCGCTTCCTTGCTCCGCCCTGCCGCGTAGTCGAAAATGCGCTCTGGCCCGCTCCATTTGGCACCTGATGATCGATTCCACCCGCTACCCGCGCCTTTCGCGCATCGACAATCCCGCACAACTGCGTGAATTCCCCGAGCAGGAGCTCGGCGAGATCGCACGCGAAGTGCGCGAGTACCTGGTCCAGTCGGTCGCCAGTTCAGGCGGGCATTTCGGCGCCGGCCTCGGCGTGGTCGAGTTGACCGTGGCCCTGCACTACCTGTTCGACACACCGAAGGATCGCCTGGTCTGGGATGTCGGTCACCAGTGCTACCCGCACAAGATCCTGACCGGTCGCCGCGACCGCATCACGACGGTCAAGAAAAAGGACGGCCTCGCTCCGTTTCCGCGTCGCGAGGAAAGCGAGTACGACACGTTCGGGGTCGGCCACTCGTCGACTTCGATCAGCGCCGCACTCGGCATGGCCATTGCCGCGCAGCACAAGGGCGATCAGCGCAGGATCGTCGCGGTCATCGGCGATGGTGCGATGACCGCCGGCATGGCCTACGAGGCGCTCAACCATGGCGGCGACGTCAAGCCCGACATGCTCGTGATCCTCAACGACAACCAGATGTCGATCAGCGAGAACGTCGGCGCGCTGACCCAGATGCTGGCGCGCCTGATGTCGAGCCGCACGCTCAATCGCATGCGCGAGAGCGGCAAGAAGATGATGAAGCGCGAAGGCATCCTCTGGCGCTTCCTGAAGCGCTGGGAAGAACACGCGAAGGGCATGTTCATGCCGAGCACCCTGTTCGAGGAACTGGGTTTCCACTACACCGGGCCGATCGATGGCCATGACATCCCGCAGCTCGTCGGCGCGCTGCGCACGCTCAGGGAACTCAAGGGTCCGCAATTGCTGCACGTGATCACGACCAAGGGCAAGGGCTACGCACCGGCCGAGCGCGAGCAGATCGACTACCACGCGGTCGGCCCGTTCGATCCCGACAAGGGACTGGCCAAGAAGGGCGCGGCCAAGCCGACCTATACCGAGATCTTCGGCGAATGGTTGTGCGACCAGGCCGCCGCCGATGCGTCGCTCCATGCGATCACGCCGGCCATGCGCGAGGGCTCGGGCCTGGTGCGTTTCTCGAAGCAGTATCCGGATCGCTATTTCGACGTCGGCATCGCCGAACAACATGCGGTGACGCTGGCTGCCGGCATGGCCTGCGAAGGCGCCAAGCCGGTCGTCGCGATCTACTCGACCTTCCTGCAACGCGCCTACGACCAGTTGATCCATGACGTCGCCCTGCAGAATCTCGACGTGCTGTTCGCGATCGATCGCGGCGGCCTGGTCGGTCCCGACGGCGCGACCCATTCCGGAAGTTTCGATCTCTCGTACCTGCGCTGCATCCCGAACATGATCGTCATGGCCCCCGCCGACGAGAACGAATGCCGGCAGATGTTGAGCACGGGCTTCCGCTACGAGGGGCCGGCGGCCGTGCGCTACCCGCGCGGCAGTGGCAGTGGCGTCGCCGTCGAGGCGGCACTCGAGGTCCTGCCGATCGGCAAGGCCGACCTGCGCCGACGCGGCCAGCGTATCGCCCTGCTCGCCTTTGGCGCGGTGTTTGCGCCGGCAGCAAAGGTGGCCGAAGCGATAGGCGCCACCGTCGTCAACATGCGCTTCGTCAAACCGCTCGATGCGACCCTGATCATCGAGCTCGCGCGCAGCCACGAGGCCTTCGTCACGCTCGAGGACAATGCAATCGCGGGCGGCGCCGGCAGCGGCGTCGGTGAACTGCTGGCCGCGCACGGAATCAGCCTGCCGATCCTGCACCTCGGACTCGCCGACAGCTATCTCGATCATGCCAGCCGCGAAGAGCTGCTGGCCGAGTCCGGCCTCGACGCTGCCGGAATCGAGTCCTCCATCCGCGCGCGATTCGCCAGCCTGATCCCGATCGCGCCGATGCGCAGCGCTGGCTGATTCGGCACAGGTGATGACCTATGAAGCTCGCTCTGAGTGCCGTTTTCGGCGCATCGCAGCAAGGGTCAATCCCCCTCAAGTGACTTCAGTTTTTCCTGGAAACTCGCGTTGCTGCCATTTTCGTTTGGATGCCAACGGCGGCAGATGACCGATGGCGCTGTGTGTGCGTTGCTCGTTGTAAACGGCCAGCCATTCCTCCGTGACCGTTCGAGCGTCGTCCAAGGTGAAGAACTGATGGGCGCCGAGCACTTCCAGCCGGTAGGTTCCGTTGAATCGCTCGATGTAGGCGTTTTGCGCCGGACACCCTGGCTGGATGAAATCCCAGCGGATGTTCTTTGCCCTGGCCCACGCCTGCACCGTCTCACTACGGAACTCCGGGCCGTTGTCGCTGCGCATCGCTTCGGGCATTCCATGCCGATCAATGGGGCCAGAGTCATTTATATCCATATTTACAATAAAACTTGAACTTCCGATCAATGGGGTCAGAGTCATTGATTTCCGGATTTACAATAAAGCTTGGACTTCCGTCGTCGCCTCAATCTGCTGCTTGAAACGGTTGTCACCCGTCGCGAACAGCAAGATTTTTCCTCATCGAGGCTTAAATCAATGACTCTGACCCCATCGATTCGACCCCATCGATTCAGTGCTGCAGTGGTAGCAGCGCATTCCGGCTTGGTGCAGGCTCATGCACGATCGTCCGCATTCGTCGCAGATGCCCGGTGGCCCCATGAATCGGGTGTTTCGAGTCTTCACGGAGAGAGCTTGGCTTGGCTGAGTCTCGTGGGGCGAGTCCAGTAAATACCCCAGCGCTCCTCTCGAAACCAAGGACTGCGCATGTAGCCTGCCGTCAAAGCGAATGGGGGCAAGTCACCGCAGCTACTTCAGCGAAATGGAATACTCTTTTGCGCATTCCTTGAGTCGTGTCCGAACAAGCACGTTGACGTCGGCGGTCTGCTGTTCTTCCACACTCAACTCTGAGGCCTGCACCAATTCATCGAAGGAAATCTCGTTTTGGAGCTTCCTCGTCATGCAAATGCAGGCGAATGCGTATTGAGTTCGCGTTTTCTCTTCGACTTCTCTGCCGCCAGCTAGTTGACTTTTACAATTGCCATTGACGATCTCGATGGACTCGGCGGACCACTTGCCGCTTGATTGCGAGGGCGATTCGATTCTGCGAGCCGTTGGCTGCGGAATCGCTTGCGGCTGTTGCTTAGGCTGAAATTGAGGCTTTGCGGTTGCTACTACGGGACTCTGAGTCGCCGACACCTTCACAGTTTCGGACTTGGAGTAAGGGTTTCTATCGATTTGCGCCCTCTGATACTGCGAAGGTTGACCATCCAAGAAAATGAAAAAATGATGCCTGTCTGGTCCAGCGGCAAATCCCACTTCGACCATCGATGCCTCGCCGCGAACTGCACGCGGGAGCAGCATTTGCACAAACCCTGAATAAGCTTCGCCAGGGCGAATAGTTTGTGATTGAAGAACGTTCGATTCGAGCGCTGCGCTTCTGCCCGCTTGTTCTGCCCTGATGTTGGCAAGCATCTGGGTGTTTCGGCTGTTAGCATCTGCAACTGCCCGCCGATTTGCTTCCGGATCATATATGTTGGTAGTTGTTGTCCCCTGGTAGTCGATATCAATCGAGCTATTCCTAGTATAAGCAGTGGCGGTGCCATAGTGATTGGATCGGATTGTGGAGTGGCCGCTTTGGGCTGCGGTGTACGAATTGGCTCCAGCAGCAAGCCCGGCCCCAAGATTTTCCCAGAACTTCCTACGCTTTTCTTTCTTCGTGAGTTCCGCCACGCCTAGAACATCTATCGACTTACCGCTCGATTTCGCGCTAACCGCTCCGTCAAAGACTGTAATTGGTGCAGAACCCATGTTGCGCACGGTGAACCAGAGCGACGCCTTGGACTTAGACTCGATGTCGGGCGCGAACACGACCGTCGTGCTTTCAGCAGTGGAAACGACGTAAGGTGATCCCGCCTTGTACTCCACTAGTTGATTTGCCGTAGGTTGCGCGATCAAGATTCGATCCGATGCCAAGCAGGTTGAACCTGCAAGAATCAAGGCCAAGGCGCCGAGCCGAATATCCATATGTCCTCCTTCTGAACGCCCATCACTATGCGATTGGCGAGATTCCGTTGTTGGCAATTCCAACGATCTGCGTGGAATCCACGCGCATTGGCCAGCAAAAATCAGGCCAAAGCCGTTAGAAAGGTATGTTCTTTTGCGTGAGGACTGCAACGCGTTGGATTTTGCCCCCTCAGATGGCAGGGGGGGGGGCGAAATCGCGTGATTGCTTGCAATTGTGGGTTACTGATTCGGTAGCTTGTATTCGACAGGAATCAACATCGTTATGCCGGCACAAGCGTCAGCATCGAAAATCCAGGCATGCGCGTCTGAGGCAGCCCATTCATCTAGCCTTGGAAATCCACTGGACTCTTCGAGAGTGACGGATTGCACCTGGATCACCCCTGATTTCTCGGACACCACAAAACGGGGACAATCCCCGGATGGAGGTGTTCGATGGAAAAGCGTCGTCGATTCACAGCAGAGTTCAAACGAGAGGCGATTCGATTGCTGAAGGCTGCGAAGAAACCCGCAGCTGCCCTGGCACGCGAGCTGGGTGTGCCGCGCAATCGGCTGTACAAGTGGGCGGAGGATGCCGAGAAGAAGGGTGATAAGGCCTTTCAGGGCAGCGGTCGTCCAAAGGTCGAAGCGGGTTCGCTGGCAGCCCTTCAGCGCGAGAATGCCCGACTCAAGGAAGAGAACGAGATTTTAAAAAAAGCCGCGGCGTACTTCGCGAGAGAGTTGCCGTGAGGTACGCGTGGATCCAGATGCAATCAGATCATTCGGTCGGAATGCTATGCCGAACGCTCGGTGTGTCGGTGAGCGGCTTCTATGACTGGCGGGAGCGCAAGCCGAGCGAACGCGACAAAGCGAATGCGCGATTGCTTTGCCGGATCAAGGCGATCCACGAAGAAGCGCGCGAAGCCTACGGCACCGAGCGCGTTTGGCACCGCTTGCGCGCGCAGGGCGAAACCTGTGGCCGCCACCGTGTGGGCCGGCTTCGCCAAGCCAATGCCATTGTGAGCAAGCGCCGTCGGCGTTTTATGCATGCACGTAGCACCTACCAACGTGTACCTGCCGCACCCAATCGATTGGAGTGGCCGTTCATCAGTTCCGCCCCGGATCGGGTTTGGGTCGTCGACATCACCTACCTACCCACGGCTCAGGGTTGGCTCTACCTGGCTGCCGTGCTGGACATGTACACGCGACGCTTGATCGGCTGGGCCATGGGAAATCGCCCGGATCAAACGCTGGCAAGCTCGGCACTGGATATGGCCTTGGCGCAACGCAAGCCCAAGGAGGGCGTTATTCACCACAGCGATCAAGGCGTGCAATATACAAGCAAGGCCTATCAACAACAGCTGCTCCAAGCAGGACTGATCGCCAGCATGAGCCGCAAGGGCATGCCCTACGACAATGCCGTGATGGAAAGCTTTTTCAGTTCACTGAAAGAAGAACTGACACATCACGAGAAATTCATCGATCGTGACGAAGCGCGCAGCAAGGTGTTCGATTACATCGAAATCTTTTACAACCGACAGCGGCTACACAGCAGTCTCGGTTACCAATCACCGGAGCAGTTCGAGAAGATGGCGGTGTCGCCTAATTAACCCGTCCGAGAAACCGGGGGGTAGTCCAGGCCTTGTTTTGCCACATCACTTTTCCAGATCACGTCGCGCGATTCGGCTCACCGACGCGTAGTGAAGTCCAAAGTGTGCGCCAATCTCGGCCAGCGTGAATGCACCGCTCGCATAAGCGGCCTGGATCGCAGCATCGCGTCCGCTGGCGGCTCGTTCGATCTGCGCCAACGATGTCCACGCCCGCTGCCGCTTTGGGACTTCGCGCGAGGATACTGTTGCCTTGCGGGTGGCGCGCGCGATGAACGATTCGTCACCCAGAAAGACCTGTCCCGAGGCTGAGGCTTCCGGTTCGAAGTCGCCCAATCGCCTCGCTCGATCAGGAGCGCTGTCCGCCACTGACCCGATCGTTGCCGGAAATATCGAGCCAGGACTGGACCGCCTCGAAACCTTGCTGCGCGAGCAAGGCACGCACTCGTTCACCCTGGTTGTAGCCGTGTTCGAACAGCAGCCAGCCGTTCGGCACGAGGTGGGAAGGAGCCGATTGCACGATCGCGCGGATCGCATCGAGGCCATCAGCGCCTGATGCCAGCGCGGAGACCGGCTCATGGCGCAGGTCGCCCTGGCCGAGGTGTGCGTCGGCGGCGGCGATGTACGGTGGATTCGAGACGATGATATCGAAGGGTCGCGCATCGAGCGCCGCGCACCAGTCGCCTTCGGCGAACTCGATGTTGCCGATATCAAGCCGCCTTGCATTGGCCGTGGCGACCGCGAGCGCGGCGGCGCTGGCGTCGGTCGCGACGACGCGTGCCTGCGCACGTTCGCTGGCGATCGCGAGTGCAATTGCACCCGATCCCGTGCCGAGATCGGCGACGCGGAATTCGTGATCATTCGGGATGCGTTCGAGCGCGAGTTCGACCAGCAATTCGGTTTCCGGTCGCGGGATCAGCACGTCGGGCGTGACGTCAAGATCGAAGGTCCAGAAGCCACGGCGGCCGATCAGGTACGCGATCGGCTCACCGCGCTGGCGCGCATCGATCAATGCGCGGAAGCGCTCTGCCTGGTCGTTGTCCGCGATGGAATCGGCATGCGTGAACAACCATGCGCGGTCGCGACCGAGCGCGTGGCCGAGCAGGATCTCGGCTTCGTGACGTGCCTCGACATCACCCGGCTTGCTCGCGCCGGCCAGCAGCTCGCGTACCGTTCCCATCAGGCAGCCGGCGGCGGCTCGGAAGTCGGCACGTCGATGTCGACAGGTAGCGCGATGCGCCACGGCCGCCAATGACCTCCATCCATCCAGGCATTGAATCCCGCACGCATCCAGCCGACCACGGCCCAGGCCAGCCACAGCGCCCAGAACAGCATGACGACGTTGTAGACCCAGAGCGGCAGCGAGATCACGCTGGCCGTCGGCAATGCATCGCTGCTGCGATCGGCAAACCATTGCAGGTGGTTGGCCCA
>JAKQJM010000084.1 GCA_029561145.1 Pseudomonadota bacterium
TGATCAGGAACGCGAGCATGGTCAGCTTGATGCCGGCTTTCTCGTTCTCCTTGTTGAGGCCGACGCGCAGCGCCTCGAGGTCGGTGATGTCGGCATCGTCGAACTGGGTGACGTGCGGGATCATGACCCAGTTGCGCGCGAGATTGGCGCCCGAGATCTTCTTGATCTTCGACAGCGGCTTCGATTCGATCTCGCCGAACCTGGAGAAGTCGATCTGCGGCCACGGCAGCAGGTTCAGTCCTGCGCCGCCACCGCTCGACGCCGCGCGCGGCGCGGCGCCGCCGGCCAGCGCCTGCTTGACGAAATTCTGCACATCCTCGCGTGTGATGCGGCCCTTGCGTTCGCTGCCGCTGACCTTGAACAGGTCGACGCCGAGTTCGCGCGCGAACAGGCGCACGGCAGGACTCGCATGCGGCACCTTTTCGGGCATTACCGTCTCGGCGCCGAATGCGACCGGTGGCGATTGCGGGCCCATCCGCTCGGGATCGACGTCAGGCGCGAGCGCGGCGATCTCGATTTCGCTCAGGCGCATCGGATTGCTGGTGTCGATGGTGGCCTTGGCGGCAGCTTTTGCATCCGCCGCAGGCGGCACCGGGGTCGGCTCCGACCTGGCCGGGACAGGTGCCGCGGCAGGGGGTGGCGGCGCAGCGTTCTTCGCCACGGAACTGTCGGTAGCGTCCGCCTCGATGATCGCCACGACAGTGCCTTCGGAGATCTCGTCGCCGAGCTTGACCTTGAGTTCCTTGACCACACCGGCGACCGACGAGGGGACTTCCATCGTCGCCTTGTCCGATTCGAGTGTGACCAGGCCCTGGTCCTTGCTCACGGTATCGCCGGGCTTGACCAGGACCTCGATGACCGGGATGCCCGTGTAGTTGCCGATATCGGGGACTTTCACTTCGTGGCTGGCCATCAAACTGCTCCGGTGCATGGGGTCGACGCGGATCGCGAACGGCCATTGTCGCCTCGATGGGCGATTCCGCCAACCGCGGGCGGGATCGGCATCGATTCGGTGCGTGCGCCGTGCTCGATCAGCGCGGGCGCGGGTCGCTCCAGATCAATGACTCCTCGCTGCGCTGGTCGTGAAAGTCCGCGCAACGCCCGTCGCCGCGACCGGTCATTCCACCGTCCGGGGCACACAGCACACCGCCATTCGCGTCGTAGAGGACGCTCGGCCGGTCGCAGCAAGTCGCCGGCACGTAGTAGACCCGCTGATCCCGATACCGATAGTGCACGATGCGCCGTGGCGGATTGGCCACCGGCGCCGCCTGGAATGTCGCGATCAGGGTGTCGACCCAGGCCGGCTGCGCGGCTGGTCTTGCGACGCATGCAGCCGGACCACCCAAGGCAATGCCGATCAGACCCACGATCATCGCGAATTTCATGACAGCTCATCGGAACGGACAGGGAAGCCAAGTATCGCGTCTGCGGGCTGAATGCGCCTCCTCGCCGGAACCGACCGGGCACTGCGGGCATCCGCCATTCCTGCGCGCAGAACCAGTACGACGCCAGGCCGTTGCCGATCCGGATCCACGAGGCTGATCCGCGCCGGCGCTTCCCGTACAATGCGCGGCTGCAATGCAGTCTGTGCGGCTTGCGCGACGCGTCGCAGCCGCCGCTCCCACGTCACCCCCGGACCACCGCCCGATGATTTCCTTTCGCAATTTCGCCCTGCGGCGCGGCGAACGCCTGTTGCTGTCCAAGGTCGACATCGCCCTGCATGCCGGCTGGCGTGTCGGCGTGGTCGGCCGCAATGGCTGCGGCAAGACCAGTCTGTTCGCCGCGATCCTCGGTGAGGTCGAGGCCGATTCAGGCGATCTCGAGAAGTCGCCGAAGCTGCGTATCGCCAATGTCGCCCAGGAAACACCGTCGCTGCCCGATGCGGCGATCGATTTCGTGATCTCGGGCGATACCGAGGTGCACGCGGTGCTGCAGGCCGAAGCCGCCGCGATGGCCATCGAGGACTGGGACGCGGTCGCCGCCGCCCACCAGCGGATGGCCGAGATCAATGGTTACGATGCCGGCGCACGTGCCGGCAAGCTGCTGCACGGCCTCGGCTTTCCGGCCGAGACCCATCAGCGTGCCGTGGCGGAGTTCTCGGGCGGCTGGCGCGTGCGGCTCAACCTCGCGCGCGCGCTGATGATGCCGAGCGACCTGCTCCTGCTCGACGAACCGACCAACCATCTCGACCTCGATGCGGTGCTCTGGCTCGAGCAATGGCTGCTGAAGTATCCGGGCATGCTGATGATGATCTCGCATGACCGCGAGTTCCTCGATGGCGTCGGCACGCACATGCTGCATCTGCATGACGGCACGGCCAAGCTCTACTCGGGCGACTACACGAGTTTCGAGCGCCAGCGCTCCGAACAGTTGCGCCAGCAGCAGATCGCATTCGAGAAGGAGCAGGCCGAGCGTGCTCATCTGCAGTCCTTCATCGATCGCTTCAAGGCTTCCGCCGCCAAGGCCAAGCAGGCGCAGTCACGCGTCAAGCGCCTGGCCAAGCTCAGCGGCACCGAGGCCGTGCGTGCGGAACGCCAGATCCAGATCAACTTCGCCGAGCCGGTCAAGCTGCCGAATTCGCTGACCCGGCTCAACCATGTCGATGCGGGCTACGGCGATGTGCGCATCCTGGCGAAGGTCGGGTTCGGCCTCGAAGCGGGCGACCGCATCGGCCTGCTCGGACCGAATGGCGCCGGCAAGTCGACCCTGGTCAAGACCCTGGTCGGCGAGCTGCCGCTGCTGGCCGGCGAACGCAGCGTCCATCCGGACATGGAACTCGGCTATTTCGCCCAGCACACGGTCGAATCGCTGCACGAGGGCCAGTCACCGATCGATCATCTGCGCGACATCGCGCCGGGCACCGGCGTGCAGGAATTCCGCGATTTCCTCGGGCGCTGGAACTTCGCCGGCAATCGCGCGTTTGAAGTCGTCGATGGTTTCTCGGGAGGCGAGCGCGCACGCCTTGCGCTGGCGTTGATCGCGTGGCGAAAACCGAACGTGCTCCTGCTCGACGAGCCGACCAACCATCTCGATCTGGAAATGCGCGAGGCACTGGCCGAGGCGCTCAGCATCTTCCCGGGGGCGATTGTCATGGTCTCGCACGATCGTCATCTGATCGGCCTGGTCTGCGAAACCTTCTGGCGCGTCGCCGACGGCAAGGTCGAGGAGTTCAAGGGCGATCTCGACGAATACGCGGCGTGGTTGAAATCGCGCGCCGGCAAGGCATAGCAACCGCAATCCGAATCCGGGCGCAGCGGCAACGCTGATCCGGCACACGATCGGCGATCGGTCACCGACCTGCCCGATGCCAAGGCAAGCCATGGCGATCGACCGGTCGCGCGACAGGCCCGGCGCAGCTGCGGCAAGGCGAGCGCGGAAGATCCGCCGAAGCGCCAGGTCAATCCTCGGAAGTGTCGGTGACGATGTCCCTGCCCCTGGCCGCGTCGACCACGGCATCGGTCATTTCCCGGGCCGGCAGCCAGGCTGCTGCCGGGTATCAGGATTGTTGCGCGAATCTTGACCATGACGAATTCCTCCCATGGCTTGCGGAAACACCACGATAGGCCGAGCATCTGGCGCACTTGTTGATCTTCGCTGTTGGCGGTTGCGACATGAAAAGCCCTGAACCCTGCCCGTGATCCAGCGCAAGGGATCCCGTGTTGCCGCTCCTACCGGAGCCGCGCATCGCGATCGTTCGTTTGTATTTTTACTTTTTCGACATTGATGCACGCCACTCCCATCGCCAATCAGCACAGGCCCGCCCCGCGGCAATGCTTCCCAACCGTTGTTCCCACTTCCCAATCCAGACCATGTATACCCTCTACTACTCCCCCGGCACGGCCAGCATGGTCGTGCACCTCGCGCTGCTCGAACTTGGCGTTGCGCACGAGTTGCGCCTGATCGATCTGGATGCCAAGGCGCAGAAGGATCCCGAGTACCTGCGCCTGAATCCGAGCGGCGTGGTGCCGACCCTGATCGTCGACGGCGCACCGTATTACGAATGCGCAGCACTGATGCTGATGCTCGGCGAGCGTCACGCCGACACCGGCCTCGCGCCGATGCCCGGCGCAGCCGGCCGCAATCGGTTCCTGCAGTGGACCCTGCATTTCGCCAACACGCTGCAGCCGGCTTTCCGCCA
The DNA here is from genome assembly GCA_029561145.1 of Pseudomonadota bacterium. Classification (GTDB taxonomy): domain Bacteria; phylum Pseudomonadota; class Gammaproteobacteria; order Xanthomonadales; family Rhodanobacteraceae; genus Dokdonella. The sequence continues at coordinate 4,139 of JAKQJM010000084.1, forward strand.
ATGGTTCTACCCTGCCGATTTCGGTCCGCCCGACCAGGCCGATGCCATGCGCGAATTCGCGCGACGTCGCATCGAGGCGGTCTGGGAGCGTCTCGAAGCGCATCTGGCGGCGAACGGTCCTTACCTGCTCGGCGATGCATTCAGCCTGCTCGACCTTTACGCGACGATGCTGATGCGCTGGTCGCGCAACATGCCGAAACCGGCAGACCGCTGGCCAACGATCGCCACCCTGGCCCAGCGGATCAAGGCACGCGCCTCATGGAAGCGCGTCTACGAGATCGAAGGCCTGGGCGAATGGGCATGATCCCGGGCCGATCGCCGATACCGTCGACATAAGGAGAACCTGCGTGCAATTCCTGCATGGCATGGTCCGGGTGCGCGATCTCGATGCCTCGCTGGATTTCTATTGCGGGCTGCTCGGGCTCGTCGAGATCTCGCGCCGCGTCAACGAAAAAGCGCGTTACACCCTGGTCTTCCTCGCCGCGCCGGGCGACGAATCACGTGGGCAGATCGAACTGACTTTCAACTGGGATGCCGAGGACTACGGCAGCGCGCGCAATTTCGGCCACTTTGCGTTTGCCGTTGATGACATCTACCAGACCTGCCAACGCCTGATGGACGCAGGTGTGACGATCAACCGCCCACCCCGCGATGGCCACATGGCCTTCGTCCGCTCGCCGGACCTCATCTCGATCGAACTGCTGCAAAAAGGCGGCTCGCTCGAACCGCGCGAACCGTGGGCGTCGATGCCGAATACCGGTGTATGGTAGCGGGGCCGGGCGCAGCGGCCAGGCAGGGCTGATCGCTGCGGAATCGGGAAACGTGAACGAATTGCAGCGCAAGCCGCATCACAGGCAAGCCATGTACATTCGTCGCGTCCGTGTTTTTTCCGCTGCCGATTCCCGATACCCTGCTTTCTTTCGTGCACCATGATTGAATCGATCTGAGCTCATCAGGGGGGGCTTCGGATGAATCAAGGCAAGGATCCTTCGACCACTGCCGCGACCGAATTCGACGGCTTGCCGTGCGATGCCGGCGATGCAAGCGCGCTTGCGCCAGGCACCCGACTCGGCGCGTATCGGATCCGACGGCCGCTTGGCGAAGGCGGCATGGGTCAGGTTTATCTGGCCGAACAGACCGCACCGGTGCATCGCGATGTCGCGCTCAAGCTGATTCGCCAGCAGATCGCCAGTCCGCTCGCGCTGGCCTGGTTCGAGGTCGAGCGGCAGGCGCTGGCACAGATGCAGCATCCGGCCATCGCCCAGATCTTCGATGCCGGAACCAGCGCCGAGGGGCATGCCTTCATCGCGATGGAATATGTCGAGGGCACGCCGGTAACCGACTATTGCAGATCACATGCGCTGTCGCGCGACCAGCGCATCGGGTTGTTCGTGCGCATCTGCCAGGGTGTCCAGCACGCCCACCAGAAAGGCGTCATCCACCGCGACCTCAAACCCGCCAACGTTCTGGTCAGGGACATCGATGGCATGCCGATGCCGAAGATCATCGATTTCGGCATCGCTATCGGTGGTAACGCGGAGGAGGGCGGTCCGGTGGTGTCGAACGCGACCAGCGGCCACGCCGGTACCGCGATCTACATGAGCCCGGAGCAGTCAGGTCTGCAGCAACGCGACATCGATACGCGCAGCGACGTCTACGCCCTCGGCGTCATGCTTTGCGAGATCCTGACGAATTCGGACGCCAGCGCGCTCACCTCGCACGCCCATCGATCGGCCCGCGCACCGCACGAGACGCTGTTGACTGCACTGGCCAGCGATCCCGATTTCGCACCCGTGACGCCGAGTTCCCAGGCGCTGCTGTCCGCCGCGCGCAAATTGCCCGACGAACTGCGCGCGATCCTGCGCAAGGCGCTCGCGCACGACCGCGCGGATCGCTACGAATCCGCGGCCGCCCTTGCCGACGATCTCGAGCGTTTCCGCGCACTGCGGCCGGTTCATGCAATGCCGGCCAGCCGTGCCTATGCGACGCGCAAGTTCGTTTCCCGGCATCGGCTCGGACTCGTCGCTGCCAGCGTCGCCGTGCTCGCCTTGCTGACCGGAACGGTGATGGCCGTACAGGGGCAGCGGCGTGCCGAGGCCGCTGCCGATCAGGCACGCATCGAAGCCAGCAAGGCCGAGCAGGTGGCCGGATTCGTCCAGCAGATGATTGCCGGTATCGATCCCGATCGCGCCAAGGGTCTCGATCGCGGATTGATGCGCCTGATGCTCGATTCCGCGGCGGGCCGCGCGGGCACCGAGCTTGCCGGTCAGCCCGAAGTGCGCACGACCATCGAACGCACGATCGCGCAAAGCTATGCGGCGATCGGCGAGTACGCCCTGGCGGCAGAGCACTTCGGCGCGGCGCGCGCGGCATCCGAGGCCGCCGGGCAGTCGGTCGTCGAGAAAGCCCGGCTGCTGCTCTCGCAAGCCGACTCGAACGGAAACCTGGGCCGCTTCGACGAGGGACGCAAGCTCGCCGAGCAGGCACTCGGCGAAGTATCCGGCCTGCCCGAGAATGATCGCGACCGGCTTTATGTCGAAAGCCGGCTGGCCTGGCACGAGCAGGGCTCGGGCCAGTTCGACGCGAGCATCAAGCGCTACCAGCGCGTGTTGTCGTTGCAGCAGGCAGCCTTCGGCATCGACGACGATGACACCCTGGAAACCCAACGCGGCCTTGCCGCCGACTACTCGCGCGTGGATCGCTACGCCGAAGCCGAGCCGCTGCTCAGTGATGTCCTTGCCAAGTACCGGAAACGCTACGGACCGGACAATACGAAGACACTCGACGTCACCACCGGACTCGGCGTCAGCTTCCTCGAACAGGAAAAGTACGCGCAGGCGGAAGCCCTGTTGCGGCCCGCTCTCGAAGTCACGGAAAAAATGCTGGGTCCGACCCATCCGAACACGATGATCCTCGTGTCCAACCTTGGCAGCGCGATCCGCCAGCAGGGACGCGTCGCGGAATCGCGGCCGTACTACGAGCGCGTGCTGGAGACGAACCTCAAGCTCAACGGGCCGGATCACTTCCTCAGCGTATCGGCCGAGAGCAACCTCTCCCAGTTGTTGCGCGAGGTTGGCGACATCGCGGGCGCGGAAAGGCATGCGCGCAACAGCATCGCCCATCTCGAAAAAGCATTTCCGCCCGGGCACCCGGCACGCGCGATCTTCATCGACGCACTGGCCAGGGTACTGATCAGCGCGGCCAAGTACGCCGAGGCCGAAACCGCGCTCGACCAGGCCTATGCCTTGTTCATTGCCAGCCCCGGCTTCGGACCGAACCACTCGAGGACGCGCGAAGTCGTCGAAGACTACGTCAAGCTGTACAAGGCATGGAACAAGCCCGAATCCGAGGCGAAGTGGCAGAAGACCCTGGGCGCGATCCCCGCTTCACGCTAGGACAACACCGGTCAAGCGGCGCCCTCGTCACGCCACAGGAAATGCCGGGGTAGCAGTTTCACGCCTGCTCGCGCTGGCGGCACCCGCTTCCGGCCATCCCTGTTTCGAGGTTTGCCGCATGCCATCGAAGCAGGTGCCGCGGACCCGCGCTGCCGCAGGCTTCAGCGCTTTACCTGGACCAGGTCGATCGACGAGCCGTCTGGCAGGCGGGCACTGATCCGCGACTCGATGCGATCGAGCTCACGCGCGCGTTCGCACAGCGCATCCGCGCGCCGCTCGAGTTCCTTGGCGTGCTTCTCGACGGCCTTCTCGACGTTCTTCTCGATCGACTCCGCGCGCGCCTCGAGTTCGGCGACCGCCGCCTCATCGCCGCTCAGTGCGACCTTGATCGCCTGTGCCGTGATGTTGCCGACCATCTCGCCGATCAGCGAACCGACCGAACCCTCGATCAGGCGGCCGATCTCCTGCTCCGAGCGCGGACCCCAGTCGTCACGCGCGTTGATCGAGCGCTTCAGTTCTTCCGCCGTGCGTGCGATGCGTTCGGCGCTTTCGCGCGCCTGGTGGCCATCGGTCGCGAACGCGGTTGAAACATGGCCAACCGCCTCGAAGGCAACCGCCACGGCATCCACAGCGAGCGCCTTGGCCTCCGGGACGATCGCGCGAATCGCGTGTTCGAGCTCGGCGGCGTGCGCGCGATCCGACGCGCCGAGCGCCAGGGCCCGACCGTCGACCTCGAGCATGCCGCCGGGGAGCAGGCTGACGACACTGTGCGTCTTGTCATTGGTGAAGGTGATGCGCTGCGCATCGATCTTCGTCGCATAGTTGCTGTCGACATCGCATTGATCGCCGTCGATCTGGATCCTTGCGAATGCGGGATCGATGGCCAGTGCAAGCGCGAGGACGATGAAGCTGGGGAGCGGACGGAGTTTCATGACGCGACCTCGGGGTGATGGAATCAAGGCTTCGATGCCGACCCTGCAGCGAGGGTTTAACGCATGCAGGCGGGATCGTGGCCTCGTCTTGCGGCGTCCCTGCCGGAAGTCATGTCTCGCCGGACCTGGCGCAGAGGATCACATCCGCGCTCGTCAGGGCTTTTCGGGCGTTTCGAGCAGGAACTTGTAGAGCAGCCCGCCGATTGCACCGCCCAGCAGCGGGGCCAGCCAGAACAACCAGAGCTGGCTGATTGCCCAACTGCCCTGGAACAATGCGACACCGGTACTGCGCGCCGGATTGACCGACGTGTTGGTGACCGGAATGCTGATCAGGTGAATCAGGGTGAGGGCAAGACCAATCGCGATCGGCGCGAATCCGGCGGGCGCGCGGCGGTCGGTTGCACCCATGATGATCAGAACGAAGAACGCGGTCAGGACCACTTCGGCGATCAGCGCGGCCTGCATCGAATAGCCGTCCGGTGAATGTTCGCCAAAGCCATTCGAGGCGAAACCGGTCGAGGCATCGAAACCGGCCTTGCCGCTGGCGATCAGATAGAGGATCCCCGCTGCCGCGATCGCTCCGATGACCTGCGCGACCACGTAAGGAATCAGATCCCTCGCCGCAAAGCGACCGCCGAACACCAGTCCGATCGAGACGGCTGGATTGAAATGTCCGCCCGAAACATGGCCGACGGCATAAGCCATGGTCAGCACCGTCAATCCGAAGGCCAGCGCAACGCCGACGAATCCTATGCCGAGCTCGGGAAACCCCGCCGCAAGCACGGCGCTCCCGCAACCGCCGAAAACCAGCCAGAACGTACCGAAAAACTCCGCGATCAATCGCTTGCTCATGCTCAAGCCCTCTTCCGAATGCCCGTGTTGCGCCGATGGCGCGTTCACCAGGCCCGGCGAGTTCCGCGTGCCGCGCGCTTCACGCCTGGCAGGAAAATGGTAGCGCCAAATGCATCGCGCGCGGCGATCGGGATCAATTCGTTACAGTTCAGGGTTTCGCGTTCGCTGTCGGGTTGTCCTGGTGTTCCTTGAGCCAAGTCATCGAGCGATGCACGCGCGCGTAACCGCTCGGATGGTCATAGAAAATGATTTCCTCCAGCGGACCCGGGTTGATCTTGCGATAGGTCGACAGGCGCATCGCCGCCATCGCGAAACCGTTCGGCTCCTGCGCGGCATTGAGGCCATAGGCATCGGCTTCGGCTTCGGCCTGGCGGACCACGGAATTGGTCAGCGGAGTGGCGAAGAAGAAGAACAACGAGAGGATAGCCAGGGCCAATGGCAGCGCGGCCGGATCGGCGCGACCCTCGAGACCGAAACGCGGACCCCAGCGCAACAGCGCGCGATCGAACAGGCGATGCACGACCCAGAAGCCGAGGCCGAGGATCAAGGTCATGTAGATGACCAGCCTGAGACCGTGATTGAGCACGTAGTGACCCATCTCGTGGCCAAGGACGGCCTTGATTTCAGGCGCCGAGGTGCGATCGAGAAGATTGTCGTTCATCGCAACGCGCGTCGTACCGAGGAAACCTGACACATTCGCGCTGATCCGGGTCGTCTGCTTCGAAGCATCGAACTCGACGACATTGTTGTCGGGTATCAGGTTCGCTCGCGCCAGTGACAACACCTGTTCGCGCACCTCGCCTTGGCGCAACGGCTTGTAGTCGTTGAACACAGGATCGAGAAACACCGGCGATATCATCATGAAGAACAGGATCAGGACGAAGGCACCGCCCGTGGCCCAGATCCACCAGCGCGCTCCGGCCTTGCGCACGGCGGCATACAAGAGGACAACCACCGGCGGCAGGATGATCAGGCCGATCACGAGTCCTTTCAGCTGATCGAACGACCAGTCGGCAAAGGTCTGCGTGGCGAGGCCATACGCATGCTCGCGAAAAAACCCCTGGTAGATCGTCAACGGCAGAGCGAGCAAGGTGCCGATCAGCAGCCACTGGACGGCATAGATCATCGTGTAGAGCCAGGGTCGCTGACTGACGCGTCGGCCGACTTCGCGCATCTTGCGTGACAACCCGCTGCGCAACAGGATCCAGGCGACGACAAGCCCGTACAGCAGGCCCCAGAGCTGCAGCCAGTAGCCGCCTTGAAAATAGGCGTCCGACTGCGCGCGCTGCTCGGGCGAGAGCAGGTTGAGATAGGCCTCAGTGGCGCGATCGACATCGAAACCCGGGCCTGGCCGCGCTGCATCGGGAATCTGCAGGCCGGGCGGCAACTCGGTGGCCGGTGCGGCCACGGCGAACAACGGGCCGAACCATAGAACGCCCAGCACGACCAGCACCAGCAGTCGGCAACATCTTTTCATGCGGCAATCCCCTCGCAACGGAGAGCAGACACTACATCACCGCCGCATCCCTGAATATCGCCCAAGGTAATGGCGCAGCAAAAAGCCGCGGCATCAACAATGCCGCGGCTCGGTTGACGCAACGCGCAGGGGGCTTACTTGGCCTTGCTGATCGTGAAGCCACCGAAGCTGATGCCGAGGTTGACGCCTTCACCGGTGCCGGCAAGAGCCAGCGAAACCGTACCCTTGGTCAATACCTGTGCGGTGGCGCTCTTGCCGGCCGCTGCGGTCGCTTCGCCCTGGGCATAGGTGCCGAGGACGTCGCTGATCTTGTGCACGTCGGTGAATTCACCCTTGCCGTCATCGATATGCGCCTTGCCGACGGTCAGGCCCGCTCCCTTCGCCGAAATCTCCACGTTCATCGACTGGCCGTTCTCGCAGGTGACCACGCCGCGGCCTTCCGCGTGCTTGTAGATGGCCGACCAGCCGGTCAGGCTGAACCGCATCGTGCAATCGAGGTTCGCCTCCGCGGCCTGCGCTTGCGGAGCCGCTGCAGCTGCAATGGCCAAGGCCAGACCGACGCTGGCAAAAGCTGTCTTGATCGCTGTCATGGTGAAACTCCTCTCGTTGGGGTGGTCGGAGTCTCTACCGGATTTGCTGAACGAGAAGGGACCGATGAACGTGTGCTGGCGATTTTCTGAATGGCAGCGTTCAGCTCAGGAAATCCAGCAACACACGCCACTGTTCGCGCTTGCGTTCGCGCGATAGCGATGCATTGGCCGGACTGGTCGAGGGCAGGTCGAGCAAGGCAAGCGACGCCCGCCGCCCGGGATCGACATGAGGCAGCACGAGTCGACGGAACGAACGCTGCGCGTGGCCACCGTTCAAGGCAATCGCCGCGATCGACGCATGCGTACCGAGCAAGCCCGGAATGTCGTTCGCCACTTCGCTCGCACGCACGATCGCGCTGTCGAGGCTGCCGACCCGCTCGCAGCGTTCGAGCACATCCCAGATGCCGACGCCACGCGCATGCAGTCGCTTTATCCGCTCGGCATAAGGCAGTTCCGGCGCCGCATCGAACATCTCGCCCATCAGCGGCCAGAACAGGTTCTGTGGATGCGCGTAGGACTGCCCCAGGGTCAGCGAACGCACACTCGGCGCGGTACCGAGGATGAGCACGCGGCAGGCGCGGCCGATCTGCGGCGGAAAGCTCTGCACATGTCCGTGCGGGTCGGTCTTGCCCATCTCGCGAGCTTAGCCGATCGCACATGCGGCGGATTCATCTCGATGAATCGCTGCCAACCTGTAACGACCTGATAACCGCAAGCTACGAAAATTTTTTCATGCCCTTGCGTAGGGTGGGTCCCGCGACGATGACTGCCTCTGAACGCTTCATCAGGCATCGCCGCAACACTCCCCAAGCAACGAGGTGAACCCATGAACCAGGACATCATCCAGGGCAAGTGGAAGCAATTGAAAGGCTCGCTCAAGACCCAGTGGGGCAAGCTGACCGACGACGATCTCGATCGCCTTGACGGCAATCAGCAGTACCTCTCCGGCAAACTGCAGGAGCGCTACGGCTGGGCCAAGGAAAAGGCCGATGAGGAAATCAAGCGCTTCGAGAAAACCCTGCACTGATCCCGATCGCCCAACCTGACTCCGCACGCGATGCGGAATAGACGAACCGCGCCTCGCCGGGCGCGGTTCTGCTTTTCCGGGTCAGTCTCCGCAATCAGGTCTCGCCGACCTTGATCATCGTTTGCCGAGCGGAAGGAATTTCTCCGCCTCGTATCCGCCGACGTCGAAATGCAGGGTGCGCGGTGGCTTGCCTTTCTCGGCGACTTCGATCGCGACCTTCTTCGCCTTGCCGACCTTGGCGATGAATGCCTTGTCTTCCTCGATGAAGATCGCCGGCTCGCCGGTGGGTGGAATGCTGCCTTCCATGCTCATCGGCGCCGCGTCGTCGAACGTCATCGTCACCCGGCAGTTCTTCGCGCAGGTGAATCCGGGCTCGCTGCCGTAGAGGAAGACGCTCTGCCCCCATTCGGTGTGGCGACGGAACACGAGGCGCACCTTGTCGCCGGCAGCTGCGGAATCGTCGTTGCTGTAGATCGTCGCCGTGCTTTGCGTGCCGCCCGCCATCGGCGAGGTCTGGTAGGTCCACAAGCGGGCCATGCGGCGAGACTCTCCCTCGCTGGTTGCCTTTTCGCGCAGGGCTTCGATACCAGGCCGCACGCGCGTTGCCGCGGCGCTGTCCGGATACAGCTTGAGCAGCTCCTCGCCGAGCGGCAGCGCCAGCTCGGCGTTGTCGGCCTTGAGCATCTGCTCATACATTGCGTAGTGCTGTTCGGCTTTCGCTTCCAGCTGCGCTTTTGCCGCCGCCAGCGTTTCGGCGGACGGGGCGGCAGGTTGCTCCTGGTTCGTGCAGGCAGTCAGGCCGGCGAGCAGCAGAAGCGGGACCAGGAGGCGGGGCAAATGGCGCATGGGCAGTCCGAGGATCGAATGGGTCCATGAATATAGCGCCGATCCGCAACGATCGCGTTGCCGCGCACTCAATATCGACGGCACGGGTCGCGACCGAGGTTGCGGTCGTAGGTCGAAACGACATCGTCGAATTCGCGTCCGTCGCGTCCGACCGAGCGCATGCCGCGACAGGCCTCGAGGCGCGGCATGCGGCGAGCTTGCACGGATTCGCGCGCGCCGCTGCGCGGTCCTCCGTTCGAGCTTCGCCGATCGATCGAGGCCGGACAGCGATCATGCCGATAGAACAAGGCGCCGCTGCGCGTGCGGCATTCGTAGGACTGGATGACAGCCTGTCGCGGCGTCGATCTGGCCGCGCGCCCGGTGTTGCCCTCGCCCTGCGTCGGGCGCGAATACTCGGGTGAAGCCGACGGCGGTGGCGCGGGCGCAATCGCGATCACCTGCTCGCGCGAACCGGACTTGCATGCAACCGCCTGGTAGGCGATGCCTCCGACCGGATCGATGCACTTGAAGACGGTTTGCCGTTCGGCGCAGGCAGCCGATGACGACAGGCTGATCGTGCCGATCAAGGCAATGGCTGAAAGCGAGATTCGAAACATGCCGGTCTCCTGCGCTGGACACGCCATGGTCAGGCAATCTCCGCTGGGTCGCGAGAGGATTCCGGCGCATCGGCGCGTAGGAAATTTGCCACTTCGGTCGTGTCGCCAGCCGCCGTCTCCGGCACGGGCTTGCTAAAGTTGCCCGGTTCACGCCCTGCGCGTGATCGCGTTGTCCCGCGCGTCATGAAACCCCGCCATCACGCTGTTTCGCCGAACCGCATGCGCAAGATCATCCACGTCGACATGGACGCCTTCTATGCCTCGGTCGAGCAGCGCGACGATCCGGCCTTGCGCGGTCGACCGGTCGTGGTTGCATGGCGCGGCTCACGCTCGGTCGTCTGCGCGGCTTCGTACGAAGCGCGCAAATTCGGAGTGCGTTCGGCGATGCCGGCGGTGCGCGCCGAAAGGCTCTGTCCCGATGCGGTATTCGTGCCTCCGGATTTCACGCGCTACCGGGCGGTGTCGCGCCAGGTGCGCGAGATCTTCCTGCGCCACACCGATCTCGTTGAACCGCTCTCGCTCGACGAGGCCTATCTCGATGTCACCGTGAATCATGGCCATCTGCCGTCCGCCACCGCGGTGGCCCAGGCGATCCGGGCGCAGATCCGCGAAGAAACCGCGCTCACCGCATCGGCGGGGGTGGCGCCGAACAAGTTTCTCGCCAAGATCGCCTCGGACTGGAACAAGCCCGATGGCCTGTTCGTGATCAAGCCCGATGCGGTTGCGGACTTCCTCACGCCCTTGCCTGTCGGGCGCATCCATGGGGTCGGCAAGGTCATGGACGGCAAGCTCGCAGCGCTCGGCATCCGCAGCGTCGGCGATCTGCGCGCGCGCGACGTGCGCGAGCTCGAAAACCTGTTCGGCCGCTACGGGCGACGTCTGCATGAATTGAGTCTTGGCATCGACGACAACGCGGTGACACCGGACCGCCCGGTGCAATCGATCTCGGCCGAGGATACGTTTGCCGACGACCTGCCGTTGGCCGATCTCGAACCGATGATCCGCGAACTGTCGGCCAAGGTCTGGGCATCCACGCGCAAGGTCGAGCGCCTCGGTCGCACCGTGGTGCTCAAGCTCAAGACCCGCGAGTTCCGCATCGTCACGCGCAGCCTGACACCGGCAGCGATGCCCGGATCGGCCGAGCAGCTTGTCGAACTCGTGCTCGCCCTGCGCGACCGCGTTCAACTGGATGCCGCCACGCGCTATCGTCTGGTCGGCGTCGGCATCAGCAATTTCCGTGCGGCCGATGATCTCGGCGCGCAGGCCGGGCTCTTCGCGCCTTGAGACGCGATCAACGGGCGCGGCGTGCACGCCACCTGCGGTAGCTGCGCGAAATGCGCAGGTCGATCCAGTCGAGCGAGCGCGCCACGAACAGCGATTGCTGGGCCACGATTGCCGCGCCCAGCACGAGTACGAGCAGGCCCGGTCCGGGCAACACGAGCATGGCGGCTCCAACCAGCATGACGAGCAGACCTACGGCGCTGAAGAACATCCTGCCGGCAATCCCGCCCGAGCGAGCGCGCCGCAGGCGGTAGCGGGTCTCGAAGCGACGCCCGCTCGGCAGCGCCTTGAAATGTTGCCACTGCCTGCGCGCGCTGACGGACATCGGTTTCCTGTTCGGTTGGGTGCACGGATGCGATCGCCCGCATCGGCGATCCGTCCGATATCGAGGCGCAGCACGCGCGATGCAATGCCTGGCGACGATCGCGGTACCTGCACTACGCGCGCTCAACCGCTTCGTGCCGACCGCGTATGCTTGGCCCATCCGATTTGCCGGGAGTCGTCATGTTCCGCTTCAGCCTTGCCCTGATCGCCGCGCTGTCGACGTGCAGCGCCTTCGCTGCGGATCGCATTACCGGTCGCGCGTTCGCGACGCGCTCGGAAGTATTCGCCCAACACGGCATGGTCGCGACCTCGCAGCCGCTGGCCACCCAGATCGGACTCGACATCCTCAAGCGCGGCGGGACCGCAGTCGATGCGGCGATCGCGGCAAACGCGGCGCTGGGCCTGATGGAGCCGACCGGAAACGGCATGGGTGGCGACCTGTTCGCGATCGTGTGGGATGCGAAGACCGCGAAGCTTTACGGCTACAACGGATCCGGCCGCTCGCCGAAGAGCCTGAGCCTCGCCTGGTTCAAGCAGAACGGCCACGCGAAGATTCCATCGTATGGTCCGTTGCCGGTCACGACCCCGGGCGCGGTCGACGGCTGGTTCGCCCTGCACGACCGTTTCGGCAGGCTGCCGATGAAGGACGTGCTCGCCCCGGCGATCGGCTATGCGCGCGAAGGATTTCCGCTCAGTGAGCTGATCGCGTACTACTGGCAGCTCTCGGTCCCGCGCCTCGGCAAGTATCCGGGCTTCAGCGAACAGTTCACGATCGACGGCCATGCGCCGGCCAAGGGCGAGATATGGAAGAACCCGAATCTCGCCCGCACGCTCGAGACGATCGCCAAAGGCGGGCGTGATGCGTTCTACAAGGGCGCGATCGCGCACACGATCGCCGACTACATGAAAGCGAACGGCGGTTTTCTTTCCTACGAGGATCTGGCCGCGCATCAGGGCCAGTGGGTCGAGCCCGTTTCGACGAATTACCGCGGCTACGATGTCTGGGAACTGCCCCCGAATGGCCAGGGCATCGCCGCGCTGCAGATGCTCAACATCCTCGAAGGCTATGACCTCCGGAGTTACGGATTCGGCAGCGCCGAGCACATCCATCTGTTCGTCGAGGCGAAGAAACTCGCCTTTGCCGATCGCGCGAAGTTCTATGCCGACCCGGATTTCGTCAGGGCGCCGGTGGCGCAACTGATCTCGAAGGAATATGCGAACGAGCGACGCAAGCTGATCGCGATGGACAAGGCCGCGGACCAGGTCGCGGCCGGCGGACTCAAGCTCGGCGGCGACACGATCTACCTGACCACGGCGGACCGCTGGGGCAACATGGTCTCGTTGATCCAGTCCAACTATCGCGGCATGGGCTCGGGCATGACGCCGCCGGGACTCGGCTTCATCCTGCAGGACCGCGGCGAGATGTTCGTGCTGAAGGAAGGTCACGCCAATACCTTCGCGCCCGGCAAACGACCGTTCCACACGATCATCCCGGCCTTCGTCACGAAGGACGGCAAGCCGTGGCTGAGCTTCGGCGTCATGGGCGGCGATACCCAGCCGCAGGCGCATGCGCTGATCGTGAGCAACCTGATCGACTTCGGCATGAACCTGCAGGAAGCCGGCGATGCACCGCGCATCCTCCACGACGGCTCGACCTCGCCCGAAGGCCAGGTCGACGAGATGACCGACGGCGGCGCGATCCAGCTCGAAACCGGTTTCGACTACGCGACCGTGCGCGCCCTCATGCGCATGGGCCACAAGGTGGAATTTGCCAACGGCATCTACGGCGGCTATCAGGCCATCGGCTGGGACGAAAAAAACAAGGTGTATATTGGCGCATCGGAAGGACGCAAGGATGGGCAGGCGGCGGGGTACTGATTCCGCGTCCCCAACCGCCGACGGCCACTCGTGAGAAGGAGAAATCAATGCACATCCTGAAACGAACACGCCATGCTTTCATCGCAGGAGCATGTCTGGCAATCGCTGCACCGGAAACGACCAAGGCGTCGTCTCCTGGAGACTTCGATGTGGAAGCGCAGCAGGAATACAATTCGCAAATCATCGATGCCTTGCTTGCCGATGGCTCGCCCCATGCGATCGTCCTCGCCGCAGCATCGTTGACCTACGTCGACAGAAATTCGGATTCAACCACCAAGCGACAGCATGAGCTGCTGGATCGCGCTGCACAGATGGCCCCTGACGACGCATGGGTGCAATGGGTAGCCGCCGTCAGCACACCCCCAACCGACCGATTGTCCGAGCCGGCCTTGGCGCTGCAGCGCCTTGATCCGGACAACGGCGCGGTCTGGTTATTCCAGATGAACGTGGCCATTCGTGCCGGGGACAACGCTGGCGTCACCGAAGCACTGCGACGGATCGGCGCATCAAGCCACTACAATGACTACTTCATGACTTCGTCCGTAGAGTGGCAGAAATTTCTGAGCGGATTTGCGCTGCCAAGGTCCTTTGCCAATGTCGATAAACCAAAAAGCGCGCAAATAGCGATGTCAATGGCGCTCAGCCGAGCGACGGACATGGCATTGGAGAATTACTCCAGCCCCATGCCGGCCTGCAAGCCGACCGAGCATCCGCTGGCCCCCGATCGTCGAGAAGCCTGCCAGGCGGCTGGCCGGCTCATGTGGAGCAAATCAAATTCGCTACTTTCAATGGGCGTCGGCGCCTCCGTGCTGTGCATGGCAGGGGCCGTTGACGCCGCGGCGATTACCCGAGAGCAGAAGTACTTCATGGAAGAAGCAACCCTTGCGTCGGTTAGAGCCATGGAAGATCCCGACGAATTTGCACATTGGCAAATCGACTGGCTGCAGACCCTGAGCGAAGTCCAGGCGGCCAGAAATCTGCTGGCTCGAGCTGGTATTCCGGTGTTGCCGCCAGCGGACTGGAAATCGAACCCGCAGCGATTTCACGAACGACCCGAGAATCCCGAAGTCGATTGATCGAACTGTCTCTTCTTGAGGATCGTCATTCCACCGACGGTCTGGGCGCCACGTTTGTGGAACGGCGCTGATACAGTCGCCTTCGCGGGGCATTCCACATTGCGCAGCTTCCTGGTGTACGCTCAGCCCGCTGTGCTGTCCGACGGAGGCCGTGATGCTGAAAGTCCTGGTGGCGAGTTCCAAGGGCGGTTGTGGAAAATCCACGATCGCGACGAACCTGGCGGCCTACTCCGCCTTGAAGGGCAAGGCGAC
>JAKQJM010000100.1 GCA_029561145.1 Pseudomonadota bacterium
GTGTTCGGCGGCCGGCGCGGCCAGCTGATGACGCTGGACATCTTCGACAACGACCTGGGCAACTACAACTTCGCGATCATCGGCGCGCCCGGGTCGGGCAAGTCGGTGCTGATGAACGAGATGGCCTGGTCCTACCGCGCCATCGACGCCAAGGTCTGGATGCTGGACCTCGGACGTTCCTTCGAGAAGCTGTGCCGCAAGGCCAAGGGCACCTACATCGAGTTCAAGCCCGATGTGGACATCTGCCTGAACCCGTTCACCCACATCGTCGACATCAACGAGGACATCGACATGCTGGTGCCGGCCATCTCCAAGATGGCCTCGATGTCGCGGCCGCTGGACGAGGTTCAGTACAAGGCCATCTCGGCGATGGTGCTCAAGCTGTTCAAGGCCCACGGCAACGACCTGACGGTGACCGCATTGCGCGACGCCTTCAAGGGCGGGACCATCGAGGAACTCGGCGCGATCAACGACCCGCGCATCAAGGACCTCGCGATCATGCTGAACCCGTATGCGCGGGGCGGCCAGTACGAACGCTTCTTCGAGGGCCGCAACAACATCGACTTCGCGAACGACTTCGTCGTCATCGAGAACGAGGAACTGAAGCGCCGGCCCGACCTGCACGCGGTGGTCAACATCCTCCTGCTGCACCAGATCACCGGCGAGATGTACCTGACGCGCAACCGGCGCAAGGTGCTCTTCATCGACGAACTGAAGCAGCAGCTCGGCGACATCGGCGCCGACGACCCGGTGAAGGCCGCCGTGGTGGAGGAGGCGGCCCGGCGCGCGCGCAAGTACGGCGGATCGCTGGGCACCGCCACCCAGAGCGCCGACGACTACTACGGCTCGGCGCAGATGGAGGCCGCTTTCAACTGCTCGGACTGGGTGTTCCTGCTGCGCCAGAAGCCCGAGTCCATCGAGATGCTCGACCGCAAGGGGCGCCTGTCGATGGACGAGCCGAAGAAGCGGCTGCTCAATTCGCTGCGCACGGAGCCCGGTGTGTTTTCCGAGGTCTACATCTCCTCGCCGGTCGGCGAGGGCGTCGCGCGCAACATCCTCGATCCGGCCACGCACCTGCTGTTTTCGAACAAGCTCGAGGACAACGCGCCGATCGACGAGCTCCGCGCGCAGGGCCTCAGCATCGACGACGCGATCGCGGAGCTGCTGCGGCGCCGGGGGCACGCGGTATGAAGGCCTTCCTGCTCCACGGCGCGGTGAGCGTGCTGACCGCGTCTGCTGCGCTCGCTGCCTACGACCACTGGGTCGTCCGCCCCGCGCTGCGCGTGG
>JAKQJM010000108.1 GCA_029561145.1 Pseudomonadota bacterium
AGCGCCGCCTACCGCAGCTCCAGCGCGATCTCGTCGATCAGCTGCTTAACTTGCGTGGCGCCCTCGCCCATGTCGCGATCGTTGGTGCGGCTGGTTGAGCGCACGTCGATGCGAGAGCCCGTTCCGTCCGGCGTCACTCGCACCGCGATATCGTACACGAGGTCATACCAGGGCGTGTGATAGACCGCCTCCATCATGCCCTCCGGCGGGCTTTCCAGCATGACGTCCCAGCCCATACGGCGCGCAGCGTTCGCAGCGGCCAGCGTGGCTTCCGGCGGAGCCTGCTTCACTTTCAATGGCTCGATGTCGATGTAGAATCTCGATTGCGCCTCGGCGAAGCTCAGGCCCGACCAGTCGCCATTGCCTTCCGGCACGACCGCATCGTCACGCACGCGGATCGATCCCGCGTGCTCGCGCTCACGCAGCGCCTTCTCGGTGAAGGCCACCGGCAGCGTCCAGTCCGTCTGCACATCGTTGATTGGCGGCAGCTGCTCTTTCATCTTGGACTGCGCGTACAGCGTACCGCTGCCCATGCCCGCCGCCATCATCAGAAGAATGCCCACGATCGCGCCACGATGCACGCGCCCAACCACCGACATGACGAGGCCGATCAGGCCGACAATCACCGCCGCGAGCAGCACATACATGGCCACGTTGGTCATGCTGAACCGACCGAAGTCCCGGTCAATCAACCCCATGCGAAACAGGGCAGGTCCCGAGACGATCAGCAGGATGCCTACGACGAATAGAAGAACGCCGAGCGCAAGAACGCGGACGCGCCACGACTTGCCCCGGCGTTCCCCCGTAGCCTCGCTCATTCAGCCGCCTGGATCGACGGCAGCTTGTGGTCCTTGAACGTCGCACGCAGCGCGAGCTTGTTGATCTTGCCGGTTGCGCCCAGCGGGATCTTGTCGGTGAACACTACGTCGTCCGGCATCCACCACTTCGCGATCTTGCCGTTCAGGTAGTTCAGCAGGTCTTCGCGCGAAGCCGATTGTCCCGGCTTCAGCTCGATGATCAGCAGCGGACGCTCATCCCACTTCGGATGCGGCAGGCCGATGGCTGCAGCGTTCGCCACGGCCGGGTGGCCAACCGCGAAGTTCTCGATGTCGATCGACGAGATCCACTC
>JAKQJM010000109.1 GCA_029561145.1 Pseudomonadota bacterium
GCGGCGCGCGCGATCTTCCAGAATGCCGGGCTTGCCTATCCGCAACTGCCGACCGGCAACGGCTTCTGCATGCTGATCCGTCGCGACGTGATCGATGCGGTCGGCGTGTTCGATGTCGAGGCCTTTCCGCAGGGCTATGGCGAGGAGAACGATTTCTGCCAGCGCGCCTGTGCGGCGGGTTATCGACATCTGATCGCGGGCGACGTGTTTGTGGCGCATGCGCGCAGCCTGAGTTTCGGCGACGCGCGACGCGCGACGCTCGGTCGTGCCGGGATGGAGGTGTTGCGCAGGCGCTGGCCGCGCTATGAAGCCGATGTCGGCGCGACGCTGTTCTCGTTCGAACGCCTTGTGCTCGACTGGCGGGTGCGGCGCCTCTACGCCGATGCGGCTGGCCATTCGCCCTTGCCGCGCGTATTGCGATTTGAGGGGAATGCCGATCCGTTGCACGACAGCGGTTACGATATCCGGATGCTGATCCCACGCGATGACGCAATGACACTGACAAGGCCGAACGGCGAAACCGTCGAATCGATGGACGCGGCCGCGTTCGATGCCAGGGCCTGCGCCGACTGGCTGCAACGCCATGCGATCGAACGCGTTGACATCGGAGACGATGTCGATGCAACCGTCGCGACGATGCTCGAGACGCAGGCGAACCGGCTGGGCATCGCGATCCGCGTTCGCGATCGCTCCGCCGCCGACTTCGTTACGCGGATGTTCGCTTCCACCCAACCCAGCTTCAACGGCCGGGCACGATGAGTCGCCGCTATTCGCGCGCGCTAATCACCGGCATTGGCGGACAGGACGGCGCCTTCCTTGCGGCAAGGCTGCTTGCCGAGGGCATCCACGTCACCGGCACGCACCGACCGTCGAGCCCGCAGGGAAACTGGCGGCTCGATGAACTCGGCATCTCGGCGCATCCGCATCTGCAATTGTGCGGACTCGATGTGCTCGATGTCGCCGCCTGTCGATCGCTGATCGCGGCGATGGCGCCCGGGGCGATCTTCCATCTTGCCGGCCAATCACGCGTGGCCGATTCGTTTCGCGATCCACTTGGCAGCGTGCAGGCCAATGGCATCGGCACGCTGAACCTGCTCGAGGCGATGCGCCGCGATGCGCCCGATGCACATTTCGTGCTCGCGTCCAGCGCGGAGATATTCGGATCACCGCCGCACGCCCCGCAGAACGAACAGACCCCGTGGCGGCCCGATTCGCCCTACGGCTTGTCCAAGCTGGTCGCACACGCGGCGATGGGCAGTTGGCGGACGAGCTTCGGTCTCGCCGCAAGCAGCGCGATCCTTTTCAACCACGAGTCGGAACTGCGCGACACGGCTTTCGTCACGCGCAAGATCACGCGCGCCGCCGCCCGCATCGCGCTCGGGCTCGATCAGGACGTCGCTCTCGGCAACCTCGATGCAAAACGCGATTTCGGCTACGCACCCGAATATGTCGCCGCGCTTGCCAACCTGGCCGACCGCGAATCCGGCGAGGATTTCGTCCTCGCCACGGGTCGCGCGGCAAGCATCCGCGAATTCGCCACCTCCGCATTCGGCGCCGCGGGCATCACCCTCGAATGGCAGGGCCAGGGTGCCGACGAACATGCCGTCGAACCTGGCACGGGCAAACGGCGCGTCCACGTCGATGCAACCCTGCTCAGGCCGGTCGATGCGCCGCTGCTGGTCGGCGATGCGGGCAAGGCGCGCCGCGAACTCGGTTTCGAGCCAAAGGTGGATCTTGCCGAATTGGCCCGGCGCATGGTCGAAGCCGATCTGACCCGCGAGCGCACGGGACGCAAGCCGTAGTGCGCGTCATCTTCAATGTTGACGCGATCAGCGCGCCGCTGACCGGAATCGGCCGCTATGCACTCGAGCTTGCCAACGGCCTTGCACGGCACGAGGCGATCGAGGAACTCCGACTGTACTCGGCGGTGCGCTGGGTCGATGATCCGGCCGATGCGCTGTCGTCGAACCGCATGTTCGCGAGCTTGCGCAAGAACCTGCCCTTCAAGACCAGCGCGCTCGAACTGTATTCAAGGCTGCGCGATGTATTGTTTCGCGCGCACACGCGCAAGATGCAGGGCTACC
>JAKQJM010000110.1 GCA_029561145.1 Pseudomonadota bacterium
CGATCAACTACGGCCGACGCGCCGCGCCAGCCGAGCGAATCGGACTAAATTTCCACCATCTCGAAATCGTCTTTGCGCGCGCCGCACTCAGGGCAGGTCCAGTTCATCGGCACGTCGTCCCACTTGGTGCCGGCGGCGATGCCGTCTTCGGGCCAGCCCGTCGCTTCGTCGTAAATCCAACCGCAAATCAGGCACATGTACTTTTTCATAACGCTTTCGACGCTCGTTGCGAGCAGAATCTGACAAACCGCGCGATTGTAGGTTACGCGCAGTGAACCTCTTGGGCAAACTAGAATCATAGATTGACGACGAACAAAGACGGGGTGGCCTTGGTGGAGATTGCAGAAGAGCACGTAGCGACGGCGCAGCCCGCGTCCGCGATACCGACAGCGCATCGCAAACTCGGCGCCATCCTGCTCGCCAAAGGCAAGATCGACGAAGCCGAGCTTGATCGCGCGCTTCGCCTGCAAGCCGCGTCCGCCCGACCCGACAAACTCGGTAATTTGCTCTCCACGCTCGGCATCGTCGCCGCGCGTGACATCGCGCAAGCGCTCGCCGATCAGTCCAATCTACCGTACGTCGAAACTTCCGCCTTCCCCGAAATGCCGATTTTGGAAGAGCGCATCTCCGCGCGCTTCCTGCGCGACGCACGTGCGTTGCCGATTGAAGAAGACGAAGATTCGCTAACGCTCGCCGTGGCCGATCCGTCGGACGAATTCGTTCGCCACTCGTTCGAGCTAGTAACCAATCGCAAAGTGCATCGCGTGGTCGCCGTCGGCACCGACATCGACGCCGCGATTGAACGCCTGTACGGCAGCGGGCGCACAGCCGTGGGCCAGCTCACCGATGGCGACTTAGAAACGCGCCTTGACGCCGACGCGCTCGGTGACGACGTTCAACAGCTCAAAGACTTGGCCTCCGAAGCGCCAGTGATTCGGCTCGTGAGTCTCATCATCACCAACGCGCTTGACGGTCGTGCCTCCGACATTCACATAGAGCCGTTCGAGAATCGCCTCATCGTGCGCTACCGCATCGACGGCGTGCTGGCCGACAAGATCAACATCCCGCACCACCTGCACCAGTCGCTGGTGTCGCGCCTGAAGATCATGTCCGAGCTCGACATTTCCGAGCGCCGCCGCCCGCAGGATGGCCGCATCACGGTGAAAACGCCGATGCGCATGGTCGACCTGCGTATTTCCACCCTGCCGACCATCAATGGCGAAAAGGTGGTGATGCGCATCCTCGACCGCAATTCGACGGTGCATACGCTGGACCGCCTGGGTTTCTCGCCCAGCGACCTGCCGCGCGTCGCCGACATGGTGGCCAAGCCGCAGGGCATCATCCTGGCCACCGGGCCGACCGGCAGCGGCAAGACGAC
>JAKQJM010000116.1 GCA_029561145.1 Pseudomonadota bacterium
GAAAATTCCGACATCCATGATCGCGCGATGACACGAGTCACGGAGGATGGCGAAGCAATGGGAGACACCCAAAAACAAAATCCGCCAGCGCGGCGGATGGTGATGATCGAAAAGGGGTTTTTCTACAGCTTCAACACCTGAGTTAAGACGCGCCGCGGAGCGGCGTCGGCTTGGACGAATTGTTAGAGAGCAAGTGCCGAGCAACTCCATAGGCAATGAGCGCCGTGGCCGGAAGCGCAACTAGATACCACCAAGCCGGGGTTAGGCCTACCGTGTCCACAAGGCTACTCCAGCTCAGTGTTGCTGCGGAAACAACTAGTACCATGCCAAGGGAGACGGGCACGACGGCGATGGTCGCAGGCCCCCAAACAGGCGTGAACAGCAGCGTGGAGATGCCGGCAATGAGCGCGGCACGATTATTCAGCGGCTTGGCACGGGTAAGACGAACGCATACCCATAAGATCAAGCCATAGGGAATGAGCCACGGTGCCAGAACCAAGCAGTAGGTGAACACGAGAGCGACGACTGTCATGGCTTGCTCTCTAACTATAAGTAGGCCCCAGAAATGGGGCGTAGCAGGGATATTCGGCTGGAGCTTACTTTCCGTCAAGCCGTTTTCCTACGCAAAATCAAGATTTTGGCGATTTACCGAATGGGCGTAACAGCTGAACATGGCGGTGATATCACCCATCAAATGAGGGCGTAATGGAATACGCGCACGAAAACAAGGGCGTAACCGACAGGGCGGGAGAGCCGCGCGCGCCGCGCCTGATGGACGAAGTTCGGCGCAAGATCCGCGTCAAACACTACAGCTTGCGTACCGAGCAAGCGTGTATGGGTTGGATACGCCGGTTCATATTGGCCAATGACAAACGCCACCCGCGTGATCTCGGGGCGGACGACGTCGAGCGCTTTCTGAGCGACCTCGCCATACGGGGAGGTGTCGCCGCCAGCACGCAGAATCAGGCGCTTTCAGCACTGCTGTTTCTCTATCGTGAAGTCCTGCGCGTCGATTTGCCCTGGATGAAGAATGTCGTCCGTGCGAAGCGGCCCCGGCGCCTGCCGACCGTGCTGTCGCGCGAAGAGGTGACCCGATTGCTCGGTGTCATCGAGGGGCGCCCATGGCTGATCGCAAGCCTGATCTACGGCAGCGGCATGCGCCTCATGGAATGTCTGCGTCTGCGGGTCAAGGATGTCGACTTCGCGCGAAATGAAGTATGCGTTCGCGACGGCAAGGGAGGAAAAGATCGCCGCACATTGCTGCCGCGCTCGTTGCTCGGTCCATTGCAGCGCGAGATCGAGCGCGCGCGCCAGCTGCACGCAAACGATCTGTCTGCAGGGTTTGGCGCAGCGCGCCTGCCGCATGCATTGGCACGCAAGTACCCGCAGGCCGGCCGCGAGTTCGGCTGGCAGTTCCTGTTTCCATCGGCCAGCCGTTCACTCGACCCACTGGATGGAAGCGAGCGGCGCCATCATTTCGATGACGCGATCCTTTCACGCGCACTCGGCCGGGCGCGTATTGTGGTCGGGATTGTCAAACCCATCGGCGCGCACACGCTGCGCCACAGCTTTGCCACGCACTTGCTGGAAGACGGCTACGACATCCGCACCATTCAGGAGCTGCTTGGCCACAAGGATGTCGCCACCACCCAGATCTACACCCATGTCTTGAATCGAGGCGGGCGAGGAGTGGTCAGCCCCCTCGACAAAGGGGATGACGGGAAGCGCCGCTTGGCGAAGGTCGGGTCTGAGCCCCCGGACCAGACCAGGGCCAGGCAGCGGCCAGCGCGCTCGCGTCTTGCTCGGGGCCTTCGCGGATTACGGCGGGTGGGGGGACAGCACGACGGGATCTCGGGA
This sequence comes from Pseudomonadota bacterium, assembly GCA_029561145.1. Taxonomy (GTDB): domain Bacteria; phylum Pseudomonadota; class Gammaproteobacteria; order Xanthomonadales; family Rhodanobacteraceae; genus Dokdonella. Next base: position 1,858 of record JAKQJM010000116.1, read on the forward strand.
ATCCTTCGAACTGGCTGCATTCTGGCTGAACGTGATTCCCTGCAGCCTGCCTGTTCGAGATCCTTCAACCGATCCATCTGCCCGGCCTCGCTATACTTCGACAACTCCAAACCCTCTGGTAGCGCGTGCCCGACCTCATCGAACCAATCTGCATCACCGCCTATACGGCGACCTCGGCCCTAGGGCGGGGTCTGGCCGATCATCTGGCGGCCCTGCGCGCGCGTCGCAGTGGCTTGCAGGCGAACGATTTCACGAACGAGCCACTCGCATGCGCGATTGGCCGGGTCGAGGGGCTCGAACGGGCGGCGCTGCCCGACGGCCACGAGGCCTATGAGTGCCGCAACAACCGCCTGGCCTGGCTGGCGATCGAGGCCGACGGATTTCACGAACAGGCGCGTGCGGCGATTGCGCGATACGGTGCCGATCGGGTTGCCCTGCTCGTAGCGACTTCGACATCGAGCATCGGCGCGACCGAGGAGGCTTACGCGCAGCTGGACGGCGAGCGCATGCCGATGGCACTGCGTCGACCGGAGGTGCATACCCCGCATTCGCTCGGCATCTTTCTATCGCATCTGCTCGGCACGCGCGGCCCGTGCCTGACCACGGCAACCGCTTGCTCGTCAAGCGCGAAGATCTTCGCCAAGGCAGAACGCATGATCCGACTGGGCGTTGTCGACGCGGCGATACTTGCTGGCGTCGATACGCTGTGCGGCAGCGTGATCTTCGGTTTCAATTCGCTGGAACTGGTCGCGCCCGAGCCGTGTCGGCCGTTCGATGAGCGCAGGCGTGGCATCTCGATCGGCGAGGCGGCAGGCTTCGCCCTGGTCGAGCGCAAGGCGCCTGCCGCCGCGCCGCGCCTGATCGGATGGGGCGAATCGAGCGACGCGCATCACATGTCGACTCCGCATCCGCAGGGTCTCGGCGCGCGCCTCGCCCTCGAGGACGCACTGGCGCGTGCGGGCATTGCCGCGGCGCAGGTCGACTACATCAACCTGCACGGCACGGCGACGCCGAAGAACGACGAAGTCGAGGCCGGAGTGATCGCAACCGCTTTCAACGAAACGACACGCGCCAGTTCGAGCAAGGGCTGGACCGGACACACGCTCGGCGCGGCCGGCATCCTCGAATCGGTGATCAGCCTGCTCGCGATCGAGCATGGTCTGGTGCCGGGCACGCTCAACTGCGAGCAGCTCGATCCGGTGTGTGGTCCGCAGGTCACGCTGCAGAACGAATCGCGCGATGTGCGCATCGCGCTGAGCAATTCGTTCGGGTTCGGCGGCAGCAACTGCACGCTCGCGTTCGCGCGCGGAGACTGCGCATGAGCGTGCTCGAGATTCGCGTCGAAGGCATGGGCTTCTGGGCACCCGGTTGGCCGGACTGGAACGCCGCACGCGCCGGATTGCGCGGGGAAGGACAGGCCGATCCCGCCGTGGTCAAGCCCAGTCCGACCTCGCTTGCTGCAGCCGAGCGTCGACGCGCGCCGTTGCCGGTATTGCTGGCCTGCGAGATCGCTGCCCAGGCCTGCGTCGCGTCCGCGCGTGCGGCCGATGCGTTGCCCTCGGTATTCGTTTCCACGCATGGGGATCTGGTCATCACCGATTACATGTGCTCGACGCTGGCCAGCGCGCCGCGCGAACTGTCGCCGATCCGCTTCCACAATTCCGTGCACAACGCGCCGGCGGGCTACTGGACGATCGCCGCGCACTGCCATGCCGCGTCGACCTCGATCAGCAGTTGGCATGCGAGTTTCGCGATTGCGCTATTCGAAGCGGCGGTCCAGGCCATCGCCGATGACACGCCCGTGCTGCTGTCGGCGTATGACGCGGAGTCGCCGGGTCCGCTGGCCGAGGTTTCGCCCGCATCCACGTTGTTCGGCGTCGCGATGGTGATCGCGCCTTGCGCAGGAAGCCGGCCTGACCTGCGCCTGCGTCTGCAGCCATCGAGTGCCGGTGCGCGGCTTTCGCCCGCGTTGCCCGCCGACTTCCAGGCACTGGCATCGACCAATCCGATGGCGGCGCAGAGCCTGCCGTTGCTGGCTGCGATCGCGGCCGGCGCTGGTGGCGTGATCGAGCTCGCGGCCAGCGATCAGACCACGTTGGGCGTGGAGTTGTGCGCATGAACACGTCAGCCGCGCAGCGTGTCGCGATCCTGATTCCGGCATTGAACGAGGAGCTTGCGATCCGCCGTGTCGTCGAGTCGGCCCTGGCGGTGCTGCCCGATGTGATCGTGATTGATGACGGTTCGACCGATCGCACGCCGCAGATACTCGCCGATCTGCCGGTGATCCTGATTCGCCATTCATCGCCTAAGGGAAAGGGCGAGAGCCTGCGCGACGGGTTTCGCGAAGCGCTCCGCCGCGGTTTCGATGCGGTTGTCGCGATGGATGGCGATGGCCAGCATGACGCCGCCGATATCCCGCGCATGCTCGCCGCAGCGCGCAAGTATCCCGACAGTCTCGTCATCGGCGCGCGCATCCGCACCCGCGAGAACCAGCCGAATGCGCGTCGCCGCGCCAATGCGGTCGCCGACTGGGGTATCTCGTGGGGCTGCGGCATTCCGGTCGCCGATACGCAAAGCGGGCAACGCTACTATCCGCGCAAGGTCATGCAACTGGTCGACCTGCCGGCGCAGGGCTTTGTCTTCGAAGCCGCGATCCTGATCGCCGCGGTGCGCGAACTCGGCTTTGGCGTGGTCTCGATTCCGATCGAGACGCGCTACAGCAGCGAGTTCCGCCTGAGCCATTTCCGCCCTGTGCGCGATATCACCCTGATCACCTTGTACACGATTGCGCGCGTGTTCCATTACCGTGATATTTTTGCCAGTTACCGGCGTTCGCATTCGAAGCCACCCCTGGTTTTCGATCCCGTCGTGTCCGTCATCCACGAGCCCGCATGAATCACGTCCCGATCCTCTTGCTGCAGCTGCTTGCGATCCTCGGTGCGGCGCGGATCTTCGCGGTGCTGCTGCGCCGCCTTGGCCAGCCGCCGGTGATTGGCGAAATGCTCGCCGGCATCGCGCTCGGTCCGATCGTGTTCGGCGCGCTTGCGCCGCAGGCCCAGGCGTTCCTGTTCGCATCGGCGAACCTCGGCGCGCTGAATGGCTTGAGCGAGATCGGACTCATCCTGTTCATGTTCATCGTCGGCGCCGAACTGCGCCTGCCCGGTGATGTGCGCCGGCACCTCGGCGCGGCCGGAGCGACCGGACTGTTCAGCGTATTGCTGCCGTTCGCACTCGGTCTGGCGATCTCACCGGCATTGCACGAGCGGTTCGCGCCGGCCGGCATCGATTTCTGGTCGTTCGCCTTCTTCATGGCCGCGTCGATGTCGATCACGGCGTTTCCGGTCATGGCGCGCATCCTGCGCGACAACGGCATGACCGCGACACCGGTCGGTCGTCTGTCGTTGACCGCCGCCGCGCTGGCCGATGCACTCGCCTGGATCGCTCTCGCCTTCGTCGTCGCCCTGATATCGAGCAAGGCCGGCTGGTCGGCTTTCGCGATCACGATCGGCGGCTGCATCGGCCTGTCGGTGTTCCTGTTCTTCGCGCTGCGTCCGTGGCTGGCGCGCCTGCTGGCCCGGCACGCGCCTGACGGCCGTCCGCAGGCGGGGCTGTTCGCGCTGATCCTGATCCTGCTGTTCGCGACGTCGGCGGCGACCAGCGCGCTCGGCCTGCATGCGGTGTTTGGCGCATTCCTCTTCGGTGCCGCCCTGCCGCGCGATGATCGCCTGCTGGAATGCCTGGGCGAGCGCATCGAACACGTGGCACTGGTCGCCCTGGTCCCGGTGTTCTTTGCGCTGGCCGGCCTCAACACGACAGCGGATGCGTTCGCCGGCGCGGGTTTCGGCGCGCTGGCCCTGATCCTCGTGGTGGCCGTCTTCGGCAAGGTACTTGGCGCGGTCGCTGGCGCGCGTGTCGGAGGATACGGATGGCGCGACTCGTTCGCCGTGGGTTCGCTGATGAATGCACGCGGGCTGATGGAGTTGATCGTCATCAAGATCGGTTTCGACATCGGTGTCATCGGCAGGGAGATGTTCACGATGCTGATGGTGATGGCGGTATTGACGACCTTGATGACAACGCCACTGCTGATCGCATTCGCGCGCCCCGCGCCCCGTGATCGTCTTGCCCGGGATGCGGGCCGAACCGAAGGAACCCGCGATGAGCGAAACCCCGCAACATGATGTCGTGATCCTCGGCGGCGGCCTCGCCGGGCTCTGTCTGGCCCTGCAGTTGCGCGATCGTTTCCCCGATCTCGATATCGTCGTGATCGAGCGCAATGCGCATCCTTTGCCGCTGGCCGCGCACAAGGTCGGTGAATCGACCGTCGAAATCGGCGCGCACTATTTTTCCGAAACGCTCGGTCTGCGCGAACACCTCGATACGGCGCACCTGCACAAGTTCGGCTTCCGCTTCTTCTGGACCGAAGGACGCGAGGACCTCGAAGGCGTTACCGAGCTCGGCGTCAGCACGGTATTGCCGACGACCACCTGGCAGCTCGATCGCGGCATACTCGAAAACCATCTCGGCGAATGCGTGCGCCAGCGCAACATCGCCTTCCATGATGGCAGCGTCGTGCGTGGCGTCGAGCTCGGCGAAGGCGATGCCGCGCATACGGTGAGGGCGACGATCCGCGGCAACGAGCAGACCTTCTCTACGCGCTGGGTTGTCGATGCCGCGGGGCGGGCAAGCATCCTCAAGCGCAAGCTGAACCTCGCCGAAGACAACAACCATGACGTCAATGCCGTCTGGTTCCGCATTGACGCCATGCTCGCGATCGACGACTGGTGCAGCGATGACGAATGGAGCGGGCGCTGCGATCCGCCCGAACGCTGGCGTTCGACCAACCACCTGTGCGGGCCGGGTTACTGGGTGTGGTTGATCCCGCTGGGCTCGGGCGCGCATTCGGTCGGCATCGTCTGCGACGCGAAGATGCACCCGATCGAGACAATGAATACCTTCGAGCGGGCGATGGAATGGCTCTACAAGTTCCAGCCGCTGGTCGCGAAGGCCTGCGAGGCGGAACGCGCCAAGCTCCTCGATTTCCGCTTCCTGCGCAACTATTCGCACGGCTGCAAGCAGGTGTTCTCGGGGGATCGCTGGGCCATGGCCGGCGAATCCGGGGTGTTTCTCGATCCGTTCTATTCGCCGGGCAGCGATTTCATCGGCATCGCCAACACCTATATCTGCGAACTGATCGCGCTGGACCGCGCCAACAAGCCGGTCGGGCCGTATGCGCGCATGTACGAGCAGCTGTATTTCTCGTTCTATGCCAACACGATGAGCATCTATCGCGACCAGTATCCGATCTTCGGCGACGCCGAGGTCATGTCGATCAAGGTGATCTGGGACTACACCTACTACTGGGGCGTGCTGTGCCAGATCGTGTTCCAGAATCGGCTGACCGATATCGCCCTGCTCGGCGACCTGAACAAGGAGTTCAACGAAGCGGCCCGGCTCAACCTCGACATGCAGGCCTTGTTTCGGCGCTGGTATGCGCTGAGTCCGCGACCGAATCCGGCGGTGCTGCTCGATCAGCGTGACCTGCCGTGGTTTGTCGGCATGAACACGACCCTGCATGACGAACTCGACGATGCCGAAGTGCGCGAACGCCTGCGCGGCAATGTCGCCCTGATGCGCAACCTCGCGGCGACCATCGTCGCGCGCGCGCAGGCCGCGTGTCCGACGCTCGACGTGATGGGCTTGCCCGCACAGCCTTCGGCACAAACGCCATTGTTCGCGTCCGTGGCCTGAGCAGCCACTGCAACGATCGCGGTGCCGGCGGCCCGCGCAAGCCGCGCTGCCCCGGTCGTGCGTCGGCGCATCGACCGCCGGGTTTCCCCGGGAATTTTGCCGGAAAGGCCTCCAGGCTGGAGGTCCTGGGCGGGATTGCGGGAGTGCCAGGCGGCTGAGGCGTCGTCGCGAGGCCGCCTGCGGGATCGGCACGCCCGGTGCTTTACCCAGGGCCAATGCAAGGCGCACTATTTCGGCCTTTCCGGTCGGGCTGCGGGATGCCGACCGCGGGGTTCGAGCTCGCAGCGGAACTCGAGCGGGCGCGATGGGAGTGCGCTGCGCCTTGGTGGCGCACCTGGTCCAGGGCAATTGAGGAAACGACATGAATCGCAACAGGCTGGTTTATTTGTGCATCTGTTCCGCTACCGCTCTTTCGGCGACTGCAATGGCGGCGGACTCCAAGATCGACACCCACAGCACCGGTCCGGCGGTAGCGCCGGTCATCCGGGCCAGCACCAACACGATCATCAACTACCCGGGTGGGACGGCCCCGGCAAACGTAGTCGGAACGTTCGATGCGGGCGATTCGACATTCAATCGGCCACTCACCTGCAGCACGCTTTCGGGCACAGGTACAGCGGTGCGCTTCGACACGATCACGCTGACCAATTCGGGTGCGAATCCGGCCACGGTGAATATCAGGCTGGGTCAGGCGGGAAGCCCTGCGGCGGCCTGTGTCGACCCGTTCGATCCGTACCTGGTCGAATACAACGGCAGCTTCAATCCTGCCTCGCCCTTGGTCAATTGCCTTCAGGTCAATGACGATACAGCCGCCGCCGCGGATCGCTGTCCCAGTTTTACCGGCATCAGTGTTCCGAGCGGGGCAACGCGCGTCTACGTGTTGACCACGTTCGGCAACGGGGTTGCGCTGAACTACGAAGTGACGTTTGCCGGCACCACGCCGGTAAGCCTGCAATCCTTCGATGTCGAGTAAACCGCTGCGACGTTGCGCCAGCGCCGGATAGGTTGGTGCGACCGTCGCGCCGCCCGGACAACTCGCGACGCCGCAAAACCGGCGCTTTCCGGAAATTCCAGCCATGCGCTGGCGTGCATGGCTGGCATCGGCATCAATGCGGCGCGCTCTATTGCGGCCGTCCGGAAAATACCGGCATCACGAGCCCTGGGCGCGGATCGGCACTAGCCGAGGTCGCCGAGCTGGGCGTCCATTGTCGGTGCCTTGAGCCATTCGGCGATGTCCTTGCCGAGCGCCTTGACCGTGCGGCCGAGCACCGAACATGAACCCTTGTAGCCGGCGAATGCGCCGCCCATCGAATCGCGGCGTCCGACGAAGTCGCCGATCAGTTTGCCATCGCGATAGAGCGAACCGCTGACGAGGGTACTCTTGCGATGCCCGGTGAACGGATTGCCGAGCGACACCGCGTCCTCGATCTTCACGTCGAGCACCGTGCCTGCGGCATCGGTTCGTACCGACTGCGCGAACGTCACTTCGAGATGATGCTCCTCACGCGCATATTCCTCGATGTAGGCGGCCAGCTGGTCCTGGATCTCGCATTCCTTCTTGATCTTGCTCGCGATCATCGCATCGTCCGCAAACGGAACGGGTTTCGCCATGACGATCGGATCGGCGAAGGCCGCGCCGCCGGCAAGCAGGCCGACACTGATGCAAAGCATCCATGTACAACGTTTCATGTTTCCATTCCCCTGTTTCGGCCACAGTGGCCGATGCCAACCATGCCCAATCCGGCGGTCGTTGCACAAGCTTCGCTGGCGATATCGCGTGGCAGCACAGGGCAGCCCGGCCATCACGATCAGCCCATGCCGCCATTGACGCCGATGACCTGGCCGTTGACATAGCTGGCCTCGTCGCTGCACAGGAAGCCGACCAGGGCGGCGACTTCCTGCGGTCGACCGACCCGACCGGCCGGCACGATCGCCTTGACCTGGGCTGCATCGAAACTGCCCTCGAGCATGCTGCCCTCGATCATGCCTGGCGCGACCACGTTGACCGTGATCCCGCGCGAGCCCATCTCGCGCGCGAGTGACCGGGTCGCGCCATGCAGGCCGGCCTTGGCCGCCGCATAGTTCGTCTGCCCGCGATTGCCGAGCACGCCGGCGACCGAGGAGACGCTGACGATGCGACCGAAGCGCGTGCGCGCCATTGGCAGCAGCAGCGGCCGGGTCACGTTGAAGAATCCGTGCAGGGAGACGTCGATCACGCGGCGCCACTGCGCCTCGCTCATGCCGGCCATCGGCGCGTCGTCGTGGATACCGGCATTGTTGACGACGATCTGGATCGGCCCGACGTCGAGCATTGCTTCAAGCGCCTGCGTTGCCGCTGCGCCATCGGCGACATCGAATGCGACCGTCGATGCACGTCCGCCGCTTGCGCGGATTTCATCGACGATGGCTTGCGCGCGCTCGAGATGGGTGTGCGCATGGACGATGATCTCGCAACCGGCCGCGGCCAGGGTCCGCGCGATGGCGCTGCCGATGTCGCCACTGCCGCCGGTAACGAGGGCTCGGCGGGGTGATGCGTTCATGGGGATACGCCTGCGGATAGCGGGAAGGGGATAGTGCCGGAAGCGCGTACGGTACCCGATGTCGAGGATCGCGGTGCGTCGGGCGTGCGCACGCGACAACGGCGCATGGCGGATGCCGGTCATCCGTTGGCGGCACCCTGCGGCAGGGTCGATTTGCATGGCAAGGCCTTGCTCGCGGACAATCGGCGCCCATTTCACCGGCGTACGCCCTCTGTACGCTGCACCAGGCAAACCCCCGACCGTGTCCGACATCCTGCATCGCCTGCCCGAGTTCATCGGCAATCACCCGTTTCTCTCGTTTGGTTTCATTGCCGTGCTCGTGGCCGTGATCGCGGCCGAAGTCGGTCGCCTGGGCCGTGGCTACAAGGCGCTGACGCCGGCCGGGCTGACCCAGTTGATCAACAAGAACAACGCCTTGCTGATCGATGTGTCGAGCATCCAGGATTACGAAAAGGGCCATATTCCGGGTGCGCGGCACGTCGCGATGAGCCAGTTCGATCCCGAGAACAAGGATCTTGCGAAGGCGAAAAACCTGCCGGTCGCGATCTACTGCCGTACCGGACAGACCTCCTCGACGGCGGCCAAGCGCCTCAAGAAAGCCGGTTTTGCCGACGTCTACACACTGGACGGCGGCCTGCGCACCTGGACGGAAGCCCAGTTGCCGCTGGTCAAGGGTCGCAGCGCGAGCTGAAACCGTTTCGATCGTCAGCATCGCACGCGGCGGCAAGGCCTGCGGCGTGCGTCCCTTCCCCCGGCATGGGATAATCCCTGTCCTTTTTTCCCCAGATTTCCGGAGCAACAGCAACATGGCAGAGAATTCCCCCGCGAACGGCGCGGCCAATCCCGCGGCCGAGGCCAACCAGGCCCAGCTCAACCTGCAGAAGATCTACACCAAGGACATCTCGTTCGAAGTGCCGAATGCACCGAAGGTGTTCCAGCTGCAAGGTCAGCCGGCGGTCGAGCTCAACCTGAGCCAGCGCGTCAATACGCTCGCCGATGCGGTGTTCGAAGTGGTGCTCAGCGTCACGGTCACCTGCAAGATCGACGACACCACCGCCTACCTGGCCGAAGTCCACCAGGCCGGCATCTTCGGCGTGACCGGCTTCGACAGCGCGTCGCAGGAAGCGGTGCTTGGCACCTACTGCCCGAACGTGCTGTTCCCGTATGTGCGCCAGGTCGTTTCCGATCTCGTCCAGGGCGGCGGTTTCCCGCCGTTGTTCCTGCAGCCGATCAACTTCGACGCGATCTTCGCCGAACAACAGCGCCGGCGTGCCGAGGCGCCCGCTGAAAGCCCGACCCTGAACTCCTGAGTCATCGATCGATGAGCCCGCCGGTTGCGGTTCTCGGCGCCGGATCGTGGGGCACGGCATTGGCCGTGCTGCTTGCGCGCAATGGCGTTCCCACCACCTTGTGGGGACGCTCGCCGCAGGCCGTGGTCGACATGGCCACGGCGCGCGCGAACACGCGCTACCTGCCCGAAATGACGTTTCCCGACACGCTCGGGATCAGCGGCGTCATCGAAACCTGCGTGCGCGATGCCGCCATCGTGCTGATCTCGGTACCGAGCCACGCATTCCGCGATCTGCTCGACGTGATCACGCCCTGGGTCGCACCGGGTGCGGGCATCGCCTGGGCGACCAAGGGATTTGATCCTGGCTCGGGCCGTTTCCTGCATGAGCTCGTCAATGAACGCCTGCCCGACCATCCGGCAGCAGTCGTCACCGGGCCCTCGTTCGCCCGCGAAGTCGCACTCGGCATGCCGACCGCCCTGACCGTGCAGTCGAACGATGCCGATTTCGCGCAACAACTCGCACGCCTGCTGCACGCGCCGACGTTTCGCGCCTACACCGGCAACGACATCCTCGGCGCCGAGCTCGGTGGCGCGATGAAGAACGTGCTCGCCGTCGCCACGGGCGTCGCGGACGGCATGGGGCTCGGCCTGAACGCGCGCGCCGGCCTGATCACGCGCGGCATGAACGAGATCCTGCGTCTCGGCATCGCGCTGGGCGCGAAGCCGGAAACACTGATGGGCCTCGCCGGCCTCGGCGACCTGGTCCTCACCTGCACCGGCGACCTGTCGCGCAATCGCCGGCTCGGCATCGCGCTCGGTCGCGGGGTTTCGCTGGCGCAAGCGGTCGCCGATATCGGCCAGGTCGTCGAGAGCATCGTCACGGTCGACGAGGTCGTGCGTCTTGCCCAGCGCGTCGGCATCGAATTGCCGATTGCCGAACATGTGCAGCATGTCCTGCACGAGGACATGACCCCTGAGCAGGGCCTGCGTGCCCTCCTCGCCCGCGAGCAGAAGCCCGAGTATCCCGAGTAATCCGGCGCGCTGCGCCGCGCTTGCGCGCCGCTTCAACTGCCGCCCGAATAATCGATCTGCCGCCACGCCTCGAACGCCACGACTGCGACGGCGTTCGACAGGTTGAGGCTGCGGTTGCCGGGCCGCATCGGCAGGCGGATCCTTTGCTGCGCAGGTATCGAATCGATCACCTGCTCGGGCAGGCCACTCGTCTCCGAGCCGAACATCACCGCATCGTCGTCCTGGAAGCGGATGCGGTCGTAGCGCACGCTGCCGCGCGTCGACACGGCGAAAAGCCGCGCCGGCTTCACCGCTGCAACGAACGCCGCGAGGTTCTCGTGCACGTCCAGCTGCGCGTACTCGTGATAATCGAGACCTGCACGCTTGAGGCGCTTGTCGTCGAGCTCGAATCCGAGCGGACCGATCAGGTGCAGATGCGCGCCGGTGTTCGCGCACAGGCGAATCACGTTGCCGGTATTCGGCGGGATCTCGGGACGATGCAGGACAATGCTGAGCATGGCGCTATTGTGCGCAAAACCACGCGCCGCCGCTCACGCCGGCGCACTCGCGCAGAGGGTACGGGCGCGTTGCCGGGCCACCGTGTCGATTTCATTCGGGCATGATCGTCGACAGGCATGAGGATCACCCTCGGTTACAGGAAAACACCATGTCCACGCAAACCGTGAAGCTGCACCGTGTACTCCGTGCGTCGCCTGAAAAGATCTATCGCGCCTTCCTCGATGCCGCTGCAATGGCCAAGTGGTTGCCGCCGTATGGTTTTACCTGCAAGGTCGAGCACATGGACGCAACGGTTGGCGGAACATTCCGCATGGCGTTCACGAACTTCACGAGCGGCAACAGTCACGCGTTCGGTGGCGAATACCGCGAACTCGTGCCCAACGAACGCATCCGCTATTCCGACACGTTCGACGATCCGAACCTGCCCGGTGAAATGGAAACGACGGTCGTGCTGAGGCCGGTCCTCTGCGGCACCGACGTGAGCATCGTCCAGCAAGGCATCCCGGCCGCGATCCCGGCCGAGATGTGCTATCTCGGCTGGCAGGAATCGCTGGCCCAGCTCGCCACCCTCGTTGAACCGGTGATTCCGGATTGATCGCAGCTGGCCGGGATTGTCCTGTCGGCGGCCCGCGCCAGCGCCGGCAAGCAATCAGCCGTCACGTGCGCCGATCCGATCCACGATCAAGACCGGCGGCGCCCAGCGCGGCGAGATAATCCGCCCAGTTGCCCTGCTGGTTCCGGCCGAGCTCGTGCAGCACGTCCCACGAATAGATACCGGTCTGGTGGCCGTCGCTGAACTTGAGCAGGACGGCATAGTTGCCGACCGGCACGATCTCGTCGATCGCGACATCGATCTTGCCGGCAACGAGCACCTTCTGGCCGGGACCGTGCCCCTGCACTTCGGCGCTCGGCGAATTCACGCGCAGGTATTCGGCCGGCAGGCGGAATTGATTGCCGTCATCGAAGCCGACCTCGAGTACATGCGAGGCGCGGTGCAAGGTGATCTGGGTGGGAGTCGGCATCGGGCGGCAATCGGAATGCGGGCAGGCGATCGATCAAACGGGAAGCGAGGAAGAAAACCGCAACCCGTGGCCCGCGCGATTCCCGATGCGCCAATCCCGGTTGCCGGCCTTCAATGCACCGAATCCGAACGCGGCACGCGCGGACTCATCGGATCGGTCGGGGTACCGGCGACCTGCCAGAGCGCGTCGAGGTAGCCGGTGCCGAATCCGATCGAGGCGATCTCGTCGAATCCGTAGTCGCCTGCGTCGGCATGCCAGTGCGCGTTCGGATCGACTTCGCGCAACAGCAGGGCATCGCTTTCGATTCCGGCAAGCTGGCCGATATAGCTGACCTCGCCGGCATCGTCCTCGATCACGTTGACCGACAGCAGCGGTGCGAAGCGCATGGCGGCCTCGGCGATCGTGGCCCAGTCGTCGAGCGGAAAATCCTTCGGAATCGTCAGTGGCTCGTCGCGAAGCGCGAGAGCCTTCTCGACGAATTCGCGTGACGGATCCTCCTCGATCTGGCTCAGGTCGGCGATCGTGACGATGACATAGCCGTCGAAGCGCATCGCATCGCCGACTTCGGCAATCAGGCAGAAATCGCGCGAAAGGCCGATCACGTAACCGTGGATCCAGCCTGGCTGGATGCGCTCACGCGCAATGCGCATCGGGATACGGGCATCGAGTGCCTCGCGCAACACCGCGCGGACGCCTCTTGATTTGAACGGAACAACAGTACTCATGGCGCTATGGTCGGATGAATGGCGTGTCGCTGCAACTGTTGGCCGGGATTGGAGATTCGGGATTCGCGAGGGCCGGCAGCCATGCGCTTCGCAATTCCGCGAGCGGGATCGCTCCGCATCGGGGCGGATACCGCCGAACGCCTCATTCGCCTTGACGAATCCCGGATCACCGCTGCCGAATCCCCACTACAGGATGTAGCGCGACAGATCCTCGTCCTTGACGAGTTCGCCGAGGTGGGTATCGACATAGGCGGCGTCGATCGTGAACTGGCCGCCCTCATGGTCCGACGCGGTGAACGAGATTTCGTCGAGCAGGCGCTCGAGCACGGTATGCAATCGACGCGCGCCGATGTTCTCGGTGCGCTCGTTGACCTGGAAGGCGACTTCGGCAAGGCGCTGGATGCCTTCCGCGGTGAATTCCAGTTTTACCCCTTCGGTACCGAGCAGGGCCGTGTACTGCTTGGTCAGGGCGTGCTGCGGCTCGCTCAGGATGCGACGGAAATCCTCGGCATTGAGCGCGCCGAGCTCGACGCGGATCGGAAAGCGACCCTGCAATTCAGGGATCAGATCCGACGGCTTGGCCAGCGAGAACGCGCCGGAGGCGATGAACAGGATGTGATCGGTCCTGACGATGCCGTGCTTGGTTGAAACCGCGGAGCCTTCGACGAGCGGCAACAGGTCGCGCTGCACGCCTTCGCGGCTGACACCGGCACCGCTGAACTCGCCGCGCTGGGCAACCTTGTCGATCTCGTCGATGAAGACGATGCCGTTCTGTTCGCAGTTGTGGATGGCCTGGGCCTTGATCTCCTCGTCGTTGACGAGTTTGCCGGCCTCTTCCTCGATCAGCACGGGCCGCGCCTGCGCGACGCGCAGCTTGCGCTTCTGGGTGCGCGATCCGGACAGGGACTGGAACATGCCATGCAACTGGTTGCTCATTTCCTCCATGCCGGGCGGCGCCATGATCTCGACGCCGACATTGAGCGCGACCTCGATCTCGATCTCGCGATCGTCGAGCTGGCCTTCGCGGTATTGCTTGAGCAGTTTCTGTCGCGTCTCGGCGGCACGCTCGTCGTGCGGCGCCGGCTCGTTGGCAAAACCGACGCTCTGCCGACGCGGCAGCAAGGCATCCAGGATGCGGTCTTCCGCGCGATCCTCGGCCTGTGTGCGAACACGCGCCTTGGCCTGCTCGCGGCCCATCTTCACGGCCGCCTCGGCAAGGTCGCGGATGATCTGCTCGACATCCTTGCCGACATAGCCGACCTCGGTGAACTTGGTCGCTTCGACCTTGATGAACGGCGCGTTCGCCAAGGTCGCGAGGCGGCGCGCGATCTCGGTCTTGCCGACGCCGGTCGGACCGATCATGAGGATGTTCTTCGGCGTCACCTCGTTGCGCAGCACCGGATCGAGCTGCATGCGCCGCCAGCGATTGCGCAATGCGATCGACACCGCCCGCTTGGCCGCATTCTGGCCAATGATGTAGCGGTCAAGCTCGTGGACGATTTCGCGAGGGGTCATCTCTTGCATGATTCGGGTGCCGGGAATTGAGAATGGTTGAAGCGGGGATCAGGGATCTGGAATGCGGTAGTGCGGCGTTCGGGGCTCGGCGTTTGCCGACTCCCTATTCCCCATTCCCCACCGCCAGCTCCTCCACCGTCACATTGCCATTCGTGTAAATGCAGATGTCGCCGGCGATCTTGAGGGCCTGCTCGACGATCGTGCGCGCATCCAGGTCGGTGTTCTCGATCAGGGCCTTGGCTGCGGCCTGGGCAAACGGGCCGCCTGAGCCTATCGCGATCAAGCCGTTTTCGGGTTCGACGACGTCGCCATTGCCCGAAATCAGCAGGGAAGCATCCTTGTCGGCGACGGCAAGCATCGCTTCGAGACGGCCAAGGCGGCGATCGGTGCGCCAGTCCTTGGCCAGCTCCACGGCGGCGCGGGTCAGGTTGCCGCTGAAGCGTTCGAGTTTCTGCTCGAACAACTCGAACAGGGTGAACGCATCGGCGGTCGCGCCAGCAAATCCTGCCAGCACGTCTCCCTTGCCGAGCCGGCGCAGCTTGCGCGCATTGGCCTTCATGATCGTGTTGCCCAGCGTGACCTGGCCGTCGCCGCCGATGACCACCTTGCCGCCGCGGCGGACCGAGACAATCGTTGTGGCGTGAAAGGATTCCATCGCATTTCCGCAATCGGGCGTGACCGGACTATCTGGGGGTGGCGCAGCGCATTCCAAGGGAACCGGCAACGGCACTTGCGCGAGGGGATCCGGCAGGTTCGATCGTGCGCTGGCCGCTGGCTACGACGACTTCCGCTTCGCGCGCGGATGCGCCGCATCGTAGACCCTGGCGAGGTGCTGGAAGTCCAGATGCGTGTAGATCTGTGTCGTGCCGATATCGGCGTGGCCGAGCAGTTCCTGCACGGCGCGCAGGTCGCCGGAGGATTCGAGCAGGTGGCTGGCACAGGAATGGCGCAGCAGATGCGGATATACGCGCTGCCAGATGCCCTGGTCCCGCGCGCGACGCTTGAGTCGCGTGCGCACGCCATTGGTGCTGAGCGGACGGCCGTGCCGACCGCGCAGGATCAGGTCATCGGCCGCACCCTGGTCCTGCGTGTGCAGGGCGTCGAGCGCGAGCAGGGCCTGTCGACCCACCGGAACGATGCGTGTCTTCGATCCCTTGCCGGTGACGCGCAGCATCCCTTCGCCGGCATCGAGATCGCGCCAGCGCAGGCTGACGATCTCGGCGACGCGCAGGCCGCTCGAATAGAGCAGCTCGAGCATCGCGCGATCGTGCACGGCCTCCGCATCATCGGTCGGGAACTCGAGCAGGACGTTCATCTCGTCCGCATCGAGCACCTTGGGCAACTTGCGCGGGATCTTCGGCGCACGCACGCCAACCGCCGGGTTGACCTTGACCTCGCCCTCGCGGGCCAGGTAGCGGAAGAAGCTGCGACAGGACGAGAGAAACAGGCCGAGGCTGGCCGGGGCCAGTCCGCCGCGATGCTGTTCGGCGAGCAGGCCTTGAATTTGCGCGCTGCGCAATTCGCTCCAGCGCAGGACGCCGAGCCGTTCGGCATGGCCGAGCAGGCGCGCGAGCGCGCGCGCATAGTTGTCGAGAGTCGATGCCGAATAGCGCCGCTCGACACGCAGGTAACCCAGATAGCGATCGATCGCGCTGGTCAGCGGCGCATTCATTTCAGCTGCCGGAATAGCGTCCGACCGCGGCCGACATCGCTTCGGCGATCAGGCGCAGGAACACCGTGCCCATGCCCGGATGAAAGCGGTTTGCATCGAGACTGCCGATCGCGAGCATGCCGACTTCGCCGATCGCAAGCAGGACTGCCGACTGCACGTCGCCCGCACGAGCCCCGAACAGCGCATCGAGCTTGTCCTGCTGCAGACGGCCGCACAGCGGCTCGCCGCGCTTGAGGAAATCGGCGAACGCCGGCATCGAGCCGCGTCCGTCGGCTTCGACCAGCAACCATTCCGCCGCCGGCAGGTCGGGATCGCTGCGGAACAGCACGACGCGCACGAGATCGGTGTGGAAGTCCTCGGTCAGGCTGGCGACGACCCGCGTCACCGTGTCGGCGAGGCTGGTCGCGCGCATCAGGGCCAGCGTCAGGGTATGCACGCGGACCATCAGGGTCTCGTTTTCGTGGGCGATCTCGATGAGGTCGTGCAGGCGCCGCGAGAATTCATTGTTCTTGTCGCGCAGCACTTCGAGCTGATAGCTCGCCAGCGACGCCGCCGAACCCTGTTCGCGCGGCAGCCGGAGGATCATCGCGATATCCGGGAATTCCTTGAGGAAGTCCGAATGCCGGCGCAGATAGCTGGCGACTTCCATTGCGGTCAGACCATCCTTCACGCTCAACTCACTCATGCCAGACCCCTTCGAATGCAAATGCTGCCGGACCCGTCATCCACAGCGGATGACCGGAACCCTGCCATAGGATGCCCAGTGTGCCACCAGGCAGGTTGATCTCGACTTGATCGTCGACCCGCTTGCGGCGGTGCATGACCGCCATCGCCGCGCAGGCCGCGGTGCCGCAGGCCAAGGTCTCGCCCACGCCACGCTCCCACACGCGCAGCGCGATCGCCGATCGCGACAACACCTTTGCGAAACCGACATTGCAACCGCGCGGAAATTCAGCGGCGTGCTCCAACTGCGGGCCGATGATGTCGACTTCCGCGACCGCGGGGTCATCGACCTCGATGACCGCATGCGGATTCCCCATCGAGACGGCGCCGATTTCAACCGTCCGAGCGGGCAGCCCGATGCGATAGCGGTCGCGTTCCTCGGCAACGTCGAACGGTAGCGTGGCAGGCGCGAATCGCGGTTCACCCATGTCGACGCGCACGCGTGCATCGGGTAGCCGCTCGACACGCACCGGCCCCGACGGGCTCATCAGATCGATCAGGCCTTCGCCGAGCGCGCCATCGCGCGCCAGCCAGGCTGCCACGCAGCGCACCCCGTTGCCGCATTGCCCCGAGCGTGAGCCGTCGCGGTTCCAGATGCCGTAGGCGAATGCACAGCGTGGATCCGTGCTCGGCTCGATCGTCAGCAACTGGTCGAAGCCGACGCCGAAATGGCGATCACCGAGGCGACGGATCGCCGCGGCATCGAGCGTCAACGGCTGTGCGCGGCAATCGAGGATGACGAAATCGTTGCCGAGTCCATGCATCTTGCTGAACGGGATCGCCAAGATCGCGCTGCCTTCAGGGTTGCGTCGATGTTTTCGCGGTGTCTGTCGGCGGCGCGGGTTTGACCAGCTCGCCTTTGTTGCCGCAGGCGGCGAGCAGGATCAGGAGGCCAAGAACAGGCAGCAGACGGGATTTGCGCGGCATGCGGATGACTCATCGCGACGAAGGACGACAAGGAGTATAGCGCCGGCATCGGCAGCGGACGGCGCTGGTCATCGCAGCCCGGGACGCGATCAACTGCAGCGCCGACCTTGAACCGGGTATCCTCGCTCGCATGCCGCTGACCCCGATCCTCGTCGTCCTCTACGTGTTCGCCGGATTCTGTGCGCTGTTCGCGCTGATCAACGGCTTCGGCGTGCGTCGACGCTGGCGTGAGCGGCGCCGTTTTTCGGCCTGCCATCGCAGCGTGTGGGCGGTCGTATTCCTGCTGCTCGCGCTGCTCGGTGCATTTGCCGCTTCGGCCTTGCTCGGCTACCGGCGCCTGACCACGGAAACCCCGCTGGCAACACTCGCCGCGCGCCAGCTCGGGCCGCAACATTACGCGCTGCGCATCGACTATCCGGATGGCGAGCACCGCGACGTCGAGATCGCCGGCGACCAGTGGCAACTCGATGCGCGCGTGATCAAGTGGGAGCCCCGCGCGGTCATGCTCGGCGCGCCCCCGCTGTACCGCGTCGAGCGCATCAGCGGACGCTACATCGACGCGGCACAGGCGAATGAGCGGCGGCACAGTATCGTCGTCCTCGAAGAACGCAATCCGTTCGACCTGCTCGACATCAAGCGGCGATTCCCCGCCTGGCTGCCCTGGGTCGACGCCGACTACGGCAGCGCGGCCTACCTGCCACTGGTCGATGGCGGCGAGTATCGCGTTTCACTCGCTCCGGCCGGAGGCCTGGTCGCGCGGCCGGCCGACGCGCGTACCGAACAGCTGCTGCACGACGCCGGCTGGTAGGGTTTCGACGGCAGCGCCACGCACCGAAGATTCGCCGCGCATCGTCGATCTCCCGGACCCTTGCCCTCATCGGCTACCATCCGCGCCGGGAATTGCCAGCGAGGGAGGACACACGGATGGCGACAAAAGTGCAGAAAAAGGAAAAGTCGGGAACCTCGGTCTGGCGCATCGCCGGTGCGGTCGGCACGATCGTGCTGCTGTTCGGCTACATCCTCTTCCATGCGAACTTCGTCACCGGTCGCTCGCTGTTGCTGGCGTTTCCCGGTTGGGACGTGACCTACAAGGGCTGCTGGCCCAATCCATTCGGCGGTGCATGGGTCAGCGACGTCACCCTCGTGCCGATCGAGGGCGATGACGAGGAAACCTTCCATTTCGATCACCTCAGCATCGATGTTCCGCTGGTCCAGTTCTACCAAAGCGGATTCAGCCGCAAGCGCGGTTCATTGCTCAAGGCGATCAAGGATATCCGCCTCGACTTCTCCGGTGGCCACGGTGACATGACGATTCCGTTCACGAACGAGATGCTTGTCTTCGGCAACACCAGCGCGACGCCATTCGAGGCCGAGGGCTGTCTCGAGGATGGTGCCTGGTACAGCAAGGAGCTGCCCGACATGGGCCTGGCGACGGGGCCGACCGAGCTCAGCATGGCCTGGCATCGCGAGGACGATCGCCTGGTCAAGGAACAATCGATCCACACGCCCGGTGCGGGCCGTGTCGACTATCGCGGCGAGCTGCTGCTGCACGATGACTATCCGCTGTTCAGCCTGGCCGAGACCGGACTCAGCGAACTGGCGGCCAGCGAGTGGCACGTCCGCGACGAGGGCTTCAATGCGGCGCGCAATCAGTTCTGTGCGGAGAAAGACGGCATCACCCCGGCGCAGTTTGTTGAGCGGCACATGGCCACGGTGCAACGCATGCTGGCGGCAATGGGCATCGCGCCGGGCGACGCGGTGCGCTCGCTCTATCGCAACTACGTCGAGCACGGAGCGCCGCTCGATCTCGCGATCACCTATTCACCGGCGATCGGCGGCGAGCGTTACGAGGATCCGAACTTCGGTAACTGGTTGTCCTACATGCACGGTGGTTTCGTCATCGATGGGCGCCCGCTCGGCGTCGGCATGCAGCCCGTCAACGTGCGACCACTGCCCGAGGATGACAACGCGGCGAGCACCTATGCACTGGTCCGCGCAGAACTCGAAGCGCAGGCCGAACCTGCCGTCACGCTGGCAACACCGGCAACGCCGATGGCGGGAAGCGTCGAGGCCGCGCCGACCATCGCGGTCGTCATCGGTCCGAAGGCGTTGCCCGACGCCGTGGACGCAGTCGAGGCGGGTGTCGACGCCGAGCCCGCCGAACGCGCCGACACGATTTCCGACTACTCGCGGCTTGGCGCTGAAGTGGGTCAGCGCTTCATGCTCTATACCAAGGCACGTCCGCCGATGCGCGTCGAGGTCGTCGGCAGCGAGGATGGCGTGGTCAAGGTGCGCCGCTACCTGCGCAGCGGCTGGCTCGAACAGGGCGTCACGCGCGCCAGCTTCGAGCGCGCCGAACGGCTGCGCTGATCAGTCGACCGGCAGGGTCTTCTCGTAACGGACAGCGTCTTCGGCATCCTCGTAGTACCCGGCAAGGGTGCCGATAGCGCGATACCCGCGTCGCTCGTACAGGCGCCGGGCCGTCTTGTTGTCGCGGCGAACCTCGAGGCGCAGGCGCGTGCATCCCTTGCGTCGGGCCTGCTGTTCGGCTGCCTCGAGCAAGGCACTGCCGATGCCGCGTCCGCGCGCACGTTTCCCGATCGCGAGCGAGTACAGTCGCGCGACCGGACTGCGGACACGAAAGAACAGCACGGCCGCGCCGACCAGTTCGCGTTCGGCAAGGGCGACGAGGACGCGCGCGCTGTCGCTGTCGAGGTGGCGCGCCCATTGCCGCGGACTGAGGCGGTCGCTGCTGAAGGTCTCGTTTTCAAGCGCAACGAGGCCCGCGTGATCCGCCGTGATCGCGCGACGGATACGCAAGGTCGTGGCCGGCAGCGGCACGGCGAAACGGGCGGGTCGGGGATTCGGCATCGCGCGAGACTAGGCATTCGCTGGCCGTCACGCAATGGACAAAATGCACGGTGCGGCGAAACCGCACGCAGCATGAACGCCGGCGCTGCCTCGCACTGCATCTTCGCGCGAGGCTATGGCAAACTCGCCGCCGCGCCAGCACGATGGGCGTTCCACCGTCGCTGGCGCAGATCGTCCAACGTGGGTCGAGCTTGACGTCGGTCGTTCGCACCAGGCATGTCGGAAGGCGTCGTCGATCGGTCGAGCCGTTGCCTCGATCCGCACGCCAGTACCGACAGGCCCATCGCGAACGGATCTGATCAGGATTTCGCCCGATCGATCGGCGACGCGTTCCATCACTGGCCAGGATCCGCATGAGTCGCCTCGTCATCGTTGTCGAAAAAACCTCGGACTGGGGTTCCTACTATCCATCCGACAACGTCGTGTCGGCGCAGGATTACCTCAAGCAGCCGCTCAACGAGGACGACGAGCGCACCCAGGTCATCAACCTCTGCCGCAGCTACAAGTACCTCGGCACCGGCTACTACGTCTCGCTGCTGGCCGAGGCGCGCGGGCACAAGGTCATCCCGTCGGTGCGCACGATCAATGACCTGCGCCGGCGTTCGCTGTACGGACTCGATATCGAGGACCTCAGCAGCCGTCTCGGCAAGTTCCTGCCGGCCGGCGGTCGCGACACCACCGATTTCGGCATCCTCGTCTACTTTGGCGAGACCTCGCATCCGGCGCTGGAAGATCTCGCGCGCCAGGTGTTCGAGGCATTCCCGAGCCCGATCCTGCGAATCGAGTTCGAGCGCGACCGCGTCTGGCAGATCGGTGCGATCAAGCCGACCGGCCTGCACTCGCTGTCGGATGAACAGGAAGACGCATTCGCCCAGACCCTCGATCGTTTCTCGCGCAAGCTCTGGCGCAAGCCGCGCGCGCGGCGCAAGTTCCGCTTCGACCTGGCCATGCTCGTCGACGGCAACGAAGCCATGCCGCCGTCGAACAAGAAGGCGCTCAAGCAATTCATCGAGGCCGGCAGCGAGCTTGGCATCGAGGTCGATCCGATCGGTCGCAACGACTACCAGCGCCTGGCCGAATACGATGGCTTGTTCATCCGCGAGACCACGGCCCTCGACAATCACACCTACCGCTTCGCCAACAAGGCGGAAAAGGAGGACATGGTTGTCATCGACGATCCCGAGTCGATACTCAAGTGCACGAACAAGATCTATCTGCACGATCTCATGCTGTCGCGCAAACTGCCGATTCCGCGCACCGAGATCCTCTACCGCGATGATCCGAAAAAGCTCGAGGAAAGCGCCGAACGCCTTGGCTTCCCGCTGGTCCTGAAGATCCCCGATGGTTCGTTCTCGCGCGGCATCGTCAAGGTCGAGAGTGCCGAGAAGCTCAAGCTGGCCGCCGACAGCCTGTTCCAGCACACCGCGCTGTTGCTGGCCCAGGAGTTCATGTTCACCGAGTTCGACTGGCGCATCGGCGTGCTCAACCGCGAGCCGCTGTATGCGTGCAAATACTTCATGTCGCGCGGGCACTGGCAGATCTACAACCATGGCGCCAAGGGCACGGCGAAGTCCGGCGGTTTCGAAACACTGCCGATCCGCGAGGCACCGCCCGACGTGGTCAAGCTCGCGCTCAAGGCGACCGCGCCGATCGGCGACGGACTCTACGGGGTCGATATCAAGAAGGATGGCGAGCGCCTGGCCATGATCGAGGTCAACGACAATCCATCGATCGATGCCGGGGTCGAGGATGCCTATCTCGGTGCCGACCTGTATCGGCGGATCATGGACGAATTCCTGCGACGGATGGAGCGCAAGCGCCTCGGCATACGCGGCTGAATGCGCCGTCTAGGCCTGGCGAACGCGCCGGTGATCCGTTGTTCGCCGTGCTTTCGTGACGGCACGCAGGCCGTTCAGCAGCGCCGGCCGACGTGAACGGTTCAGCCAGGCGATGTTGATCAGCGGCGCGGCGATCAGCCAGAAGGGCACGCTCAGGCCGGTCAGCTCGCCACCGCGCAAGCCCGGCACGAGGCAGGTCGCAAGAATGCCGATCGCCGCCCAGGCCAGCAGCCAGGCCGGCACGCGACGCGATTTGTCGTGGCGGGAAACACGGTGGCGAGCGGGTGTGTCGGTCAAGGTAAACGGTGCCAGCAACATGGAAGTCCTCCGGTTTTCGCGACCATGCCGGCGCAGGATCTCAGCGCCTGAGAACACCGGATAACCGGGTCTGCACGCAAGTGCATGCCGGCAGTTCATGCGCAGCCATCCGTGTCACGCATGCGATAATCCGCAAGTCCCGACGGAGCCCCCGGTGGAATCCAGCAGCTTCATGCAATACGCCCTGGTCCTGCTGCTTGCAGCGGTGATCGCCGTGCCGCTGGCGAAACGTTCGCGACTGGGCGCCGTGCTCGGCTATCTCGGTGCCGGCGCCCTGATCGGACCCTCGGTCCTGAACCTGATCGGCAACTCCGAGGAGATCGGACATATCTCGGAGCTCGGCGTCATCCTGATGCTCTTCGTGATCGGCCTCGAACTGTCGCCGCAGCGACTCTGGGTCATGCGGCGCCAGGTCTTCGGTTATGGCAGCGTGCAACTGGTCGCGAGTGCGCTCGGCATCGGTACGATCTGCATCCTGCTCGGCCTGGGCTGGAAGGTGGCGCTGGTTGTCGGCCTCGGCCTGGCACTCTCATCGACCGCGATCGGCCTGCAAATCCTCGCCGAGCGCAAGGAGTTGCAGAGTCCGCACGGACGCCTCGGATTCGCGATCCTGCTGCTGCAGGACGTGGCGGCGATTCCGATCCTCGCCCTCGTGCCATTGCTTGCGGTCACCGACGTTGCCGACAACGCGGTTCCCGATGGCATTGCCGTGTTGCGCGTCGTCGCCACGATCGCCGCGGTAATCGTCGGCGGGCGCCTGCTGCTGCGTCCGCTGTTCCGCATCGCCGCGCGCACCCAGATTTCGGAGGTATTCACGGCCAGCACGTTGCTCGTCGTGCTCGGCACGGCCTGGCTCGTGCAGCAGGCAGGCATCTCGATGTCGCTCGGTGCATTTCTGGCGGGCGTGCTGCTTGCCGATTCGGAGTACCGCCACGAGATCGAAGCGCGCGTCGATCCATTCAAGGGATTGCTGCTCGGATTGTTCTTCATGAGCGTCGGCATGACCGCAGATATCCACCTTGTCGCGCATGAACCTGTCCTGGTCGCGACAATCCTGGCCGGACTGCTGGCGCTCAAGGGCTTGATCCTGTTCGCGGTCGGTCGCCTTGCCGGCGAAAACACCGCCGATTCGCTCAAGCTGGCCGGCGTGCTCGCGCAAGGCGGCGAGTTCGCCTTCGTCGTGTTCTCGCTGGCGACGCAGAACAAGTTGCTGGATCAGCACCTGCGCGACGTGCTCGTCGTCGCGATCACGCTGTCGATGGCACTGACGCCTGTACTTGTCGTCCTGTTCGAGCGACTCGTGCCGAAGGACGCGGCGAGCAAACCCGTCTACGATCATATCGATGAGGACGACATCCCGCGCGTCATCATTGCCGGATTCGGCCGCTTCGGCCAGATCATCGCGCGCGTCCTGCGCGCCAACAAGATCCGCTTCACCGCGATCGAAAGTTCGATCGAACAGGTCGAGGCATCACGCCGGTTCGGCAGCCAGATCTACTATGGCGATCCCTCGCGCAGCGACCTGCTGCGCTCCACGCATGCCGACAAAGCCGAGTTGTTCATCGTCGCCACGGACGATCCGGAGACCAATATCCGCACCGCGCGGCTGGTCCGGCGCATGTATCCGCAGCTCAAGGTCTTTGCGCGGGCACGCAATCGCCAACACGCATTCCGGCTGATGGATCTGGGCGTGCATGTGGTTCGCGAGACCTTTCATTCGAGCCTGGTCATGTCGCGCGAAGCGCTCGAGCAACTGGGACTGCCGCCGGATGTCGCTGCCCAGCGCGTCGACACGTTCCGTGATTTCGACGAAAAGCTTCTTGCCGAGCAACATCTGTTCTACGACGACGAAGCCGCGATCATGCAGAACTCGCGCGAGGCCCAGCGCGATCTCGATCACCTGTTTGAAGCCGATATCGCGCGCGATCGGGTCGAATCGTGATGTCGCGACGCGGCTTTGCCCTGGCCGAAACCGAGTTGCGCAGCTTCGATCGCAGCGTCGTCGCGCGCTGCCATGTGCAACGCCCGGATCGTTATCGGCTGATCGAGGCGTTGCCCGCCGACGTGCAACGGATCACTCGTGGCGGCGGCGTTTCCTATGTGGGCGCGAGCTTTGCCAGCGACAGCGTGGTGCAGGATCTCGGCGCGTTCGATCGCCTGCTGGAGTTCGATGCGCAGCGGGGCCTGATCACGGTCGAAGCCGGAGCACGCATCGGCGATGTCGTTCGCTTCGCCCTCGCGCATGGCTGGTTGCTGCCGGTTGCGCCGGGGCATCCGCGCGCAACCATCGGCGGCTGCATCGCCGCCGACGTGCATGGCAAGAACCCGGCGCGCGATGGCACGTTTCGCCGGCACGTCGAGGCGATCGAACTGTTCGACCCGGTCAGTGGCTGGATCGCGGCCAGTGCCGAGGAGAATGCCGGGCGATTTGCCGCCTGCTTTGCCGGTTTCGGCATTCCCGGCCTGATCGGCAGTGCAACCCTGCGCCTGGCACCGGCAGCGCACGCCTACTCGCTGCGCAGCATCGCCGTGGCCGATCTGGCGGAAGCCCGCGAGGTTCTGCTCGCTCATGCCGGAGCGCCCCTGCTGTATGGATGGCATGACGGGCGTCCGGGGCATTTCGGCCGTGGGGTGATCCGTTTCGGGCTCGAGGCCAAATCGGAACAGCACACGCCGCGACGCCCGCTCCCGGACCTGCCTTCTGCGGTCGAGCCATGGCCGATCACGGCCTGGAACCGGCTCGGCATCACGATGATGAATGGCTGGATCCGGCAGCGCTGGTGCCGATCCGACAGCCGGCATGTGGCGATCGAGTCGGCGCTGTTTCCGTTGAACGACGCGCGGCGATACTTTGCCGGCTTCGGCAAGCCCGGTTTCGTCGAAGCGCAGTGGCTGGTGCCGCATGCGCGATTTGTCGAGTTTGCCGCAACGCTGGCCGCGGAAGTCGCGCGCCAGCGTCCGCGCATCAGCCTGATCGCGAGCAAGCTGTTCGATGGCGAGGCCGACGGATTCCGCTTCGATGGCAAGGGAATTTCCCTCGCGATCCAGATGCCGCAACCGCAAGCGCCCGCGCAGGCCGCCTTCATCGAATCGCTGACCGAACTGGCGATCCTGCACGGCGGACGTCCGAACCTGATCAAGGATTCGAGCCTGCGCGCAGACAGCGCGCGTCGCGCGATCACCCGCTTCGACGAGGCACGCGCCGCGTTGCGCCAGTTCGATCCGCACGAACTGCAGCGCTCGGAAATGACGCGGAGGCTCCAGCTGTGACCGCCGTCGTCATTGGCGCTTCGAGCGGACTCGGTCGCGCGCTCAGCGTCGAACTCGCGCGAACCGGGCACGCCGTGCTGCTGGTCGCCTCGGATGCGCGTGACCTGGCCGCGCTGGCGGCGGACCTGCAGCTTCGCCACGGCGTGCAGGTCGGTACGCTGGCGCTCGATCTCGCCGTCGCGGCCGATCCCGGCGCGCGGGTGATGGAAGCACTCGCCGGCCTGCCGACGATCCGCGCCCTGCTGTTGCCGGTGGGCATGTCACGTAGCGATGACGACGGATCGCTGGGTCCTGCAGCGATCGGCCAGTTGCTCGCTATCAACCTGCACGCACCGATCGCGGTCGCCCACGCGTTGTTGCCGGCCCTGCTCGAATCGCGCGCTGCGATCGTCGGCTTCGGCAGCATCGCCGGCGCGCGCGGACGCAGCCGCAATATCGTCTATGCCGCGGCGAAACGCGGTCTGGAAACCTTCTTCGAAAGCCTGCGTCATCGCCACCTGCCGACGGCATTGCGCGTGCAGTTCTACCGGCTCGGATTCCTGCGCAGCAATCTTACCTTCGGCATGAAGCTGCCGCTGCCGGCGGCCGAACCCGAAGTGGTCGCGCGCAAGGTCATTGCGGGCTTGCGGAAAGGCTCGTTCGATCGCTACCAACCGCGCTGGTGGGGAATGATCGCCTTGATCGTGCGCTGCCTGCCGTGGTTCGCATTCCGCCGCATGAAGGATTGATCGGCGCCGGCGGCGACCACCGCAGCGATCAGGCCCGTTTCGACGCGCGGGTGCAGCAATGTGTTGCACCGATGCCAGCGCACGATGCGCAGCGCGGCGTCACATCCGCTTCTTGCCGCCGCACGGGGGCACGCTCGACGGATCGCTCAGGCAGCTTGCGTGCCCGGCCCGGGGTCGTCGGTGGCCGGAAGGTTGGCCGCTTCCAGGCGCTGCGCCAGACGCACGAGCGATTCGACCGAATCGCACATGCTGCGCGCGATCTCGCTCTCACCCATGATCGTCGCGTCGGCGCCGGCCTTGTGCAGGTAGGCGACTTCCTCGTCGGAATGCGCACGCGCAAGTATCGCGAGACCGGGATTGGCCTCCCGCGCCTGGCGCACGATCGGCCCTGCTTCGAGCGCCTGCGAGATCGCCACGAGCAAGGCGCGCGCCGACAACAGGTTCGCATCGGACATGACTTCGGTCGACACGGCATTGCCGTAGATGCACGGGATGCCGAGCTTGCGTGCGTCGAGACAATGGTCGCGATCGGAGTCGATCAGGACCAGCGGCACTCCGTGCTCGTGCAGCGAACGCGCGACGCGCGAACCGACGCGACCATAGCCGACCAGGATGATGTGCCCGGACAACGGTATCGCGGCGCGATCGGGCAGGATGTCTTCGCCCTGGTCGAGGCGCCGTTCGGTAGCGGCGCGGATTTCCGCCTCGTGGCGAGCGGACCAGCGATCGAGCAGGACGAATAGCAGGGGATTGACGATGATCGACAACAATGCGGCGGCAAGGACCAGGTTGCGTGCATCCTCGCTGATCAGGCCAAGGCTGACCCCGAGCGCGGCGAGGATGAACGAGAACTCGCCGATCTGCGAGAGACCCGTTGCGATGGTCAGCTGGGTCTGCAGCGAATAGCCGTAGAGACGGGTGATCAGGAATCCGCAGGCCGAGTTGCCGAGCACAACGGTGAGGAAGGTCGCGAGCACGGCGACGGGCCGTTCGACAAGGATTCCGGGATCGAACAGCATGCCGACCGAAACGAAGAACAACACGGCGAATGCGTCGCGCATCGGCAGCGAATCGTTCGCGGCTTCGTGGCTCAACCTCGACTCGTTGAGCACGACACCGGCGAGAAACGCACCGAGCGCGAACGAGACATCGAACAACGCCGACGACATGTAGGCGACGCCGAGCGCGATCGCCAGCACGGCCAGCGTGAACAGTTCGCGCGAGCCCACGCTCGCCGTGCGTTCGAGCAGCCAGGGAATCGTGCGGCGGCCGATCGCGAACATCAGCACGATGAAGGCAGTGACCTTGGCAAGCGTCCAGGCCAGCGACTTGAAGAGGGCCAAGGAGTCGGTCGCGCCGCCGTTCTCGGCCTGGCCACCGAGCAGGCCGGCCAGTGCGGGCAGCATGACCAGGACCAGCACCGTGACGAGGTCCTCGACGATAAGCCAGCCAATCGCGATGCGCCCGCGATTGGTTTCAAGCAGACGGCGTTCCTCAAGCGCGCGCAGCAGCACCACCGTGCTTGCCACCGACAGACAGATGCCGAAGATCAGCCCGGAGCCCCACGACCAGCCGAACAGCCAACCCAGCAGCATGCCGAGTCCGGTCACGAAAGCGATCTGGACGAGTGCGCCGGGGATCGCGATCTTGCGCACCGATAGCAGGTCGCCGAGCGAGAAGTGCAGGCCCACGCCGAACATCAGCAGGATCACGCCGATCTCGGAGATCTCGTGTGCAATCGCGGCATCGGCGACGAAGCCCGGCGTGAATGGGCCAGCCACGATTCCGGCGACGATGTAGCCGAACAACGGCGACAGCCGAAGCTTCTGCGCGATCATGCCGAACACGAAGGCCAGCACGAGACCGCCAACGAGCATTGCGATCAGGGGCGTGTGATGCAAGCTTGTTCCTCCGGTCGATGTTTGCGCGAGACGCGCGTGGATTTCACTATAGCAAGCACACCCGACGCCAAGCGGAGTGACAGCGATGAAACTCGAGAATGCGCGTGTCGCCCAGTTGCTGATCCCGGTCGCCGATTTCGACGCCGGCATCGCGTTCTATCGCGACACCCTCGGCATCCCCTTCCTATTCAGCGCACCGCCGCAGATGGCCTTTTTCGACTGCGGCGGGGTGCGCCTGCTGGTCGGCGTCCTTCCGCCGGGCCAGGCCGCACAGCGCAGTTCGACCCTCTATTTCAAGGTCGATGACATCGACGCCGTGCCTGGCGCGCTGACGGCCGCCGGCGTACGTTTTTCGGCGAAACCGCACGTCGTGCACAGGACCGCAACAAGCGAACTCTGGCTGGCCGAATTCACCGATCCAGACGGCAATCCGCTCGCCCTGATGGGCGAGGTCGCCCTCGCCTGAAGTGATCGCGCCACGTGATCCACGTTGCCCTAGAGACCGCCGGCCGCCCGGGTCACCGCGCGGAACAGGGCGCGCCCCTTGTTCATGGTTTCCTCCCATTCGGTGGCCGGATCGGAATCGTGCACGATGCCCGCCCCGGCCTGCACGTGCAGACGGCCGTCCTGGATCACCGCGGTACGGATCGCGATGGCCATGTCGGTATCGCCGGACCAGCCGATGTAGCCGATCGATCCGGCATAGATGTTACGCTTGATCGGCTCGAGCTCGCGGATCACTTCGAGCGCACGGATCTTCGGCGCACCGCTGACCGTGCCTGCCGGGAACGCCGCACGGATCACGTCCATGCTGCCGAGCCCGTCGCGCAGTTCGCCCTCGACCTGGCTGACGATGTGCATGACATGCGAATAGCGTTCGACGACGAAGCTGTCGGTGAGCCGCACCGAGCCGGTCGTACTGACGCGACCAACATCGTTGCGGCCGAGGTCGATCAGCATCAGGTGCTCGGCGCGCTCCTTCGGATCGGCCAGCAGTTCGGCCTCGAGGGCGAGATCCTGCTCGATCGTTCCACCGCGTGGACGCGTGCCGGCCAGCGGGCGCAACGTCACCTTGCCGTGTTGCTGGCGCACGAGGATTTCCGGTGACGAGCCGACGATCTGGGTGGCGCCGAGCTCGATGAAGTACATGTAGGGCGAAGGGTTCAGCGAGCGCAGCGCGCGATAGACGTCGACCGGTCGCGCGCGGAATGGCACGCTGAGCCGCTGCGAGAGCACCACCTGGAAGATATCCCCGGCACGGATGTACTCCTGCGCGCGGCGCACCGCGTCCTCGAATCCTTCGCGCGTGAATCCCGAAACGAAATCAGCCTCGTCGAGCGGTTTCGGATCGAGCGTCTCGGGATAACTCGAACCTGCATGGCGCAGGCGGAAGGCAAGCTGGTCGAGGCGCCGGCAGGCTTGCGCATAGGCCTGGGGTTGCGACGGATCGGCATGCACGATCAGGTAGAGACGCCCCTTGAGGTTGTCGAATACCGCGACTTCCTCGCTGAGCATGAGCAACGCATCCGGCGTGCCGAGCTGATCGGTCTTGTCGTTGGCCGCGAAGCGCGGCTCGATCCAGCCGATCGTCTCGAAACCGAAGTAGCCGACCAGGCCACCCGAGAACGCGGGCATGTCGGCCAGGGTCGGCACGCGGTACTGCTTGCGCAGCGCGTCGATGCCGGCCAGCGGGTCGGCAAGTTCGCGCGTCTCGACGACTTCGCCGAGTTCCTCGACGCTCAAGGTATGCCCGCGCAGCGAATACACGCGCCG
>JAKQJM010000119.1 GCA_029561145.1 Pseudomonadota bacterium
GAGTTCGGCGCGGACCTTCTCGAAATGCATGCCGGTGAGCTTGCCGTTCTCGTGCTCGAAGGATTTCGGCACAAGATAGTTGAGGATGGGAATGCCTTCGTGGGCGGCATCTTCCTTTTCCCACGGCGAGGCCTTCATTTCCTCGAAACCCGAACGCACGATGACCTTCACGTCGTCGCCACCGAGGCGACGCGCCGAACGGCAGCAGTCCATCGCGGTATTGCCGCCACCGAGCACGATGACGCGCTTGCCGATCTGCTTGATGTGACCGAAGTAGACCGAGGACAACCAGTCGATGCCGATATGGATGTGCGCGGCGGCTTCGTCCGAGCCCGGCAGATGCAGGGCGCGACCGCGCGGCGCGCCGGAGCCGACGAAGATCGCGTCGTAACCCTTGTCCAGCATCGAACGCATCGAATCGATGCGCTGCCCTCCCCTCAATTCGACGCCAAGCGCGAGGATCTGGTCGACTTCCTCGTCGATGACCGATTCGGGCAGGCGGAAGCGCGGTACCTGGGTGCGCATGAAGCCGCCGCCTTTCGGATCGGCTTCGAACACGGTGATCTCGTAACCGAGCGGGGCGAGATCGCGGGCCACGGTCAGCGACGCGGGGCCGCCGCCGATGCAGGCGATGCGCTTGCCGTTTCGGCTCGCGGCCGGTTTCGGCATGCGCGCCTTGATGTCGCCCTTGTTGTCGGCGGCGACGCGTTTCAACCGGCAGATCGCAACCGGTTCCGGTTTCTCGCCGTTGTTTTCCTCGACGCGCCCGCGCCGGCAGGCCGGTTCGCAGGGTCGGTCGCAGGTTCGACCGAGGATGCCGGGGAAGACGTTGGATTCCCAATTGACCAGATAGGCGTCGGCGTAGCGCCCTGCCGCGATCAATCGTATGTATTCGGGGACGGGAGTGTGGGCCGGGCAGGCCCATTGGCAATCGACAACCTTATGGAAATAGTCCGGATCACGAATATCGGTGGGCTGCACCTGATTCCCTCACTGTCGACATGCCGGCAGGCCGGCGATACGGGTCGCTGAACGCGTCGATGGAGGACCAGGCGCGGTCGGCTCGGAGTCTAGACACGAGGCCACGGGGAATGAAAGACACGCCGCACAAATCGAGGTCGAGCCGTTCGCGTGGCCCGTCGCGCTGCCATTGTTCGTGGATGCCTTCAGGAACCTTCTCCTGGAGAGCGATTGATGGGTATGCGCCTGTTTCCCCTGACTGGATGGATGCCAGTCCTGCTCGTGTTCTGGACACTCGCCGGTACTGACGCGCGCGCGGACACCCGGCTGGCGACCGAAGGCAATGTCTTTCTGCAGAATCCCTACGCCGATCCGGCGGATGGCTATTACGGCTTTCGCATCGTCACCGGTGATTTCGATGGCGACGGTATCGATGACATGGTGCTGTCGGAACTCGGCACATCGCAGCGGTTCCGGGTGATGCTCGGCAAGACCTATCCAATCGGCGGCCCCTACCCGCTCACCCGGTTCACTGCGAAAACCGTGACCACGCCATCCTACGGCAGTGTCCTCGCCACGGGCGATTTCAACGGCGATGGCATCGATGAGGTCGCGATCGGCGATCGCAACAGCGACAGCAATCCCGGCGGTGGCGGTACGGTCTACATCTATCGTCGTTCGGCTGCGGACAACTGGACTTTGCAGACCTCGATCCGCCAGGGCAGCAACAGCTACAACGGCGTGGACGAGGCCGGCGACAAATTCGGATTTTCGCTGGCCAGCGGCGATTTCGACGACGACGGGTTCGACGACCTGGCGATCGGACTGCCAGGCCAGGACATGCCCGGCAGCCCGAACATCGAGTCAGCTGGTGCGGTACAGGTGGCCTATGGATCGGCTTCTGGCCTGAGCGGTACGCGCGATCGTGTTTTCACCGCATCCAATGACGGGCTCGGCTTCACGCCGGACGATTCGGATCAGTACGGGTACGCACTGGCCGGCGGCGACATCGATGCCGATGGCGATGACGACCTTGCGATCGGCGTGGTCCTGCGCGGCTGCCCGAACAACGGCGAACGTGCCGGAGGCGTGGTCATCCTCAAGGGCTCGACGAGCCTTGGCCTTTCAACCCTCGAAGCCCAGGCATTCGGGCCGGGCCAGGATGGCATGCTCGGCAACTGCGATTCGCGCGGCTATTTCGGTGCTGCGCTGAGCATCGGCAAGGTCAACGGACAGGCCTACCAGGGCCTCGTGATCGGCGCGCCGCTGGCCGATGTCGGCGGCGTCGAGAAGACCGGCGCCGTGCACCTCATGTTCGGCACGCCGAGCGGATTGAATACCGGCGCCAACAAGTTCATCACGGTAACCGACCTGCCGGATGGTGTGGCGATACCGTTCCTGCAATTCGGCAACCAGGTCAAGCTGGGGCGCTTGCGCACCGGCACACAGAGCCTTGTCATCGGCTCACCGAGGGAAACCGTCAATGGCTTGACGGAGGCAGGCGCGTTGTGGGTGCTGCACAGCGGCAATGGCTCGGCGATCATCTCGACCTCGATCGTCGAACGCTGGACGGGCAGCGCGAACCTGCGCATCGGTCCGCCCGCGGCCGGCGACAACTTCGGCAGCGCCATCGCGATCGGCGATTTCAATGACGATGGCTTGAACGACCTTGTCTCGGGTGCCTATCAACACGATTCCAATGGCGATCAGAACGCGGGCGGCGGCCAGGTGATCTACCAGAGCGAGTTCATCTTCCGGGACGATTTCGACGACGACTGAGCATGCGAGTCTGCGAATGCGTCGGGTGTAGCCGCAGCACCCGACTCCATCGCTGGCCCTGAGCGGGACTTCGCGCCAGAATGCGGAGTCGAAATCCGCAAAGGGGTCACCATGCAACGATTTGCCTTCGCCTGCCTCGCCCTCGCTGGCACCAGCCTGCTGGCGACGAACAGCCACGCTGAAGCGCGTGTGTTCGAACCGATGGATGTGTTCGCCCTGCAATGGGTCGATTCTCCGCGGATCTCGCCCGACGGCAGCCGCATCGTCTATCAGCGCATGGGCTTCGACATCATGAAGGATCGCAAGCGCAGCAGCTTGTGGATCGTCGATGCCAACGGCAGCAACCATCGGCCGCTGGCGAGTTCGGGCCAGGGTGCCGCGTGGTCGCCGGATGGGCGACGTCTCGCCTATGTCGCACGCTCGGACGGTTCGACCCAGATCCAGATGCACTGGATGGACAGCGGACAGGATGCAAGCATCACCGCCCTGACCGAAGCGCCGGGCAACCTGAGCTGGTCGCGTGACGGCCACTGGCTGGCCTTCACGATGCGCGTGCCGGCCGAAGACGCGCCACTGGCAGCCATGCCGAAAGCGCCAAAAGGCGCCGAGTGGGCCGCGCCGGTCAAGGTCATCGATCGTGTCATCTACCGCGTCGACGGCGGCGGTTACGTCGATCCGGGTTACACCCAGGTGTTTGTCGTTTCCGCCGACGGCGGCGCCGCGCGGCAGATCACGAATGGCAAGCACAACTTCGATGGAACCCCGGAATGGACGGCCGACGGGAAGTCCCTGATCGTCTCGGCGAACCTCAGCGACGACTGGGAGTACGAGCCAATCGACAGCGAGCTGTATCGCGTCGCGCTCAGCGATGGCGCGATGACGCGGCTGACCGAGCGCAAGGGACCCGACCGCGATCCCGCGCTGTCGCCCGACGGACGCCAGCTTGCCTGGCTCGGCTTCGACGACAAACGCCATCCGTACCAGGCAACTCGCCTCTATGTCGGCGATGCCGACGGCGGCAAGGCGCGATCGTTGACCGACGGTTTCGATTACAACATCGATGCGATCGAATGGGATGGCAATCGCGGCTTCTGGTTGCAGTTCGACGATCACGGCCGCGGCCGCATCGGCTGGATCGCGGCATCCGGGGGCAGCGTCGAACGCCTGGCCGACGACCTTGGCGGCACGGCAGTCGGACGTCCCTACACGGGTGGTGAATTCTCGTCCTCGGCCGGACGCGTCGCCTACACGCGCGCTGCCCCGGATGCGCCGGCCAACCTCGCGGTGGTCGAACGCAAGGGCAAGTCGCGCGTGCTCACCGACCTCGATGCGAACCTGCTCGGTCACACGGCGCTCGGCGCCGTCGAGGAGATAACGGTCAAGTCCTCGGCCGACGGGCGCGACATCCAGGCCTGGATCGTCACGCCGCCCGGATTCGATCGCACGAAGACATACCCGCTGCTGCTCGAGATCCACGGCGGGCCGTTCGCGGCCTATGGACCCGGCTTCGCGCCCGAGATCCAGCTCTACGCAGCGAAGGGTTATGTGGTCGTCTATTCGAATCCGCGCGGCAGCACGAGCTACGGCACCGAGTTCGCCAACCTGATCGAGAACGCCTATCCGGGACAGGACTACGATGACCTGATGAGCGTTGTCGATGCGACGATCGCACGCGGTTCGATCGACACGGACAACCTGTTCGTCACGGGCGGCAGCGGTGGCGGATGCCTGACCGCATGGATCGTCGGGCATACCGACCGCTTCCGCGCTGCGGTTTCGGCCAAGCCCGTCATCAACTGGTCGAGCTTCGTGCTGACCTCGGATTTCTATCCGTTCTTCACGCGCTACTGGTTTACCGGCCTGCCATGGGAAAACCCCGACAACTACACGAGCCGGTCGCCGATCCACTATGTCGACAAGGTCACGACGCCAACGATGATGCTGGTCGGCGACGACGATCACCGTACGCCGGCCTCCGAAGCCGAGCAGTTCTACCAGGCACTCAAGTTGCGCAAGATCGATACCGCGATGGTTCGCATCCCGGGCGCGTCGCACGAGATCAACGCGCGACCGAGCAACATGATCGCCCAGGTGCTGAACACTATTGCGTGGTTCGAGAAGCATCGCGTGCCCGCCGGGTCGGATCATTGACTGTGCCGCTCGACGACGATCCGATCGAGTCGACCGGCGATGCGCTGGTCGAACTCGACGCGATCGAGGCACGCATCCTCGGCAGCCTGATCGAGAAGCAGGCGACGACACCGGACGCGTATCCGCTTACGCTCAATGCGGTGGTCGCCGCCTGCAACCAGAAGTCGAACCGTGATCCGATGACGCACTACGAGCCCGGCGAAGTCGGTCACGCGTTGCGCCAGCTCGAAGGCAAGGGCCTGGTCAGCGGCAGTCTGAGCAGCAGGGCATCGCGTTACGCCCATCGCTTCGAAACCGGCTATCAGGTGACGACACGGCAACGCGCCCTGCTCTCCCTGTTGCTGCTGCGTGGACCGCAGACGCTCAACGAGCTGTATTCGCGCAGCGAGCGCCTCGCCGATTTTCCCGACGACGAGGAGGTACGCAGCGTGCTCGAACGCCTTGCGTCGCGGAGTCCGGCACTGGTCGTGCGCCTGCAACGGGCGCCAGGCCAGCGCGAGGAGCGCTACATGCATCTGCTCTGCGGACCCGTGTCGATGGATGCAGCGAGCTTCGCGCCGACGCACGCGTCGGCCGACAAGCCCGCGAGCGCACTCAGCGAACGCGTGTCCCAGCTTGAGAGCCTCGTAGCGCAACTGCAGGAAGTGGTCGCCGAATTGCAGGCCCGGCCTGGCAATGGCGTGCTTCCCGCCGACGACGAGACCAGCGACGCATGAGTTCCGCGACGACCGGGATCCCCGCTGCGTCCGCACCGCGCGCGCAGCGCATGTTCCTGGTTCTTGCAGGCTTCTTCATCGCCAATGCGATCATTGCCGAGTTCATCGGCGTGAAGATCTTCGCCCTCGAGGAAACGTTGGGACTGCAGCCGTTCGAGTGGAACCTGTTCGCCCAGAGCGGTTCGCTCAACTTCACGGCGGGCACGCTGCTTTGGCCGGTCGTGTTCATCATGACCGACATCATCAACGAGTTTTACGGGCGACGCGGCGTGCGCTTCCTGTCCTGGCTCGCGGTCGGCCTGATCGCTTACGCCTTCCTGTTCGCCTATGCCGCGATCGCGCTGGCACCGGCATCATGGTGGGTCGGTGCGGCAAAGGACAATGGTGTTCCGGATCTGCAGGCCGCCTACGCGTATGTCTTCGGGCAAGGGCTGTGGACGATCGCCGGATCGATCACGGCCTTCCTGGTTGGCCAGTTGATCGATGTGCGCATCTTCCATTCGATCCGCAAGCGCACCGGTGAACGGCACATCTGGATGCGCGCCACCGTATCCACCTTTGTCTCGCAGTTCATCGACAGCTTCGTCGTGCTTTACATCGCCTTCGTGATCGGGCCGCAGCACTGGAGCACCAGCCTGTGGCTTGCGGTCGGCACGGTCAACTATTGCTACAAGGTGCTCGCGGCGATCGCGTTGATACCGCTGATCTATCTGCTGCGTCTGGGCATCGATGCCTGGCTGGGCAAGGATCTCGCGGAACAACTCAAGTGCGAGGCCGCCCGCGATTGAGGTACAGCCAAGTCGCGGGAAGCAGCTTCAGCCGCCTGTCTTTTCCCGGGGGCGATGCGTTTCGGCGAATCCGGGGAAAGGCATCTCGACGCTACGTGGAAGGTGCATCGGCCGTGGAGACCTTCCTGCGCAAGATCCTGCGAAAGCTGACTTGCTCAGCGGCGATGCGTGCGGACGGCGCGGATCGACGTCGAGCGATTGCGCGTGTACACATAGACCGCCGCCGGCGGGACATTGCGCCAGGCAACACCGCCGCGATGGACGCTCAAGCCGAGCTCGGTCAGCAGTTCGCGTGAAACCGGACTGGCCGGACCATAGGTGAACTGGATGAATCGGCCATGCGGGCCCAGCACCGAGAATGCCGCGGAGAGAATGCGCCGCTGCGTGCCACGCGACATCGAGAGCAGGCCCAGGCCACTGAGGATCGCGTCGACGCTGCCGACCTCGGCGAAACGCTCCCGAACGATGATGTCGTGGAGTTCCATGGCGTCGCCGCACACCACCTTCACGCCGGGAAACCTTTCCTGGAGCAATCGATGCAGTTCCTCATTGAGTTCGACGACGAGCAGGTTTCCGGGAAGAACGCCCCGGTCGAGCAAGGCCCGCGTGAACACACCCGTGCCGCCGCCAAGTTCGATCACCCGACCCGCGTGTTCCGGCAACTGCTTGATCATCTCGCGCGCGAGCCGGCGACTCGAGGGAGACAGCGCGGCAATGGCGAGCGGATTCTTCAGCCACTGACGGAAAAACGTCCAATTCCCCGTGACGCGATCCGCTTTGGCGAGGCAATCCCGCGTCGGCGGGTCAACTAGAGACATGCTGGATTCCGGAGGAAGGTTCGCCGTGCGTCGAAGCCCGGCGGGATCGGCCGCAGCGTATCACCGGGCAAGGATTTCAACCAGAATGACTGATGACCCGGAAAGTTGCCGTTAAATCCAGGTCCGGTCGCGATATAAAAGACAATACCGATCACATGGTACGACCGTCCTGGTGCGCCAGGCGTTGCGGCCACCCGCCCCGCCGTTGGCAGGATTTCCCCAAAGGAGAAAGGAAATGACCCCCAGAAACACGATCTGCCTCTGGTACGACAGCGACGCGCTGGACGCCGCGAACTTCTATGCCGCCACCTTTCCCGACAGCGCGGTCGGAGCGATCGTCCATTCGCCAGGCGACTATCCCGACGGCAGGCAGGGCGATGTCCTGATCGTCGAATTCACGGTGCTGGGCCTTCCCTGCATCGGCATGAACGGTGGTCCGGCGATCAAGCACAGCGAGGCATTTTCATTCCAGGTTTCAACCGCGGACCAGGCGGACACAGACCGCCTGTGGAATGCGATCGTCGGCAACGGCGGAAAGGAAAGCGAATGCGGCTGGTGCAAGGACAAATGGGGCTTGTCGTGGCAAATCACGCCGCGCGCCCTGATGGATGCGATCAAGGACCCCGATCGCGCAGCTGCCAAACGCGCATTCAACGCGATGATGGGGATGGCAAAGATCGACATCGCCGCAATCGAAGCCGCCCGACGCGGACCTTGAATCCTAGCGACACGTCGGGCACCGCTTGGCCAGGATGGCTCGCGGCATCGATCTCGCATGTGCGCCGGCATCCAGACGTTCCCTCCGCCCCTTCGGGCCCTTCTCCCGTTGGCGGGAGAAGGGTTCATGCAGGCGAGCGTGTTCGCGGGGGAATCGCTGATGGATGGGGGAGTGTGCGTTTCCGGATCGTTGTTCGGAATCAGGCGCTGCGGCGTTTGAGCGACCGGTACAACAGTGCTGCGCCGGAACCCGCAAGCGGAATCGCAAGCGCAACGACGGACGACTGCAGCAGCGCGAACAGCGGGCGATCCAGCGCGCTGCCGAAGGTTGCAAGTGCAGTCGAAATCGCCAGCAACGGAATCATCCAGGTCGCTGCGAACACGCGTCGCGCGCGTGCCAGTTCGGCCGGACTGTCATGACGGATCGCCCGATCGCCATCTTCTTGCGCACTCGGTGAATGCACCGACGCTTCCAGTTCGTTCGCATGGAGATCGTGCAGGCTTGGTGCGCAATCGTCGCATTCGGTGCAGTCGTTCTCGATGGCATCGACCTGGCGCGCGGCATCCATGCGCCAGTGGCGGGCGCGGATCGCATTGAGCAGGGAGCGCACGCGCGACAGATAGCACGCGCGCGAGTCGCGCCTGTGGATCCGGGCGACAGGCAAGGCATTGTCATGTTTCATTGCGAGGTTTCCTTGTTGAGCAGTGCACGCAGGATCGGGCAGCTCAGTTCCGTGCCCTCACGCGGACATCGGGACATGAGACTGGTCAATGCATCGCGGACGCGTTGCAGTTCGGCGATGCGCTTGTCGATGTCGGTCAGGCGAACCTTGGCGGCTTGATGCATCGCAGCCACGTCGCCGCGGCTGCTGATCGCGAGCAGGTCGCCGATCTCGGTCAGGCTGAATCCGAGGTGCTGGGCGCGTCGAATGAAATTGAGGCGATCGAGCTCGCCTTCGCCGTATTTTCGATAGCCCGATGCCGAGCGCGTGGCCGGCCTGAGCAGGCCGCTGCGCTCGTAGTACCGCACGGTGTCGATGCCGACGCCGGCTGCGCTGGCGAGTTGCCCTATCGCGTAGCTGTTCATTGCCGCCTCCCGTCTGTTGAATCGACCTGGATGACGGCGAATGAACCGTCATCGAAGTCCGATGGCGGCAGTTTGCACCCTGGACCTTGGTCCAGAGTCAAGAGATTTTTGTGGTTTGTTCAGCCCGCGCTCAGCAAAGCCGCCGCGACGCCTCAATCGTGGATCGGAAAGACCTCGGCGTCCTCGCCGGGATCGCCGACCACATCGACGCCCTCGGGTGGGGTGAACGAGAACGTATCGGCGGCCAACCGGGGCTCGCGTTTCCAATCCGAGAAGCGGATCTCGGTAGTGTTGCCGAGGGAGTCCTCGAAACGCATGCGGGCCAGGCCGCCCGCGTCGAATCCCAGTTCGGCGAAAGCGAACTCGGGCTCCTTCACCTTCGAAACCAGCTTGAGCCATTGCAGCCCTTCCCGCTCGCCTGCCTCGGACGCGCTGAACTCGTGATCGAGTCGGCCAAGATCGGTCAGCACCGCCAAGGGACTGTGCGCCTCTTCGGCACCCTGGCTGCGCACGCTGACCTGCTCGAGGTCGGGATCGTGGATCCATACGCGATTGCCATCGGCAACGATCAACTGCTGGTACGGCGTGATCGTCTGCCAGCGGAACTGGCGCGGCGCCTTGAGTGCCAAGGTGCCCGTCGAAGCCTCGCCGCGACTGCCCTTGGCGCCGGTCACCGATTGTTCGAAGCGCGCACTGATCGTGGTGATGCCGCTGGAAAACGCTTCGAGGCGCGATCGGGCGGTCGCGGCCGCGTGGGCGTTCAATGCGATCAGGCTGGCAAGCAATAGCATGGCGCGCAACATCGGTCGGTATCCCTCGGGTCAATGTCTGAAAAATGCCAATGCAGGCCGGCGGCGGAGAATCACATGGTCGCGCTGAAGCGCGGCTGGCCGGAAAGGCTCAGTCGCGTGGTGGCGGCGGCGCGATGACCGTGCGGTTGCCATTGTGCTCGGGTCCGCTGACCACGCCATCACGCTCCATCTGCTCGATCAGGCGCGCGGCACGGTTGTAGCCGATGCGCAGGTGCCGCTGCACGCCGGAGATCGAGGCACGACGTGTTTCGGTGACGATGCGCACGGCCTTGTCGTACAACGCCGCGTCCTCGCCACCCTCGCCTTCGCTCGCATCCTGCGGCAGCCCGGTCTCGCCGATGATCTTGCCGTCGGCCAGGGTCTGGGTTTCCTCGAGCACGCCATCGATGTAGTCGGGCTTGCCCTGCGCACGCAACCACTCGACGACCTTGTG
The DNA here is from genome assembly GCA_029561145.1 of Pseudomonadota bacterium. Classification (GTDB taxonomy): domain Bacteria; phylum Pseudomonadota; class Gammaproteobacteria; order Xanthomonadales; family Rhodanobacteraceae; genus Dokdonella. The sequence goes on from JAKQJM010000119.1 coordinate 10,262, forward strand.
CACCTCGTGATCATCGACGAAGGCGCCGTGCACGCGTTCGGGCGTGGCCGTGCCGGGAGGCAGGTAGAGCATGTCGCCATGCCCGAGCAGGGTTTCCGCACCGGACTGGTCGAGAATCGTGCGCGAATCGATCTTGCTCGAAACCTGGAACGCGATGCGGGTCGGGATATTGGCCTTGATCAGGCCGGTGATCACGTCGACCGATGGCCGCTGCGTCGCGAGGATCAGGTGCACGCCGGCTGCACGCGCCTTCTGCGCGAGGCGTGCGATCAGCTCCTCGACCTTCTTGCCGACGATCATCATCATGTCGGCGAACTCGTCGATGATCACGACGATGTACGGCAGCGGCTTGAGCGGTTCGGCCTTCATCGAAGGCTGCGAGGCGTCCGGCCGGAACAGCGGATCGAGCAGAGGCTGGCCCTTGGCCTCCTCGTCCCTGACCTTCTTGTTGAAACCTGCCAGGTTGCGCACGCCGACCGCGGCCATCAACTTGTAGCGGCGCTCCATTTCGGCGACGCACCAGCGCAGCGCGTTGGCCGCCTCCTTCATGTCGGTGACGACCGGCGCGAGAAGATGCGGAATGCCCTCGTAGACCGAGAGTTCGAGCATCTTCGGGTCGATCATGATCATGCGCACATCGGTTGCATTGGCCTTGTACAAAAGGCTCAGCACCATCGCGTTGAGCGCCACCGACTTGCCCGAGCCGGTCGTGCCGGCAACGAGCAGATGCGGCATCTTGGCCAGGTCGACGACAATGGGCGCACCCCCGATATCCTTGCCCAGCGCCAGCGCCAATGGCGATTTCATCTGGTCGTACTTGTCCGAACGCAGGATCTCGGACAGGTAGACGATCTCGCGATTGACGTTCGGGATCTCGAGGCCGATCACCGACTTGCCCGGGATCACGTCGACCACGCGCACGCTGATCACCGAAAGGCCACGCGCGATGTCCTTGTCGAGGCTTGAAATCTGGCTGCCCTTGATGCCCGGCGCCGGCTGCATCTCGAAGCGCGTGATGACCGGGCCCGGATGCGCACTGACGACCTGCGCATCGATGCGGAAATCCTTGAGCTTGAATTCGACCTGGCGTGACAGTGCGTCGAGGGTCTCCTGCGAATAACCCTGCACGCGCTGCTTCGGTTCATCGAGCAGGGCCAGCGGCGGCACCTCGCCTTCGGTCGAAGAGCCGACGAACAGCGGAATCTGGGTCTCGCGTTTGGCCCGCTCGCTCTTGCCGATCGGTGCCAGGGTCGGCTCGATCTTGAGCGGCTCGCGCCTGGACTGCTTGATCGTATCGACCTTGCGCACGACCTCGCGTTCGACACGCGCCTGGCGCGCCGCGCTCCAGTCCTCCGCGCGCTTCGAGCGATCGCGGGCCCAGGCGATCAACGCGAGCAGGCTGCGACCGATCCAGTCCATCAGGCGGAACCAGGACAGGCCGGTTGCGAGCGTGATCGCAATCAGGAACAGGGCGAGCAGGAACAGCGTGCCACCCAGAAATCCGAAACCCTTGATCAGCGAGCCGCCGATCAGGGTGCCGAGGACACCGCCCGCCTGGGCAGGCAACTGGCTGGGACCGTCGAAATGCAGATGGGCGAGTCCGGATCCTGCGACGAAGAAAGCCAGGCTACCGACCAGTCGCAAGGTCGGTTCGATCGGTGCACGTTCGGCGCTCTCGCTGCCGCGCAGGACGACCGTGCCGACCATCAACAGGAGTGCCGGAAACGCGTAGGCCAGCACTCCGAAGAAATAGAACAGCAGGTCGGCGAGATAGGCGCCGATCTTGCCTCCGAAATTGACCACCGCCTGGTCAGGTTCGCCGACATGCGACCAGCCCCAGTCGGCCGGGCTGTAGGTCCACAGGCAGATGAACAGGTACACCGCCAGGGGCAGCAGCAACAGGAAGCCGACCTCGCGAAGACGACGTTGCAACCGGTCGTCGGGCGGGGTCGGTTTCTGGGTTTTGGATTCTCGCGCCACGTGCAGAAGTTACCTTAATTCAGTGGCGCAAGCCATTGTTTTTCAAACAATGCCTTCGAGCGCCGGGTGCACGATCTTGCCGGCATCGATATTGATGCCACCCTTCAGCGGTGCGTAGTCGCGCCAGGCCGGGCCGTTTGCGAGACGCTGGACATACGGCAGGATCGCCGCCGAAATTGCCTGCGACGAGGTTTGCGGAACCGCGCCGGGCATGTTGGTCACGGCGAAATGGGTGACTCCGTCGACCACGTAGGTCGGCTCCTTCCAGGTCGTGGGCTTCGAGGTCTCGAAGCATCCACCCTGGTCGATCGAGATATCGGCCAGGACGCTGCCGGGCTCCATGTCCTTGACCATCGCCGCCGTGACAACGCGCGGTGCGCGCGCGCTGGGCACGAGCACGGCACCGACGACGAGATCGGCGCTGCGCAGTTCGCGGGCCACGTATTCCTCGTAAGGATACAGAGCGGTGACGTTGGAGCCGAGGGCCATCATCTGGGCGAGACGATCGGGACGCTTGTCGAACACGACCACGTTCGCGCCGCCGGCTGCTGCCAGCGCCGCCGAGTTGCCGCCCGCTGCGCCGGCGCCGAGAACAACGACCTTGCCGCGCTCGGTGCCTGGCAGGCCACCGAGCAACTTGCCCTTGCCGCCCATCGGCTGGTGCAGCAGGTGGGTACCGACCTGCACGGCAATGCGGCCGGCGATGATCGACATCGGTGCAAGCAGGGGCAACGATCCGTCCATTTCCTCGACCGATTCAAACGCGATGCCGGTCAGGCCGATATCGAGCAGGCTCCTGGTCAATGCCGGTTCCGCCGCCAGGTGCAGGTAGCAGAACAGCAGATGGTCCTTGCGCAGGCGAGCCAGATCTCCGGCGATCGGCTCCTTGACCTTGACGATCAGCTCGCCGGTCTCGTAGAGCTTGTCCGCGTCGGCAACGACCTTGACCCCGTTCCGCACGAAGTCATCGTCGCTGAATCCGCTCTTGGTGCCTGCTCCGGACTGGATGAAGACCTCATGACCACGACGGACCAGATCGGCGCAAGCCGCCGGCACGAGGGCAACACGTCCCTCAAGGGTCTTGGTCTCGGACGGAATACCGATGCGCATCAGAATCTCCAGGTTGGTCAACGGACGCAGCGGCCGGATGCCGATGCGGTTCACATGTCACGCCGGACGCAGCGACTGGCGATGCGTCTTGATTCGTTCTCGCCGGCACCCCATTCTGATCAACCGTGATCGCGGCGACCAAGCTACGGGTCGCCTGCGAAATCGGCTGTGAAATCACTCTGTGGCGGCAGCATCCGAGCGGATCGCGCGGCTTGCCGACATGGAACACCCATCGCCACGACTTGAGGCCGGAAAAGCGGCCGGGATTATACATGACGACCCCGAAACACACGCGCCTGCTCATCCTCGGTACCGGACCCGCCGGCTACTCGGCCGCTGTCTATGCCGCGCGTGCCAATCTCAAGCCGACAATGATCACCGGCCTCGCCCAGGGCGGTCAGCTGATGACCACGACCGACGTCGACAACTGGCCCGGCGATGTCGAAGGATTGCAGGGCCCTGCCCTGATGGAACGCATGAAGGAGCATGCCGAGCGTTTCAACACCGAGATCATCTTCGATCACATCCACACGGCGGATCTCAAGCAACGCCCGTTCCGACTGCAGGGCGACAGTGGCGAATACACCTGCGACGCGTTGATCATCGCGACGGGTGCGACCGCGATGTATCTCGGCCTCGAATCGGAAGACAGGTTCAAAGGCCAGGGCGTTTCGGCCTGCGCCACCTGCGACGGCTTCTTTTTCCGTGAACAGGAAGTCGCCGTGATCGGCGGCGGCAATACGGCCGTGGAGGAAGCCCTTTACCTGGCCAACATCGCGAAGAAGGTGACCCTCGTGCATCGCCGCGACAAGCTGCGTGCGGAGAAGATCATGCAGGACAAGCTGTTCGAGAAGCAGGCCGCCGGCAAGATCGACATCATCTGGAACCACAGTGTCGACGAAGTGCTTGGCGACCAGACCGGCGTCAATGGCGTGCGCGTGAAGAGCATGCAGGACGGCTCGACGCGCGATATCGCTGTGACTGGCATGTTCGTCGCGATCGGCCA
>JAKQJM010000011.1 GCA_029561145.1 Pseudomonadota bacterium
CCGCACGGAAAGCTTCGCCTATCTCGATCGGATCCTGAACTTCGCGACTGTCCGATGGGACGGGCAGCGGCTCCAGCTGAATCCGTTCCAGGGTGCGACACGATCCTTGTTGCCCGCTGGGGGTTGGCTGTTCCGCGCGGACGACAGGACGAGACCATCGCACGTGCTGCACGTTTCGGATGACGCGCGGCGAATCATCGCGGACGGCTTTCGCAGCTACGAGCAAGTCGGGCTGTGGCGCATGCTGCCGCTTTGGCTCAGTTTCGCTGCGGGAATGCTTGGATTGGCGTATCTGCTCCTGATCGGCATCCTGCGCATGCTGCGCCGTCGATTGCGCGCTTCCGACCCGCTGTTCGTTGCGTTCCTCGCCGCCGTCGCGCTGTTTCTTCCGATACCTTTGTTCCTTGGCCAGTCGTTCCTGCAGCTCGGTGACCTGACTCCCGCAAGCGCGCTGCTGGCATTGGTGACAGGCCTGCTGCCGCTCGCGATGCTGTTCGGGTTGTGGCGTTCGTCCGGTCAAGACGCAGCAGATCGAAGCGTGCGGCGGGACCGGCTGGCGATGCTCGGCGTGCTCCAGTGGGTTGTCGTGCTTGCGTTCTGGGGGTTGGTACCGCTGCGCCTGTGGGTCTAGCAGCCCAGCTCAACCGCTCGTTCGAGCCCAGGTCGCTTTCCAGCACCAGCAACCCGGCAGGTTATGCTTGCGATGCTGTCGGCCGCGCCGCGCTGGTCGGCTTGACGCCGGTCCCAGGCAGCAATCCATCATCCCGGCGAGGTGGCGTTGTGCATGCCAGATCGTCTAGCCTGATTCTCTCGCTCGCTGGAATGGGCGGTGCGATTGCGCAAGGCGCGACGCACCCCGCTGCTCCGGCAACTGCCATTAGCGCCACGGAAATCAACGCGGAAATGGAGCGGAAGAATACCGGCGCGCTCGCGGACTCCGTTCTGCGCGTGCTTCCCGTCGAGTCCGGCTACAACGTCGGAGTATCGGTTGTACGCCGCTCGCAGGTGGACGGAAAGACGCCGCCTGACGCCATCGTGCATGACGCGATCACCGAGGTGTATCAAGTAATCGAAGGCGGCGGCGTGCTTGTCACGGGAGGAGCGCTGGAAGCTCCGACACCCTTCCCGATCGACGGAGCCATCGTGCGTCAGATAATCGGGCCCAGTTCTTCCGGCACGGTGATCGTGGGCGGAACAAGACACAGGGTCGGTCCTGGCGACATCGTCGTCATCCCGCCGCACACGCCGCACGGATTTGTCGAGATCACCAGCGAGCGAATTGTCTACACGCTGATCCGCGTTGATCCGCAACAGCTCCTTGAGTTGCGCAGCGGGCCTGACCAGTGATCTTGCCATTGCCGCCTGGCGACTCGTTCAGACCGTTGCGTGCTGCGGCCTGACTCCGACGTCATGCGTCGACGGCATTCCACCGCTTGTTTCTCGCCGTGTTCGCATCGGGCTGTTGCATCCGCATCGAAGGGTCTCTCCAGCAGCTTCGTGCAGTCGCCGCAAACACGTCGATCTGCATGAACAGCCAGAGCCACAAGCGCATCCGCCGGGGCGTTGCGCGCGCGATCGGAATCATCGGTTCGGTGGCCATCATCGGAGCATGTTGGGTTTTCGGCGCTTCCGAATGGAAACTGCGTCGTGTCCACGACGTTCCGCTTGTCGGGATTCGAGACACGGCTGGCTCACCCGACCCTGCCGAAGGCGAGCGCATGGCCAGGATCGTGGGCTGCTGGTCGGGCTGTCACGGAGATACGGGACAGGGCGGGCAAATCGACATGGAGGGTTACTACCGCGTCACGGCGCCCACGCTTTCATCCGTGCTTCCGCTGTACAGCGATGCCGAACTGGTCCGGCTGGTGCGCTTCGGAGTCAAGCGTGATGGCAGCACGCTGCTGGGCATGACGTCCTATACCTTCTTTCCGCTTGGCGACGAGGATCTGGCCAACATCATTGTTCACCTGAGAAGGCAGCCGCTGCTGCCAGCCGTGCCGCGCGAACGCGCGATCACGTGGACCGCCCGGCTCAGGCTTGCGCAAGGAAAATGGCAGGTTGCCGCAGATCAGATCGATCCGGCGCGACCCCGCTGGGGCGAGCTGCCGCGAACAAGCGCTTTCGAGCGCGGGCGCTACCTGGCATCGATCACCTGTACCGAATGCCATGGGCTCGAATTTCGCGGAAACGAGTTCAATGACAACACCTACGACGGCGGTCCTTCGCTGGCGATCGTCGCGATCTACGACAGGGATGCGTTTCGCGAACTGATGCGCACCGGCAAATCCGTTGGCGGACGTGATCTTGGCGAGATGGCCTGGGTGGCGCGCAACGGATTTGTCCATTTCAAGAAAGGCGAAATCGATGACATCCGTACATTCCTCAGGACGTATCATGGTCTTCCGGAGGACGAGGGTGACCACTGACGAGGCGATGACTTGGCCATTCAGGCGGGTCGGATGAAGCGGCACTCCGCTGCCGGAGTCGCGTTGTCGCGCCGTCGTTCGATGCCGTGCCAATTCCCATTTCGGTCCGGAGTTTTCCGAATGTCGCCAAAGCAGCTCGTGCATGAACGGGTGTCCCGCTTCAACTCGGTGGATAGTGAAGGATTGGCTTCGCTCCATGCGCCGGATGCGATGAATCAACCAACTGGTCACGCAGCCACTGCCGGGTCGGGAAGCGATCCGAAGGATGTTCCTGATAGAGTTTGGTCGCGCGAAGATGGCCTGCATCGTCGAGAATCTCAGCGAGGACGGCGAACGGGCGATCCTCGAATGGTCGGGTCCGACTGGTCTCCTGGGTTGCGGATTCTTCCACGTCCGCAACGATCGGATCATTTTCCAGCGCGGCTATCCTGATCAGCTGTCATTCTTTGGTGCTCAGGGCATTCCGGTTCCAGCGGATTATCCGGGCGCCTGGCAATTCTTGGAGAGCAAAATGAAACGTGTAACCGGCATCGGCGGCATCTTCTTCAAATCGCAGGATCCAGAGCGTCTTGGCGCCTGGTATCGCGATCACCTTGGACTGGACGTGACCGAGTGGGGTGGCGCGATCTTTCAATGGGGAGGTCCCGACAGCGCGCCCGGAATGACGATCTGGAGCCCGTTTGGCCAGGACACGAAAAAAATGGAGCCGAGCTCCGCGCCGTTCATGATCAACTTTCGCGTGGCGGACCTCGGCGCGCTGCTTGCCGCGCTGCGCAGCGAAGGTTGCGAGGTCATCGACAACACCGAGCCTTCGGAATACGGCAAGTTCGCGTGGGTGATCGATCCAGAGGGCAACAAGATCGAACTCTGGGAGCCGCCCGCCGGCCAGTAAGGCCTGCGCTCCTCGCGTCGATTCGCCCGCACACGTTCGTCGAGTCCTACCCGGCGCTGCAGCGACGCTCACGCCGGGATCGGTGCGGGATCGTGCCTGCCTTTGCGTGCGCCTCGGGCAATCGCGATCGCGACGACGATCAAGCCCGTCGCCACCGCAAATGCGGTCTTCGTGCCCTGGTCGACAGCAGGTGCAAGCGCGCTGGCGAGGTCGCCCGTTCCTGCTGCGAGCGCGAAGACGGCGCCCATCAGCGAAGCGCCGCTGACCAGGCCGAGGTTGCGCGACATATTGAGCAATCCCGAGATGAGCCCGCGCTGGCCTGCGTCGACTCCGCTCATGACGGCGGTCGTGTTGGCGGCCTGGAAGACGGCATATCCGATCGTGACGACGACCATCGGCGCAACATAGCCGGCGATGCCCGCCGTCGCCGGGATCAGCGACAAGGCAAGACAGGCCGAGGCCATGCCGATCAGTCCGGCCAGGGCCATGCGTCGCGCGCCATGACGGTCGACCAGGTGACCGGCCGGCACGCCTGCCAGCGCCGCGGCGAGCGGACCTGCCGACATCACGAGTCCGATCGCGGCGGCATCGAGCCGGAGCGCGCGTGCGAGATGAAAAGGTCCGACCACAAGCGTCATCATCATCACCGTGGCGACGATCGCATTCGTCGCGAGAGCGGAGCGCAACACGCGATCGCGGAACAAGTCGAGCCGGATCAGCGGTGCGGCGATCTTCTTCTCGACGTGGACGAAGAGGGCACCGCCCACGCCCGCGCCGAGCAACAGCATCGCGTTGAGCGGGCCGATCTGGCCGTGACCTGTGGTCATCGCCAGTGCGTAGGCGCCGAGCGTCAAGACCAGCAGCAATGTTCCGATCCGGTCGAATGCCCGATTGCCGGTCTGCGCGTCGGCGCGATCGTCAGGCAGGCTGCGACCGGCGAGGACCGCAGCGACGAGTGCGATTGGCACGTTGACGAGGAAGATCCAGCGCCATCCCGATGCGGCGATCAGCATGCCGCCGAGCGACGGGCCGAGCGCGGTGCCGATGGCCGACATCGTGCCGAGCAATCCCATCGCACTGCCGGTCTTCGATTGCGGGACAATGCCACCGACCATGGCCATCGCCAGCGCCATCATGATGGCAGCGCCGAGTCCCTGTGCTGCGCGCGCCGCGATCAGCAGCCCGAGTGTCGGCGCGATCCCGCACAGCAGCGACGCGGTTGCGAACAGCGACAGCCCCGTCAACATCAGGCGTCGCCGGCCGAGGATGTCGCCGAGTCGTCCGACGCTGACGATCAGGCTGGTTGTCGCGACAAGATAGGCAAGCACGATCCACTGCACGGCCTGGAACGAGGCAGCGAACGCCTGTGCGATCGCGGGCAGCCCGACATTGGCGCTGCTGGTGCCGAGCGATGACAGCAGCATCGCGAGGCAAAGGCTGGCGAGCGGGCCGCGCGAGGACGCGCGCGCTGCCGGCATCGCAGTGTCGGAGTCTGCTGATCGCGCAGCCGGGGTGCCCATGCTGGTTTCCTTGAGGACTGACTCCCGGGCGGAGTGACATCACGATAGGTGCTCGAGTGACGTGGCGGAAGACGCAGCAGTTGCACTTCATCCGTGCATCAAACGCCCCATATCGTCCAACCGGTGCTATCGTCCGGCCATGGGCACGCCTGATCTCAACCTGCTCGTCACCCTGGATGTGCTGCTTGCCGAAGGCAGCGTTGCCGCGGCAGCGCGGCGACTGCGCCTGAGTCCATCGGCGATGAGCCGGGCGCTTGCTCGACTGCGCGCGACAACCGGCGATCCCCTGCTGGTCAGGGCGGGCCGGGGCCTCGTCGCGACGCCTCGCGCGCTCGAACTGCGCGAGCGTGTCGGGCCGCTCGTCGAAGCAGCAAGGACCGTGTTGCGTCCGACCGAGGCACTCAAGCTGGAACGGCTCGAACGGACCTTCACGTTGCGTACCAGCGATGGCTTCGTCGAGAACTTCGGTCCGGCCCTGCTCGCGCGGACCGCATCCGAAGCGCCAGGCGTGCGTCTGCGCTTCGTCGGCAAGCCCGACAAGGACGGCACGCCGTTGCGCAGCGGCACGATCGATCTCGAAACCGGCGTCGTGGTCGACACGACACCGCCCGAACTGCGCGCGCAGGCCTTGTTCACTGATCGCTACATCGGCGTCGTTCGATCAGGGCATCCGCTCGCGCGCGGCAAGCCCAGCGCGGCGCGCTATGCGAAAGGCAGGCATGTGCATGTGTCGCGACACGGCCTCGATACGGGACCGATCGATGAAGGCCTCGAAGCACTCGGATTCGCGCGCGACATCGTCACGATCGTCGGCGGCTTCTCGATGGCGCTTGCCCTGGCACGAGGCTCCGACCTGATCGCGAGCGTTCCGGAGCGGCACACCGGGAATCTGCGCGCCGGCATGCACAGCTTTGCGCTGCCGATCGTGCTTGCGAAGATGACCGTGTCGATGCTCTGGCATCCACGCCTCGACGGCGACGCGGCGCACCGCTGGCTGCGCGGCTGCGTGAGGGATGTCTGTGCGTGAAGCGATCGCCGTGCGACAGGCATAGACTGGCCGCTGGCCTCGGAGCACGCGCATGCGCAATCTTGATTTCAGTTCCTGGCAGACGATGCTGTCGACGCTGTTCGGCCTGGCCGTGATCACCTTGATCGGCGTGGGCGTGCGCTTGATCGCGATGCAGACGATCCAGCAACGTCGCGAGCGCGAGAACCGCCAGATCAACGAACGCCTGCGCACCCTGATTGCGGCCTACAAGACGCTGGGCGGATCGTTCACCGGCAATCTTGAGGTCGATCCGACTCATCTGCGCGATCTCAGGCATGCCCACGAACGCGCGGCGGCGGCCGGGCAAGTGCTGCCGATGCCCGCGGAAGGATCCGGTGCGGACCGATCGCGGCGCGTGCGTGACGCCGTCGAGGCGGCGTTGTCGGACATCATCCTGCTTGGCACCGGGGAACAGATGCGACTTGCGGCGATCGCTGCCTCGGAACTGGCAGCGGGTCGGCCAACGCATACAGCCGACCTTGTCGTCTCGCTGAGGACGTTCATCCGCCAGGTGCTGGATCTCGATGCAGTGCCGAGCGACGTTTCGATTCCGCGCCAGGGGCCTACGCGCCCTTCGGGCACGCGCGGCAAGGGCGACGCTGGAGGCAAGGACAACGCAGGACGTGGCGGCGGCAAGGCAGGTGGCGGAATCGGAGGCGGCATGGGCGGCGGCATCAGCCTGGACGACGCCCACGATCCGCATCGTTGAGGCAACGCTGATCCCGTGGCGCAATCGACATGCCAATTGCCAGCGTGCCGATCCCGCTGCGTCGCATGGGAAGGACTGACCACTCGGCGATGAGCATCGTCACCCAGTCCGGGACGAGCGGCTGGAGCTGCTTTCCGCATCCCGACCACGCCGCCAGAGAGTTGCGCCAATGGAGCAGTGTTGCGCAGAGCCGCCGCGGGCGACCCCGCGTGCACAAATCGATTCAACGGCCACGTTCCGATCAATGGTAGCTTTGTCTGCGCCACACCCAAGCGAACGGTAACGGTGACCTGGCACGACTCTCGGACATCGACACCCACCCAAGCCAGGGTTCGCCTGCAGTCCTGCATGCGCGGCCTGGCGATGGCCTGCGCCCTGCTCGGAATGCCCGCCGGTCATTGCTGGGCGATGACCGCATCAACCTCGAATGAGGCGCTGGTCGAGCAACTGCATGCCCTTCAGGGCAACGCCCCGGCGTCGACCGGCGCCGCCGCGCAGCTCGCGCGGATCGAGGCATCGATACCCGACGATGCACCGTATCCGCTGCAACGTGAACTGGCGCAGGCACGGATGAGCGTGCTCGGCGGAAACCAGAGCGTCGATCAGCGACTGGCTGCGATGAAGGCATTGCGCGATCTCGCCGAAGCCCATGGCGATGTCGATACGGTCAGCCTGATGGACATCCGGCGCATCTACATGAGCCATGCCGACGACGATATCGGCAAGTTCATCGACCAGCTCAACGGGGTGCGCGCGCATATCCGCTCGGATGCCTCGCCCGAAGTGATGGAGGCGCTCGAGCTCAGTTACGGCAACATGTATTTCGATGCCGGCAACTTCGATACGGCGTTGCGGCACCAACTCGCCGCGCTCGACTGGGCCGGGAAACTGCCGTCTGGCAGCGAAAGCGCGCGCCTGTTCCGCCTGAGCACGATTGCCGATCTCTACAACGCAATGGAACTTCCCGATCCCGCCCTCGAATACGTCGATCGCGCGTTCGCCCTGCCGGTCGATCCGTTTCCGGTGCAGAACCGGATATCCCTGCTCTCGACGCGCGCCATCGCGTTGCTGAAGAAGCGTCGTCTCATCGAGTCGGACAACGCACTGCGCGAAGCGGAAGGCCTGCTCGATGGCGAGCAGCCGGCCTTCACGACCTTGCGTGTCGGTGCCGCGCGCGCCGAATGGTTGCTCGCGATGGAAAAGTCGCAGCAGGCGATCGCAGCGATCGATCGCATCGAGGCACTGGCCACGCAGCGTGAGGACAGCTACTACCTGGCGCGGGCGCGCATGCTTCGCGGGCATGCGCTGATGCAACTCGACCACGTCGATGCGGGGCTTGCCTTGATGCAGAGCTCCACCGAACACTTCATCGACACGGGCCAGATGGTCGATGTGCTCGATGGCCTCGATCGGCAGATCCGCACCTTGCGCGACAAGAAACTGTTTGGCCGCGCGGTCGAAGTGATGGAGCGCCGCCAGCGCTTGTGGTCGCAGCTGTTCCGCAACGAACGCGGCCGCGCGATCGCGGAAGCAGAGGCGCGCCATACGGCGCAGGACCTCGAACATCGCATCTCTGCCTTGTCGATCGAAAACCGCGTCCAGCAGCAGCGGCTGCGCGCCGAGCGCATGGGCAAGGCGCTGGCCCTCGTGCTGGCATTGTTCGCGATCAGCGTGAGCGCAATGTTGTACGTGGCCATCCGCCGCGCGCGCAAGGAGCGTGACCGCTTGTCCGACGTCGTGCGTTTCGATGCGTTGACCGGCGCTTCGAGCCGCTACCAGTTCCAGCGACGGCGCGTGCATGCCCCGCCGCAGGGCGACACCGGCACGTCGTTGACCGGGTTGCTGTTGCTCGATCTCGATCATTTCAAGGCGATCAACGACCAGCATGGGCACGAAGCCGGCGACGCGGTACTCAAGACCGTCGTCGAACGCATCCGTCGCGTCCTCGACAGAACGGATGAGCTGTACCGCTGGGGAGGCGAGGAATTTCTCGTCATCCTCAACCATCGCGACAGCAGCACGACACTCGAGCGCGACGTGCGGGGTTTGCTGGCCGGGATCGAGGGTGCGCCGGTGCCCTGGCACGGACAGTCGATACCGGTCAGCGTGTCGGGCGGCTACGTGCAGCATCCGCTCGCGCAAGGCTGGCGGGCGCCGTTGTCGGATGCGATCCGCTGGGCCGATGCCGCGCTTTACCTGGCCAAGAACACGGGACGTCGTCGCGTCGAGCACGTCGAAATACGGGAAACCGGACGCATCGAGTTGATCGGGCGACGTCCGATCGACATGCCGCAACTGCTCGATTGGCAGCGCCGCGGATACCTGCGGATGCGCACCCTGATCGCCGAGAATCGGAACAGCGCGGCGAGCTGATCGCTTGCGCGACGCGGCTCAGGAAACCAGCCGCATCCGCTGCAAACACCTCATGCTCAACGGGGACTCATCGAATACGGTCGCGCCGTCCTTCCGCTTGCCCATTCCTTGTCAGGTGCGGCCTGCATCGTGAAATGCAGTTCGCCGCCAGCCATGATTTCCTCGTGGCGGATGAAGCTGCGCTCGAGCGGCTTGCCGTCGAGGGTGACCGCGCCGATGTAGGGATGCGCGTCATCGAGATTCGCGGCGACGATCGTGAAGCGTTTGCCATTTGGCAGGTTCATCGCGACGCGATCCAGGAACGGACGCCCGATCACATACTCATTGCTGCCCGGCGCTACCGGATAGAAGCCAAGCGCGGTGAACACGTACCACGCCGACATCTGGCCCAGATCGTCGTTGCCAGCGAGTCCGTCGACACGCGCCGCGTATTGCGAATCCATGATCTGCCTGAGGCGCTCCTGGGTGCGCCATGGCTGGCCCGCGTAGTCGTAGAGGTAGGCGACGTGGTGACTCGGCTCGTTGCCGTGCGCATACCAGCCAATCAGGCCGGTGATGTCTTCCATGTGCTCGAACAATTTCGGATCGACCGTTGCGTTGAACACGGCGTCGATGCGCCGCACGAACTTCGCGTCGCCGCCATGCGCGGCGATCAGGCCGGCGATGTCCTGCGGCACGTACCACGAGTACTGCCAGGCATTGCCTTCGGTGTAGTCGGTGCCGTAGCCGCTCGCCGCGGCGTCGAACGGCTCGCGGAATTTTCCATTGGACAATTTGGCGCGCAGGAAACCGCTGTCCGGATCGAAGGTGTTGCGCCAGTTCGCGGCGCGCTTGTCGAACTGCCTGGCGACATCGGTCTTGCCGATCTCACGCGCCATGCGTGCGATCGTCCAGTCGTCGAACGCATACTCGACGGTCTTCGAGGCTGCTTCGCCCTCGCGGTCGATCGGCACGTAACCGAGCTTCATGTAATCGCCGATGCCGTCATACGGCGCGTAGCTGGCGCTCGCGACCATCGCATCGAGGGCGGCATCGGCGTCGTAGCCGCGGATGCCCTTCATGTAGGCGTCGGCGATCACCGGTGCCGCGTGGTAGCCGATCATGCACCAGGTTTCGAGGCCGTGGAACGCCCATACCGGCAGGATGCCGTAGGGGCTTTCGCGGCGCGATGCGAGCAGCGAGTTGACCACGTCGTTGGTGCGTTGCTCGGGCTGGATGATCGTCAGCAGCGGATGCAGCGCGCGATAGGTATCCCACAGCGAGAATGTCGAGACGTGGCGGTAGCCCTCTGCGCGGTGCACGGCATTGTCGGGCCCGCGATAACGACCGTCGCTGTCCATGAACAGGCTCGGCGCCATCAGGCTGTGATAGACCGCGGTGTGGAAGCTTCGACGCATCGCGTCGGGGGCATCGACTTCGAACACGCCGAGGGCGTCGGTCCAGGATTTCCTCGCCGTGCCACGCACGCGATCGAAATCCCAGTCCGGCATCTCCGCATCGAGATTGGCGATCGCGCCATCCTCGCTGACCGGCGAGATCGCGACCTTGACGACGAGCTCGCGCGTCGCCGCCGGGAAGTCGAGCACGCCGACGAGTGCGCGTCCTTCGATCTGCGCGCGCGCGGCCGGATCGTTCTCGGCCGGTGGCGCAAATCCCTTGTAGGGGATGTCCTGCTCGGTATCGTGCAAGGCGTGCCCGCTCGGCGCGGTCGAGAAGCGCATCGCGAAATACAGTTGCCGACCCGCGGCCCAGCCACGCGTCTCGCGAAAGCCGGTCAGGGTTCCGTCCGCATGCAGGCGCAGGCGCGACCAGAGGACCTTTCCCGGGTAGGCGTACATGCTCGTGCGCAGGTCGACCAGCACATGCGCCGCGCGGGACGCGGGAAACTTGTAGCGATGCACGCCGATGCGTTCGCCGGCGGTGAGCTCGGCTCGGATGCCGTAATCGGCGAGGCTGACCGCGTAGTAGCCCGGTTCCGCTTTCTCGTCGGCGTGACTGAAGCGCGAGAAGTAGCCGCTGCCGGGTTGTCCGACCGTGCCAGGTTCGAGCCGCACGTCACCGGTGATCGGCATGACCAGCAGGTCGCCGAGATCGGAATGACCTGTGCCGGAAAAATGCGTATGCGAGAAACCGAAGATCGTCGTGTCGTCGTGCCGATAGCCGGCCGCCCATCCATAGCCTTCCTTGCGCGTCTTCAGTTGCGTGTCCGGACTGAGCTGGACCATGCCGAACGGCACAACGGCGCCCGGGAAGGTATGGCCTTCGCCACCCGTGCCGATGAATGGATCGACAGCGGCGTAGGCGCGTTCCGCGGAATCTGCGCCGGCCGCATGCACGACGAGGCTGGTCGATGCGACAAGGCAGGCGCCCAGCGTCGCACGCAGGAGCGAAACGGCCGGGAGTTCAAGACGCATGCGGGAATTCCTCGAGGGTAGGTGGGCGGACGGTTCCCTTGCCGGGAACGACGATGGCTGGTTCGACATCGTGAAGCTCCAGGGCATGTGTCCTTGCCTGGGGCGATTGTCGAGGGAGGTGGGCGCGACGCAGAGGGGAGGGTTCCCGTCGCGCCCGGCAACGTCGTCTGCGCAGACTACGGCGCTGTCTTCGTGCTGTCCTTTCCCCTCCGGGTTCCTGCTCCGCGATGCGCAACATCAAATCCCGGATGTGTTCACCTCGACAATCGCCCCCGCATAAACGTCGTCCGTCCACATCGCCATTCGTCAGGACAGGGTCGCGGAGCGGCAATGCCCGGGTTCCGCCGCTGCCCACACATTGCCTGAGAGGTGAATTTGGAACGATCCAAAACAAAAATCTAGCACAGGCGCTCGACGCCGTCTTGCTGCGGTGCACCGTGCTGGTCCCTCGCTGCGAAGGCAAACTCATTGGATTGGAACGATCCAAATGTGATGACCCGCCAGGCATGTCCGCCACGAAACTGACCCTCAATGATGTCGCTCGCGGTTGCGGAGTCTCGCGTGCGACGGTTTCGCTGGTGCTGCGCGGCAGTCCGCTCGTGCACGCCGAAACGCGGGCCAGGGTCGAGGCCGAGATACGTCGCGTCGGCTACATCTACAACCGGGCGGCGGCCAACCTGCGCTCACGCTCGGCGTCCAGCGTGGCGCTGGTCATCAATGATCTTTCCAATCCATTCTTCGCCGAATTCGCCGCAGGTGTCGACGAAGCGCTGGCGGCTGTCGGCTTCGTGACCTTGCTGGGCAGTACCGGTGAGTCGGTCGCGCGTCAGCAGGCCGTGCTGGCTTCGCTGGTCGAGCATGCGCCGGCCGGCATCATCCTCTCGCCGGCCGAGGGCAGCGACGGCGCAGCGGTGGCGCGCGTGGTCGGCGATCACATGCCCGTGCTTGTCTTCAACCGCGAACTCGGCGGCGATTGGGACTATCTGGTGATGGACAATCTCGTCGGTGCGCGGCTCGCCACCGAGCACTTGATCGCGCTCGGCCATCGACGCATCGCGTTCTATGGCGGCCACCGCGATTCGAGTTCGTGCCACCAGCGTCGCAAGGGCTATCTCGAAGCGCTCGCCAATGCCGGCGTCGAGGCCGAACCGCGCTGGCGTATCGAAACTGCGCCGACCCGGCTCGAAGCGGCGCGCCAGGCGGGCGCCCTGTTTGCAAGCGATCCGGCGCCAACCGCGGCAGTCTGCTACAACGATGCCGTCGCGCTCGGCCTGCAACTCGGCCTGATCGCGCGCGGACGTCGACCCGGTGTCGATTTCGCCCTGGTCGGTTTCGACGATATTCCCGAAGCGGCGCTCAGCGTGCCACCGCTGACCACGATTGCAACCGCGCCACGCGCGCGCGGACGCCAGGCCGCCGAACGCATCCTCGAACGCATGCGCGATCCGTCGATCGCGAACGCGCAACATTCGATTGCCGTGCAACTGATCGTGCGTGAGAGCAGTTGCCCACCCCCCACGATGCACGGAATTCCCGCATGAACGATCGCACAGCAAGTCCGCGCACGGCGCTGATCGTCGCGACCACCCTGTTCTTCATGTGGGGCTTCATCACCGTGCTCAACGATGTGTTGATACCGCATCTCAAATCGGTGTTCACGCTGAACTATGCACAGGCGATGCTCGTGCAGTTCATCTTCTTCGGCGCGTATTTCGTCATGTCGCTGCCGGCCGGCAGGGTCATCGCGCGCCTCGGCTACCGGGCCAGCATCGTGATCGGCCTCGGCGTCACGGGTGTCGGTGCCCTGTTGTTCATCCCTGCCGCGCAGTGGGTTTCGTATCCGCTGTTCCTGCTGGCTTTCTTCGTGCTCGCCAGCGGCATTACCTTGCTGCAGGTCGCGGCCAACCCGTACGTATGCCTGCTCGGCGAGCCACGCCTGGCTTCGAGCCGGCTGAACCTCGCCCAGGCGCTCAACTCGCTCGGCACGACGATTGCGCCTGCGCTCGGCGGTGCGCTGATCCTGTCGGGGGGCGTGCTCGGTGCGACTGAACTCAGTCGACTCGGTCCCGCCGATCTGCTCGCCTATCGCAGCGAACAGGCCGCGCTCGTGACAGGGCCCTACATCGGCCTCGCGGTGACCTTGTTCATCCTCGCCGTCGTGGTCTGGCTGTTTCGCCTGCCGGCATTGACCGAAGCGACCGCGCGTGGGGATGCGCAGCGCCATCGCTTTGCCGACGTGCTCGGCTTCCGCCACGTGCGGCTCGGCGTGATTGCGATCTTCCTGTATGTCGGCGCGGAGGTCGCGATCGGCAGCTTCCTGATCAACTACCTGTCGTTGCCCGGGATTGGCGCCATCAGTGAAGCGCAGGCTGCCGGCTACGTTTCCCTCTATTGGGGTGGAGCCATGATCGGCCGCTTCGTCGGCTTCGCCCTGTTGCGCTGGTTCGATCCGCGGCACCTGCTCGGCCTGTTCGCGGCAATCGCCTGCGTGCTCGTTGCGACGACGCTACTGAGCCAGGGATCGGTCGCCCTATGGAGCATCGTCGCGGTCGGCCTGTTCAATTCGATCATGTTCCCGAACATCTTCACTCTCGGCATCGCGAAGATGGGCCCGATGACCGACAAGGCGTCGAGCCTGCTGATCATGGCGATCGTCGGCGGCGCAATCATTCCACTGCTGCAGGGACTGCTCGCAGACCGGATCGGCATCCAGCACGCATTCGTGCTGCCGCTGCTCTGTTACCTGTTCATCATTCACTACGGATTTTCCGGCTCACGCATCGAAGACGGATCCACCTTGCCCGACGATGCCGTATCGGCCAGTCCGGCGCGCGCGGCGGGGCACTGACATGAAACCGGTTGTATGTTTCGGTGAGGCGCTGGTCGATTTCCTGCCGGTGGCATCGGCGGATCCATCGCAACCGCGGATTTTCCAGCAACACGCAGGCGGTGCTCCGGCGAATGTCGCGGTCGCGGTAGCCGCACTGGGTGGCAAGGCCGAGTTCGTCGGCATGCTCGCCCTCGACACGTTCGCCGAATTCCTGCTCGACAGCCTGCATCGAGCCGGCGTCGGCACCCACCACGTCCAGCGCACCGGTGCCGCACCGACGGCATTGGCTTTCGTCAGCCTCGACGCGCACGGCGAACGCAGCTTCAGTTTCTACCGCCCGCCCGCCGCGGACCTGCTGTTCCGCGAGAGCAAGCTGTCGGCGAGCGCATTCATCGACGCGTCCATCTTCCACGCGTGCTCGAACTCGCTGACCGAACAAGGCATCGCACAAACCACGCTGGGCTGCATGCGCCGTGCCCGCGATGCAGGCGTGCTCGTCAGTTTCGACATGAACCTGCGTCCCGCGCTGTGGCCACAGGGGGTCGATCCGGGTCCGCGCATCCATGCCGCGCTGGCCCTTGCCGACCTGATCAAGCTCAGCGCGGAGGAGCTGGCCTTCCTCGCCGACATGGCCGGCGGTGAAGCGGCTGCCCTGAACAGGATCCGCAACGGTCATGCCAAGCTGATCCTGGTCACCGACGGCGCGCGTCCTCTGCGCTGGTACACGAGGCAAGCCGAGGGCATCCTCGACACCTACACGGTCCACGTGATCGACAGTACCGCCGCAGGCGATGCGTTCAGCGGCGGCCTGCTGTTCGCACTCGCACGCGTCGGCGTGCAGGCATCCGACCTTGATACGCTACTCGACGATCCCGCACGTCTCGAGTCCATCCTGCGATTCGCTTGTGCCTGTGGCGCACTGGCCACGACCCGTCGCGGCGCGTTTGCGGCAATGCCGGCTCGTGCGGAGGTCGAGATCCTGATGCAGACACCGGTGTCCGGACATTTGAAGGTGGCCTCGCTGTGACAACCCTGCCGGATTTCTGGTCGATCGACTTCCTTCGTTCGCACATCGCGCGGACGATGGATTTCTACCATCCGCACTGCATCGATCCATCCGGCGGCTTCTTCCACTATTTCATGGACGATGGCAGCGTCTACGATCACAGCAGTCGCCACCTCGTCAGCAGCACGCGCTTCGTTTTCAACTATGCGATGGCCGCACGCGAGTTCGATCGCGGCGACTATCTCGAGGCGGCACGCCACGGACTCGCCTACTTGCGCGAGGTGCATCGGGATCCGCGCAGCGGCGCCTATGCGTGGACGATCCGCGATCGCGAGGTCCTCGATGCGACGCGCCACGCCTATGGCATGGCCTTTGTCCTGCTCGCCTATGCGACTGCACTGCGCGCCGGCATCGGCGAGGCCGGCGCGTGGCTCGACGAAACCTGGCAGTTGCTCGAGGCGAGGTTCTGGGACGCGGACGCGGCGCTGTATCGCGACGAGGCCGATGCCGAATGGCGTTTCTCGCCGTATCGCGGACAGAACGCGAACATGCATCTGACCGAAGCGCTGCTGGCCGCATTCGAGGCGACGCGGGAGCCGCGCTATCTCGATCGCGCAATGACAGTCGCTGATGCGATGACGCGTCGGCAGGCGGCGCAGGCCGGTGGGCTGGTCTGGGAACACTACGACGAGAACTGGAACATCGACTGGAACTACCATCGCGACGATCCGAAGCACCTGTTCCGTCCGTGGGGATTCCAGCCCGGCCACCAGGCCGAATGGGCCAAGCTGCTGTTGATGCTTGAACGTCATGCGCCGCGGGAATGGCTGTTGCCGACCGCGACGCGGCTGTTCGAAACCGCGATCGAGCGCGCCTGGGATGACCTCAATGGCGGCCTCTGCTACGGCTTCGCGCCGGACGGATCGATCTGCGATGGCGACAAGTATTTCTGGGTGCAGGCCGAAGCGCTGGCCGCAGCGGCCCTGCTCAGTGCGCGCACCGGCGATCTTCGCCACGTCGACGACTACGACAAGCTGTGGGCATATGCGTGGCGCTTCTTCGTCGATCACGAACACGGTGCGTGGTACCGCATCCTCGATCACGAGAACCGCAAATACTCCGAGGAAAAAAGTCCCGCCGGAAAGACCGACTATCACACGATGGGCGCCTGCCACGAAGTGCTCGCCCTGATCCGGCGTTCGCCGGTTCCGACGAAAAGTGCAGGCGTTGCGTAGGAGGCCCCGGCTCGCGCAACAGGGATGCGCACATACCGTGAACAAGTGAAGGAAATCCACGCATGAAAAATCGACTTGTCCTCGGTTTTGTCCTCTGGCTGGCGGCGGCCCCTCCCGCCGTTGCCGCATCCACGCCGGATGCAAGCCACGTTTCAGCGGCTGAATCCGCCCGCCTCGCCGCCGAGGTGAAGTCGGAGTTCCTGCATGCGTGGAAGGACTACCGCAAGTACGCCTGGGGACATGATGATCTCGCGCCCCTCAGTCACAAGCCGCACGACTGGTATGCGGAGCCGTTGCTGATGACGCCGGTCGATGCGCTCGACACGCTCATCGTGATGGGCCTGACCGACGAGGCCGATGCAGCGCGCGAACTGATCGCGACGAAACTCGATTTCGACAAGGATATCCACGTCAAGAATTTCGAGATCACGATCCGCCTGCTCGGCGGCTTGCTGTCGGGCTATCAGCTGAGCGGCGACGAGCGCCTGCTGGCCAAGGCCGAGGACCTCGGCCAGCGCCTGCTGCCGGTGTTCGATTCGCCGACCGGGTTGCCGTATGTCGAGATCAACCTGCGCACCGGCAAGACGCGCAATCCGAAGACCAACCCGGCCGAGACCGGCACCCTGCTGCTTGAGTTCGGCACCTTGTCCAGGTTGACCGGCAAGCCGGTGTACTACACCAAGGCCAAGCGCGCTCTCGTCGAGACCTTCAAGCGCCGCTCCAAACTCGGACTGGTCGGCTCGGTGATCGATGTCGAGACCGGACAGTGGCTCGATACGGATTCCCACATTTCGGGCGGTATTGATTCGTACTACGAGTATCTGTGGAAGTGCTGGCGCCTGTTCGGCGACGACGACTGCCTTGCGATGTGGAAGTCCGGCATCGCGGCGGTCAACACGCACCTGGCCGACGACGTCGATGGCGCGCTCTGGTACGGCGCCGCCGACATGCACACGGGCAAGCGCACGCATTCGACCTACGGCGCGCTCGACGCGTTCTTCCCGGCGCTGCTTGCACTTTCCGGCGACACCGCACGCGCGGCGCGACTGCAGGATTCCTCGTTCCGCATGTGGCGGATCCACGGTATCGAGCCCGAGGTCTACGATTACCGCAGCGGCGAAATTCCATATCCGGGCTATGCACTGCGTCCCGAGATCGTCGAATCGGCCTACTCGCTGAGCCACGTGACACGGGACCCGAAATACCTCGCGATGGGCCGCACCCTGTTCCGTGATTTCGTCAGGCATTGCCGCAACGATGTCGGCTACGCGGCCTTGCAGAGCGTGATCACGAAGCAGAAGAAGGACCGCATGGAGAGCTACGTGCTCGCCGAGACATTCAAGTATTTCTACCTGTTGTTCAACCCGGCCGCACTGGACTTCGACGCGATCACGTTCAATACCGAAGCGCATCCGCTGCGTGCCACATGGGCCAGGCAGGCCGCGACCGATCCCGCGGGTGCCGGCACTCTGCGCACTGGCGGCGCGCAGGGCGGAAACGATCTGCCCGGCGCCGCGGGCAACTGACGCACGCCAATCCGCACGGCATCCACACGACAATCCGGAGCGACCGGAGGTGTCACGATCGGCGCGACGAACACCGAGATCAACCACCGCAGCATCCCGATTGGATGCTCGCACGCCGATCGATCGCTTGACGCAACCGCCGCGACGCACGATCGTGGCCGTACCTGGAGCCCGGGACACACCATGCAATTCCTCCTGTTGATCTATACCGACGACGAAATGCTCGAAGCCCTGCCCGACGGTGAATTCGATGCGCGAATGAACCACTGTTTCAGGAACGCCGACGAAATGCGCGAGCAGGGCACCTTGATCGATTCGCAGCAGCTCGAAGCCGCGTCATCGGCGAGGAGCGTGCGTTTCCGCAATGGCAAGCTGAGCGTGGTCGACGGACCGTTCGCTGAAACCAAGGAACTGCTTGGCGGCTTCAACCTGATCGAGGCGGCCGATTACGAGGAAGCGGTGCGTATCGCGGCGAGCTTTCCGTGGACGCAGACCGGTTGCGTCGAGGTCCGCGCGGTGCGCGACATGGACGCGGTGCGGCGGCGCGTTGGGGCGGTTGTTCCCGCGCGGTGAATTCACCCGGCAGGGGCGAGTCACCGTACATCGCCAAGCCGCGATACCGATGACCGACCATGACGAAGCGTGGGGAAAGATCACGGCGCGCTGGAGGCGGGGCAGGAGGCTTGGCCTTTTTCATCTGCTCGTGGTCCTGTGCTTGTCTACCTGTTTTCTTTCCCGGTCACAGGGTGGTCTCCCGAGCGCTGGTTGATTGGTGGAGCACCGGTCGGGTACTTCATCGTGTCCTTTGCGCTCTGGCTGGTGGTTTTCATCCATCTGCTCTGGCGCGACCGCTACTACACTTGCCCGCAATGCGGTACGCGAGTCAGGCCGTTCGGAGGAACCGACCTTCCGGGCTTGAACCCTCAGCCGTGCCCGAGCTGCGGTTTGCGCGCGCCATCGCCACCCTACTGAGCACGTGTGCCCTGATTCGGGCCGTACGGAGCCAATCGGACGCGGGTGACGAACGCTGCATCGTCATTTTCGCGGCTGCGTGGCGGTTGCATGGTTTGGAGTGGCCGCATCGTCCCCATATGCTGGGATCCGGCCTGGCTGACGACGGACGCCCTCGATGATTGCGCACAAGTCTTCCGCGTCGACGGGCAAGGGCGACATCGCCCGCAGCTTCTTCGGCGCGTTCCGCTTCAGCCGGCGCGCGATCGAGCTGGTCTGGAGCACCAGCCATGCGCTGACAATCGCACTGGCGACGCTGACCCTGATCGCCGGCCTGCTGCCGGCCGGGATCGCCTGGGTCGGAGCGCAGATCGTCGATGCCGTCGTTGCGGCGTCACGTGAGGTGCAGTCGGGCGGCGCAGCGCATCTGGCCGCCGTGTTCTGGCTGGTCGTCCTCGAGGGCCTGCTGGTCGGTGCGATGGCGGCCGCGCAGCGGGGCATCTCGTTCTGCCAATCCTTGCTGCGCGCGCAACTCGGGCAGCGGGTCAACGTCATGATCCTCGAAAAGGCCCTGACCCTCGATCTGGCCCACTTCGAGGATTCGGAGTTCTACGACAAGCTCACTCGCGCGCGGCGCGAGGCCTCGAGCCGACCGCTATCCCTGGTCAACCGGACCTTCGGATTGGCCCAGAATGTGATTGCGCTGGTCAGCTACGGTGTCCTGCTGGTCAGTTTCTCGCCGTGGGCGATGGCGGTTCTGTTGCTCGCGGGCTTGCCGGCATTTGTCGCCGAAACCAAGTTCTCGGGCGATGCCTTCACCTTGTTCCGCTGGCGCTCACCCGACACGCGCATGCAGCTGTATCTCGAAACCGTGCTTGCACGCGAGGACGGTGCGAAAGAGGTCAAGCTGTTCGGCCTTGGTCCAATGCTGCTCGATCGCTATCGCGGCATTTTCCATAAACTCTACAAGGCCGACCGCAATCTGACCTTGCGTCGCGACAGCTGGGGTCTCGGCCTCGGTTTGATCGGCACGCTGACCCTCTATGGCGCCTACGCTTGGATTGCGTTCACCACGGCGATGGCGCGCATCACCCTCGGTCAGATGACGATGTACTTCATGTTGTTCCGCCAGGGACAGTCCGCGGTTTCGGCGATCCTCTCCTCGATCGGCGGCATGTACGAGGACAACCTGTACCTGTCCACGCTTTACGACTATCTCGAAACGCCGGTGCGTGCGCCGTCGGGCAGCGCATCGCGAGGCACGCATGCCACCGATGGCATCCGTTTCGAGCGGGTCAGCTTCACCTATCCGGGCGCCGAATCGCCGGCCCTTGAAGACATCAACCTGCATATTCGCCCGGGCGAATCGCTGGCCCTGGTCGGGCAGAACGGCTCGGGCAAGACCACGTTGATCAAGTTGCTGACGCGTCTGTACTCGCCGGATAGCGGACGCATCCTCCTCGACGGGGTTGATCTGGTTGACTGGGACGAAACCGCCTTGCGTCGGCGCATCGGCGTGATCTTCCAGGATTTCGCGCGCTACCAGTTGCGGGTCGGCGAAAACGTCGGCGCGGGCGACGTCAACCATTTCGAGGACGAGGCGCGCTGGCGCGAGGCAAGCGAGAAAGGCATGGCCAGCGAGTTCATCGAGAACCTTCCCGCCGGCTACGAAACCCAGCTCGGCAAGTGGTTCAACGATGGTCGCGAACTATCGGGCGGCCAGTGGCAGAAGATCGCCCTCGCGCGTGCGTTCATGCGCTCCGAGGCCGATATCCTCGTGCTGGATGAGCCGACCGCCGCGATGGATGCCGAGGCCGAAGCCACGATCTTCGAGCACTTCCGGACCTTGTCGAAGAATCGCATCGTGATCCTGATCTCGCACCGCTTCTCGACCGTGCGCATGGCCGACCAGATCATCGTGATCCAGGACGGCCGCATCATCGAACACGGCAACCACGATCAGCTCGTGCAGCAGGCGGGTCACTATGCCCATCTGTTCTCGCTGCAGGCGAAGGGATACCAGTGAGCTGATCGGTCCTGCGGCCAGCGCAGCGGACGCAGCGAACGAGACGAGTGGCGCATGCGTGCGAAGCCGCTTGGGCGGATGGCATCGGCAGCAAGTGAACGGCTGCCATCCAGCCAGCGTTCGGGTACGTGCGCGGCGCAGCCTCCACGAGAACGCCGTTTCCCTGCCCGCGTACCGCTGGACCCAGCGCCGGCAACGGCTCCCACGGTCGTCGCAGCAGCGCCAAGGCATCCTCGGCTGCCGCGAGCATGCGGATGATGTGATCGCCTGGCAGTAGGCATATGATCGGCGCGACCCGACATTGCGGGCCAGGGAACAGGGGAATTCCGATGAAGATCGCTCCGATGGTGACTGTGCTTTGCGCGGTGATCCTGACGTGTCCATTCGATGCTCACGCCGGCGGATCGGCGAACCCGAGTTGTGCCAACTCGGACAAGGTCGTGCGCTTTGACTTCACCGGAGCGCAACAATCGTTCGTCGTTCCGGCGAATGCAATCAGTGCTCTCTATATCGAAGCGAACGGCGCCCAGGGCGGTTCCGGTCAGCTGGGAGGGAATGGGTCCGTGGGCGGCGAGGGTGGGCGAGGCGGTTTCGTTTCCGGAAACCGGGCAGCCTCTTCGGGCACGACGCTGAACATCTTCATAGGTGGACAGGGCACCACGACTCTTGGTGGCTTCAACGGCGGTGCAGATGGTGGAAATTCCAATGCAGGCGGCGGCGGCGGCGCGACCGACATTCGGGTCGGAGGCGTTGCGCCCGGCAATCGAATCCTCGCGGCGGGTGGCGGTGGCGGTGGTGGTCGTGGCGGTTGCGAGGCCAGCACTGTGGCCGGCGGCAATGGCGGCGCGAGCGGTCAGTCTGGCGCGGACGGCACCAGCGCGCCGACCTCCGGTGGCGTTGCGGGTGGCGGCTCGGGTGCCGTGGGTACGGCGGGGGGTGCAGCGGGATTGGGCTGTGCGGGCTTTCTCGGTACGAATGGGCTGACCAGCGTCGACAGCACGGGCGGCGCCGGCGGTTCCGGCCAGGCCTGCTGCTGCTTCAGCGCGCAGAGCATTCCCGCAGGTGGCGGTGGTGGCGGTGGCTTTCTCGGCGGTGGCGGCGGCGGCGGCGGATCCGCCGGCACGCCCGGTTGTTCCGGCAACGACAAGGGAGCCGGTGGCGGCGGCGCGGGCGGTACCAATTTTACCGGCGGGCTCACCAATGCGTCGGTTACGGCTGCCTCGAACTTCGGTAACGGGAATGTTCTCATCTGCTACATATCAACGGATCTGATCTTCAAGAACGGCTTCGACTGATTCGAGCGGCCCGTTCCGCTGCTCGTTCGCGTTCCGCGGTGCATCGCGTGCGCGAAAAGCACCGGACAGGTTGAATCCGGGCAGCGGACGTAGCGCAGCAGGTGCCGAGCCTCGCGATGCCGGGCCGGCAAGGTCTGTGCTCGCCGTGATTTCCCCGGTGCCGTATCGTTCGCGCACTGGACGTTCCGCGGCGTGCGTCGCCTGCGTCATTCCCCACCTGGCAGGGTTGATCATGGTTCCACCGACCAAGCGTGCCGCGAAACCATCGGACCAATCGCGCCGGCAGGATGCCCCGCGATCGATCAACCTGGCACTGCAGGGTGGCGGTTCGCACGGAGCATTCACCTGGGGCGTGCTTGATCGGCTGCTCGAGGACGGTCGAGTCACGTTCGACGGCATTTGCGGCACGAGTGCCGGCGCAATGAATGCCGTACTCGTCGCACACGGACTCATGCACGGCGGAAGCGAAGGCGCGCGCGCCAGCCTCGCGAATTTCTGGGGACGCGTCGGACAGATGGGTGCGATGCTCAATCCGGGTGCGGCGCTGCTGGCCGGCAACCCGATCGCGAATTCCGGTTCGGACCCGATCCTCGCGACCCAGCAATGGGCGATCGAATCGTTCACACGCACGTTTTCGCCATACCAGTTCAATCCGCTCAACGTGAATCCGCTGCGCGACCTGCTTGCCGGTTGCGTCGATTTCGACGCCCTGCATCACTGCGATCACGTCAAGTTGTTCCTGTGCGCGACGAACGTTCGCAGCGGCAAGGTGCGCATCTTCGACAACGCGGCGATGTCGGTCGATGCGGTCATGGCATCGGCCTGCCTGCCACACCTGTTCCACGCCGTCGAGATCGACGGCGAGCACTACTGGGATGGCGGCTACATGGGCAACCCCGTGCTCTATCCCTTGTTCTACCAGACAGCGACGCGTGATGTGGTCGTCGTCATGGTCAACCAGATGTGGCGCGACGAGGTGCCGACGACCTCGGCGGGGATCGAGGATCGACTGAACGAGATCAGCTTCAACTCATCGCTGATGCGCGAGATGCGAGCAGTCGAGTTTGTCAGCCGCCAGTTGACCGAAGGCTGGTTGAAACCCGAGTACGCCAAGCGCATGCGCCACATACTCGTGCACCTGATCCGAGCCGACGCCTTCATGGGCACCCTGTCGGCAGCGAGCAAGATCAGTACCGATACGCACTTCCTCGCCAGCCTTCGCGATCTTGGGCGGGCCTCGGCCGAACAATGGTTGAACGCGCATCATGCGGACCTCGGCCGGCGCAGCACGGTCGATCTGCGCCGCGAATTTCTCGACTGAATTTCGCGTGTCGCTGCGCGTGGCGGAAGTCGTCCGCTTCCATCATGGTTCCGGGTGCTGCGTCGATCAGAGCAATCGGCTCATGAACACGCTGTGCCGGTCCACGACGTAGTCGGCGAACGGATCGCACGCGACGAAACCGAAGCGCGCGTACATCGCGCGGGCCGGTTCGAACGCGGCCATCGATCCGGTTTCGAGGCTGAGTCGTCGATAGCCGCGCTGCTTCGCCACCGCGAGCATGTGGCCGAGCAGGGCCGCAGCCACTCCCTGGCGTCGACAGGCATCGGCCGTGCGCATCGACTTGAGCTCGGCGTGCCCGGCATCGAGTTCCTTCAGCGCGCCACAACCAAGCAGCCGCTCACCATCCCAGGCACACCAGAACGTGATTTCGGGTTGGCGCAGTGCATCGATATCCAGGGCATGAACGCTTTCCGGAGGGGAATGGAGGGCCATGCTCTGCAGATGCTGGTTGAGCAGGTCGTGAACGGCGGGGCTGTCCAGATCGTCGGTACGGATATCCATGAAAAATCCGGTTCGGGTGGCGGTTGGGATCTGTTTGCGGCGGAGTCGCATTGCTGCGTTGCCGCAGGATTTCATCGCAGTTGCCGTCGTCGGATCAAGCGCTTTGTGCTGCTGTAATATGCCGGGCTTTGCCAACCCGGAAGCCTGTACATGCGCATCCTGTTGTTCGCTGCGGTCCTTGTCTCGTGCGTCGTCAGCGACGTCAATGCCGGGGAATGGGTCATCGACGCAAGGTGGCAGGATACTTCCGAACTGGCGCGGATCGCGCCGAACTTCCAGCATCTCAAGGTCGATCGCAAGAATCATGTCGCGTCGCTGATTGCGGATGATGCCCAGCTCGCTGTCCTCGACGAGCTGGGCGTCGCCTACTCGGTCGATGTGGTGGGCACGGCGAACATGCGCACGTTCTACGCCGAGGCGTTCAACGTGACTCGAGCGATTCCGGGTTACGCGTGCTATCGCACCGTCGAAGAAACCTACGCGACGATGGACCAACTGGTGGCGACGCATCCGACGCTCGCCAGGGCGATCGATATCGGGCCCACCTGGCAGCGCACCCAGAATTCGTCACAGGGTTATCAGATGCGCGTTCTGCGCATTGGCAATTCCGCGACGGATGCGAGTATTCCGGACAAGCCCGACATGGTCGTGTTCAGTTCGATCCATGCGCGCGAATACGCGCCAGCCGAGGTCAATACGCATTTCGCCGAATGGCTGCTCGACAACTACGGGACCGACCCCGAAGCGACGTGGCTGGTCGATCACGAGAACTTCCACCTGATCCTGCAGGCCAATCCCGATGGCCGAAAGAAGGCGGAAACCGGGCTCTCCTGGCGCAAGAACACGAATACGGCGTCGGCGAGTTGCGGCAACAATTCGGGCATCGACCTCAATCGCAACTTCCCGTTCCACTGGGGCATCGTGCCGAACAACGGCGGCTCCAGCGGTTCGATCTGCAACGAAACCTATCGCGGACCGCTGTCCAACTCCGAACCGGAGACGGCCAACCTGGTCAGCTACGTGGCCGGCGTGTGTGGCAACGACGGCGTCTGCAGCGGTGGCGTGCTGCCTGATCGTCGCTCGGGTCCGCTGCATCCGGCGAACGTCAACGGCGATGGCGGCGCCGCGGCGCCGGATGACTATCCGGGCATGTTCCTCGACGTGCACAGCTATGCCGAACTCGTGCTCTGGCCGTGGGGCGATACCTCGAGCGCGGCGCCGAATGGCGCTGCGCTGCGTGCTTTCGGCAAACGCCTCGCGTGGTTCAACCATTATTCACCGGGCCAAGCCGACACGCTCTACCCGACCGATGGAACCACCGACGACACGTTTTACGGATTGCTCGGCGCTCCTTCCTATACCTTCGAGCTCGACGAGGCTTTCTTCGAATCCTGTGACGCGCTGGTCAACACGACAATCCCGCGCAATCTCGAAGCGCTGCGCTACGCCGCACGAAACCTGCACGCGCCTTATCGATTGCCCGCTGGACCGGATGTCACGCAACTGGTCGCGAGCCCCGACCTGCTCAGCGCAGGAACGGGCATCACGTTGACCGCACGCTTCGACGACACGCGGTACAGGGAAGAAGACAGCGCAACCGAACCGGTGCACAACATTGCATCGGCGGCGGCCTATCTGGATGGCCTGCCGTGGGAAGGCGCGTTGTCGATCGCCCCACTTGGGCCGGTCGACGGTGCCTTCGACAGCCCGGTCGAGGAAGCTGGCGCGGCCATTTCCACGACCGGGCTTTCGAACGGCAAACACCTGCTCTTCGTGCAGGGCAGCGATACCTCGTCGCAGGCCGGCAGCCCCAATGCCGTATTCATCGAAGTCGCCGAGCCGGGCGAAATTGCCACTCTGGCCGGCACGATCAGCGCGTTGCAGGGCGGTGTGCCGCTGGCTGCAAGCGTGCGGGTCAGTAATGGCAGCACCGGGGAAAGCCGCAACGCCCTGAGCAGCGCAAGCGATGGCGGCTACCTGCGCCCGATGTATCCCGGCAATGTCGACATCCATGTCGATGCGCCAGCCGGGTATCTAGATGAAGATCTCAACGGGGTCAGCCTGACCGGTGGCCAGACGCAGGTGCGCAATATCGCCTTGTACAGTTCATGCGCGGTGTTCGTGGATGATGTGGAATCCGGCGCGAATGGCTGGACCGCAGCGTCGCCGTGGGTCCGCTCGAGCAGCGTGGGCGGAAACGCGGGCTTTGCATGGGCGACACCGAACTATGGCAACAACCAGAGCAGCAGCCTGTCGCGAACGCTCGATCTGACCGGCTATGCCGAAAGCAGCCTGAGCTTTGACGATCGTTGTGACACCGAGTCCGGCTACGACTTCGGGCGCGTCGAGATCTCGGTCAATGCCGGCGGCAGCTGGACCTCGCTCTACCAGTGCTCGGGCCGCACGAGTTGGCAGCACAATCGCCTGACCCTGCCTGCAAGCACCGACAATCTCGCCGGCCTGCGCCTGCGCTTCCGCCTGACCAGCGACGGCAATACGACCCGTCCCGGCGGATGGGCCATCGACAACATCGTCCTCGAATCCGGCGGCGCGCAATGTCGCGCCGACCAGATCGACCGCATCTTCACGCACGGATTCGAATAGCTGCCGCTTAACCCGCCGATGCGGTGGGCGATTCGGGCATGACGGGAGTGATACGGATCATCGCTGGCGCGCGACACAGGCGCGGTGCGATGCGTTGCGGTCTGCGCGGGCGAGGATCAATCGCTGGAGACGAAGCGTAGCGGGTGCGATGTCAAAGCCGGCCGCTTTCCGGCGCGGTGCTGGACGCGACTTCTCGCGCGATCAGGCGCGCGTCACGCTGCGCTGCTGGGCACGGAAGCGTTGCAGGGAATCGCGCAGGGCGTCGCTGCGGTCGCGCATCAGCTTCAACTTGGTCCGTGCGGTGATCAGCCGTACCTTGAACATTTCACTGCGCTGCCATTCCTCGGTTGCCATCGGCTGATCGGCGATCTGAGCCGGAGCGGAGATCGGCGCGGCGTGGCCAAGATGGCGCAGCGCGATGTCGAATTCCTGGGGGTCGAACTTGACCGGCATCGGTGGTTCCTCGGATACGCTGAGTTGTTCGTGGGTTGCCCGGGAAACTTGCCGCATTCCCGTCTTTTCGCGATTCCCGGGCACTGTACCCGCACCGAATACCCGGAAATGCGAACTGGCCCGCTTGTCCACGGCCTGCCTGCAATGTGCCGAATGCCGTGGCGCGAAAGTGTGACGGGTGCCACGGGATTGGTGGGTGCCCAGGGTCGGCCTGGCGCGGACCTCCCATCGACACATCCGCACGGCGGCTTTCCTGGTGGATGCCGCGCGCAGGGAAACCGGCCGCGGGGAATCGTTCGACGACCCGAACCACTCGCGCTGGCGCGTTGCGAGTCGGCTGGATTGTCATTCCGGGCGGCGAATTCGGCCCGATGAGCGCGTGCCTGGAGTGACGCGAGCAAGGCGGATGACGAAGGCATCCAGCGATGGATGTGCTGGAACCGCGCCGGCTGCGAGCGGGCATCAGCATCGCAGGAGCAGATGCCCCGCGTGGCACACGAAGCGCGCTGTACCAGCGATCGTGGAGCCCGGCATGCCATCCGTTGCTGCCGGTTTCGCAAATGCGGCATGCTTGCTTTTGCGCACTCGCGGACCGGCGTATGCTTTGCCCCGGTCGAACTCAGGGAGCAGAGCGATGCAGATCGAGGATATGGTGCGTGCCGTGCAGGCGAAACTCGGCGTCGGTGTCGATGGACGCGCGGGACCCGAAACCTGGGGTGCGATCTACAAGCGGATCGTCGACAAGGCTTCCCCGGTCGGTATCGCGCTGACCGAGGTCGGCGACCTCGCCAACTCGCGCAGCGAGAAGATCATCGAACGACTGCATCCGCGTGTCCGGCCGTATGCGCGTGCGCTCTATTTCAAGGCGCGCGAGCACGCCCTCACGATCAACATCATCAGCGGCCTGCGCAGCTATGCGGAGCAGGATGCGTTGTACGGACAGGGCCGTACGCGGCCGGGCGACATCGTGACCAATGCGCGTGGCGGCTACTCCAACCACAACTTCGGCATCGCCTTCGATATCGGCCTGTTCGAACGCAACCAGTACCTCGGCGAGTCGCCGATGTACAAGGCAGTCGGGGCGCTCGGCGTCGAGCTGGGCCTGGAATGGGGCGGCAACTGGAAGACGATCGTCGATCAACCGCACTTCCAGCTGCGCCCGGAATGGGCGGCCGACCTGAGCGAACGCCAGATGCTTGCCGGGCTGCGCGATCGTGTCGCCGCGGGAATCGACGCCTACGCCTGACCGTCGCCGCACGGGATGTGGGCGACGCTGGATTGCGTTGGCCTATGCCGCGTTGCGACCGAGCGAAGGATTGCGCCATGCATTGAGCAGATCATCCTGGCGCTTCATCGCGTCGGCGTGGAAGCGCTCCTTGACATGGCCATAGCCGCGGATGTGCTCGGGGATCGATGCGATATCGACGGCGAGAGCGTGGTTCTCGTTGTCGAGGCCGGCCAGCAGCTCGTCGATCTGCGTGGAATAGTCAACGATGAGCTGGCGTTCCATCCTGCGCTCGGCGGTGTAACCGAAGATGTCCAGCACACCACCGCGCAAACCCTTCAGTTTGCTCAGCAGGCGAAACGCCTTGAACACCCAGGGTCCGTATTCAGCCTTGCGCAGGCGACCTTCCGCATCCTTCTTCGCCAGCAGCGGCGGAGCAAGATGGAAGTGGATCTGGTAGTCGCCTTCGAAGGTTTCGCGGATCTTCTTCTCGAAATCACCGCTGGTGTAAAGACGCGCGACCTCGTATTCATCCTTGTACGCCATCAGCTTGAACGCGTAGCGCGCGACGGCCTGGGTCAGGCTCGTGAATGCCGGCGTCTTTTGTTGTTCGATGCGGCTCACCTTGTCGACGAGAGCCTTGTACTTCGCGGCGTAGGCGGCGTTCTGATAGCCCGTCAGGAACGCGATGCGACGTGCGATCTGCTCGTCGAGCGAACTGCTCAAGGCCAGGTCGTCGAGTGCTTCGGCCGTGTTCGCGGACGCAAGCGATGATGTCGCCGTTCGGGCGCCTTCTGCCGCGGCGAGAACGGAACTTGCCGTGTGGCGCACGGGCAGGTTCAGCGGAATCGCTCCCGATGGCAGTCCGGCCGCGCCAATGCCTGCGGCCTTCCTCACGACAGCCATGTCGTGCGCGCCCATGCGGCCCCAGTTGAAAGCGGACTTGTTCATTTCAATCGCCGCACCGTTGAGCTCGATCGCACGCACCAGCGAGTCGAGGCTGACCGGCACCCAGCCCTTCTGCCAGGCGTAGCCCAGCATGAAGAGGTTGGCCGCGATCGTGTCACCGAGCAGGGCCGTGCCGAGCTGGGTGGCATCGATCAGTTCAGGCTCGTTGCCGTCGAGCGCGATGCGTACGGCATCGACGATCTGCTGCGCCGGGAACTGCATGTCCGGCTTGGTCGTGAACGTGCCGGGCATCGCCTCGTAGGTGTTGAGGACGACGTTCGAGCGGTTCGCGCGGATCTTCGACAGGGCCCAGTAGTCATTGACCACGACCATGTCGCAGCCGAGCACGAGGTCGGCTTCGCCAGCGGCGATGCGCACGGCGTGGATCTCGGCCGGATCCCTGGCGATGCGCAGATGGCAGGTCACGGCACCGCCCTTCTGGGCGAGTCCGGTCTGGTCGAGCACGGTACTACCCTTGCCTTCCAGGTGTGCGGCCATGCCGATCAATGCGCCGATCGTGACCACGCCGGTGCCGCCGATGCCGGTGACGAGGATGTTCCATGGCTGATCGAGGTCCGAAGCGAATGCCGGCATCGGCAGGCTGTCGAAATCGACCTCGCCTGCACCCGCCTTCCGCGCTTTCCTGACGCCGCCGCCGTGCACGGTCACGAAGCTCGGGCAGAAACCCTTCACGCAGGAATAATCCTTGTTGCAGCCGGACTGGTCGATCTCGCGTTTGCGACCGTATTCGGTGGGCTTCGGCAATACCGAGACGCAGAACGACTTCTCGCCGCAGTCACCGCAGCCTTCGCAGACCAGGGTATTGATGAAGACCCGCTTCTTCGGATCCTCGAGCTTGCCGCGCTTGCGTCGACGCCGCTTCTCGGTCGCACAGGTCTGATCGTAGATCAGCACCGAGGTGCCCGGGATTTCGCGCATGCGCTTCTGCACGGCGTCGAGTTCGTCGCGATGGATGAATTCGACGCCAGCCGGGAAGATCTCCGGTTTCGACCATTTCCCGATATCGTCGGAGACGACGATGATCGTCTGCACGCCTTCGGCACGCATCTGGTGGGCGATGTCCGGCACGGTCAGGGTGCCATCGACGGGCTGGCCGCCGGTCATCGCGACCGCGTCGTTGTAGAGGATCTTGTAGGTGATGTTGACCTTGGCCGCGATCGCCTGACGGACCGCGAGTGAACCGGAGTGGAAATAGGTGCCGTCGCCGAGGTTCTGGAACACGTGTTTCGTTTCGGTGAACGGGGCCTGCCCGCACCACGTCGCGCCTTCGCCACCCATGTGCGAGAACGTATCGGTGCTGCGGTCCATCCACGTCACCATGTAGTGGCAACCGATACCGCCGTGCGCCCGCGAGCCTTCCGGCACGGCGGTCGAGGTGTTGTGCGGGCAGCCCGAGCAGTAGTGCGCCGCGCGCGGGAAGTTCGCACGCGGCAGGGTCAATTCCTGTTCCTTGGCCTGGATCCAGGCCACGCGCGAGCGGATCGCCTCGCTCGTGAAGAAGCGCGCCAGGCGTTTCGCGATGACCAGCGCGATCATCGCCGGGGTCAGTTCGTTGGTGCTTGGCAGGACCCAGTTGCCGGCTTCGTCGTACTTGCCGACCACGCTAGGCCGCGTTGGCCAGTTGTACATGTATTCCTTCATCTGCGATTCGATGAAGGAGCGCTTTTCCTCGACGACGATGACGTCTTCGAGGCCATTGGCGAATTCGCGGATGCCGATCGGTTCGAGCGGCCAGGTCATGCCGATCTTGTAGACGCGGATGCCGATCTCGCGCGCATCGTGCGCGCTGATACCGAGGTATTCCAGCGCCTGCAGCACGTCGAGATAGCTCTTGCCGGTGGTGACGATGCCGAGCCGCGCCTTCGGCGAATCAAGCACGATGCGATCTATGCGGTTGGCCCGGGCAAAGGCCGTTGCCGCCTGCACGGCGTACTGGTGCAGGCGCATTTCCTGGTTCAGCGGCGGATCCGGCCAGCGGATATTCAGGCCACCATCCGGAAGCACGAAATCTTCGGGCATCAGGATATCGAGCTGATGCGGATTGACGTTGACCGAGGCCGAGGATTCGACGGTTTCCGCAATCGTCTTGAATCCGACCCAGCGTCCGGTGAAACGCGACATGGCCCAGCCGAGCATGCCCATGTCGAGGATGTCCTGGACCCCGGCCGGATTCAGGATCGGCATCATCGCCGAGACGAATTCCAGCTCCGAACCGTGCGGCAGGGTCGAGGAACGGCAGGCATGGTCATCGGCGGCCAGCGCCAGCACGCCACCGAACTTCGAAGTGCCCGCCGCATTGCCGTGCTTGAACACGTCGCCGCAGCGATCGACACCGGGACCCTTGCCGTACCACATCGAGAAAACGCCGTCGACCTTGGCGCCCGGGAACAGGTTGGTCTGCTGGGTGCCCCAGACCATCGTCGCGCCGAGATCCTCATTGAGGCCCGGCGTGAACTCGATGTTCGAGGATTTCAGGTGCTTCTTCGCCTTCCACAGCTCAAGGTCGAAACCGCCGAGTGGCGAGCCGCGATAGCCCGAGATGAAACCGGCCGTATTGATGCCGGCCGCACGATCGCGCATCTGCTGCATCAGCGGCAGGCGCACGAGCGCCTGCACGCCGGAAAGGTAGATGCGGCCTTCACGCCGCGTGTACTTGTGATCGAGCGTGTACTCGGTGTCGATGGCTGGCGCGAGCGAGCTGGCGGGGACGGACATGGCGGATACCGGGCTATGCAGCAAGGGCAAGAGCGGAATTGTACCAGCGCCACGCGCGGTTCCGGCCCGCAGCCGGTCCTGGGTGGCGGATTCGAGAACGGCTGGCCCGACGCTGGAGCCGCGATATCAAGAGGCGGTCGGCGAGGCAGCCTCGAACGACTGCGCCGTGCGTTTATCCGGGAGTGGCGATCCGACGCACCGGGCGCTGGCCTCCGCCACCGGCAATCGGGCTAGCGCAAACTCAGCGAGCAGTTGAAAGCCACCGTGATGCGTTCGCCTTCACCGTAGAACGGCAGGACCTGGTGCAGCAGCCAGGACGGAAACAGGACGAGTTGGCCCGGTTGCAGGGAAAGGCCGTAGTTCTGCGTGCCGAACGGGAATTTGAAGCGCTCGTTGCCGGCGTCGAGATACATCGATTGGCCGATGTGCGGATGCAGGAAATTGAGCAGCCCGCTGTCCGGCTGGTTGGCGTCGTGTTCGCCGGCGGACACGCAATAGACACCGGACCAGCTCGCCAGTGGATGGTTGTGCACGCCGAAAAAACCGTTGCGCCGCGTCACATGGAACCAGGCGTCGGTCTTGATGTTGAGCCGAGCGCGCGTCGCCGCGTCATAGCCATTGAGTTCGGCGGCGATCTGGCTGACACGCGAAAGGCAGAAATCGCGCAGCTCGACGATCGCGGGTTCGGGCCATGAAAACAGATGGAAATGACTTTCGAAAACCTGCTCGTTGCGCAGCGTGATCGGCCCCGGGTTGGCGTGCCGCTTGCCCTCCTGTTCACGCGCAATGAATAGATCGCGCAGGGCCGTATTCAGCCGAACGGGATCCGGATGTTGGTCATAACCGAACGGGACCGGAAACAGGGCCTTGATCTGCAGCATGGGGCAGGCTGTCGAAATTCAGGAGTCGCCACTCTACCCGCTGCGTTGCAACGTGCAACGTCAGCGTCGCCCTAGGGCAGCGGCTTGGCCCGGAATGGAAACATCTGCTGGGCGACGAAACCATCGGGCATGTAGTCGCCGACCACGCCGTACTGGTTCGGCAACTTGCGGTCCGCCTTCACCGCGGTGCCGAACAGGTAGTCGATGAACGAATAGTGCGCGGCGTAGTTGCGATCGATGGCCTCGTCGTCGGAGGCGTGGTGCCAGTGATGGAAGTCCGGCGTCACGATCAGGTACTTGAGCGGCCCCCACGGCACGCCGACGTTGGCGTGGTTGAGCACTGCCTGGAATCCGACCACGATGATGTAGACATTGATCACGGCTTCGCTGAAGCCGATCACGAACAGCGGTGCGACCACGAGTACGCGGGTCACGATCACCTCGAGGATGTGCTGCCGGGATCCGGCCAGCCAGTCCATCGTCTTCGTGCTGTGGTGGACCGAGTGGAATTTCCAGAGGAACGGAATCTCGTGGTAGGCGCGATGCGTCCAGTACTGCGAAAGATCGGCGACGAGGATGCACAACAGCACCTGCGGCAGGAACCAGATGCGCTGCACGGCAAGCTGGAAATCGTGCTGGACCATCCAGCCGAAGCCGTGGTGGATGACGAAGTTGACGGTCAGCAGGATCAGGCCGACGAGGAAGTGATTGACCGCGAAATGCTTGAGATCGGTCTGCCATTCGCGGCGGAACACCGGCTGGCCCTTGCGCAAAGGCAGCAGCTTCTCGATCGCGACGAAGATCAGGGTCGAGCCGAGCAGGTCGAGGATGAACCAGTCGAGGCCGATGTATGGCGTGTTGTCCGGAAAATCGCCGACCGGCACGCGCGAGCCGCCGAAAGCCACCGCGATGATCACGAGGGCGAACGCGAGCAGGTTGAGATTGCGTCGCACGCCAAGCACGAGATTCGACAGCGACAGCGCGCCAGCAATGAGCAAGGCGATGAACATGGCCTGGCGCAGCACGTCGACCGAATACTGGTGGCGCAACTCGGGCGTGGTCAGGTATTCGGGAAAATGGAAGGCGAGGACGCCAAGCAGGCAGAGGAAGCCGAGCGTCAATGCGATGATAGTCGCGATCAGCCCCTTGCCGAACCGCAGCTCGCCGCTGCTCGCGAGCAGTCCCGAGGTTTCGTCGACCGTGGAACGAACAATGTTCGCAGGCGCTTTCGCCGCGGCGCCGAGCGTGTACGGAATGCGGCTGATCGATCGTTTCGACATGGGTTCCGGTCGTCCAGGTGGGGTGTCGCGAGGTCGGTATCCGCCGCGGATTCTATCCGCATTTCATTCCGCCGGACCGATGCGGGGCAATCGAGGGCGATGCTCCTTGCATGCGGCTGCGCGCGTGCTCTAACCTCGCCCTTCGCTTGAGGGGAACCGACCCATGTTCGATGCCATTGGCCACATTGCGTTTGGTCTGTTCGGCCTTGCCGTCCTGATTTCGATCGCCGTCCTGTTTTCCGCCAACCGGCGCGCGATCAGCTGGAAACTCGTCGCGACGGGCGTGCTGCTGCAGATCGTCTTCGCAGCGCTCGTGCTCAAGGTTCCGCTTGGCCGCGAGGTGTTCAACGGCATTGCGACCGGCTTCGTCAAACTGCTCGACTATGTGCGCGCCGGATCGGATTTCATCTTCGGCAGTTTCATGGACACCTCGAAATTCGGCTTCGTCTTCGCGATCCAGGTGCTGCCCACGATCATCTTCTTTGCGGCCCTGACCGGTGTCCTCTACCACCTCGGCATCATGCAGATGATCGTCAAGGGCATGGCCTGGGTCATCACCAAGGTCATGAATGTGTCCGGTGCGGAGACCACGTCGGTCTGTGCCAGCGTGTTCATCGGCCAGACCGAAGCGCCGCTGACGATCAAGCCCTATATCGAGCGCATGACCCAATCCGAACTGATGACGGTGATGATCGGCGGCATGGCGCATATCGCCGGATCGGTCATGGCCGCCTACGTCGGCCTGCTTGGCGGCGATGACGAAGGCCAGCGCATCTTCTTCGCCACGCACCTGTTGACCGCCAGCATCATGGCCGCGCCGGCGACCCTGATGCTGGCCAAGATCCTGATGCCGGAAACCGAGGAGCCGCTGACGCGCGGACAGGTCAAGCTCGACGTCGAGAAGACCACGGCCAATGTCATCGATGCCGCTGCGACCGGTGCGGCTGATGGCCTGCGCCTCGCCCTCAACGTCGGCGCCATGCTGCTCGCCTTCATCGCCCTGATCGCCCTGCTCAATGCGCCTTTCCAGTGGCTCGGCGCGCACGCCTGGGGTGCCGATCCGGCATCCTCGCTCAACGGCTGGCTCGGCGTGCAATTCGGCCATCCGGTCGAGCTTTCGTTGCAGACCCTGTTCGGC
Organism: Pseudomonadota bacterium; assembly: GCA_029561145.1. Lineage (GTDB taxonomy): Bacteria > Pseudomonadota > Gammaproteobacteria > Xanthomonadales > Rhodanobacteraceae > Dokdonella. The sequence continues at coordinate 35,360 of JAKQJM010000011.1, forward strand.
TGGGTGCTTGCGCCGATCGCTTGGATCATCGGCGTGCCATGGCAGGACGCGACCCTGGTCGGCAGCTTCATCGGACAGAAGGTTGTCATCAACGAGTTCGTCGCCTACGTCGACATGGCCAAGCACATCGACCAGATGACCGAACACAGTCGACTGATCGCGACGTATGCGCTCTGCGGTTTCGCCAACTTCTCGTCGATCGCGATCCAGATCGGCGGCATCGGCGGCCTTGCTCCGAGTCGCCGCCCCGATCTCGCCCGCATGGGTCTGAAGGCCGTTCTGGGCGGCTCGCTGGCTACGTTCATGACCGCAACCATCGCCGGTGTGCTGAGCCTGCTTTGATGATCGATGCGGGTTGCATCGATCTCTCCGTGCGGGAAAGGAGCTCCTCAGACATGCCCTACATTAGCGTCATCGCCTTCATGATCGCGACGATCAGCTTGGCGGTGTCTCCCGCTCAGGCGCAGAATCTTGCTTGGCGCTCTGCTGTGACGATGGATGTGCCGGCGGGTGCAGGTATCGACACTGCCAACGCGATGCTGGACGATCCGGCCTCGAACCGCCTCGTCGCGATGATCACGAACGAGAGCGCATACGCGGAGAACTACCGCTATCGCGCCATGGCGACCGATACCTCGACAGGTGACCTGGTCTGGTCAGCCGAACTCGGAAGCGAATGCCAGACGCGCAGCGGAGCGTACAGCTTGGTTGTGCCCATCGCGGGTGGCGATGTCGTGGTCGTGGCGCAGGCGATCGGTTCTACCAGTATTGGTTATGGATTCACCTGCGTGATGCGCCTGCGGGGAGCGGATGGAAGTGTCGTGTGGTCGCGCTCGCTGAGCGCGTCGGGCGCCGTCCTCTATGTCAACGCACTTGTGCCAGATGTCGATGGGAATTTGTTCGGGGGCGGAAGAAAAGGTGCCAACGCCTATTCGTTGAGGTTGGATGCGGGGACGGGTCAGACGCTCTGGGAACAAGACATTGCACCGACCAGCGGTTTCTCCTCGGCAAGGATTATCGCTGCTGCCGCTGGGTCGACTAACGCCGCCGTGCTGCAATTGGTCGAGCAGGTGACGACCGTGCCGACGCATCAGCGACTGTTGGGAATCGACCCGCGCGCGGGGACTTCGCGATGGACGCAACCACGCTGCATGGACGGTGCTGCGACTACCCAGAATGCGTCGAACGACATCAGGCTGCGCATGTTGGCCGATGCCACTTTCGAGTTCGTTGCAAGTTGCGGGAATGGGGCCGAAAGGAGAGTGGAACTTGGTCGCGTCAATGCGTCAACCGGTACGATTCTGTGGCAGCGTGAGTTGCCGCAGTCGAATCTATATCGGGCCTTCATCGACACCAATGGCAACTTTCTTCTGGACGGGACGCTGCTGGTCGATGGCAACGAGGTCGGTATCTCGCGCCTCGACGCGGTTTCGGGAGACCTGCAATGGTCGCTGCCGAGGCCATCCGTGCCACCAGGCGTTCCGCCGTATGTGACGAACCGGTTGCTGGCAACCGACACGCATGTGCATGTGCTTGAGTTGTTCGTTGAGTATTCCAGCTACGTGACCTCAGCAGCGGTTGCAACCTATTCGGCAACGATGGGCGAGTTTCTTGGGCGTTTCGACGCGGGTTTTCCGAGTGCCGGCTCCGCCCTGTGGCCCGGCCTGTCGATGCGCGCGCGCGGATCCGGCGAGGTCCTGATCACGGCATTGAGTGCCCAGAATCTCAACGCGGGAGCGAGCCTGTTCGAGGTGCGGCTGAACGTTTACGCCCAGCTATCGGCGTGGTCGAGGAAGTTGCCACTCATGGCTCCGCGGCCATTCGTCCCGCTGTCGGCTGATGAGTCGATGCGCCAGATGGCGTGGAGCTCGGCACAGGAGCCGGGCATCGTGCTGGGAGGCAGTGGTACTAACCAGAATAACTATACCTATCCAAGAGTTGCCAAGATCAGTGCACTCGACGGTCGCGTGCTTTGGCGCTGGCAGACCGATTCGCGGGCGCGCGGATTCGTCTCTTCCGTCTTCGACGATGCGGCCGGCAACATCATTGTTGCCGGTTCGAACGGATGGGACGATCCCACGCTTCTGCTCGCCAAGCTCGATGGCGCCGATGGAAGTTCGATCTGGGAATCCAGCGTGCCCGAACCTCGGCCGGCCCTCGATGCCATTTCTGGCTCTGACGGAACGATCGTGGTCTTGCTCGGTCATGTCGAAGCGGAGTCCGGCTTGCCGAACCGTGTTGCCAAGTACTCGGCGTCGGACGGCAGTCCGGTCTGGAGTACCGCAATTCCCGACAGCGTGGAAGGGGATATCGGAGAATCCCGCCTCGCACCCGGCCAAGGCGGATCAGTTCTTGCCATGACCCGGTTCCGGGCATCATCCAGCGTGTTTGGCTCGCAAGTTGCCCGATTCAACAACACGAATGGCGAGATGCTTTGGCTGCGCAGGCTCCAGAACAGCGATGGTTCCGGACCTATCGCCCTGTTGTCGGCAGCCAATGGCGATGTCATTGCGGCAAATCACGGCTTCGCATGGCGGATCGGTGGCGCGACCGGCGTCATTCTCTGGCAGAAGGCATTGCCTCACCAAGCCTGGTCGATGATCGTCGATGCGCAAGACCAGCTTTTGATTGGCGGAACGCAGAACGGTCAGCGCGCCATCTCGCGAATCAATCCTGCGAACGGGACGGCGCTATGGACGACATTGATTCCGATCCTCAATGACGAAGGCCATCCGGAGCTGGTTTCGAAACTCTCCCATTCCTATGACGACAATGTCTTCGCCGTGGGGGGCGACGAGTATGGCAACGACATGCTTGCGAAATTGTCGCCATTGAACGGCAGCTTGATCTGGCAGACCGTGAGCGGAGTCCGTGAACCGTTCTCTGATATGTCGGGTTTTCCGGTCTCGATGATCGAGGCGCCCGATCACAATCTGTTCGTGAGCGGAATGGATAGCCGTTCGCCCTCGACTTGGGCCGTGAGCAAGGTGACGGGAAGTTTTGCCGATGGCATCTTCGCGACGGGGTTCGACTGATCCCATGGGCACGGCTCGCCGGACACCTTAATGACCGCAACCATCGCCGGTGTGCTGAGCCTGCTTTGATCAGCGATGACGCAGAGTATGCGAGACCCTCAAAGTCCCTAAACCACCGTTCGAGACTTGGTTCTCGACCGCTGGTTCCCGATTCAAGTCGAAACAAATTCCTCGCTTCTTTTTCCATCGGCGGGAGAAGGAACAGCAAAGCCCCTTGCTTTCCGTTTTCGCCCGCCGGTGTGGAGAAGGAGTGAAGCGCGGCGCGCGGCATTCTTGTGCTGAATCAATAGCTGGCCGCAGCTTGCATCGTTGCGGGATCGAAGCCGTCGCTGAACAGGGCATCGCGCAGGACGACGATCGCCATGTAAGCCGTATCCCTCGCGCCGACGGGATCAATGACACGCACACCGACCTTGACCTGCACAGGTTGCGCCGTGCCGGCTGCATAGGTCGCGCTGGCCGTGCTTGCGCTGGCATCGTCGAAGTCTCCATCGCCGTCGAGATCCCAGGCATAACCCAGCACGCCCGCTTCGGGATCAATGCTGTTGTCCGCGCTGAACGTGATCGCGCGCGGCGGTCCGTCCGCGGTCGAGCCGGCTTCGACGGCGATCGCCGCGGAGGGCGCAAGATTTCGCTGCGCGGGATTCGTGTCCCAGGAAATGCGACCGATGCGGCCGTTGTTGATATCGACGAAGAACACGTCGTCGCCGGGTCCGGTAGTCAGATCGACCAGGCCGAGATTGCCTTGCCCGAACAGCTCGGCGCTGCTGTCGGTGACTGGATCGGGAATGCCGTCCTGATCGGTGTCCTTGATCACGCGGATGCTGTTGTGGATGTAATCGGCGAAGAACAGCGCGTTGTGGTATGCGCTCGGCCAGGTTTCACCAGCGTAGAAGACAATTCCCGAAATTGCCTCGTTGCTGGTGTGCTGGTACGCGTAGAACGGCGCTGAAACCGGTGTGCGGCCGCCGCTGTCAGCATTCGCGTAGAGAGCCGCGCACAACGGGCGTGCGGTGTATTCGCTGACATGCGCGTGGTTCTCGAAACACGGCCAGCCGAAATTTCGAAGTCCCGGCGACGTTGTTGCATCCGGGATCAGGTTGATCTCCTCCCAACTGCGCCAGCCCACGTCGCCGATCCATATCTCGGAGGTACCCGGGCGCATCGTGAAGCGATACGGATTGCGCAGGCCGTAGGCGAGAATGCGGCGCGCATTGTCCGAAGCGCCTTCGATATCGGCCAGGGGATTCCCCGGCGCACCGCGGCCGCTGTCCGGATCGACCCGCGCGATCGTGCCGTTGAGCCAGACCTGGCCGGTGTATTGATCCTCGACTTCGAGTCCTTGCGCGCGCAAGGCGCCCCCCTGGTTTGCTGGCGAGCGCAGATCCGGCCAGTCCGGGTTGCCGATCTGACCCCAATCGGCGTGGACAAAGGCCGCGCCATCGCCGCCGCCGACATACAGATAGCCATCGGCGCCGAAGCGCAGCGTGCCGATCGAATGGCTCGGATACTGCTGGTACCAGTCCTCGATCAGCACCTGTTCGTCGGTTGCGAGGTTTCCGCTGAGGGTCAGGCGCGAGAGGCGACCGCTGATCACGCAACCGGCGAAGTCCGCGGTCGGATTCGGGCAATCGCTTGCCGGCCAGCGCGGGGGCAGGTCGTTGAACAGGCCGCCGTTGAACGAGTACAGCACGTAGAAGTAGGGCCGCTCGGGAAAGCGCGGATCCAGTTCGAGGCCGAGCAGGCCGCGATCCTGATACTGGTGGACGATCGCACCGAGGTTGGCGATCTGCTCGGGCACGCCATCGAGCAGGTTCCGGTACATCCAGATCCTGCCGGTCTTCTCGGCGACGAAGACCCGGCCATCATGGGCAAACCGGATCTGGGTCGGCTGGTCCCGGTTGCCGATCGGAAACGTGTGACGGAAATTGACTGTCGGCCAGGATTGCGCGCCTGCCGTCACTGGCGTCATGGCGATCAACAGGCTGAGCCAGCCACGCCAGTTCATCCTCGCATTCCCGTCGGGCGCGCTACTCGCCGAGTTCCTCGCGCATGAACTCGGGCATCGACAGCGCCGACTTGTGGATCTCGGCGTTGTAATAGCGCGTGTGGAAACGCTTGGTCTGGGCGCCGCGCTCACGGAAATCGGAGAGATCGGCGCCCTTGCGCGCGAGGGTCGCGCTCCACCAGCCGGTCGGATAGCACGGCTGCGGGAAGGTCAGGGTACGAACGGCCTGGAAACCCGCCGTGCGCATCGCCGAGCGCATCGACTTGATCAAGCCGAGATGGGCCAGCGGCGATTCGCTCTGCTGGACGAAGATGCCGCCACTGCGCAATGCCTTGAAGCAGCTCGAATAGAACGCCGCGTTGAACAGGCCTTCGGCCGGACCCACCGGGTCGGTCGAATCGACAATGACCATGTCGACCGATTCCGGCTCGCAGTCGGCCATGTACTTGATGCCGTCATCGAACAACAATTGCGCGCGCGGATCGCTGTTCGCCTCACAGAGTTCGGGGAAATACTGTTCGGCCAGGCGCGTCACGCGCTCGTCGATCTCGACCTGCACCGCGTGTTCGACCACTTCGTGGCGCAACACTTCGCGCAACGTGCCGCAATCGCCGCCGCCGATGATGACGACGCGCTTGGCGCGCGGATGGGTGAACAGGGCCGGATGCGACATCATCTCGTGATAGAAGAAGTTGTCGCGCGTGGTCAGCATCATGCAGCCGTCAATGACCATGAGCTTGCCCCAGTCGGTCGAGTCGTAGATCTCGATCGACTGGAACGGGGTCTGTTCGGCGTGCAGGCGCGCATGGGTGCGAAAGCCGATGGACGAGCCCGACGATTCGTGGGCTTCAGTGAACCAGCTTTGCTCGGGCGTGGACATACGGACTTCCTTGATTTGGTTGGCTGCGTGCGCCTGGTCGAAGGCGGAAACGGTGGCTGCCGAATTGTAGCCGGTTGCCTGGATTTGCGCGCCGTCGGCGCGGCGCTGTCATAGATGATTGACATTCCGGCCCTGTGGCATGGCCCAGTGGCGCGAAAGCAATGGTTACAATGCGCGCCCCGATCGATCCCGCGGCATGCGAGGCTTCCGATGGTCGGGGTACTTGCGTCCAGGCCTGCCGCTGCGACGTCGCTGCCTTCCGGAGGAAATCATGAGCAAATCCTGGACTACAGACGACGCCCGCCACACCTATGCGATTGCGAACTGGGGCGAAGGCTATTTCGATGTCGGCGTTGACGGCGCCATTATGGTCAAGCCACGCGCGGCGGACGGCCCCGCCGTGAGTCTGCCTGCCGTCGTCGAAGCAGCCCGCGCACTCGGATCGCGAATGCCATTGCTGGTGCGATTCGGCGACATCCTCAACGATCGGCGAGCGCGGCTGCAGGCGGCGTTCGCCAAGGTGATGGCCGATTGGGATTATGCAGGGGGCTACACCTCGATCTATCCGATCAAGGTCAACCAGCAGAAAAACGTAGCCGGCGAACTCGCTTCCGCCGGCGGCGATGGTTTTGGTCTCGAAGCCGGATCGAAGCCCGAGCTGATGGCGGTACTCGCGCTCGCGCGTCGTGGCAGCGTGGTCATCTGCAATGGTTACAAGGATCGCGAATACATCCGTCTTGCGCTGATCGGACGCAAGCTTGGCCTCGAGATCTTCATCGTCATCGAGAAGCCCTCGGAGTTGCGCTATGTGATCGAAGAGGCGAAATCGCTCGGCGTCGAGCCGCTGCTCGGTGTGCGCATGCGCCTGAAGAGCCTCGGTGCCGGCAAGTGGCAGAACTCGGGCGGTGACAAGGCCAAGTTCGGTCTCACCCCGCGCCAGTTGCTGACCCTGATCGAGCAACTCAAGGCGGCCGGGCTTTCGCATGCGCTCAAGCTGCTGCATTTCCACATGGGATCGCAGATGTCGAATGTGCGCGACATTGCGCGCGGCATGCGCGAAGCCGTGCGCTATTTCGTCGAACTTTCGCAGCTCGGATTGCCGATTCGCTACATGGATGTCGGCGGCGGTCTCGGCGTCGATTACGAAGGCACGCGTTCGCGCTCGGAATGTTCGATCAACTACGGGCTCGATCAATATGCCTCGAGCGTCGTCGGCGCGCTGGCCGAAGCCTGCGCCGAATACAAGTTGCCGCATCCGCATGTGTTGACCGAATCCGGTCGCGCACTGACTGCACATCATGCCGTGCTCGTGGTCAATGTCAGCGAGATCGAGGAATCCCCGCGCGGCGCCGTGCCCGAGGCGCGTGCGGACGAACCAGCCGTGCTGCGCCGGCTGCGTGAAGTCCATGCCGAAATCGACGTGCGCCCGCCGACCGAGCTCTATCACGAGGCGCAGTACCATCTTGCCGAGGGCCAGTCGCTGTATGCGCTCGGCCAGCTCTCGCTCGCCGATCGCGCGCAGCTCGATGATCTGTATTACGCGATCGTCAACGCCGTGCGCGCGCGCCTGAAGCCTGACGAGCGATCGCACCGCCAGGTGCTCGACGAGCTCAATGAGACCCTGGTCGACAAGTATTTCGTCAACTTCTCGGTGTTCGAGTCGGCGCCCGACATCTGGGCAATCGATCAGGTATTTCCGATCGTGCCGATCCGCGGCCTCGATCGGGAACCGGATCGGCGTGGCGTGATCGCCGATCTGACCTGCGATTCGGATGGCCGCATCGATCACTACGTCGACGCCGACGGCGTCGATGTCAGCCTGCCCCTGCATGCCCCGGTGCACGGCGAAACCTATCTGCTCGGCCTGTTCATGGTGGGTGCGTACCAGGAGACGCTCGGCGACATCCACAACCTCTTCGGCGACACCGATGCGATCAGCGTCAAACTCACCGGCGATGGCTATGAAATCAGCCATCAGCGCCGCGGCGACAGCACCGATCTCATGCTCGACTATGTCGGCTACGACCTTTCGGCGTTGCGCGAAGAGTATCGCGCCAAGATCGTCGCAGCCGGCATTGCCGGCGATGAGGCTATCGCACTGGCCGATACGCTCGAAGCCGGCCTGACCGCCTACACCTATCTTGCGGAGACTGCGGAATGAGCGACATCAAGGCCGGCTTCGTCGGGCTCGGCGCGATGGGACGGCCGATGGCCGGCCATCTTTCCCGCGCCGGGCTGCTCGCGTCGGCCTGGACACGTACGCCGGCGAACACCCGGGCGGTCGCCGTCGAACTCGGTCTCGACGAACCGGCGAGTCTGGCCGAGCTGGCCGCGCGCTGCAACGTGATCGCCTTGTGCGTGCCGGCGGATGCGCACGTGCTGGCCAATGTCGAAGTGATTGCCACGAACGCACAGCCAGGAACGATCGTCATCGATCATTCGACAGTCTCCTCGGTGACTGCAGTCCAGGCATGCGAGCGCATGCGCGTGGCGGGTGGCGAGTTCATTGATGCGCCGGTTTCCGGTGGCGTCGAGGGAGCCCGCAACGGCAAGCTGTCGATCATGGTCGGCGGCGATGCGTCGGCGCTCGAACGGGCGCGACCCGTGCTCGAATGCTATGCCGCGAAGATCAGTCACATGGGCGGAATCGGCGCCGGCCAGAACACCAAGGCCGTCAACCAGGTGCTCGTCGCCGGGATTGCCCAGGCGGTCTGCGAAGGTCTCGCGCTCGGTGAGGCGCTCGGCCTTGATGCCGACAGTCTGATCCCGACACTGCTTGCCGGTGCGGCAGGCAACTGGTTTCTCGACAAGCGCGGCGCGACGATGCTGCGCGACGAGTTCCAGGTCGGTTTCAAGCTCGGCCTGCTGCACAAGGACCTCAAGATCGTCCGGGAATTGGCCCGCGATGCAGGCACCGATCGCAGTGGCATCGAGAAATCGCTGGCCGACTATGCGGTCCTGATGGCGCAGGGGCATGCCGACGACGATATTTCGGCCCTGATCCGCCTGAAGCGGGCCGTTGCGACACGCTGAGATTGGCCTAACGCCTTGTTTACACGCGCAGGGATAGGCTGCGGGCCGACTCTGCTTGTGGCGAATCGATCACAATGCCACGCGCGCGCGGTGGCATGGCGCGCTTCCCCACGCGACACTCGCCATTCCCCCTGGAGGTTTTGTCCATGCGATTTCCCCGACATCTCGTGACCCTGGCATTCCTGTTTGCAGGTGCCGCAGCGACCGCACAGACCATCCCCGGACTTTCGGTTTCCGCCGTTCCGGGCAGCTACTCCGAACCTGTCGCCGTGCGCGCGCCCAACGATGGCAGCGGACGGATCTTCATCGTGCAGAAGAACGGGCTGATCAGGATCGTCAAGAACGGCGTCGCGCTCGGCACGCCGTTCCTCACGGTTCCGGTCACGACCAACAGCGAAAGCGGCTTGCTGGGACTCGCGTTCCATCCAAACTTCGGCAAGATCGGCCTGCCGCACAACGACGAGTTCTACATCGCATTCACGCGTCCCAGCGCCGATCCGCGTCTCGGCACCACGCCGGACCAGGCTATCGCGCGCTACACGGTTCCCTCGCTCGCTTCCGATGTGGCCAACCCCTCGGGGACGCTCGTCTTGCGCGTGCCGGACCTCGCCGGCAACCACAACGGCGGTGACATCCATTTCGGTCCGGACGGCTATCTCTACTATTCGATGGGCGACAGCGGCGCGCAGAACAATCCGTACCACTTTGCCGAATGTCTGTGGAAGAAGCCGGCGACTACGGGCAGCGCCTGTGGCGACACGTCCGGTACCCAGTACTACCTGCTCGGCAAGATGCTGCGCGTTGATGTCGACACGCGTGGCGGCGCGGTGACTGCCGACATGTGCGCCTCGTCGGGCATCAGTCCTGCCCAGTACGCAATCCCGCCGAGCAATCCGCACGTCGGCACGAACAACACCTGCGATGAAATCTTCCTGCATGGTTTCCGCAATCCGTGGCGATTCAGCTTCGACCGCCTGACCGGCGATCTGATCATCGGCGATGTCGGTCAGGGCAGCTATGAGGAAGTGACCGTGCAAGCCGCCGGAACGGGTGGCAGCGATCACGGCTGGAGTCGCTGCGAGGGTCGTCACTACTTCGACACCGCGGGTTCCGGAACCACCTGTCCTGCAACCACGGCCACGGTCGCGCCAGTGATCGAATACAGCCACTCGTTCGGATGTGCGGTCTCCGGCGGTTATGTCTACCGCGGACCGTCAATGCGCCTTCGCGGCACTTATTTCTACGGCGATTCCTGCGTGGGTGCGCTTTGGTATGCGACCGCCGGCGCAGCGCAAACGGACTGGTCCCCGTCGGGCATCAAGAACACCAACCTGACCGTCGGCGCTCCATACGGATACGGTGAGGACGAATACGGAAACCTCTACCTCGCGCAGTCGAACGGCGTGGTCAACAAGCTGGTTTCGGACTTCATCTTCGACGATGGTTTTGACGACTGACCGGCTCGCCGGGTGAAATCCCTGATCCGGAATGGCGAGGGCGGGAACAACAGGGCGCGGGTGACGCGCCCCGCCTGGCGGGTCCGATCGGAACGCTGATCCGCGTGTCGGTTCGAGAGCGGCGACGACCCGCCAAGTGCCGGACCCGGATCAGTGGCCGCCTTCTTCCTTCAGGGCGATCGCATTGAAGCCGTTGTCCGACAACGATGCCTTCGCGGTCTCGAGGTCGCTTGCACTCGCATAGGGCCCGAGCCGGACCCGGTTCCAGGTCTTGCCGTTGATCGTCACCGGATAGACCTGGGCAACGAAGCCGAGGATGGCGAGCTTGGCCTTGACCTCGTCAGCCGCTTTCGCTGATGGGTAGGAGCCGACCTGCAGCAAGTAGCGCGCATCGACCGATACCGGCGGCGTCGCGCTGTTGGCGGGGGCCTGGGCTGCTTCGGCGCGGGCCTTGGCGGAGATTTCGGCGTCGGGAATGACGACTTCCATTTCCGGCAATACCGAGTAGAAATCGTAGTTCTTGCGCGGTTTGTCCTTGGCTTCGACGAGCGGCGGATCGGTCTCGCGCGGCGCAACAGCCTCTGGATTCGGCTGCGGTCCGGTTTTCTTGCGCAGCATGGGTGCCCAATCGCTGCCGAGGAAGACCATTGCCACGATGAGTCCGAGCAGGACGCCAACCCCGAGCCAAATCCAGGCCGGCACAGCCGGGCGCGATCCGCCGCGAGTGGCCTGTTTGCGTGAACGTGAAGCCATTATCGGGTCTCCTGGAGTCGGGTCGTGGGCGACGAGCCCATCGTCGCGCAGAGGTTCGAGTGGGTGAGGGTCACATGCTTTGCGGCGCGGAAACGCCGAGCAGGTCGAGTCCGTTGGCAAGCACGACGCGTGCTGCATCGGCCAGCACGACACGCGCGTCGCGCATGACCGCATCGTCGACGATGAACTGGTGAGCGTTGTAGTAGGCGTGGAATGCCGCGGCGAGCTCGCGCAGGTATTGTGCGACCAGCTGCGGATCGAGATTCGCGGCGGCCGCTTCGACCACCTCGGGATAACGCGACAGCTCGCTCATCAGGGCGCGCTCCTGCTCGCTGTCGAGACGCGCCAATGCGCCGAGGCCAGCCGCGCTATCTGTCGTGATGCCGCGCTCGGCGAGCTGGCGGTGAACGCTGCAGACGCGGGCATGCGCGTACTGGATGTAGTAGACCGGGTTGTCGTTGGTCTGGGCACGAGCCAGATCGATGTCGAAGACAAGCTGGGAATCGGTCTTGCGCGCGACGAGGAAGTAGCGCGTCGCATCGCGGCCGACCTCGTCGATGAGGTCGCGCAAGGTAACGTAACTGCCTGCGCGCTTGGACAGTTTCACTTCCTCGTTTCCGCGCATCACCGTGACCATCTGGTGCAGCACGTATTCGGGCCAGCCCTTGGGAATGCCGATATCGAGCGCCTGCAGGCCGGCACGCACCCGATTGACCGTTGAGTGGTGATCGGCGCCCTGCTCGTTGATGACGCGTTCGAAGCCGCGCCTCCACTTGCCCTCGTGGTAGGCCACGTCGGGCACGAAATAGGTGTAGCCACCCTCGGACTTGCGCATGACCCGATCCTTGTCATCGCCGAAGTCGGTGGTCTTCAGCCACAACGCACCGTCCTGTTCGTAGGTGTGACCCGCCGCGACCAGCTCCTTCACCGTGTGCTCGACCTTGCCTTCGCTGTACAGCGAGGATTCGAGGAAATAGACATCGAATTCGACGCCGAATGCGCGCAGGTCGAGGTCCTGCTCACGGCGCAACCAGGCCACGGCGAAGCGCCGGATCGAATCGAGATCATCGATCTTGCCGCTGGCGCTGATGTCGCGGCCATCGGCGTGCACGGTTTCACCGGCAAGGAAATCGCGAGCGACATCCTTGATGTAGTCGCCTCGGTAGCCGTCGCTGGGCCAGTCCGCGTGATCGGGCTCGATGCCCTTGCCGCGCGACTGCACGGACAGGGCGAGATTCTCGATCTGCGCGCCGGCATCGTTGTAATAGAACTCGCGCGTCGCCGCCCAGCCATTGGCGTCGAGCACCCGGGCAAGACTGTCGCCGACCGCCGCTCCGCGACCGTGGCCGACATGCAGCGGCCCGGTCGGATTCGCCGACACGAACTCGATCTGCACCTTGCGACCATTGCCGCTGGCATTGCGACCGTAGTTGCTGCCCTTGTTGATGATCGTTGCGACTTCGGCATGCATCGCCGCAGCGCCGAGGAAGAAATTGATGAAGCCCGGACCGGCGATCTCGATGCGCTCGACGCGCGGATCATTGATCGCTGCGGCAATCGCGATGGCGATGTCGCGCGGCTTGCTTCCGGCCTGCTTGGCCAGGGTCAGCGCAACGTTGCAGGCGAAATCGCCATGGGCGCGATTGCGCGTACGCTCGACGACGAAAGCCGGCGCCGGGGCGTCAGGCAGGGTTTGTTGCGCACGCAGGGTTGCGAGCGCTCCATGGATCAGCTCGCGCAAGGCGTCTTTCACGGCGGGATTCGGTTGGAAGCGGGTGGTCCATTGTAGGGTGCGCGCGTTGTTTCCCGAAACGTGGGTGGTCAAACCGCCTCTGCAGCTTGATGCATCGGGCCAGCGCGCTATCGACAACTGACCGGGCAATGCGGTGATCCGCCTGGCCGATTCCGATGGTCAGGATTGGCGCGCGATCCAGCCCGATGCTTGCGCCGGCAGCGCAAACGGCGTAGCGCCGCCCTTGTGGATAACTGTGTGGGAAACAGGCTCCCGCGGCGCGTATGCGGCGAGAAAAATCAAGGACTTGCTGGCATCTTCGCATGATGGCGGCATCGTAAGTCGTTGATTTATATCACGAAGCCTCAACACGCTTGGCGGCGTGCGCGGATCACGTGCGGATACGATCGGTGGTGTCCGCAATGTGCATGGTTTTTGCTGCCGCTGCGCGGCAGGATGCTTGATCAGACCAGTCCAGCGACTGTTTCGCAGTAGGCCTTGAGTACCTGGCGACCGCTTTCGGGCCTGCCATGCATCGCGATTCGCGCACGCAGGCCGAGGCTCAGCGATTTCAGGCGCGAGGCATTGGCATCCTTCGCCGCGCCGAATGCTTGCCGTCCCAGTTCCGAATTGAAGCGATGCAGGTCGAAAAAGAAGCGGTCCTGGCCGTCGGTCAGGAAGCCGAGAACGGGCTGGGCGCTTTCCGGCGTTTCGAGATCGCGACGACACAGCATCTCGCGTTCCAGGCAAAGGTTTTCGGCGCTCGTGGCAAATCGCGCGAACGGTTCGGCGACATTGGCGGTATCGAGATCGGCAGCGATCAGGGCCAGGTCGTGCGCATGCAGGAGACCGGCATCGTCGCGCCAGCCAGGTCGATGCTTGTCGAGCTTGCGGGCGAGCTTTGCAGCCAGTGCACCACCTGACTGGACAAGTTCGGCCGCATTGAAGGCGGCGCCACCCGGAGGTGGCCGTGCGTCGAACGTGCTGCCGGCGATGGTCAGCTCGAGCGCCTGGTAGATGTCGGCATCGGCATCGCGGGAAAATCCGGTGTGGTCGAGCAGGCGGAAGGTCTCCTCGATGCTGGCCCGCTCGTTGGACCCGACCCCGGCTTCGTACATCGACTCCTCGCGTTGGCGGAGGTCGTGGCAGCCGGCGAAAAGATGGAGCACGCACCAGTCGCGCAAACCGAGGGCGAGCACGCCGTGGATTGCGATCAGGCGACTGATCCGATCACGCAGGATGTCGAGGATATGTTCCTCGTTGTGGTAGGCATGGAAATCGTCGCTGAGACTGCCGTGACGACGGGCCAGGCGAACGTAAGCGATCCGGATGGCATCGGCGCAGCGTTCAAGCAGGACATCGGCGTCGGCCTGTGTCGACAGCAGCGGAGCAAGTTGTGCGTGACGCTCGGCAAGTGCCTGGTCGAGCGCCTGCAGACGCTCTCCGGCCAGCCTGCGTGCCGCTGCAACATCGGGCAGTTCCAACTCGGTCTGGTCCGCTGCAAAGTTTCGTGGAAACCCGAATATCACGTCGTGCCACCGCCTCCTGACCGCTGTGGCTCCGAGTATAGAACGTGGCCGGCATGCCGGCATCCATCCGCGGAGGCTCAGATCCAGCCGCGTCGAGCAAGTGACGTGGGGGCCCCTTCGCCGATCACGAAATGGTCGAGAACACGAATGTCGACGAGTGCGAGCGCATCGCGAAGGCGCACGGTGATCGCGCGGTCGGCCGCGCTGGGCTCGGACACGCCGGACGGATGGTTGTGGGCGAAGATGACGGCGGCGGCGTTGTGTGCAAGGCAATGGCGCACGACCTCGCGTGGGTGCACGCTGGCACCGTCGATCGTGCCGCGGAACAGTTCCTCGAATGCGATCACGCGGTGGCGATTGTCGAGAAAGAGACAGGCAAAGACTTCATAGGGGTAGGCGGCAAGACGCGATTTCAGGTAGCGCGCGCTGGCGTCGGGATCGGTCAACGCGGTCGATGCGCGCAATTCGGAATCCAGATAGCGTCGGCCGATCTCGAGTGCTGCCTGGGTCCGGCACCAAGCCACCGGGCCCAGCCCGGAATCCTTCTGTGGCGCATGCAGCAGTGCCTTCAGGCCGCCGGCGCGGACGAGCAGGTCGCGCCCCACGTCGACCGCGCTGGCGCCGCGATGCCCTGAGCCGATGAAGACCGCCAGCAGCTCCGCGTCGGACAGGTTGCCGGCGCCGCGGTGACGCAGCTTCTCGCGCGGTCGCTCGGTGTCTGGCCAGTCCCGGATAGTCATTTCAGCTGCCGAAGTGCGATATCGGTACTTTATGCAGCGCGACGGCGTACCGGCAGCGGCGCGGCGCTTGAATTTGGGTAAGCTTGCGCCTCCTCGTGATGTCAGAAATCTCCTACATGAGTGATGTTCCGTTGCAAGGTTTGCGTGTCCTGCTCGGTGTCACTGGCGGGATCGCCGCTTACAAGTCGGCTGACCTGGTCCGGCGCTTGCGCGATGCAGGCGCGGATGTGCGCGTCGTCATGACCGAGAACGCGACGCGCTTTGTCGGCGCATTGACCTTCCAGGCGCTTTCCGGCCATCCGGTACGCACGAGTCTCTGGGATGAATCCGCCGAGGCGGCGATGGGTCACATCGAACTGGCGCGCTGGGCCGATCTGGTGCTGATCGCGCCGGCTTCGGCCGACGTACTTGCACAACTCGCAGCGGGACGCGCGGAGGACCTGCTGGGAACCCTCGTCCTGGCGAGCAAGGCGCCGCTCGCAGTTGCGCCGGCAATGAATCAGCAGATGTGGGCGCATGCGGCCGTGCAGGCAAATCTCGAGACGCTGCGGCAACGCGGGGTGCGCATCCTCGGCCCGGCCAGCGGCAGCCAGGCCTGCGGCGACGTGGGGGACGGGCGCCTGCTTGAGCCTGCCGAGATCATCGAAATGCTCGCCGCGGAGCGTGGGCCACGCCCGTTCGCCGGGGTTCGCGTCCTGGTCAGTGCCGGACCGACCTACGAAGACATCGATCCGGTGCGTTATATCGGCAATCGAAGCTCCGGCCGGATGGGATTTGCCGTTGCCGCGGCGGCCATCGAAGCGGGCGCCCGGGTGCTCCTGGTGGCAGGCCCGGTCGACTTGCCGACACCAGCCGGCGCCGCGCGCATCGATGTCCGCAGCGCGCGGCAGATGCGCGATGCGATCATCGGCGCCGCACCGGAGCACGACATCTTCATCTCGGCCGCTGCAGTCGGTGACTACCGTCCGCAATCGATCTCGCCCTCGAAATTGAAGAAGAGCGGCCAGCCGCTCGCCCTGGAACTGATCCAGAACCCGGACATTCTTGCCGAGGTGTCGGGCCTGGTCGGCCGGCCGTTCCTGGTCGGCTTCGCCGCCGAAACCGACGATCTCGAGCATCAGGCGCGCGACAAGCTCGAGCGCAAGGGACTCGACATGATCGCGGCGAACCGGGTCAGCACCACCTTGGGTTTCGAGCGCGATGAAAATGCGCTGCTCCTGCTTTGGGCTGGTGGCCGCGAGGAACTCGGTCAGGCCGACAAACGCAGTCTGGCACGCACGTTGGTGGATCGGATTGCACGGCGCTATGCCGCTGGATCAGCTGGACCCGCCGCACCATGAGCGTGCCGATCGCGCTGAAAATCCTCGACCCGCGACTCGGCCGCGATTTCCCGCTGCCTGACTACGCGACGCTGGCGTCCGCAGGCCTGGACCTGCGCGCGATGGTCGATGCGCCACTGGTACTGGCGACCGGGGTCTCGATGTTGATCCCGAGCGGCATGGCGATACACATCGGCGATCCGTCACTCTGTGCAATCGTCCTGCCGCGCTCGGGTCTGGGCCACAAGCACGGTATCGTCCTCGGCAATGGGGTCGGACTGATCGACGCGGATTACCAGGGCCCGTTGATGATCTCCTGCCTCAATCGTGCAAGCGAACCATTCACGATCAATCCGGGCGAACGCATCGCCCAGCTCGTTTTCATGCCGGTCGTGCGAGCGCGCTTCGAAATAGTCGAGGCGTTCGATCCGAGCCAGCGCGGCAGTGGTGGGTTCGGGAGTTCGGGTCGTCATTGAGCGGACCGCATGTCGCAGGACGAATACCGAAAAGATGTGACGGGATTGCTGCATGCGGCGGGACGCCTTGATAGGCTACCGGGTCGAGGGTCAACGGTGGGCCGGCAGGGGTAAAAGGAATGGCAGAAGCGAACCAGCCTGCGGGCGCACCCCGGCGTGCGAATTCGCGCTTTGCCGCGATCATGACGGTCGTGCTTGGCCGGTTGAAGACGCTGCTACCGCTCGCGATTGCGACAATCCTGATGCTGCTCGGCTTCTTCCTGATCTGGCAATGCTCGCTGGTCTATAGCGAAAGCGACAGCTTCGAGGCGGCGCAGGCCGCCCGCAAGCGCGCCGTGAGTGATATCGGCGCGAAAATCCAGCAACTGAACCAGCAAGCGACCGAGATCGTGCAGTCGCCGGTCGTGCTCGATGCACTCGGCAGTGCCGATCCGCAAGGTCTGGCGGCCGCTGCCGAAGCGGTCAAGGCGCAGTGGCCCGAAGTTGTCGAATCGACGTTCTACACGGCTGAACTGCCGGAAGTGCGCGGACAGGACCTGAAGACCTTCGGCTACTGGCGTGCGCAAATGCTCATGCAGGCCCAGATGGGCATGGCGCCGGCACCGGCGCAGGTGCACGGCGGTCCAGGCAACCAGCAGCTCCTGGTTCTCGTCCAGCCGGTCGTGAGTGCGGGGAAACCGGTCGCCTATGCGTCGTTGTCGCTGCCATCACGCGTGATCATCGATATCCTCGGACGCGTCGCCCGCGGTGGTGCGCGCATCGACCTTCGCCAGGGTGATGGCCGCGGGGATACGCAGATCGCAAGCTCGGGAAATTCGCATGGCAGTTCGATCGGCGATCTGGGCGAGCCGATCGCTGGATCACGCTTGCGCCTCGCGATCGCCGACCCCGACAACCAGATCCTGGTTACGCGCAACTTGTGGGCCCTCGTTCCGGTCACCCTGCTTTGCCTGTTGGGTGGCTTCGTTGCGCTGTGGCTGCGACAGGTCGGAATGCAAGGCGCTGCCAATGCGTTCCGCCCCGGAAAAAGATCCAGCACAGAGGAAATCACCTTGGCCCAGGCCATCGAACAACAAGCCGCAGCAGCGGTCGCCGCGCCGGTCGCACCAAAGCACGGCAAGGCCGAACCATCGAAACCGAAGCTACCGGAGCGAAAGGTCAGCATCAACCGCAGCATTTTTCGCGCCTACGATATTCGCGGCGTGCTCGGTCAGACCCTGACCAACGACATCGCCCGCCAGATCGGTCGCGCGATCGGCAGCGAAGCGCAGGAACGCGGACTTCGCGAAATCGTCGTCGGGCGCGACGGTCGACTTTCCGGTCCGGATCTGTCGGCCGCACTCATTGACGGTTTGCGTGCGGCGGGTTGTGACGTGATCGATATCGGCCTGGCGGCTACGCCGCTGACCTACTTCGCGGCCTATCAGTTGCAGACCGGCTCCTGCGTGTCGGTGACCGGCAGCCACAATCCGCCGGACTACAACGGGTTCAAGATCGTGCTGGGCGGGGAGACCCTGTCTGAAGGCGCGATCCAGGATCTCTATGGGCGAATCGCCGAAGACCGCCTGAGCAGCGGCTCGGGTGGATTGCAGGTGATGTCGCTCAACGACGATTACATCAACCGGATCACCGACGACATCCAGGTCGAGACCAAGCTCAAGGTTGTCATCGACTGCGGCAATGGCGTGGCCGGCGCGATCGCACCGGCCGTGCTCGCCGGGATCGGCTGCGATGTCCATGAGCTTTACTGCGATGTTGACGGGGAGTTCCCGAACCATCATCCGGATCCATCCGACCCGCACAATCTCCAGGACCTGATCCTGTCGGTCAAGCAGACCGGCGCCGACATCGGCCTCGCCTTTGATGGCGATGGCGATCGCCTCGGCGTGGTCACACGGACCGGCGAAGTGATCTATCCGGACCGCCTGCTGATGCTGTTCGCGATCGATGTGCTGAGCCGCAACCCGGGCGCGACGATCATCTATGACGTCAAATGCACCGGCCACCTGCAACCGTTGATCCTGCAGCACGGCGGCAGCCCGATCATGTGGCGGACCGGCCACTCCCTGATCAAGGCGAAGATGCGTGAAACCGGCGCGCAACTTGCCGGTGAAATGAGCGGTCATTTCTTTTTCGCCGAACGTTGGTACGGATTCGACGATGCGGTGTATGCCGCGGCGCGGTTGCTTGAGATCGTCGCCGGCGATCCCGAGGGGCGCTCGCCGGAGGCGATCTTTGCTTCATTGCCAAAGGGCGTGTCGACGCCGGAGCTCAAGATCGAACTGCATGAAGGTGAACACTATCGGTTCATCGAGGCGTTCAAGGCCAAGGCGAATTTCGAAGGCGCACGTTTGACCACGATCGACGGTGTGCGCGCCGACTGGCCTGACGGTTGGGGCCTGGTCCGTGCGTCGAATACGACACCGGTGCTGGTCCTGCGCTTCGATGCCGACAGCGAGATCGCGCTCAAGCGCATCCAGGCCGTATTCCGCGAACAGCTGCAGGCGGTCGATCGCGCGCTTGCGCTGCCGTTCTGACGGTTTCGTTGGTGCAGCGACGCCACGATGCCGCACGCGGGCGGCATCCGTGATGTTTCGGGAGATTCGATCGGCGATCAGTGCTGCTTGTACTTGTCGCTCAGGGCTCGATAGTGCTCAAGTTCACCGACGAAGCCGGCGGCCGTGGCTTCGCGCTCGGCGGTCTGCCGATTCAACTGCGCATGCTGGGCGTCGATCTTGGTCCGCACGTCGCTGATCTGGCCGCTCAACCTGGCGGGGACCGGCTTGTCGTTGCTCTCGAATTCGGCGGCACGCCCGAGCAGGTCGGTCAGACTGCGCTCGAGGCTCTCGAGCCCGGTGGTCAGGCTCTTGACGTGCAAGTCGATCATTTCCAACTGTTGCTGCTGATTGGCCTTGAGATCCTCCTCGGTCGGATTGGCCGCCAGCAGTTGCCGGTCGTCGCGTTTCTGTCGTTCGGCGGCATCGTTGTTTGCACGTGCAACGGCAGCATCCGCCTTCGCTGCCGCGCGTTCCTCGGCCGTCTTGGCCGGTTCCACGCGTTTGACCAGAATGCCCTGGGCATTGATCACATCGTAGCCACGGACGCCCGCATCGGACGGGAGGCTGTCGGTGTAATGCAGGTTGCCTTCGGCGTCGCGCCATTTGTAGCGGACGCTACCCGCAGCGACGACCGCAGTGGCAGCCAGCGAGGCGACAAGGACGGCGATCAGACGGAATGTCGGTTTGCGCATGGGAATGGACTCCTGAATTTCGAGTATAGGCGAGGACCGCCGGCGCGCGCTGGGTCCGCCGTCAAACCCCGTACAGGCGCCGATACTCCTGCAATCGCGGCAGTTCATCGGCCAATTCGGAGCGCTCGCCAGTCAATGCAAGAAGCTCGCCGAAGCCGACGATGGCGATCACCGGGATGTCGAATTCAGCGCTTACTTCCTGAGCCGCCGAAAAAGCACCGCTGCCTCGCTCCTGCCGGTCCAGTGCGACAAGAACGCCGACCGGCTGCGCGCCATGATGACGGATCAATTCAAGCGACTCGCGAATTGCGGTTCCGGCGGTAATCACGTCATCGACAATCAGGACACGCCCGTGCAGTGGAGCCCCGACCAGGACTCCACCTTCGCCGTGATCCTTGGCCTCCTTGCGATCGAAGCCATAGGGAATGTCGCGGCCCCGCTCGGCCAGGCCGATCGCGGTCGCGACCGCCAAGGGCACGCCCTTGTAGCTCGGGCCGAACACGAGCTCGCAGCGAAGATTGGCCCGCTCGATCTCGGCCGCGTAGGCGCGGCCGAGTCCGGCGATCGCCACGCCCGTGCGGAGCTGCCCGGCGTTGACGAAGTAGGGCGACTTGCGCCCGGACTTGAGCGTGAACTCGCCGAAGCGGACGACCTCGTAGCGAACGAGCAGATCGACGAAAGCTTGCTGGTGGGGCTGGAGCACGAGTCGCAACATACCAGGCCATGCCCAGGTCAGCCCGCACGGTCGAGCTGGACCAGCACGAGTTCGCCAGCGCCACGCACGAGCAGCGGCGCGGCGTCGCCGGACTCGCACTCGCACAGCACGCTGTCGTCGGCCTCGACCTGCAGCGAGTCGAGGACCGCGTGTCCGCGCAGCACGTGGACCAACCACACGCGACCCGGGGCGCGCTCGAGCGGGAGCGGCGGGCCGAGCGTCGCGCTCGTGAGCAGGTGATCGAAGACGCCGCGGCGGGTCATCACGTTGAAGTCGCGGGTGGGTCCGCCGAGCAAACTAGCGCGCGCGGGCGAGTCGCCCGAGAAGCGCAGCGGCTTGCCGCGCTCGCGCAGCTCGACGGGCGCTCGCTCACCGACCTCGAGCAGCATGCCCGCGCCAGCGAGCACGAGGATGCTGCGATCGATGCCCGGGAACGCGGAGAACTCGGCGTCGGCGTCGACCTCCGCGATGCTCACCCGCCAGTCGAACTCGCCCTGGACGAGCTCGTCCCGCGTAGGCTGGCTCGCCAGCTCGGTCGTCCAGCCGAGACCATTCTTCCAGCGCATTCGTCGGGCGGCGGCACGATGGAGCAGGCTGAGCACGGGCCATCCTAACAGCCTGCGAGAGCGTCGAGCGGCCCGCAGCGACCATGCGCGTGGGCGAGCG
>JAKQJM010000014.1 GCA_029561145.1 Pseudomonadota bacterium
GCAACCCGGCGCCGATCGATCCGCAGGCCGGACGCCTGCGGATCGTTGCTTTCAGTGCAGGTCCCAGGCCGGTGTGCCGCGCGGACTGATCGCTTCGGGCTTGACTGCCTTGACCGGTTCTTTCGCGATCACGTCCTGCAGGTAGCCGAGCGCCGCATCGAGTTGGGCGTCGCCGCCATTGAACGTGGCGACCGGCGGGTTGACCACCGCGAAATCGGGCGAGACGCCGCGCCCCTCGATCAGCCAGCGACCGTTGTCGACACTGAATTGCGCAAATTCCGCGATGCGCGCAACACCACCATCGACCAGCGGATTGCGCCCTGACAGCCAGATGCCGGCGCCGGCAGTGCGTTGCCCGACCAGCGGCCCGAGTCCCAGCGCCTTGATGCCGGCGGCAAAGGTCTCGCCGTCGGAATAGGTGCGTTCGTCGATCAGCACGACGAGATGGCCGCGGAAGGTCTGCTGCATGTTGAACGTCGGCGGATTGTCCGGGTAGGTCCAGTACGCCCACGCGCGGCGCAGCAGTTTCTCGATGATCCAGCTATCGATGCTGCCGCCATTGTTGCGACGCACATCGATGATCAGGCCGTCACGATTGACATTGGTATAGAACTCGCGCGCGAAGTCGGCGATATCGCCTGGCCCCATCGCGCGCAGGTGCAGGTAGCCGATCCGGCCATTGCCGCGATCCTGCACGCGATCGCGTCGGCCCTGCTCCCAGTCACCGTAACGCAGGCCCGATTCCTGGCGGCCGTCGATCGCAACGGCCACGGTCTGATGCACGGTCGCATTGCGGCGCAGGCCCAGCAGCAACTGCTTGCCGGCCTGGTTGGCCAGTGCGTCGGCGAGTTCGCCGAGGTTGCGCACCGGTCGGCCATTGATCGTGGTGAGCACATCGCCTTCACGCGCATCGACGCCCGACCTGGCCAGCGGCGCGAGAGCGTCCGGCAGTTCCCGGTCGCTGCGGTAGACGTGGGTGATCTCGAGGCCTCCTTCGACGGCCAGGAAATCGGCACCGAGCGAAGCGGGCTTCGCGACTTCGTTGTCCTTGCGCTTTTCGCCGCCGCGCACCTGCGAATGCAGGATGCCCAGCTCGGCGGTCATCTGGCCGAGCAGGTCATCGAGTTCATCGCGATCGGCGACGCGCGTCAGCAGCGGCTCATAGCGTGCACGCACGGCATTCCAGTCGTTGCCGCGCATCGCTGCATCAAACGAGAACTCGCGATGCATGCGCCAGGCATCGACGAACATCTGCCGCCATTCCGCGCGCGGGTCGATCGCCAGGCGCCAATCCGAAACGCGCAGCTTCTGCTTGTCGATCTTGTCTGGCGCCTTGGCCGCTGCATCGACGATGAACATGTCGCCCGCGCCGCGTTCGCTCCATTTCACCAGCAACAGCTTCTTGCCATCGGCCGACAGGCGATAGTTGCCGATGTTCTCGGCGAACGTGGCGGCCTCCTCGCCGTCGTTGCCGATGGCGAGCGTCTTCAGCCGCGGATGGGCATCGTCCGATGCATCCTGGTCGAGGAAATAGAGTCGCTTGTCATCGACGGCGAGACGACTGTAGTTCCCCGAGTCGACCGGCACCGCGTAGAGCCTGTCAGCGAGTGCTTCCCATGCGATTGCCGGTTGCGAGGGCGCTGAAGGTTTCTGCTTCCTGCCGCCATCACCCTTTTCCTCTTTCGCCTCCTTGCCCTTGTCTTGCCCGGCTCGCTCCGGGGCCAGCTCGTCGGCCGGCTGGAACGGGAACCGGTTGCCGGCCTGCAGGGCCAATGCGTAGATCTTCGTGCGGCGATCGAACGCCGGGCCCATGTTGCGATCGCCCCACGGCGCGCCGTTGGTCACGACGAACTCGCGATTGGAAAGGAAGTAGAGCCATTTGCCGTCCGGCGAAAAAACCGCCGATCCGCTTTCGTAGCGATCGCTGGTCAGGATCGCCTTGCGCGATCCGTCGCGCGTGAGCAACAGAACCTGCGGGCGCCCTTCAACGCTGTTCGGCCGCGCGACCACGAGATGCCTGCCGTCGGCCGACCAGCTCAGCGAAGGATAGGTGTCGTCGCCGCCAAAATGGCCCTCGTCGAGCACGCGCACCGAACGCGTGCCGAGGTCGAGCAGCGAGAGGCGCCCGCGCTTGTCGTCGAAGGCGAGCGACTTGCCGTCCGGCGACGGATAAAGATGCCAGCGACGTGCACCGGCGTCGTGGGTCAGCGCTTCTCCCGGACCCGAACCGTCCGCCGGAAAGCGCCAGATCTCCTCCGCGCCACCGATATCGCTGATCGCGAAGATCGACTTGCCATCGATGCTGCTCACCGCCGCGCGTGCACGTGCGCCAGCAGGAATTGCGATATCGCTGCGTCGGCGCGCGTCGGTGGCGGCAACCGTGACGGCGCCGCGCGCGGTGATCACGGCGCGCTCGCCATCGCCTGACAGCGCGACATCCTCGAAGTAATCGAGCGGCTTCTCGAGCCAGCGCGTGCGCCGTTGCTCGAAATCGCTGACCAGATCGATCGGCACGAGCCGGTCATCGCCGCTGGCCAGGTCGATCACGCGGATATCGGCTCCGTACTGGTAGACGATGCGACCGTTGTCGAGTTGCGGATTGGCGACATCGAACTCGCTGTGCTTCGTCACTGCCTTGCGGTCGCTGCCGTCGGCGGCCATGCTCCAGAGGTTGTCGCTGCCGCTTTCGTCACTGAGATGGTAGAGGCGTCCGTTCCACCAAAGCGGTCGGCGCAGTGATGCGTCGACGTTCGCCGCGAGTCGCGTCGCTTCGGCGGAACCGTCGCTCGGAGCACGCCAGAGCTGTGCCATGGCGCCACCTTGATAGCTGCGCGCATGATCGCCGGTGATGTGCAGTCCGAAGCGCGTGAAGAAGATCGTCTTGCCGTCCGTGTCGAAACTGGCCTGGTTGGCGTCGGTGAACGGCAGGGTGCGTTGCGCAAGGGTATCGGGATTGATCGCGCGCAGGACCACGCTGCTGCCGGGGCCGGTGACCGCGGTGCTCGCGTAGAGCACCTCGCCGGCCGGTGTCCAGCCCTGCACGCGCACGCCACCACCCTCGAAGCTGAGGCGCTTCGGCGCACCGCCGTCGACCGGCATCACATAGACCTCGGGGTTCGCGTCATAGCTCGCGACGAAAGCAATGCGCCGGCCATCCGCGGACAGGGTGGCCTGGGATTCCAGTGCCGCCTGCGTGGTCAGACGCTGTGCGCTGCCACCGCTCAAAGGCACGCGCCAGAGGTCGCCCTCCGCAGTGAAGACCACGGTGTTGCCGTGCAGGGACGGATCGCGGTAGTAGGCCGTTTCCGCTTGCGCCGACGCGGCGCACAGCAACGAGACCAACAGGACGGGCAAGCTGGATTTCATCGTCGGATACTCTGTGGAAGTCCGTACATTGTGCCGATGGCGGGCCACCACCGCCTATCCGGATCGTCATGCATGGAGCGGCTTGCACGGCGTCCTATGCGGAACGGCGTCACACCCGCGCCGCACAGGTAGCGTAGAGTGCGGGCCGGAAAGCCGCCTGACCGGCTGAGCTGCGAGCGGAAACATGTTCCGGATCCTGATCGCCAACAGCAAGGGAGGATGCGGCAAGACCACGCTGACGACCTCGCTTGCCGGCTACTTCGCGCGCAGCGGCCGCCGCACGACGCTGATCGATTGCGATCCGCAGGGCTCATCGACTGCCTGGTGCAGCCAGCGTGCCGCGCATCTCTCGCCGGTCCAGTCCTTCGCCAGCAACGATCCGAGCTACGGCCTCGCGCCGGGCTGGATGCTGCGCATCCCGGCGAACACCGAGATCCTCCTGATCGACACCCCGGCCGGGCTGCGTCCGCACGAGTTCGAGCAGTTCGCGCGCCATGCCGATGCCCTCGTCATTCCGGTCGTGCCCTCGCCAATCGACCTGCGCGCAACCCTTGTTTTCATCGACAAGGTGCGCAAACTCGACGTCGTGCGGAACGGGCGCATGCGTGTCGCGATGGTTGCAAACCGTTTGCGCGAACGGACAAATTCGGCGAAGCAGCTCGATGCCACCCTTGATCGCCTGACCGAGGCGGCGATGATCCGCGTGCGCGATTCGCAGATCTACGTCGGCATGGCCGACCTGGGCCAGAGCGTGTTCGACAACGACAGCGCCGCGGTCCGCGCCCATCGCGAGGACTGGATGCCCCTGCTCAGCTGGCTCGAGAAGCGCGCCGCCGAGGCGCGTCCGGTCGGTAACGTCACGCCGCTGCTGACCCCGGCGCAACGACTCGGCGGCTGAAGCACGCATCGCCGAGGTCGGTCGAGGCCTCGCCCGACCTGATCAAGGGCGATGACTCCCGACTCTGGTCATGCGAGGCGTGCTTCGATAGTCTCGATGGTCGAACGTCCGGTCCGAATCGGACCGGCCTCGACTCTGCCGGGCAGCAATCAAGGCGGCACGCCACTCGATGCGATGAGCCTGCGCAGGCAATTCGCGGTCGCGGGCCTGCTCGCATCTCAAGGGGAAAGTGCGTGATAGTGAAAACCACTGGCGTCCGCATGGGCTGGATCCTGCTGGCCGGAATCGCGGCCCTGTCCGTCCTGCCGGCGCGCGCCGACCGGCGCGACATCGAAGGCGAGGACGAAGGCGACGAAAGCTGGCAGATCGAACAACGCCAGCAATGGTTCGAGGAGACTCGCGGCCTGCGCGATACCGCGGACGCCGCGCTGCTGCGTGCAGATGCCGCCGATGCGCTCAAGCGCGAGCGCAGTGCGCTCGATCCGCTGCGCATCGGTGAAGGCGAGGTCTGGCAGGAACTTGGCCCATCCTCGATGGACATGATCGACTGGAGCATGGGTCGCGTATCCGGGCGCGTCAACGCGATCACGCCGCTGCCGGGCAACGACGACACGGTCTATGTCGGCAGTGCGGCCGGCGGCGTCTGGAAGACGACCAATGCCGGGCAGAGCTGGACGGCACTGTTTGACGGCGTTGGAACCCTGCCGGTCGGCGCGATCACGCTCGATCCAGTCACTCCGTCAACCGTCTGGGTCGGTACGGGCGACAAGAATGGCGGCGGCTGTGCCGGCTACTTCGGTCAGGGCGTGTACCTGAGCGAAGACGCCGGGGCGAGCTGGAGCGCGCGCAACGGCAGCGCAGCGACGGCCATGCCGCTGTCGATCGTCAACGCGGTCGCCGTGCAGCCGACCAACAGCAACGTTGTCCTGGTCGGCGGCGCCGGTACCTGCAGTGCGAGTGGCGGTCTGTCCGGCGCGGGCGTCTATCGTTCGATCGACAAGGGCCTGAGCTGGACCAAGGTGCTCAACAACAACGTCGAGGACATGTTGTTCGTGCCGGGCAGCGCAACGGTCTATGCCGGCCTGATCGGTCTCGGCGTGCAGAAGTCGCTCGACGGTGGTGCGACCTGGGCCGCCGCGAATACCGGCATCACGCTCAGCGGATCGCGCCTGCGCCTGGCCATGGCGCCAGGCGACAGCAATATCCTGTACGTGCTGATGGAATCGAAGATCTACCGCAGCGGCAACGGCGGAGCGAGCTGGACACTGCAGAACTCGGCTGCCTGCGAAGGCCAGTGCTCGTACAACCAGACCATCAACGTGCATCCGACCAATCCCGACACCCTCCTGCTCGGCACGATCCGCGCGGCGCGTTCGACCAACGCCGGAGTCAGCTTCACGCCACTGACGACGACCTGGGGCTCGGGCCAGTCCGTCCATCAGGACACCCATGTGGTGCGCTATTCGGCGAGCAATCCGGACCGCTTCTGGATCGGCAGCGATGGCGGCATCTGGCGCAGCGATGATGGCGGCAACAACTACCGCAACATGAACGCGAACATCAACATCACGCAGTTCTATGACGTCGCGGTCAATCCGAACGATGCCAACATCGTCTTCGGCGGCGCGCAGGACAACAGCTCGTCGGGGCGGCGCACGAGCCTGCTCTGGAACCTCACCTTCGCCAGCGGCGATGGCTTCATGAACGCCTTCGACGAGAACAATCCGTCGATCGTCTTCCAGACCAGCTATCCGTCGTCGAACCTGCCGTACATCGTGCGCTCGTTCGACGGCGGCTCGCCCGGCAGTTTCACGCGCATGCCGACCACCGGCTTGACCGCATCGGCCAATTTCCCATGGGTGACCCCGCTGGCGACGGCCGGCAGCCAGTTGTTCGTCGCCTCCGACCGGGTCTATCGCGCCAGCACCAGCGGCAACAACTGGACGGCCATTTCAGTGAGCCTCAACAGCGCGGTGTCGGTGATCACGCCTCGCATGCTGGGCACGCTGACGCCAACCTATGTCGGCACCTCGGGCAGCCAGATCCATTTCAGCCCGGATGCGGGAATCCCGAGTCCGGTGTTCACGAATGTCACCGGCAACTATCCGGGAGGTCGCGTGTCCGACGCCGCGATGGACCCGATCGATACGCAACGCGTCTTCATCACGCGGGCCGGCTTCGGCGCCTCGCGGCTGTATCGTTCGACGACCGGCGGCACCAGCTGGAGCGCGGTCGGCTCCGGCCTGCCGAACGTGCCGGCGAACTCGGTCGTGATCGACCCGCTCGACAGCAACCGTCTCTTCGTCGGCACCGACATCGGTGTCTACGAAAGCATCGATGGCGGCGACAATTTCACCGCATCCTCGGCCGGCCTGCCACTCGGTATCGTCGTCTCCGATCTCGAGATCGACGACGTACCGCACGTGCTGACCGCTGGCACCTACAGCCGTGGTGCCTGGCGTATGACCCTCGACGGCAGCATCGCCAACTCGCCGCCGACGGCCGATTTCGATGCAAGCAGCATCGGCCTCGACGTGAGCTTCAGTGATCGTTCGCTCGACATCGACGGCAGTATCGTCACCCATATGTGGGATTTCGGTGATGGCAGCCCGACGTCGAGCGCTGCCAACCCGACGCATACCTACCCCGCTCCGGGCAGCTACACGGTATCGCTCGGCGTGACCGACGATGGCGGGCTGGGCGGCAGCTATGCGAAAGTCCTGCGCTTCGCCGCGCCGCCGGTGCCGCTCGTCAACGGCATCGCCCTTGTCAACCAGCATGCGGCGCAGAACGAACAGCTCTTCTACACGCTGGACGTGCCGTCGGGTGCCGTCGACCTGCATTTCGAAACGAGTGGAAATGTGGCAAACCAGGACGCCGACCTGACCATCAAGTTCGATGGGCAGGTGATCTGCCAATCGGCCGGCGCCGCGGACGAGGAGGCCTGCGATTTCCCGAGTCCCGCTCCAGGCACCTACACGGCCATCGTCGACGCGTACACGACGCTGACCAACTTCACGATACTCGGCCGCTACACCGCACCGGTCGACGTGATCTTCGCCAACGGCTTCGACTGAGCGTCGATTGCCAGGTCATTTCACCGTTCCGTTGCCATCGGCTCGATGGCGGCGGTCGTTCTGGGCGTTGTCCCGTCGATCCGTGGCCA
This sequence comes from Pseudomonadota bacterium, assembly GCA_029561145.1. Taxonomy (GTDB): domain Bacteria; phylum Pseudomonadota; class Gammaproteobacteria; order Xanthomonadales; family Rhodanobacteraceae; genus Dokdonella. Next base: position 7,431 of record JAKQJM010000014.1, read on the forward strand.
TTGGAACGATGATCGCCGGGACTTCGAGAGCACGATGGGCGGACCCGGGCCGGCGAGCGCCCGGCAGGATTTCTGCGGGACTGTCTGAACCTCGCTGGCAGAGGGTTCGCCTGCTCAGCCGGGTCGTGATTGGCGCGGCCGAATCCGTTCGTTGATACTCTTGCGGCTCCGGTAATTCCGGGTGGCGGATGCTTCGTTCAGCCGCAATGGAACACGAACAAGGAGGTCGCATGGACACTGGAAATCCCGATCGTCCCGGGCGTTTGGCCCGCATCGCCGTATTGCTCGCGTTGGTCGCGCTCAATCTGCTGGTCGCCACGGCCGTGCAGGCCGGCATGGATCCGGTGAAAACGGGCGAGATTCCAGAGCTTGAATCCGATGAAGGCCTGTTGGTCGTTGCGGTCGATACGACGACCCCTATTGCCGGGGTGTACATGCGCAAGGACGGGTCGGTGATGAAGGCATCCGTCCTGAAGAAGATCGAGGCGGGCCGCAGTTCGAGACTCATGCGCCTCCCAGCGGGTCGCTATGGATGGCACAGCGTCAGTACCGACTTTGGCTCCCGCTTCGAGCTTGCCGATGACCCGGAGTTCTATTTCGATGTCAGGCCGGGCACGATCACCTACGGAGGCGATCTGGTTTATCGGCCCTACTCTCTTTTTCGCGCGACCATACATTCGGTGAACCACGCCCTTGCGGCGCTGGACTGGCTCGAATCCGAGCATCCGCAGCTGTACGCGCACTACTCTTTCACTTATTCCGGACACTACCCGGATCCGTTTCCCGCGTTCTACAAGAAATTTCGCGGCGAACCCGGCAGTGTCGCGAAGGCGCCGTCAGCATGGCCAGCGCCACCGGTTCCGGACAGGTTGCCGCTTTCTCCGAAGGTCCTCTGGCAACAGGATCATGTCGGACTCGTCGCTCTCAATCCAGGCGGCGATCTGCTGGCGATCCAGACCAGACTCGAAGGCAAGGAGGCTTGGGCCGTCGACCTGATTGATCTTGTCGCTGGAGAATCCCAGCGCGTTGCTCGCTCCGATGTCGCCTTTGAGGGAATCGAATGGTCGGGCAGCAATACCCTGCTGCTTTCACTGAAAGCGAACGACCTCGCGTTCAATGCGCTGAACGGGCAAGACCCTGATCAGATCGTTACCGTCGTCCACGTTATTCGTGACGAAAAAGGCACGCTTGGCTGGCAAGGCTCAAGTATTCCACGGCGCGGAAGAATTCTCGATGTACTGGCCGAGGATCCCGATCATGTGCTGTTTGCGACGCTCGGCCTCGGCGGTGACCTGCATGTCTACAAGATCGACATCTCTACACTAAAGACAATCAGGAAATTCAATCCCGAAAAGCAGAAGGCGCTCAATCGGGACGGTCGTGGCGAATTCTGGTGGTTTGCCGATGGCGTCGGAAATCTGCGCGTCGCCTTCTCGCGCATGGAGGGTGATCTGGTCATGTCGATCCCGGAGGACAGCAAGCTCGTCGAAATCCTGCGACTGAAGGGCGACTCAGACCTCACTCCGGTCAGTTTGTCGTACGACGGCAACACCATCTTTGCATTGAGTGACAAGGATCGTGAACAGCGCGACCTTGTTGAGTTCGACATAGCAACGAAGCGCATTACTCGAACCGTTTACAGCAAACCGGGGATCGATATCGTGTCCGCGATACTCGACAGTCGTCGCGCTCCGATCGGCGTGCGTTACTACGAGTCGGGTCGATTGGTGAACGACTACTTCCAGAACTATGATCGACATCTTGCAGAGATGATGCGGAAAGCCTTTCCGGGACTCAGCGTGTCGGTAATCGACAGAAGCACGGACTCGCGCCAGTTGATCCTCTGGGTTGAGGGCGGCGACACGCCACCGAAGATCTATCACCTCGATACCGGGCTCCACAAGGCTGCGCTGCTCGAGGACACCATGCCATGGTTGGCCGCGACACCACTCGCTCCGTCGCATCTGGTCAAAGCGACGAGCAAGGACGGATTGCAGATCGAGGCGTTTCTGACGCTTCCGGAAGGCAAAGACAAGCGGCCCTTGATCGTCTTGCCGCATGGCGGGCCGATCGGTGTCAGCGATACCCTGCGATTCGATCGCGACACGCAATTTCTCGCCTCGCTCGGCTACGCCGTACTGCGCGTCAACTACCGCGGCTCCGACGGCTTCGGCAAGACGTTTCGCGAGGCCGGCTACGGGAAATTCGGCACCGCGATCGAAGATGACATCGATGCTGCGTTGAATGTCGCGCTGGCTGATTTCCCGCTCGATTCCCGTCGAATGTGCATGCTGGGATTCAGCTACGGAGGCTACTCGGCCTTGATCGCCGCCGCGCGGTGGCCTGACAGGTTCCGTTGTGTGGCGTCCGTGTCGGGGGTCAGCGATCGAATACTTTTCTATACCGCGAGCGATGGTGGTCGCACTGCCCAGGGTCGAGCCAATCTTGAGAAAGTGCTGGGCGATCCGAAGACACAGCAAGCGGAGATGATCGGCACATCACCGTTGTATCGCGTTCGCGAGATCAAGGTGCCGGTCATGCTTGCCCATGGGCTTGAGGATCAACGCGTCGACTATGAGCACTCCCGGCGCATGAAGCGCATGCTCGACATGGTTGGAAGGCCACCTGTTGGCTTCGTCTTTCCCGGCGAAGGCCATGGAATCGAAAATCTCGACAATCTGGACAAGTTGTGGACCGGCATTGCCGGCTTCCTTGAGCAGAATCTGCGCGCCGATGGCGTGCCGAAGCCTGATGTGAGCGCCGCCGCGCATTGATCGACCGCGTCGCTGGGCGGCGCGTTTCATCAGTTGCGCAGCTTCCAGCCGCTGCGGAAGATCCACCAGACGATGCCGAGGCAGAAAACGAGGAAGCCGAGGGTCATGCCGGTGCTGACCGCGATATGCACGTCGGCGTGGCCGTAGAAGCTCCAGCGGAATCCGCTGATCAGGTACACGACCGGGTTGAACAGCGTGATCTTCTGCCACAGCGGCGGCAACATGCTTATCGAGTAGAACGCGCCACCGAGGAAGGTCAGCGGCGTGATCACCATCAACGGGACGACCTGAAGCTTCTGGAAATCATCGGCCCACAGACCGATGATGAAGCCGAACAGGCTGAAGGTGACCGAGGTCAGCACGAGGAAGCCGAACATCCAGATCGGATGGGCGATCTCGTAGGCGACGAAGAATCGCGCGGTGACGAGGATCAGCAGACCGAGCATGACCGACTTCGTTGCGGCGGCGCCGACGTAGCCGATGACGACCTCGACCCACGAGACCGGTGCCGACAGCAATTCGTAGATCGTGCCGGCCCACTTCGGCATGTAGATGCCGAACGACGCGTTCGAGATGCTCTCGCCGAGCAGGGACAGCATGATCAGGCCCGGAATGATGAAGGCGCCGTAGCTGGTGCCATCGATCTCGCCCATGCGCGAGCCGATCGCCGCGCCGAACACGATGAAGTACAGCGAGGTCGACAGCACCGGCGAGGCGATCGACTGCATGAGGGTGCGGAACGTGCGTGCCATTTCGAAACGGTAGATAGCGCGGATGCCGTGGATGTTCATGCGCGTTCCTCCTTCGGCTTGCGCACCAGGTTGACGAAGATCTCCTCGAGCGAGCTTTCGCTGGAGCGCAGGTCCTTGAAGTCGATGCCCTGCTCGCCGAGACGGCGCAGCAGGCTCGCGATGCCGGTTTCGTCGGATTGCGCGTCGAAGGTGTAGACCAGGGTCAGGCCGTCATCGGAGAGTTCCAGCGGCAGGCCGGAAAGTGCCTCGGGAATGCGCGGCATCGGCTGCTGCAGGCTCAGGGTCAGCTGCTTCTTGCCGAGCTTGCGCATCAACACGTGCTTCTCCTCGACGAGGATCAGCTCGCCCTTGTTGATCACGCCGATGCGATCGGCCATTTCCTCGGCCTCCTCGATGTAGTGCGTGGTCAGGATGATCGTGGTGCCGCTCTCGCGCAGGCGCCGCACCATCTGCCACATGTCATGGCGCAGTTCGACGTCGACGCCCGCACTCGGTTCGTCGAGGAACAGCACCTTCGGCTCGTGTGACAGCGCCTTGGCGATCATGACGCGGCGTTTCATGCCGCCGGACAAGGTCATGATCTTGCTGTTGCGCTTCTCCCACAGCGACAGGTCGCGCAGGATCCTTTCGAGGTATTCCGCATTGGGCGGCTTGCCGAACAGGCCGCGACTGAAGCGCAGCGTCGACAGCACCGACTCGAACGCATCGGTGTGCAATTCCTGGGGCACCAGCCCGATCGCGGCGCGCGCGGCGCGGTAGTCGCGGACGATGTCGTGGCCGTCGGCAACGATGCTGCCTTCGCTGGCATTGACGATGCCGCAGATGATGCTGATCAGGGTCGTCTTGCCGGCGCCGTTCGGTCCGAGCAGGGCGAGGATCTCGCCGCGGCGGATATCGAGGTCGATGCGCTTGAGCGCTTCGAAGCCCCCCTTGTAGGTCTTGCCGACCCCGCGCACCGAAACGATGGCATCGCTCGCGGAAACAGTGGGCACCGACGATTCAAAAGCTGCACTCATGGATGCTCCGCGGTTTCAAGGGAGGCCGAACGACATCGAGACGCGACCGTTCGCGCGGATTGAATGGCCGCGCGAGTCCGACGATCGGGCGGGAAGTATATCGACAGACCCGCATCTCCCGGCCAGCGCTGGATGGCGCAGCATCGCGGGCAGGTGACTCCGCGCGTGCGCGGTGGTGGAATACCCGTCCGATGTCCCGCGAGGAGAGTCCCATGAGCTATGTCGATGGATTCGTTGTGCCGGTGCCGGCGGACAAGCTGGACGACTACCGCAAGATGGCGCGCCTTGGAGGCAAGGTGTGGATGGAGCATGGCGCGCTCGCCTACAACGAGTGCGTCGCCGACGACGTGTCGGTCGGCAAACGCACCTCGTTCCCGCGCAGCGTGAAGCTCAGGGAAGGCGAAGTCGTGGTGTTCTCATGGATCGTCTACAAGTCGCGCGCCGATCGCGACAGGATCAACAAGAAGGTCATGTCCGATCCGCGGCTCGCCCACATGATGGACCTGAAAACCCTGCCATTCGACGCCAAGCGCATGTTCTTCGGCGGCTTCAAGACACTCGTTTCGCTCTGACCGGGCGCCGCACCGTGCCGATCGCAGGTTTCATGATCGGCGCGGATCCGTCACAATCGCGGGCTGGCGATCGTGTATCCGTATCGATCGCAGCGGCGGTCCGAGCCGATGCCGTGTCGTCGCAGCTCCGCGACGGACACTGCGAAGGCCAGGGTCAGGCATCACGGTGAACCCGAAGGAGAGCGCAATGATTGCAGCCGACAAAGCCCTCGATCGGTTGCGATCCGGCAACGCGCGTTTTGTCGCCGAACTCGGAGGCGGTGGCCAGCAGATCGGTGAATCACGCCGGCGGGAGCTGGTGACCGGCCAGGAACCCTTCGCGATCATCCTCGGTTGTTCGGACTCCCGCGTGCCGGCGGAAATCGTGTTCGACCAGGGCCTCGGCGACCTGTTCGTGATCCGCGTCGCCGGCAACATCGTCGCGCCGTCGCAGATCGGCAGCATCGAGTTCTCGGCGGCGCGCCACGGCACGCGCCTGGTCGTCGTGCTCGGGCATTCCCAGTGCGGCGCGATCCTCGCCACGATCGAAGAGCTGGGGCGTCGCAGCGAGGACCAGTCGCGCAACCTGCGTTCGATCGTCGATCGGGTGCGTCCATCGGTCGAGGCGTTGATGGAAACCGAGATCGCGCGCAATCCGGTCGAACTCGTGCGCCGCGCCGTGCGCAACAATATCCGCATGTCGGTCAACCAGTTGCGCCACGGTTCCGAGGTGCTGGAACAGCTCATCCAGGACGAAGGCCTGCGTATCGTCGGCGCGGAATACTCGCTCGAAACCGGCGTGGTCGAGTTCCTCGACAGCTGAGTTCCTCCGCCGCAACATCGTGTGGCCGGAGCATGCGCGGTCACATCCGGTGACGATGACGGCATTTGCGGACACTGCCGAAACGGAATCGGGTCCAGGCGCGAGCTGACCGGCCGAACCGCCGACATCGGATCGTTCGTGAGGATGGGGCCGCGCGCGGCTCAGGCGCTGCGCGCGCGCTCGAGCAGCAGGGCGCGTTCACGTTCGTTCCGCGTCATCGTCGCCGCGCGTTCGAACTCGGCACGGGCTTCGGCCGCGCGACCGAGCTGAGCGAGCAGATCGCCACGCACGACAGGCAGCAGATGATAGTGGGCGAGCGCGGGCAGGTCGCGCAGCGTGTCGACCAGATCGAGTGCCAACTGCGGACCTTCGGCCATCGAGACGGCGACGGCACGATTGAGTTCGATCACCGGCGAAGGCGATATCGCCGCGAGTTCTGCATAGAGCGCCGCAATCTGCTTCCAGTCGGTTGATTCGACATCGTTCGCGCGCGCATGACAGGCCGCGATCGCCGCCTGCAGCGTGTATGCGCCGCGCCCGTGATCGAGACGTTCGGCGAGATCGAGGGCCGCCAGGCCACGCCGGATCAGCAGTTGATCCCAGCGTGAACGATTCTGCTCGCGCAGCAGGATGGGCTCGCCCGACGCGTCAAGACGTGCCCTGGCGCGCGAGGCCTGCAGTTCCATGAGCGCGACGAGTCCATGCGTTTCGGCGTCGTCGGGCACCAGACCGGCCAGGACGCGACCAACGCGTATGGCATCTTCGCAAAGTCCCGGGCGCATCCAGTCATCCCCTGATGTTGCCGCATAGCCTTCGTTGAAGATCAGGTAGATGACCTCGAGCACCGACTGCAGGCGCGCGATGCGCTCATCAGCGCCGGGCACCTCGAACAGGATGTCCTTTTCAGCCAGGGTTCGCTTGGCCCGCACGATACGTTGCGCGATCGTAGCCTCGGGCGCGAGGTACGCGCGCGCGATCTCGGTCGTGGTCAGGCCGCCGATCAGGCGCAGGGTCAGGGCGACCCGCGCTTCGGTCGGCAGCACCGGATGGCAGGCGACGAAAATCAGCCGCAACAGGTCGTCACCGATGTCGTCATCGAGCTGCGCCTCGATACGCGCCGCCTCGTCGTCCTGCGCGCCCTGCTGTGACCAGCCGAGTTGCTCGTGCTTGCGATCGAGCATCTGTTTGCGGCGCAGGAAATCGATCGCCCGATGTTTGGCAGTTGCCATGAGCCACGCTCCCGGATTGTCCGGCACGCCGCTGTGCGTCCAGGTTTCCAGCGCGGCGACGAGGGCGTCCTGGGCGAATTCCTCGGCCATGCCGACATCGCGCAGCATGCGCGCCAGGGTCGCGACCAGCTTCGGCGATTCGATTCGCCATGCCGCATCGATCGCGCGCCTTGCTTGCTCGGAAGTCATGGATGCGAATCAGGCCGTCACGCGCGGCCGTCGGCAAGCCTGCAACCGGCGCGCCGGGGTTTGTTCAAAACTCCCTGGCAGAATCACGCGCGCTCCTGCGTCTGCGCACGCAACCGTTGCTCCTGTTCGCGCAGTTCCGGAGTGAGTTCATCGCCGAAATCCTCGGCCTCGAACACCTGGCGGATCTCGATATGGGTGTCTGTCGCATGCGGCTTCGGGCAGCGTTGAACCCAGGCGATCGCCTCGTCGAGCGAGCGCGCCTGGATCAGCCAGAACCCCGCGATCAGTTCGCGGGTCTCGGCAAACGGCCCATCGACGACGCTGCGCCTGTCGCCGATGAACTCGACGCGCGCGCCGCGACGGCTGGGGTGCAGGCCTTCTCCGGCGAGCAGCACGCCGGCCTTGACCAGTTCCTCGTTGTAGCTGCCCATCGCCGCCAGCAGCCCGGTGTTCGGCAGGATGCCCGCTTCGGAGTCCTTGGTGGCCTTGACGATCAGCATGAAGCGCATGACGACGGCTCCTCGATGAAGGGATGGATGACCCGCCTGACGCGGGCAGCCCGGCGCGCGCGGTTCATCATCCGTGACGAACCGGAGCGGATCAGATGGACAGCGGCGTCTCGCCGCACTCCCGAAGCGGTCGGTCGATGCGATCGTAGCGGCGGCTACGTCGACGTCCTGAGTGACGGAGCCGGCTACCGATCCAGCGTCAAGCCTGAGCGGCCCATGCCAACGATACGGCACGTCCTTTCACGGGGTCGTCGACGACGAGGATGAGTTGGTTGTCGTGATCGCTGTAGAGCACCTCGATGTTGACCCCGGCATCGGCCATGTGGCGGGTGAGCTGGCCGAGCTGCCCCGGCACGGCCTGCCTGAGCCGCTGCACGATCACCTCGCGCACCTGCGTGACCCGGATTCCGGCACGCTCGAGAACCGCTCGAGCAGCTTCGCCATCGACGAACAGAAAATGCGCGATACCGGCATGACCATCGAGCCAGGCGCCGCCGCCTTCGATGCTGATGCCGGCATCGCCGAGCGCGGCACCCATCTCGGCGAGCGCGCCAGGTCGATTCTCGAGATGGATGGTAACGTCCTGCATGGCGGCCTACTCCTCCGCTGCAAAAACGGGCGTGCAGCGCACCTCGGTCAGCACCGAACTGGCGATGAAGCACTGCGCATGCGCAGCCTCATGCAATGCATCGAGCTGCGCGCGGTCGGGACGATCCTCGCCCCCAAACATCACGGCGGGACGCAGGGTCACGCGCGTCATCGCGAGCTTTCCCGCTGCATTACGGCCCATCGTGCCGATCGCCTCGTCGCGATAGCGCTCGACGACCAGGCCCTGTTTTCGTGCAAGCGCGAGGAACCACAGCATGTGGCAACTCGAAAGGCTCGCGACGAACGCTTCTTCGGGATCGACACCCGCAGCATCGGACATCGGCAGCGGCACGACGTGCGGCGAGGACGATGCCGGAACATCAGTACCGCCATCGAAAGTCCAGCGATGCGCCCGGCTGTAACGGTCATCAAGGAAGTTTGCTGCGTTGCGCTGCCAGGTGATCGTGGCGAGATGCTCGGACATGGCGACGACTGCGCAATCGGGAGAGGACTCCAGCTTAGTGCAACGTGGGTCCGCTGGCGCAATCGTCGCGAGCGGTCGCCCGCCGCCTAACTGCTCGTCGACCCCGCTGCCAGGCGTCGGGCATGGCCCGCGGCTGGCCCGCCTGCGAGCAGCTTCATGATCCCGGGTGAAGCCGCGTCCGGTTGGCGCTATCGTGTCCGGGCCGATCGGGCTGCACGTTGCTGTCCGGACCGAACCCGGCAATCGCGCGCTCGACCGCGATTGCCTGCCCCTGCCCCTCTCGAAGGATTGCCGAATGAGCGACTCGAACGAGATCTTCAACTATCTCGCCGTGCTGTTCTCGATCATCCTCGGTCTCGCCGTCACCGAAGT
>JAKQJM010000025.1 GCA_029561145.1 Pseudomonadota bacterium
AGCGCCACATCTGCAACCCGGGATGTCCGGCCCTGCGTCGACCGCGGAATTGCATTCGTGCACCGGCGGCCACGGCAGTTCGGACAGCCCGTTTCAGGAGAGTCGCCCATGAGCGCACCCCAGCATTGCATCGGTCACATCAAGACCATCTACGGCAACGCCGCCATCCTGGTTGGCCGCTACCCGTCGGGTGGCGCGATCGCCATCCAGCTCGTCGACGACGACGATCCGTCCGAACCCCTGGCGACGTTCTCGACCAACCTCGTGCCCTACGGCGCGGCGGTCGCCGAGGACGAGTTCTGCGTCAAGACCTGGAGCGAGAACGAGGTCCTCGTCGCGCCGATGCTCGCCACCGGCCTGTTCGAGGATACCGGCAGGCGCGTGCCGTCCGGCTACGTCGTCGCGCCGGTCTGGCGGATCAAGGATCCCGCCAACGTTCCGGCCGCTCCTGGTCGGCGTGCCGGTTCGGACCGCACAACGGCAGTGGCATCGGCCTGCTGATCGTTACCGCTTCCGGCATCCACATCGCAAGTCACAACCATGCATGCGCAGCCGGACGCCCTTCATCACCCCGAGCGGGGGTCACCCCTCGGGGTGCCCTCCCGCTTGCACAAGGAGAGATTCATGAAAGTGCAAGTCAGAGTCAACGAGCGCGGCGCCCTGCGCAACGGGCGCTTCGCCTTCACGAACAAGCTCACGCTGGTCTCGGAGCTGCTGCAGAACGCACGCCGCGCCGGCGCGACGCAGGTGACCATCGACCATGACGCGACGGCCAGGCGCCTGACCGTCATCGACGACGGTTGCGGCATCGAGGACTTCCAGCGGCTGCTGACCTTCAACGAGAGCGGCTGGGACGAAGACACGATCCGGACCGAGCACGCCTTCGGGCTCGGCTTCTCAAAGTGCCTGTACGCCGCCAGTCGGGTCACGGTGACCTCGCGCGGCCAGCGCCTGGCTTTCCAGTGCGACGATGCCCTGGACCAGACGGAACTCGATGTCGAGCCAGCGCCCGATGCCGACCCGGGCCTCACCACGGTGGAGCTCGAAGGCGCGGACCTGCCGCAACTGGATCAGCTGATCGACCGCATCACGCGCGGGTTTCCTCTTCCCGTGGTCTACAACGGGGTGTCGCAGGCCCGGCAGCACAGCCTGGCGGCGATGCCATTCACGGCCACCGACATCGGGCA
>JAKQJM010000039.1 GCA_029561145.1 Pseudomonadota bacterium
CCAGCCGACCACGGCCCAGGCCAGCCACAGCGCCCAGAACAGCATGACGACGTTGTAGACCCAGAGCGGCAGCGAGATCACGCTGGCCGTCGGCAATGCATCGCTGCTGCGATCGGCAAACCATTGCAGGTGGTTGGCCCACGAGCCATTGCCCTGCACGACCATGTCCGGACTGCCGAGCAGGCCGTTGCGGATGCTCTCGAACAGGCAGACCAGTGCAATCAGGGTAAGCAGGGCGAGGCCGAGCTGGGCCAGGTTGAATTTCCAGTTCGTTGCCGGTGCGCCATGCGCGCGCCAGTCGAGTGCGAAAAGCCAGCCGACGACAACGAGCAGGGCCAGCCACGAGAAAGTCGAGAAGCCGAGCACGAGCAACAGCCAGTGGTGGAATCGCAAGCTGCCCTTGCGCCAGCGCGACAGCAGCCAGGCCAGCACGATCGCGACCAGCAACTCGCCCCAGAACAGCACGGCAGGGCCCACCGCAGGTCCAAATGCAGCAAGCAGCCAACGGTCACCCGGCAGATTGACCACGAGCGCGATATTCGCAGCCGGCAGACCCAGCGCGATTTCCGGCGTAGCGATCGTGACGGTCATTTCATCGTTGTCGCGGAAACGCACTTCGTATTTCTGCGCACCCGGGACGAGCGGAAGGCTGAGCCGCCCATCGAACGTGCGTGCGCCGATCGCCGCGCCGTCCCGGCTGACGCCAAGCAGTTCGGCGTCCTTCGGCAGGCGGATCACCTGTTCGCCGCCCTGGCTCGCGCGCAGGTCGAACTGGAGCACATGGCTGCGTGCGCGCAATCCGAAGTCACTGGTCAAGGTCAACGAGTCGATCGCACGTGTCGCTCCTTCGACCGCCACCGGTTTGCTCACCTGCAGGGTCAGCACTTCACCGGGAAGCGGATGGAATTCGAACTCGTGATAGTCACCACCCGTGGCACTCGCCGGCGAAGGCGTTTCCGGCACGCCACTGAAATCGACATGCCAGGTCGGACCAGCGACGATGCGCCAGACTTCGGCATGACCGCCGAGGTCCGGCGCTGTCAACACCAGCGTATCGGTCCGCTCGAGCGTGCTGTTCCAGCCCGCCTGATTCTCGCGATCGGCCAGCGCAAGCGTGAGCTTGCCTTCGCGCACCTTGAGGCCGGGTGTCGACACGTGTTCTCCGGCTACCGTCGGCAGCTCGACCGTAAATCCGCCGTCGAGCGGGGCGAGTCGTTCGACCGTGTTGTCGATGCTCCATTCGAGGTCGAGGTTCAGCACGCGTTCGACGCGGACAAAAGGCGGGAATCGCTGCGCCGTCGTCGCCACCGACTGGCCGTCGCCCGATCGCGCACGCACGAGGGTCAGCGTTTCGGTCAGCAGGCGGTCGTCGGCGATGCCGCTGGCTTGCCACCCGTCCGTGCTGACCTGCAGGCGCTCGGGTGACATCGGAAATGCCAGCGCGACGCGATCGCCGATCACGCTGAAGGCGATCTCGACCCGATGCACGCCGCGCTCGATCGCGATCCACGATTTGCCCTCCCGGCTGACAACGGCATCGCTGGCCGAGCCATCGATGCTGATCGTGTCGTCGGCCAGTGATTTCGCATCGCCAGGGATCGCTACCGCAACGTGATCAAGCGTATGGATCTCGAGCATCACACGCAGGGTGTCGGCGCTGAGCAAGACCTCGGCATTCGCGATCGTCGTGCATTGAGGTGCGCAGCGCGGCGGTTCGACGAGTCGAGCCTTCAGCTCCTGCAACAAGGCATCGGGCGGATAGTCCTGTGCCTGCGCGACCGGCGCGGCAAGCATCGACAGGCTCAGCAGGACCGCTCCGGCGCGCGCCATCGATGCCGTTGGACTCCAGCGCCAGCGCGTGTCGCGCAGCAATCGCCACAACAGCAATCCAAGCATGCCGACCAGAATCACGCGCAGCAGTCGCACCTGCCACGGCGAGGCGATCAGCAGGCGCACTTCCTGGTCCGGCAGCACGGGGCCGCTCCAGCTCAACTGGTACCGATTGCCGAGTTGCCAGCCCGGCTCACCCGAGCCGGTCTGCACGATCGTCGACTTGCTGTAACGGTTGTTGATCCTTGCCCGATTCTCGTTTCTGGCCTGGGACGCCGACTTGCGGCTGATCAACGAACCCGAAACCGTGACGCTGTCCAGCCGCTGCGACTCGTCGGCCTCCGCGGTGGCAGGCGGCGCCGGCGGCGGCAGAGCCATCTGCGCGATCGGCGCGGCGGCATTGTCATAGACCTGGCCGAGGCCGGCGCCATCGGAGTTCAGGTTGGGCCCAAACCACGAACTGGACGATTCGAGTTGCGGATACAGCGCCGCGCGCAGTTGCCCGGCCGCAAACGGCAATGCAACGATCAGCAGGAGCACGCTTGCGGCAAGACGCAAGGCGACGGCGACGCGGGACAACCGGCTCTCCGGCAGCGCGCGTGCGAGCAGGGCGATGACGAGCACGACCAGCAGGATCCAGAGCGGCGATCCGGATTCCTGATAACCGAGCAGCAGGTACACCGCCGTGATCGCGCCGCCGATCCAGCCGAGCAGGCGCGAGGCGACGAGGATGATGATCGCGACGAGGAATACATCGAGCAGGGTCCAGCGCGACATCCAGCTTCCGCTGGCCTGGTCGCTGCCGGGCGCGGCGATCAGGCGATAGCCGTAAGGCAGGTGCAAGGTCGTGGATACCTGGTCGAAGACCTGCTGCCAGCCGCCTACCGGCATCGAACCACCGGCCGAGTCGATGCGCACGCCGGCGCTGAGGTCGACGCCTGGATTGCGCCACTCGACGCCACTCCAGCCGGCCTGCGCTCCCTGCGTGATCAGCAACGCTTCATCGCTGCTGCCGGTGACTTGCGCGCGCTGCAAATGGAACGGGGCGGCGAGATCGAAGCGCCAGTCGCCCTGCATCCGACCGCTGATGCGATCGCGCGCGAACCAGCCGTCGCCTGAGAAATCCAGCCAGGCTTCGCGTTGCAGGTTCAAACGGTTCGCAACATTCTCGTCGAGTCCGCGCGAACGCTGCTCGATGGCGAGTGCATCGCCGTCATTCATCGCAAAGGCAGGAAGGCTGTTCCATGCGTCCGGCACGTCGGCCTGGCGCGGATCCACCTGCACGGTTCCGCTGATGCTCGTCACGCGCAGGGACGGGACGGATTCGAAACTCCAGATTTCCTGTTCCGCCCAGTGTTCGGGCAGGCGCGCGACCAGTTTATCGAGCGGCACCGAGGCACGCGCCGACAGGCCTATCGTGTTGCTGCCCGGCTGCACCTGCACATGCAGCTTGCCCTCGTCATCGAGTCGGGCTGGCCATTGCTGGCTAACCAACGCCATCGGAACAAACCCGTCCGGCAACGCGGGACCGATCACTTCCTCGCGCGCCTGTCCCGATGCATAGATGCGGATCTCGGTCTGCAACTCACCCGGGATACCGTCCGTGAACTTGCGGAACACGCGCAGATCCATGCTGTCGGCCTCGACCGTCGTCGCCTTGCCGCGCCCGAGCGTCAGTTGTTCGCCCGACCGCTGCAATGGCGCCACCCGCTTGCCATCGACCAGCAGCGTGACCAGGGCGATTCGTTCCGGAATCCGCAAGGCTTGCGGGCGCTCGGACCACGTCATGCGAGCGCGCACATCGTGTACGCCGCGGGCAAGCCACAGGCTGGGGCCGCCCCGGTCGACCACCGGCACCGCCTTGCCGTCGACGCTGACCTGTTGCGGCCAGTGTTCATGGCTTCCGGGCAAGGGCACCCAGGCGTCGATCTCGACCTGCCAGCGTTGGCGCAAGCTTGCACCCTGCGCATCCGCGACGATGGCGAGGCTACCGGGCCATAGGCACGCAAACTCGTCGACCCCCGACCCGGCGGTTCCGGCGATCAGCGGACAGGCCCGGAACTCCTGGTCCTTCAGCACCCAGTCGTGCCAGGCGTCGAGATCGGCAGGCGTGGCGGCAGGCGCGGCCTGCGCCGCAGCGGCGACAACCAGGGCCAGCAAGACGATCAATGCGCGCATGGACAACTCCGTGGTGGCGATTCCGGTATCGGTGCAACGCGCTTGGCGAACGCGCGGGGTTGCGCAGGATCTCGCTGCTCGCGCAGCACTTCTCAGTGCGTCAGCAGGCGCCAGCCCTGTTCGAGACACGCAAGAATGAACCCGGTCAGGAAGAACAGGTAGCTGTATCGCAGGTAGCGGTACTTGTGATGCGAGAGATAGATGCCCAGCGAGTAGATGTCTTCAGCCCAGGTCTTGTACGGCGTGCCGTCGGGCATCAGCACCCGATTGATCTCGGTGAGATAGCGCTCGCGTGGAAGTTCGGCGAAATGACCGAAGAAGAGGATATTGAAATTCGGCGGAAGCTCGCCCTCGCGCAGGCGGATCGGCCGGTACTTGGGCAGCACGGCCAGGATCGCGAGCAGCAAGGCGACGAGGGTGAATCCGGCCAGGATCAGCACCGAGACACGCAGTTCCGGATCCGCGAGGCGACCGAGTGAAAGGGTCAGCACGATCGAGGATACCGTGATGATGATGTTCGCCTTGGTATCCGCCATCGCCGACAACTGCACGTGGTGCTGCTGTGCCGTGCGCAGGACATTGTCGGCGGTATTGCGCTCGGGTATGTCGGCATAGCTCAAGGGAGGTCGCGGAGCGTCACTCATCGATGCGGGTCCGTGGCGAAAGCTGGCGGCATCTTAACCCGTAAGATTTGCCGGGCGGTGGACCGGAAAGACGCTCCGGCCACCACTGCAAACCGTATTGACCCGGACATCGCGGCTCAAGCCGCCGAAAGCGGAAATCAATCGTGCCGGCCGACTTCGAATTCGCCGACGAGCACGGTTTCCTGACGATCCTGCAGGCGCAGGATGGTCGATTGCGCATTGGCCTTCGGCGTGCCGAATCCGCTGGTCAAGGCCAGACGCAAGGTCACGCTGCCTGAAACCAGTTGCTGGCGATTGCCGTAGTAGTTGGCTTCGACCTTGTATTTGCCCGGGATTGCCGATTTCAGCATGAACTCCTCGGGCCCGTAACCCGATGTGAGATCCGCCGACATGCGTCCGCCCTGGCGGGTCAGGCGATTTCCGTAGTAGGCGCGCTCGCCATTCGGATCGGTCACCCAGAGGTCCATGTCGGAGTTGTCCGCATCCCAGTTCAGGACCACGCGCAGATCGACCGGGAGATTGCGCAGCAGGCGTTCATCGAATCGCGAGACATCGATCTCGCCCCCATGCATCGCGATCAAGGCATTCATTTCGGTCAGCGCGATCAGGCCGATTTCGGCGAAGCGACCATCCCACTCGCGTCGCGCGACCTCGTACAGCGCATCGGCGGCCTTCTGGTACTCGCCGATATCCGCATAGGCGAGTCCGAGATCACGGAAGGACTGCGGCTCGAACGGCGCCAGGTCGCGCACCTGCTCGAACAACGGCACCGCGAGTTCAGGCTTGCCCGCCTGCAGGAGCCGGTAGCCGAGGATGCGCAGGATCGCGCGGTTCTCGAGATCCATCTCGGCCAGGTTCGACAGGACGCGCAAGGCCAGCGTTGCCTGCCTGCGTTCGAACAGCAGGTCAGCCGCATCGAGGTAGTAGGCGCTGCTGTTGATCCAGTCGGCACGCTCGTCGAGATAGATCGGGTAAAGGTCGTCAGCTGACGCTTCACGCAAGCGCGCGAGATACGGCGCATCCGGCGTCCATTTCTTCAGGCCGATGCGAATTGGCGTCACCGCATCCGGGGATCCGGCCGCAACGCGCTTGTCGGCGTCGTCCGCTTTTCCGGAAGCCGATGCCATGACCGAATCCGCCGCACCGGCAGCCAATTCCATCGGCGCAGCATCCGCAGGAAGAGGCGGCGAAGCCGCTGCGGGTCGGGGCGCAGCCGTTTCCTGACGCATCGCGCGGGCTTCCGGTTCTGCATTGCCCGTCTGCATGGACAGCACGTGCGGTTCTCGCGACTTCGGAAAATCACGCGTCCACCAGGCCACCTTGTTGCTGTACTCGCGGACGATCTGCTGCAGATGGGCGTCGAGGCGCTCGCGCTCGCTGCGTGCGTTCGTCGCCCTCAACGCGTCGTAACGCGCGCGCAGCGACGCAGGGGGCTCGATGTCGTGACTGAGATAGTCGGCGACGTCATCGAGGACGATCAGCGAGGTCTCGCGCGTCAGCAGGCCGAAGGCAAGGCCAAGCCGGCATATCTCGGCGCGATTGCGCGTGGAATCCTCGTCCAGGCGATCGATCTTCATGCGCGCCCATTGCCGCGCGACCAACGGGATTTCCGCGGAGTCCGTCGACCACGCGCTGTCCTTGCCGATCGCCACGGCAACGGCACGCAGGCGTCCGTCGGGCTCGACCAGTTTCACTTCCAGCCTGGCCGGCAGCTCTCCGCGGAAGCGGCCGGTGATGCGCAGCCGACCGTGCGCGATGGCCTGTTCGTCGACCAGCAGTTCGCCATCACCATCCGCACCGAGCGCTGCCACCCCGGTGCGATCCTGCAGCAATGCATCGATGGCGACCTGGCGATCCCCGACCAGGTCGATCAGCGCTCCGCGACCCGGACCAGCACCGGCGCGCGCGATCCGGCGCAACAGGCTGCGGTTCGCCGATGCGGAGGCGAGCACCGGGTAAATGCGTGCAGCGTGGTTTCCGACCGATGCGGATTCACGACGCGCACCGTAATTGGCGAGGCCGTCGCTGAACACGAGAATTTCCTTGATGCCCGCATCGAACTGCCAGCCATCGAGATTGCTGGCGCCGTCGTAGCGCGTCTCCTGCAATGCGCTTTTCAGGGCACTCCAATCGCCATCGGTGATCGCGAATGTCCGCGCCGGCTCAGCCACGTCGCGGACCTCGATCAACTTGACCGACCCAGTGCCCATCGCATGGAAGTACGCGTCGAGCAGTGCAAATTCGGCGGCATGGTCGCGCAGGCGTCCGGACAGCGAACTGTCCCAGACGATGCCGACCTGCCCTGGAATCCTGCGCATCGAATGGCGCACGCTGACTGGCGCATCGAACTGCAGCCAGCTCTCGCCGCGCCAGCGCTGCACGTTCGCCGCGACCGCGCCCGATCCGGCATTGCGATCGGGAATCGTGATCTCGACCCAGCCGCGTTGATCGAAGTCGTCGCGCTCGATCCCGCCGCGATACCAGTTGCCGCGCGCCTGCAGATCGATCACCGCACCGTCCGGCAGCGAGGCAAGCGGCGCGCCTGACGGCGATGACACCAGGACGTCCAGCGAGAACCTGGGCAACGCCTTCGCGTGGGCCAAGGCGAGCCGGTAGCGATACCGACCTTTCGATGCGTCGAGCCGCTCACTGTAGTGGACGACGACGCGCCGCGTGCCATGCGCAGGCAACGGATAGACGCGCAGGCGGAAATTCTCGCCGGCAGTCGTTTCAAGCAGGGCCGGATCGACGCGACGACGGATCACCTCCTCGAACACTTCCTTGCCCTTGGCCTTTTCGACAGGCACTGCTTCACGCAGTTCGCCGCCGATGTCGAGGGCGAATCCATCGATTTCCTGCCCGGCCAGCAACGGAAACTGCAGCTCGCCTTCGAGCACCCGGTCATTCGGATTGGCGAACAGCATCTCGACGCGCGTGCGCGCCATGCCGGACATGATTTCAGTGCGCAACTGCAACGATCGCAACTCGATCGGCCCGGCGACAGGCCCTGCATCGATGCGGATCGCGGGCGGCAAGGGCGGTGCATCAATCGCGATCGTCCGCGATTGAGCCTGCGCCGAGCCGAGGAGGAGCAGCAACGAATACAACGCGCGAGTCGCAATCGATGGGTTCATGGAGTACATGCCGATGAGGGAGAGAGGCAAACGTTTCCGTTGCCGGATTCTCCAACGCGGAGGTGTCGCTGCCGGGGTCGAGCACGCGCGAAACGGCCCGGATTCCGCGAGCTCGGCGGCCGGGGCAATCGTCGGGATTGGAGAGTCGAGAAAAAAGTGGGCGGCGGGTTCGGGGAGGAACCCGCCGCCCGGGACGACGTCGTGGGGAGGGGAGGTACGACGCCGTCCTGACAGTCGGGTGACGGGCAGCACTGGCTGCGATGCATCACCCTGGAGAACGCACCCCTGATCTGGGGATGACTTCCCGGGCCACAAGGGCTGCGACATTCCGTCGCGCGGATGAGGCCCGCAGGATCGAAGAACACCGGCGGAGACGTACCCATATCGAGATCACACTGGGTCGGGAAATGGGCCATCTCGAAGTTTTCAGTCGAAATCGCGACCTCGAGACCGGGTTCAGGGAACTTGCCGTCGACATTCGGCCTCTGCAAACACGGATCTGCGCGACATTGGGCGGGAAATGCTCATGCGCGCCATCGCCAGGCCGTGGCGCGACTTGCAGCGTCCGAATGTCAATCGATCCGATTTGTTGTCAACATCCACACAATCGTCATAGCCGACAGGTGGCCATTCGATGAACCTCCGGGACCTGAGATATCTGGTCGCTCTTGCCGAGCACAAGCATTTTGGTCGAGCCGCCGAAGCGTCCTTTGTCAGCCAGCCCACGCTGTCGACCCAGATCATGAAGCTCGAAGGTGAACTGGGCGTTTCCCTCGTCGAGCGCACGCCGCGCAAGGTCCTGCTGACCGAAGTCGGCAGGGAAATCGTGCAGCGCGCGCGCGAGGTCCTCAACGAAGTCGAGCAGATCAAGCTGATCGCGCGACGTACGCTCGATCCTGAATCCGGAACGCTGCGACTCGGCATTTTCCCGACCCTGGGACCCTACCTGCTGCCGCATGTCGTGCCGCAGATCCGCGATCGCTTTCCTCGCCTGGAGTTGCTGCTGATCGAGGAAAAGACGGAAGTCATCCTGCGCCAGTTGCGCGAAGGTCGCCTCGATGCAGGCATCCTCGCCCTGCCCCTCAACGACCAGCAGTTGCACTGCGAATTCCTGTTCGAGGAACCGTTCGTCGTAGCCGTTCCCGAGGGCAACAGCCTCACCGAACACCGTTCGCTTGATCTCGACGATCTCGCCGAACAGAGCGTGCTGCTGCTCGAGGATGGCCACTGCCTGCGCGACCAGGCCCTCGAGGTCTGCCAACTGGCCGGTGCCAGCGAGAAATCGGGCTTTCGCGCGACCAGTCTCGAGACCTTGCGCCAGATGGTCGCGGCGAACGTCGGCATCACCTTGCTGCCGATGCTCGCGGTCAAGCCGCCCGTGCCGCAGGTCGCGCACGTGCGCCTGATCCCTTTCCGTGGCGACGCACCGAGCCGACGCATTGCGATGGTCTGGCGCAAGAGTTCGGCGGTGGGTGGCTTCCTGCGCGCGTTTTCAAGCCTGTTCCGCAACCTGCCAAAAGGCCTTTTCGAGCCCCCGAAGTAACCGCCGCCTTCATCTGGCGGAATCACGGCAAGGCTGCAATGCCACAGGAACGGCGCCGTCGACCATCCGTGCACGAATGGCGCTGATTTGAGAATACCGGCCTTATCAGCTAGCGTGGCCGGATGCCGGCGTGGAAACGCGCGGGCGCCCACTTGATGGAGTCGTCGTGAACAGCAATACCTCGCAAATCACCTTGTCCAGCCTCGATCTCGAACGCATCGAGGAACTGCTCGAGCTTCCGCTCTATCGCAACTTCGTTGGCGCTGACGCGTTGCGCAGCGAGCTTGCCCGCGCCGAGATCGTGGAACCGGACCAGGTGCCGGCCGATCTCGTGACAATGAACTCGGTGGCTCGCGTCGAGGACGTGGTTACCGGCGAATCGCACGAACTCACCCTGGTCTACCCGCGCGAAGCGGACGGCTCGCCAGGCAAGGTGTCCGTGTTCGCGCCGGTCGGCAGCGCGATGCTTGGTTTGCGGGTCGGCCAGTCGATCGAATGGCAGGTGCCGGCCGGACGCAAGTTGCGCCTGCGTGTCACCGCCATCGCCTACCAGCCCGAGGCCAGCGGACACCTGCATCGCTGAGCGCAGCGCCCAAGTCGACGCAATCCGAAAAGGCCTGGAATTCCGGGCCTTTTCAGCATTGGCGACTCACGCTACCGAGGCCTTGTGCCCGGCGGATGCGAAATGCGCGCGAGCGAGCGCCGCTTCGATGTCACGGACGAGATCGGTTTCGTCCTCGATGCCTACCGACACGCGCAGCAGGCCGTCCGCGATACCGGCTCGACGACGCGCTTCTGGCGCCATCGCCGCGTGCGTCATGCCGGCCGGATGGCAAATCAGGCTTTCGACACCCCCCAGCGATTCGGCAAGGGTGAAATGGCGCAGTCCCTCGACAAAGCTCTGCGCCGCCGCCTCGCCCCCTTCAAGCTCGAAGCTGAGCATTGCGCCAAAGCCCGATTGCTGGCGCTTCGCCAACGCGTGGCCGGGATGGCTGGCCAGGCCAGGATAGTGGACGACCCGCACGGCCGGATGCGCGTCCAGCAGCCCGGCCAGCACGCCCGCGTTCGCCTCGTGCACGGCGAAACGCGCCTTCAGCGTGCGCAGGCCACGCAAGGTCAGATAGCTGTCGAAAGGCGCGCCCGACAGACCGAGGCAATTGCACCACCAAGCGAGCTTTTCGCCGAGCGCCGCCTCACGCCAGAGCACGGCACCGCCGACAACATCGGAGTGCCCGTTGATGTACTTGGTCGTCGAGTGGACGACGACATCGGCATTGAACTGAAACGGTTGCTGCAGCAACGGGGACAGAAACGTGTTGTCGACCGCAGCCAGGGCGCCGACGGCATGCGCGGACTCGACGACGTGACGGATGTCGGTGATGCGCAACAGCGGGTTGGACGGCGTCTCGATCCAGACCAGCTTCGGTCGTTCAGCCAGCGCAGCCGCGAGCGCCTGCGGGTCGTGGAAATCGACAAATACCACGCGATACTGGCCGCGGCCCGCCTGTGCATTGAACAGGCGCCATGTCCCGCCGTAGCAGTCGTGCGGCGCAACCAGCAGGTCGCCAGGGTCGAGCAAGGCGGCGACCAGCGTGACCGCTGCCATGCCGGTTGCCGTGATCGCGCAGCCTTGTGCACCTTCGAGTTCGGCCAGTGCCGCGGCAAGCGTGTCGCGCGTGGGATTTCCGGAGCGCGTGTAGTCGTATTGGCGCTTCGTCCCAAAGCCGGCAAAACTGAAATTGCTCGACAGGTAGAGGGGCGGCATCACCGCACCGAAGGTCGGGTCGCCATCGACGCCGGATCGCACGGCCGTGGTGGCAGGAAGCGGCGCGCTCATGCCACAGCCTCCGTGATCAGGGCGTCATGCAGGACGCGGGCGATCGCGCCTTCCTCCTTGAGGAACGCGTCGTGTCCGAACGGCGATGAGATGTTCCTCAGCCGGGCGTGGCTGCCGATGCGGCGCACGAAATCCCCCGCCAGCGAAACCGGCACGAGCAGGTCCTCGGCTATCGCGACGATGGTCGTCGGCGCGAGGATCGATCCGGGATCGCCCTGATGATGATCGAGCGACCGAGACAGGCAAAGGAAGCTCGACGCGCTGAAGCGCGTCAGGAAACGCTCGCCATGCGCGGCGAGCCAGCTGAGCACGCCACTCGACGGATCGGATTCGCCAAACTGGCTTTCGAGCCCGATCGGCGTGCGATAGCCGAGAACGGCAAGCTGGCGCGCGCGCGCCAGGGCGCTGCGGCGATCCTGTGCGGTCCGCGCCGATTCGATGCCAGCGCGCTGCAAGGTGCGCAAGGCCAGCGCCCAAGGACTTGCCCGATGCGCCGCACCGATCACGATCAGGCGCGCGAGTCGGCTGCCGAGGAGGCTGGCCAGATGCTGGCCGACGCAGCCACCATAGGATGAGCCGACCACGGCATCGACCTGGGCCAGGCCCAGGTGGTTGAGCAACAGCAGGATGGCGTTGGCCTGATCGAGGCTGTCGATCGGCACGAACTCGTCGTCGTTGCGCGGACCCGTGGAGGCGTCCGAGCCACCGATCCAGTCGACCGAGATCAGGCGATGACGCCGCGGATCAAGGGCCAGCCCCGGCCCACACTGCGCGGCCCACCAGCCGGCAAGGTCGCGCCCGGCGGAAATTCCACCGAGAACGACGACCGCAGGCGCGTGCGGCTCGCCCCAGCACTGCCAGGCGAGCACACCGCCATCGAGTTGCAGCCCGCAAGCCAGATTGAATCCATGCAGACGAAGTACGCCGCGCTTGAACGCAGGAGAGACGTCCGCAGACGCCGGATTGCTGATCCTGATTGCCGTCATGACACCCTCTTCCGTTGCGAACACGGAGGAGCGGCATTCCGCCGGACGGAACGCAGCTCATCTCCCGGGACGATTCCCGCTGGAGTTGGCACCGTCAGCGACATCGCTGTGGTTGCCTCGGCATCAAAGGGCCAGTCCCTCCGCCGATCTCGATGAACGGCGTGGACTTTAACTTCGTCAAGTTTGGACGTCAAGACGTATAGACGTCTATTTCAATCTGATCAATCGTAGACGACCACGGAATGCAGGGGGCTCGCTCGACTCCAGCGCGATCGTCCCTTCAGCGCAGCGAGCTCGATGACCACGGCCGCCCCGACGATCTCCCCGCCGCCTTGTGCCACGAGGTCGACCGCCGCTGCGAGGGTGCCGCCGGTCGCGAGCACGTCGTCGACGATCAGCACGCGTTCTCCCGCCCGCAAGGCGTCCGCATGCATTTCAAGGCGATCGTTGCCGTATTCGAGGGCATATTCGACGCCGATTCTGGCCCCCGGCAGCTTTCCAGGCTTTCGTAGCGGAACAAGCCCGCAACCCAGCGCCAGAGCGGCCGCTGCGCCGAAAATGAAACCGCGCGCCTCGATCCCGCAGATGCGCGTGATGCCATGGCCGCGGAACGGATCGACCAGTTGCCCGATCGCCGCGGCGAATCCCTCGGCATCGCCCATCAGCGGAGTCAGGTCCTTGAAGTCGATGCCGGGCTTCGGGAAATCCGCGATGTCACGGATCCATCGATTGATGTTCATGCATCCCCCTTGGTTGCAGCAGGCGCGCCCGCTCCGGCGCGGTAGGAGCCGATGAAGATACCCAGCATCGACAGGACGATGCCGACCCAGTCCGTTGCCCCGGTCAACCGGTTGAACAGGATCACATCAAGCACGAATGAAAGTGCCGGCTGCAGGAGCAGAAGCAAGCCGATCGTCGATGCGGGCAGATTCGGCATCGCACGCAGCAGCAGGATCCAGCCGAACACCTGGCCGATCAAGGCGAGCCCGATCAATGACCACCAGGACTGCGCGTCAGGCAGGGCCAGGCTCTCGTCTTCGATGAAGACGATCAGGCCGAGGATTGCGGCGCAGAGCAGGGACAGTACGCAAAGCAACTGCGCAGGCTGCAGTTGGACCCGACCGCTGCGCTGCGCATGACGTGTCGACAGCATGTAGACCGCATAGGCCACGCCAGTGAGCAGGCCGAGGAGGATGCCGAGCCGATAGGCGTCGCCGAGGCTCGACCAGTCGATGCCGACGAGCAGGTACAGCCCGGCGAACGCGAGTGCCACGCCGCCGAGGAAACGCAAGCCGAGATGCTCCCGGTAAACCAGCCAGCCGGCCAGAGCCATGACGAAGACCTGGAAGTTGCCGAGCAGGGTTGCCAATCCGGGACCGACCAGCAGGATGCTCCGATGCCAGAGCATGAGGTCGAGCGCGAAAGCCAGCGCCGGCAGCAGCAACCAGAACAGATCGCCGATCCGCACACGCTGCCAGCGACGCAACGCAACGAGGCCGACCAGCAGGATCAGGCCACCAAACGCCATGCGATAGAACGCGGAAACGGTCGGCCCGACATGCGCCAGCTTGACGAAAATGCTGGTCGTGCTGATCAGCGCGGCGCCACCGACCATCTGGATCAGGGCAAGGCGTGGCAGGGCGGTACGGCTCACGCCGCGCGTTCCATCAGGTCGTGGCTCCGGGCTATCGGCTCAGCGCGCCGCAAGCGTCGGCAGGTCGAAGAAGCGGCCATCGGTCGGGTCCACCTCGGCGCGCAGGGCCGCATCGATCTCGCCGACGATCGGCTGCGCCTTTTCGATGTCGATGTTCGCCACCATCACGTTGACCAGGCCCGAAACCGGCAGTTCGCCCATGCCCCCGGTCAGGAATTCACCGTTTACGAAGGCCATTATTCCGGCGTCCTCGAGTGCGACCTTGACCAGATTGGCGTCGATGATCGTGGCGGCTCGGTAGACGATCTGCATGGCGGCTGGTCCGGGGGCAATGAGCCATGGTAACCAAGCTTTACGATTCCCGCGCCAATCATCGCGTTAAAGCGCTATGATCCGCGCGCAACTGTCCCCGGTGCAGGATCGCGCCTGGCGGATGGCAGGGGGCGCAACGCAGACGCAGACCAGTGAAGGCCTGCGTTTTTCTTGTCGATGGATCACCCCCTGCAGGCCCGATCGATTTGATCAGCAAGAGCTTCCCGGAAGACGTCTTTGCCGAACGCATCCGCGAGTGCCTGCTCGAGTTGCTGGTCGAGCGTGGCCCGGGCCGCACGATATGCGTCAGCGAAGCCGCACAGACGCTGGCCCTGCGCATCGGCTACCACTGGCATGACCTCATGCGACCTGTGCGCACGATTGCGGCCGGGCTGACCGAAGATGGATTGATCGAAGCCTTGCAACACGAGGAAGTCGTCGATATCCGCGTCGCCCGGGGCCCGGTTCGCCTGCGCCTGCGCGCCTTGCCCGGTCAGCGCAACGCCCAGATGGGTTGAAGGCGGGGATCCGAGATCCGGGCTGGGGGAGTCGAAAGCGCCACGGCTTGTTTCGGGACTCACCGACGCGTGATCCCGCTCCCGATGTCCCGAACGCCTCATCCCGCATCCCCAATCCGGCCCCCAGCAGTTAAACTTGCCGATTGACCATCTGGCGCCTCGCGCGGATCCATCGGCATGACAGAAGCGACCACCCCGACCAATTTCATCCGCCAGATCGTCGCTGCCGACAAGGCCAGCGGCAAGCACGCCGGCAAGGTGATCACCCGTTTCCCGCCCGAGCCGAATGGCTACCTGCACCTCGGCCACGCCAAGAGCATCTGCCTCAATTTCGGCATCGCCCGCGACTACGCGGGCACCTGCAATTTGCGTTTCGATGACACCAATCCGGCGCGCGAGGACATCGAGTTCGTCGAGGCCATTCGCGAGGACGTTCGCTGGCTCGGCCTGGAATGGGCCGAACAACGGCATGCCTCGGACTATTTCGAGGTGTTCTATCGCTGCGCGCTGAAATTGATCGCGGACGGCAAGGCCTATGTCTGCGATCTCGATGCCGAGGAGGTGCGCGCCTATCGCGGCACGCTGACCGAACCGGGGCGCAATTCACCCTACCGCGAGCGAACGGTTGCCGAAAACCTCGATCTTTTCCAGCGCATGCGTGCCGGCGAATTCGAGGACGGCGCGCGCACCCTGCGCGCGAAGATCGACATGGCCTCGGGCAACATCAACCTGCGCGATCCGGCGATCTACCGCATCCGCAAGCAGGCCCACCAGAACACCGGCGATGCCTGGCCGATCTATCCGATGTACGACTACGCGCACTGCATTTCCGACGCGGTCGAAGGCATCACGCATTCGCTGTGCACGCTGGAGTTCGAGGATCACCGACCGCTGTATGACTGGTGCCTCGACCAGATCAACCTGCCCGCCCACCCGGAACTGGCCGAATCGATCGTCGCCGCGGGCCTCAGCTACGCGCCAAGTCGACCGCAGCAGATCGAGTTTGCGCGCGGCAACCTCGATTTCACCGTGATGAGCAAGCGCAAGCTGATGGCCCTGGTCCAGGACAGGCTGGTCGACGGCTGGGACGATCCACGCATGCCGACCCTGACCGGCGCGCGCCGTCGCGGATTCCCGGCTGCCGCGATCCGGCTGTTCTGGGAACGTGCCGGCATCAGCAAGCAGAATTCGGTCATCGAGTACGGCGTGCTCGAGGGTTGCGTGCGTGAAGTGCTCGATGCCACGGCCGCGCGTCGCATGGGCGTGATCAATCCGCTGCGGCTCGTCCTGCAGAATCTCGCCGATGACCACATCGAAGTGCTGGATTTCCCGAATCACCCGAAGGACGAGGCGTTTGGTCGTCGCAACGTG
This sequence comes from Pseudomonadota bacterium, assembly GCA_029561145.1. Lineage (GTDB taxonomy): Bacteria > Pseudomonadota > Gammaproteobacteria > Xanthomonadales > Rhodanobacteraceae > Dokdonella. The sequence continues at coordinate 16,008 of JAKQJM010000039.1, forward strand.
CAGTTCTCGCGCGAACTCTGGATCGAGCGTGACGATTTCCTCGAAGAGCCGATCAAGGGATTCCATCGCCTCGTTCCTGGCGGGGAAGTGCGCCTGCGCGGCGCCGGCATCATCCGTTGCGACGAAGTCGTCAAATCCGCCACGGGTGAAGTCATCGAACTGCGCTGCACGCTCGATGCCGATACCCGTCCCGGCGGCAGCGGCGCCGACCGCAAGGTCAAGGGAACCATTCATTGGGTCGATGCGCGCTCGGCCGTCGCCGCCGAAGTTCGCCTGTACGATCGCCTGTTCGATGTCGCCGATCCTGACGACGACACGGATGGCAAGACCTATCGCGATCACCTGAATCCCGGATCACGCCGGATAATCCGCGCGTGGCTCGAGGCAGGGCTCGCCGGGGCGGCCCGGGAATCGACCTGGCAGTTCGAACGACTCGGCTACTTTGTCGCGGATCGGCACGACCACGCAGCCGCAGCGCCGGTCTTCAATCGCGTCGTGACCTTGCGCGACACCTGGGTCAAGCCGGCCAAGTGAACGATCACGATCGCATCGAGCTGATCCTGCCGGACTGGATCGACCGGGATATCGACTTCGCGCGTCGCTACCACGATGACGAGTCGCGTATGGGACTCGCGATCGGCCTGGCCCGTCGCAACGTCGAACTCGGCAGCGGCGGTCCGTTTGGCGCGGCGATCTTCCGCAGCGATGGCGAACTGGTCGCAGCGGGCGTCAATCGCGTCGTGCCCCAACAATGCTCTGTCGCGCATGCCGAGATGATGGCCTTCATGAGCGCGCAGAAGCGCCTCGGTCGGTACCGCGTGAATGACGATGGTGAAAAATACATACTCGCGACCAGCGCCCAACCTTGCGCCATGTGCTACGGCGCAAGCTTCTGGGCCGGTATCGATGCGCTCGTCATCGGTGCGCGCGCCGAGGACGTGATGGAACTCAGCGCGTTCGACGAAGGCCCGCTGCCGGCCGACTGGATCGGCGAACTCGGGAAGCGCGGCATCGAAGTGCGCCGCGATGTCCTTCGCGATCAGGCACGCGGCGTGTTCGAGCTGTATCGTTCGAGCGCCGGCGCAAGCTATTGAGTCCGTCGAACGTGACGCTGCGTTCATGACTGTCGCGGCACGCAGCTTCCTCGCCTACTGCCGTCCCGGTTTTGAAGGCGAATGCGCGCAGGAACTCGCCGCGCACGACTCCATTCTCGCCACAGGCGGATTCGCACGCAGCCAGCGCAGCAGCGGCTACGTCGAATTCGTGCTGCCGGATGCGGAGGCGGCGAAGCGTTTCGCCGAAGCGGTGCACTGGCGTGAGCTCGCCTTCGCGCGCCAGCTGTTGCGGGTGAAGGCAAGGATCGATGGCCTGCCGCGCGAAGACCGTCTTGCCGTGCTGATGCCGGCAATCCGTGCCGGCGGTCGCCGCTATCGCGATGCATGGATCGAGTCGCCGGACAACGACGCGGCGCGCGAGCTGGCCGGCCTCTGCCGGTCGCTCAACAATGCCTTGATCGCCGCGCTGAAGCGCGAGGGCCTGATCGACCCGCAATCGCCCTGGCGGTTGCATGTCTGCCTCACGGATGCGCAGACAGCCTTCGTCGCCGATGCCGACATCGCGAAAACCTCGGCCTGGCCCGGCGGCATACCGCGCCTGCGTTTTCCGTCCGCGGCACCCAGCCGCTCGACGCTCAAGCTCGAAGAGGCCCTGCTGACCCTGCTCGATGCCGATGAGCGGGAACGCTGGCTCAAGCCCGGCATGAGTGGCGTCGATCTCGGTGCGGCACCGGGCGGCTGGACCTGGCAACTCGTGCGCCGCGCGATCCGCGTGACTGCGGTCGACAACGGTCCGATGGACCAGGCGCTGATCGATTCGGGCATGGTCATCCATCTGCGCGAGGATGGTTTCCGCTATCGACCACCGAACCCGGTCGACTGGCTGGTCTGCGACATGGTCGAGCAACCACGACGCGTCGCGGCGCGCATGGCCGAATGGCTGGCCGGAGGCTGGTGTCGCTTCGCCATCTTCAACCTCAAGCTGCCGATGAAGAAGCGCTATGACGAGGTTCAGCTGTGCCGCGATACGGTCGAACAAGCCGTCGCGGCAGCAGGTCGGCACGTCGAATGGCGTGCTCGCCAGCTCTACCACGATCGCGAAGAGATCACGGTTTTTTCCCGCCTGCACTGAGCACGCAGGCCGGATCCGGGCGCTGGTCCTCATGCCGTGAAACATCGGTGTAAGACCGCGCCGCCAAAATTCCAGGTCGTTTCACTCCAGCGGGGTTAGTTCGATGCACCGATCCACGATAAATCTCATTGCGGGCATTCTGCTCGCGACAAGCGCCAGCGCCGCGCATGCCGCGGTGGTCATCAGCCAGGTGTATGGCGGCGGCGGCAACAGCGGCTCGGTCTATACCAACGATTTCATCGAGTTGTTCAACGCGGGCAGCGCGCAGCAAAACCTGAATGGATGGGCAGTGCAGTATGCCGCGGCGACCGGCACGTCATGGCAGGTGACCAACCTCGGCAACGTCAACCTGCAGCCTGGGCAGTACTATCTCGTCCAGCAGGCCGCAGGCACCAGCGGGACGACGCCGCTGCCGACTCCGGATGCGACCGGAAACGTGCCGATGCAGGCATCCAACGTCAAGGTCGCACTGACCAGTACGACGACAGCGCTCGCGGGCGCTTGTCCGAATGATGCCAGCGTCGTTGATTTCACCGGTACCGGAACGGCGAATTGCCCGAACCCTGCCGGTGCGATGTCGGCCATCAACGCCGCCATCCGCAAGACCGGCGGCTGCACGAACAGCGGCAACAACACCAACGATTTCGCTATTGCGGCGGCGACCCCGCGCAATACCTCGAGTCCCACCGCACAATGCCCGAGCTCAGGCATTCCCGCGATCAGCGTCGCCAATATCGCGCTGGCGGAAGGCAATACGGCCAGCACCCCGTTCCAGTTCACCGTGCAGCTGAGCGAACCGGCCCCGACCGGCGGCATCACGTTCAACTACGCGACTGCGGATGGAACAGCCATCGCCGGCACCGACTATGTGGCCGCCAGCGGCAGCGGATCGATCGCACCGACGCAAAGCTCGACCACGATCACGATCAGCGTGATCGGGAACGCCACTCCACAAGGCGATCGCAGCTTCGCGCTCAACCTCAGTGCAGTCAGTGGTGCCGTTCCGGCCACCGTGGCCGCGACCGCAACCATCCAGGATGACGACATCGGCACCTATGCAATTCACGACATCCAGGGCTCCGGTGCCAGCTCGCCGATCGACGGACAACGCATCCACGCCGTGGGCAACATCGTCACGGCAGTCGGTCCGGCCGGCTTCTTCATGCAGGCCAGGGACACGGCGGTCGATGCCTCTGCCCTGACTTCGGAAGGTATCTACGTATTCACGAGTTCGACGCCGACCGTACTGGTCGGCACCGAAGTGGATCTCACCGCCAATGTCGTCGAGTACTTCGGCATGACCGAACTCAACGCGGTCAGTGGCCTGGTCGCGGTCTCGACCGGCAACCCGCTGCCCACACCAGTCACTTTTGACGCCAGCACACCGTCGCAGGACGTCAATGCGCTGAGTTGCGGGACGACCAATTTCGAATGCTTCGAGGGCATGCGCGTGCAAATCGGCAACGGCATCGTCGCGCGCGCCAACCCGTATTTTGCGAGCGACAACTATGCCCAGGTCTTCGTTTCCGCATCGGGCACGCGTTCGCTGCGCAGTCCGGGAACGCTCTATCCGCTCGCGCCGGGCGCCGGCAACCCCGCTGCGGGCATGTTCAACGGCAATCCGCACATCTTCGAATTCGACGCCGATGCGCTCGGTGCTGTGCCGTTGAACACGGCGATCACGGGCGGCACACGCTTCAGCGCGACCGGCGTGCTCGCCTACAACTTCGGCGACTACGAAGTCTGGCCAACCAACTATGCGGTGACCGAGGCCAACGTGATCCCGCGCCCGGTCAAGCCGGGCCAGCTCGGCAAGGAATTGCGCATCGGCAGCTTCAACGTGCTTCGCCTGTGCGACACGATCGCGAACACGACGTTCGAATGCGGCGATGGCGGAGAGCCCGATGCGAACGCATTGGCCCTCAAGGTGTCGCGCCTGTCGGATCATGTGCGCAACGTGCTCAATACGCCCGATATGCTCGGCGTCATCGAAGTCGAGAACATCACGGTCCTGCAGATGCTCGCCGACAAGATCACGAGCGATTCCGGAATCACCTATACGGCCTACCTCGCGGAAGGCAATGACGGCGGCGGCATCGACGTCGGCTACCTGGTCCGCGCCGACCGCATCAGCAACGTCGTGATCACCCAGCTCGACAAGAACGAGACCTGGGTCGATCCACGCGACGGCCTGATGCACGAACTGCATGACCGTCCTTCGCTGAAGCTCGAAGGCACGTTCGACGGCCTCGCGTTCGCCACGATCGTGGTCCATCCGAAATCGCGCAGTTGCGTCGATGCACCGACCGGTGCGAACTGCACCCAGGCCGATGTCGATCGCAATCGCCTGAAGCGCTTCACCCAGGCGCGCTCGATCGCAACGCGCGTGCAACAGGAGCAGGTCGCGCAGCCGAACCGACCACTGCTCGTGATCGGCGATTTCAACGACTACCAGTTCAGTGACGGCTTCGTGCATATCACCGGCCTCATCGAAGGTCGCTACGACGATGCCGCCAACGTGATCGATCTGGGCGGCCCCAACATCGTCAATCCGCCGCTTTGGGATGCCGTGCATTCGCTGCCCGCCAATGAACAGTATTCGTTCCTGTTCACCGAGCAGTTCGGCGAGATCCTCGGCTATGCGCCGAGCGGGTCGTTCGACAAGGGACGTGACGTGCCGATCATGCAGGTACTCGATCACGCCCTGCTCAATGACCCGGCCCGGGCCTGGTTCGCAGGGTTCGAGTTCGGACGCGCCGATCTCGATGCGGCGGACGCCGATGAGCGGACGAGCACGACTTCGATCGGCGTCTCGGACCACGACGGTCTCGTCGTCCGGCTCGCTACCGACCGCATCTTCGCCGACAATTTCGACGGCCCCCGCTAAACCCGATCCGATCCGGGCTTCATGAAAAAGGCCGCGCGATTCAATCGCGCGGCACTTCTGCTTTGCTCAGCCGCTTGAAGTCGCGTAGAGCTGCTTGCGCGGCGCTCCGGTGATCGCGGCGGCCATGCGCGCCGCACGTGCGGGTGGCAGTTCCTCGCAGAGCAATGCGAACACGCGGCGTCCCTCGGCCAGGGTTGCGTCGGCATCCTCGCCACCGGCGCCTGCGACCAGCACGACGAATTCGCCGCGTTGCTGGTTCGCATCGGCGTGTAGCCGACGCAGGATTTCAACCGCACTACCCGAGAGCACGGTCTCGAACACCTTGGTCAGCTCGCGCGCGACCACGACGTGGCGCTCGGCGCCAAACACGCTGGCCACGTCATCGAGCATGGCCACGATGCGATGACTCGATTCGTAGAAGATCAGGGTGCGGGTATCGGCAACCAGTTCGCCGAGCCGCTCCCTGCGCGCTGCGGCCTTTGCCGCGAGGAATCCCTCGAAAACGAAACGGTCGCTTGGCAATCCGGCGACCGAGAGCGCAGCGATCGCCGCGCAGGGGCCGGGTACCGGGCTCACCTCGATGCCCGCTTCGCGCGCTGCACGCACGAGCCGGAAGCCCGGGTCGCTGATCAGCGGCGTTCCGGCATCGGAGATCAACGCGACATCGCCGCCACGCCGCAGGCCTTCGACGAGTCGCGCGACCTGTTCGCGCTCGTTGTGTTCGTGCAAGGCCACGGCCTGCGCGCGACTACCCACGCGCGCCAGCAGAGGACCGCTGTGTCGCGTGTCTTCCGCCGCGATCAGGGCCGCGCCACGGAGCACCTCGGCAGCTCGTGCCGAAAGATCGTCAAGATTGCCTATCGGTGTTGCGACTACCCAGAGACGCCCAGCCTGCTCGTTCATTGCCTGATTCCGGTCGCTGATGCCGCGAGAATAGCGGACCCTGGTGCGCCTCGTGGATTCCCCACTCCGTCATCCTGTGCGTCCGCCGGGCCGCCGCGCCTGCCTTCCGGGCTATCATCTGCCCACCTCATCGCGAAAATGTCGCCCATGCCTGTGCCTGTGTCGTCCGTGAGATCCATCAAGTATCTGGTGCCATTGCTGACCTTGCTGCTTGCCGCCTGCGCGACCACCGATGTCGCCGTGCGCAGCGGTACGTCCGCAGGCAATCATGCCGAGCAGCTCGCATCTGACGGAGAGCTCGATGCCGCCGCGCAGGAATTTCTCGCCCTTGCCGACGGCAGCAATGGTGCTGACAGCGCCCATTACCGATTGCGTGCGGCCGAGGTGTTGCGGGAAACCGGCGATCTCGATGCCGCGGCGCAGGCAATCGAGGCCATCCGGCGCAAGCGCCTGAGCGGAGACGAACCGCTGCGACTCGATCTGATCGATGCTGAAGTCGCGCTCAAGCGCGGCGATGCGCAACGCGCTTCGGCCTTGCTGGCAGCCAGCGAAGAGTCGATCCCGCCCGGGTTGCGTGTGCGCGTGCTCGAGCTGCGCGCGCGCGCGGCCGCTGCCAGTGGCGACCGTTTTGCCGCGGCACGGATTCGCGCGCAGCTCGACAGCGAGCTGGGCGGCCACGACCGCGACACCAATCGCGAACAGATCATCGAGACGCTGGGTGCACTCGACGATGCAAGCCTGAAGGCTCGCGCCGGTTCGCTGCGTCCGGATGATTCGCTGCTGCCATGGATCGAACAGGCATTGCGCCTGCGTGGCCAGACGTTGCCACGCGAGGTACCCCGTCCGCAGCGTCCGGTCGGCACCCTGATTCCCGATTCCAGCAACGGCATGCAGCGCGAAGGTTTCAACGAGGTCCGCCAGGTCGCCGTGATCCTGCCGCTGTCGGGGCAGGTTGCCGGTGTTTCGCAATCCATCCTCGATGGCTTTTTTGCCGCGTACTTCTCCGACGACAGTGGCGCGCGCCCCTTGCTGCGCACCTACGACGCCGGCAAGACGCCGCAGGATGCGATTGCCGCCTACCAGCAGGCCGTCGCCGACGGCGCCGGATTCGTCGTCGGGCCCTTGCTGCGCGAGGCTGTCGGCGAGCTGTTTCGCCAGTCGCTGCCGGTGCGCGTGCTCGCGCTGAATCATCCGGATACCGGCGAAGTTCCTCCCGCAGGCAGTGCGGAATTCGGCCTGCTGCCCGATGCCGAAGGCGCGCAAGCCGCCGAACGCATGCTCGACCTCGGCATCCTGCAGGCAGCGATCATCGCAGCCGATACCGATTGGGCCGAGCGGGCGACGCGTGCATTCCGCGCCCAGTTCGAGGCGCGCGGCGGCACGATCAGCGGTGAGGCGCGTGTTCGCGAAGGCGAGTTCAACTACCGGACCGCCATCCTGCAGGCCGCGCAGAAGATCGCCGACGTGAGTGCTCCCGAAGGCACTGGCCGGATCGCGCAGCCCGGCACGGGCATCTTCATCAGCATGCGACCGCAACAGGCCCGCTTGCTGCTTCCGCAACTCAAGCTTGGCGGAATCAATGCGCCGGTGTTCGCGACTTCCCATGTCAATTCCGGTGAAGTGAATCCGAGTCTCGACCGTGACCTGGACGGTGTCGAGTTCTGTGATGCGACCTGGCTGTTCTCACCGGTCCCGGGCCGACCGGATCGCAACGAGATCTCGCGCGATCTTTCGAGCGCGAGCGGACTCGGCGCGCGCCTGTTCGCGTTCGGCATGGATGCCTACGCCCTGTTGCCGTTCATGGACTGGTTGCTCGCCCATCCGGATACCTACCTCGATGGTGCGAGCGGCCAGCTTGCAGTCGACAGCTTCGGACGCATCCATCGTCTGCTGGCCTGGGCGCGCTTCAGCGACGGCGTGGCCAGGCCTTCGCAGGGCGCGCTCAGTCCGTTGACGGTGCCCTGATCGATCGATGCGAACGACTGGCGCACTGTTCGAGGATCTCGCTCTCGCCCATGCCGAACGATCGGGTCTGCAACTTCTCGCGCGCAATTTCAATTGCCGCTACGGCGAACTTGACCTGATCCTGCGTGAGCGCGACGTCGTCGTCTTCCTCGAAGTGCGCTACCGTCGTTCGCAAGGCTTCGGCGGTGCGCTCGATTCGGTCGGTGCGGGCAAGCGCGATCGCCTGATCAAGGCGGCCAGCGTGTATCTGCAGGGCCGGCCGGACCTGGCCCGGCAAGCCTGCCGGTTCGATGTGATGGCGTTCAGCGGGACTGCGCAGAATCCACTGATCGACTGGCAACGCAACGCCTTTGAAGCTTGAGGATTCAACCATGCGATCCATCGTTCGATCGATTACCGTCTTGATCCTGCTGATTGCGCCGCTGCTCAACGGCTGCATTGCCGTTGTCGCTACCGGTGCCGTGGCCACCGGATCGACCGTGCATGACCGGCGCGGCTTCGGTACCGTGGTGCAGGACAAGCGCATCCAGCTTGGCGCCTATGACACGATCAACAAGGACAAGGAACTCGTACTCCGCAACCGCGTGATGATCGCGGTCTACGGTGGCGTGATGTTGTTGATGGGCGAAGTGCGCACACCCGATCTCAAGCAGCGCGCCGAGCAGACCGTCAGCGGCTTCGAAGGCGTGACCCGGATCGCCAACGAGATCGACGTGCGTGAACCCGAGGGGTTCTGGTCGCGGCGCAACGACAACAAGATCACCGCGCGGGTCAAGCTCGCCCTGCTCGACGCGAGCAGCGTGCCGGGCTTCGATGCCACGCGGGTCAAGGTCAGCACGGCCCATCGCACGGTGTACCTGATGGGCCTGCTCAGCCACGAGGAGGACGAGATGGTCACCGAGATCGCACGCAACGTCCCCGGGGTGGAACGCGTGGTCAAGCTGTTCGAGTATCGTGGCGATTGAATCCTGCATTGCGGATCAGCATCGGCGGACGGACCGTCGATTTCGCTGCTGTCGAATGCGACGGGAATTGTGCGGAAACCCTTCCGGCTGTTCGATGACGCGATAGCCTCATGAAATTGTCAAACCCGACACTCGCATCCTTGCAGGCGATATTTCCTGCGGATGCGTTGAGCACCGATGCCGCCGAACGCGCGGTCTATGCCTACGACAATTCGCGGCGTGAGGCGATTCCCGATGCCGTCGTTTTTCCGACGACGCATGAGCAGGTCGTCGCCCTGGTCGGATTGTGTCGCGATCAGCGCATTCCGTTGACTGCTCGTGGACGCGGCACGAATACGACCGGCGCCAGTGTTCCGGTTTGCGCCGGTATCGTGGCCAGCTTCGAGCGCATGAACCGCATCCTGCGCATCGATCCGGACAACCGCCTGGCGATCGTCGAACCCGGAGTCCTGAATGCCGATCTGCAGGCCGCATTGAAGCCGCAGGGATTCTTCTGGGCGCCCGATCCGACCTCGGCTCCGTATTGCTCGATCGCCGGCAATATTGCCTGCAATGCCGGTGGTCCGCGCGCGGTGAAATACGGGGCGACGCGCGAGAACGTGCTCGCGCTGCGAGCCGTCAATGGTCGCGGCGAGGCGTTTCGTTGCGGCAAGCCGACCAGCAAGGGCGCCACCGGCTACGACCTGACCCGCCTGCTGATCGGATCGGAAGGCACGCTCGCAATCATCACCGAAGCCACGCTCCGGCTGACTCCGCTGGCGTCCGGCAAGCGCACCTTGCGCGCCACCTACGTCGACATCACCGCTGCGGCTGCCGCCGTCGCACGGATCATGGCGCAGCCGGTGACACCCTGCGCCCTCGAATACCTGGATGGCGAAGCGCTGCGACTCGCACGCAACCATGTCGGCGAATCGATCCCGGATGCCGGTGCGATGCTGATCATCGAGGTTGATGGCGATCCCGATACCCTTGCCACCGCGATCGATGCAATCAGCCGGGCTGCCAGTGGAACCGGCCTGATCGAACTGCACGCCGCGCACGACGCCGACGAGGTGGCCCGGCTCTGGGCAGCGCGCAAGGCGCTGTCCCCTGCGCTGCGCACGCTCGCCCCGAACAAGATCAACGAGGATGTGGTCGTTCCGGTCAGCCGGGTACCGGAGCTGGTCGCCGGCCTGAAGCAGATCTCGACGCGCCATGCGATACCGATCGTCACGTTCGGCCATGCCGGCAACGGCAATATCCACGTCAACCTGCTCTACCGCCCCGAGGATCCGGTCCAGTCGGCGAATGCCCCGGCATGCCTGTCCGAGGTCTTCGATCTGGTCTTCGCGCTCGATGGAGCCCTTTCCGGCGAGCACGGCATCGGCCTCGCCAAGCGCGAATTCATGCCGCGCGCGGTCGATCCGGTTGCGCTCGATCTGATGCAACGGATCAAGGCGCAGTTCGATCCCGAGGGCATACTCAATCCCGGCAAGCTGCTGCCCTAGAGCCGGGATTCTGGATTTGCAGTGACAGGCAACCTGCCTGCCCGTCAGAGTGTGATAGCCTGACCGGGACGCAACATGTCAACAACGCAAGATAATCATTGTAAATTTTTTAATACGGAGATTTGCGCCAATGCACAACCTGAAGTTCACTTCCAGATTTTTGCTTGCCGCCATCGCCGGCGCTGTTGCTGCTGCCGGAAGTGATTCGGCGCTGGCCTCCGAGCCGACCGGCAACCCCGCAGTGGATTGTCCCGCGCTGGCCAACAGCCTGCTTCGCGAACCCGCCTGGTACGCCGCCGACTGCAGGGGCTACTATCCGAGCCGCCCATCACAAGTCGTCAAGCATGCCGAGTCGCCCCTGGTGAACGGCGATCCCGCATTCCAGCTGGATCTTCGGGCCAACCCGAATGTGTTCAACGAGTTCGCGCTTCCCAACGCCAATGCGCCAAGCAACGCTCCGACGACGACGCTCGATTCGTTCGCCCTCGAGCATGACAATGCCACGGGCGTGCTGTGGGCCATTGAAAACGTGACGCTGGCGCTTGGCCAGGTCAACAAGGCCACCGGCGCCTTCACCGCGGGTCCGACCGTAACCGGCATAACCGGCAATGTGACCGGTCTTGCCTTCGTTGACTCCAATTCCACGTTCTACGTGTCGGCAGGTGATGGCACCGCGTCAACGATCTATTCGCTCGACAAGACCACCGGGGTCGCCACGGCAATCGGTGCGACCGGTACGGCGCTGATGATCGATATCGCCATCAACAATGCAGGTCAGATGTATGGCCACGACATCGGCACCGACTCCATCTATTCGATCAATACCTCGACCGGGGCTGCGACCTTGATTGGCCCCACCGGTGTCCTCGCCAATTTTGCCCAGTCGATCGACTTCGACAAGAGCACCGGCGTCCTTTACGCCTGGATCTACGAAGGCGCTGGCGTCAACCGCTTCGCCACCATCGACCTGGCCACCGGCACAGCCACGACGGTTTCAACCCCGACCAACCAGGAGTTGGAGGGGGCGTTGACACCGGTCAGCCTGCAAAGCTTCAGCGTCGACTGATGCTTGCCTGATTGCCGCAGTTGCAAAAAGGCGCCCCGAGGGTCGCCTTTTTGTTTCAGGAAATTTGATGGGCGGGGATCTCGATGGCTTTTACCCCCGGCGCGCCTGAGTCTGCCAACTACAAACCGGGACCTGCCCGATCCAGGAACAGCAGAACGCCCAGTACCAACCCCGCCAGCATCCCGGCGAAAGCGTCATCCAGCATCACGCCGAATCCACCCTTCACGCTTCGATCCGCCCACGAACAGGGCCAGGGCTTGATCACGTCGAACGCGCGGAACAGCAGGAACCCTGCGAGCAACCAGAGCCAATGCGCAGGCCACATCAGCAAGGGCAGCCAGGCAATCCACTGGCCGACGAATTCATCCCAGACGATCACGCCGGGATCACTGATCCGCAATCGGTCGATGACCACATCCGATGCCCATATGCCAATGAGGAACGCCGTCACGATGAGCGCCACCACCCCGGCGATCGGCAATTCGCGCATCGCCAGCCACGGCAGCAACGCTGCCGCCGAGCCTGCCGTACCCGGCGCAAATGGACTGAAGCCTGAACCGAACCCGCTGGCGATCCAGCCCGCGGGATGACCGAGTACCGCACGACGTTGCTGCGCATCGAGTTTCATGTGAAATGCTCCCATCCCTTCGCTGCCACGTGCTTGCGCTGGCCATTCCGGTCGAGCACATGGACACCTGCTCCGGCGATCGCGCGGCCGATCCGGGAAACACGGCATCCGGTTTCCGCCATGCTCGCGAGCATCGCGGCGACGTTTGCCTCGGCGATCGTGAACACGAGCTCGTAGTCATCGCCACCGCCCATCTGCAATTCGCGGCAAACGCCTGTATCAAACTGGTCGAACAATGCGCTCGACCCCGGCAGGCAATCTTCGCCGATCTCGAACCCGACCGCGCTGGCTGCCGCGATGTGGCCGAGATCAGCCAGCAGACCATCCGACACATCAATGCAGGCGCTGGCCAGAGCGCGCAACGCGATACCAGCGGCAATGCGAGGGCTCGGTCGATGGAGGCGGGCGACCAGAAAATCGCGATCAGCATGATCAATCGATCCGCTTTCCAGCGAGCTCGCGCCAACGTGCTGCAGGCAACGCAATCCGCCTGCCGCGTCGCCCAGGGTCCCGGTCACGTACACGACGTCACCGATCCGCGCGCCGCCACGACGCATGGCACGCCCCGCCGGCACGAATCCATGCACGGTCAGGGTGATCGTCAATGGACCGCTCGTCGTGTCGCCACCGATCAGGGCAAGCTCATGCTGCGCGGCGAGTTCGGCGAAACCCTCGGCGAAGCGCGCGACGAAATCGGGATCGGCTGAAGGCAGCGTGATCGCGAGCGTTGCCCATGCAGGCGCGGCACCCATGGCGGCCAGATCGCTCAGATTGACCGCAAGGGACTTCCAGCCCAGATCAGCGGCCCCTGTCTCAAGCGGGAAATGCACGCCGGCAACCAGCGTGTCGGTGCAGATCACGAGTTCGTGCCCTGCCGGCACCTCGACCACGGCAGCGTCATCGCCAATGCCGACGCGCACGTCGGCGCGCGGCCAGGCACAACGCCGCTTGAGGATTTCGATGAGCTGGAATTCGGCCATCTCGGCGCTGCTGTCGCGGCCCGGCTGCGACGGCTCAGCGACCTCTGCCGCGATACTCGACGTCCCGCCACTGCCCGGCCAACTTGTCGAGCACACCGTTGACGTAGGTATGGCCCTGGTCGGCACCGAAGCGCTTGGTCACCTCAAGCGCTTCATTGATGATGACGCGATACGGCACATCGGGCCGATGGCGAAGCTCGTAGGCCGCGATGCGCATGACAGCGCGCTCGATCGGATCGACTTCGGATATCTCGCGGTCGATGTGCTGGCGGATGCCCGCATCGAGTTCGACCAGGTTCTTCTCGACGCCGCGCAGCAGATCCTCGAAGTACTCGAGATCGGCGATTTCCATGTCCTGTTCGTGGCGAAACTGCTCGATCACCTGGATCATGCGATTGCCGCCGACCTGCCAGGCATAGATCGCCTGCAGTGCGCGCCGGCGAGAACGCGAACGCGCAGCGAGATCGACGCCTTCGGGGCGATGCGGATGATTCACAAAATTCTCCAGAGATCGACCATTTCCAGCGCCGCCAGCGCGACTTCCTCGCCCTTGTTGCCATGTTTGCCACCGGCGCGCGCCTCGGCGTCGGCATGCTGCTCGACGGCGAGTACGCCATTCAACACCGGAAGACGAAACTCGACGGCGACGCGCATCAGGCCTTGCGAACATCCGTCGGCCACCTGTTCATAGTGGCGCGTATCGCCGCGCACCACACAGCCGAGCGCAAGGATTGCTGCGTGACCTGGGGACGCCGCCAGCTTCGCGGCTGCCACCGGAATTTCCCACGCGCCCGGCACGCGGACCAGATCGATCGCCTGCTCGGCCACGCCATGGTCAATCAAAGCCCGGCGCGCGCCCTCGACCAGGGCATCGACAATGCGCGGGTTCCACCGACTCGCGACGATGGCAAAGCGGGATTCAACATGGGCGCGGACGGTACCGCTGAAGACGGCCATCGGATCCTGGTCATGGAAAGGAGCGACGGCCGACAGCAGCCGTCAAGGGCGCGCAGTCTAACGGACGAACGCACTGATCCAAAACGTGAACCGTGGCACCGGGCCAGGCGCAATCGGCGTGACGGGCCGGGTCATGGCGACCGAGTGCCCCTCGACGGCAATCGCCCGCAATCGGACGACGATCAGTTCTCGAAGTCGAACAGGCTGGCCCGCGCGCGCGGATTCACGTGCAATCGCTTCGACGCCATCCTTGCCGACGGCTCGGAAGGCGGGTTGATGGCAGGGCATTCGCCCGAGCACGAGCGACCTGCGAGCACGTCTGCAGGCGCGACTCCGGCTGCTCGATCCGGCCACAGGATCGGGCGGGCGGGCGAAGTCGCCGGATGGGCAGACCTGCCCGACTTCTCCATCGAAGCCGGCGTGCGCGGCAAAGTTGGCCGTTGCCGGCCCGGCCTTGCTACCCTGCAAAACCGGCGGCGCCCATGTATCATGCGCACCCGTTTCATCCATCCATCCGCATTGAAGGATATATGACGCTATGAGCAGCACTCTGTTCACCTCCGAATCGGTTTCCGAAGGTCATCCCGACAAGGTTGCCGACCAGATTTCTGACGCCGTACTCGACGCCATCCTGCTGCAGGACAAGCGCGCGCGCGTCGCCTGCGAAACGCTGGTCAAGACCGGCGTCGCGATCGTGGCCGGAGAGGTCACCACCAGCGCATGGATCGACCTCGAAGCATTGACCCGCAAGGTCATCCTCGACATCGGCTATGACAGCTCGCAGGTCGGTTTTGATGGAGAAACCTGCGGCGTGCTCAACCTGATCGGCAAGCAGTCGCCCGACATCAACCAGGGCGTCGACCGCAAGAAGCCGGAAGAGCAAGGTGCCGGCGACCAGGGCCTCATGTTCGGCTACGCGACCAACGAAACGAAGGATTTCATGCCGGCGGCGATCCACTATTCGCACCGCCTCGTCGAGCAGCAGGCCAAGGTCCGCAAGAAGAAGAATTCACCCCTGCCGTGGCTGCGGCCGGATGCGAAGTCGCAGGTCACCTTGCGCTATGAGGACGGCAAGGCAGTCGCCATCGATGCAGTGGTGCTGTCGACCCAGCACGATCCTTCGGTCAGGCAGAAGGATCTGGTCGAGGCTGTGCGCGAACACATCCTCAAGCCCGTGCTGCCCGCCAAGTGGCTGCACAAGGGCACCAAGTTCCATATCAATCCGACCGGAAAGTTCGTCATCGGCGGCCCGGTTGGCGATTGCGGTCTGACCGGACGCAAGATCATCGTCGATACCTACGGTGGCTGGGCGCGTCATGGCGGCGGCGCTTTCTCGGGCAAGGATCCGTCCAAGGTCGATCGCTCGGCCGCATACGCCGCGCGCTACGTGGCCAAGAACATCGTTGCCGCCGGCATTGCCGATCGCTGCGAAGTACAGGTCAGTTATGCGATCGGCGTGGCCGAACCGACTTCGATCTCGGTGACCACGTTCGGCACCGGCAGGATCAGCGACGAGAAAATCGAGAAGCTGATCCGCAGGCACTTCGACCTGCGCCCGTACGGCATCATCAAGATGCTCGACCTGGTCCACCCGATGTACCAGCGGACCGCCAGCTATGGGCATTTCGGGCGGACGCCGGAGCTGGTCAAGCTTGCCAATGGCGAGACGTTCACGGCGTTCTCGTGGGAGAAGACCGACAAGGCCGAAGCCCTGCGCGCGGATGCCAAGCTGAAGTAACGCCCACCTTGAGGACCCGCCGGAATCATCCGGTGGGTTCCCGACCATCGACGCATGCAGTAGGCTTCACGGCCTATCGGCATGGCCACGCACAGCGCTTGCATGCCTCCCTCCACAGGAACACGGCATGCCCACCATCGGAATTTTCCGGGCCTTTGCGCCCCGTATCTGCACCCTTCTGATCACAGCCCTGCTGATCGCCGCGAATTCGGCCGTTGCGGCGCCCGCTGAAGCACCATTCTCCCTGCTGTATTCACCCGAGACGCGCCTCGTTCTCGGCGAAGTGACCGAAATCAACCCTGCCGGCCGCATCGTTTTCAAGCGGATCCGGGTTTTCGACAAGTCGACGGATGTACCTGAACTCGTCGACGTGATCGTCGGCGAAACCGAGCTGGCCAGCGTTCGGCTCGGCGAGACCTACGTCGTCGGATACTCGTTGTTCCATCACGACCGCAAAGCCGGCGGCGTAGCCCCGAACCGCAAGGGCGCGATCCTCATCACGAGTGTGGGACTCGAACCCGCGCTGTTCCGGGACGCGCCGGTCATTCGCAAGATCCTTTCGCTGGCCGACAGCGAGCACGGACGCGAGTCGAGACAAATGCGGCGTCTGCTGATCGACGCCTTGTCCGGCAGCAATCGTCCCTTGCAACTGCTCGCCGCAGGTCAGCTGGCCTATGACATCGAACTTTGCGAACGCCTCGATTCGCGTGATCGCGACGTCATCGCGCGCGTCGGCCTTGCAAGCGGGACCGACAATCGCGTGCGCGGCCTGCTGATTTCGGCGGCAGCCACCCGACCCGGCGAACTGGGCAACTGGTCGGGCGATGCGATCCGGGAGGTACTGGCGTCTACGCCTGTGGGCGGATATCCTTCCGGGGCCATGGACCCTACCGGTCTCGTGCTTCTTGCGTTTGCCGAAGCACATGTCGAAGGCGTCCAGGTCCCCCTTGGATCGGTGACCCGATGGTTGCGCAGCCCGCATCGGCTGCTCGTGGAGAAGTCCCGCGTGTTGCTCGGGGCGAAATTTCCAGCCGATGCGAAGAAAGCACTGGAGGAGGCGCGGGACGACCCTACGCTGATCCAGGAGACACGAACCTATATCGACGATCAGTTGCGCCAATTCGAACGGCAGGACGCCGGATCCGGGGCGCAGCAGCAGGGACCCGGTTGATCGCTGTTTGACCGAGGGGCTGAACGCGGCCCGTCGTTGAAGTGCAAGAACGACCCGTATCTTGATGAGGAGCCTTCAACATGCTTTTGCGATTCCGATCGATCACGCTTGGCGCGGCCGCGCTGCTCGCGTGTAGCGCCCAGGCCGCGAGCCCGGCCCCCGATGTGTTTCACGCCGTCCGTTTCGATGTCTCCCGCCCGATGCGCGACATCATCCGCGATCTCCCGCCCAACCAGGGCAGCGAGAACGAGGTGGACTACATTCCGAACATCTTCATCAAGCCGACCAGTCCCGCCAACGCCTGGACCGTGCCTGACTATTCGCACGTTCAGACGGCGCCGACCGGCACGCCGGCACCGGCACTCGGCGTTGCCTTCGATGCGATCGGCAATCCGACCGCTTGCGGCGGATGCATTCCGCCCGATACGAACGGCGATGTCAGTGACCAGCACTTCATCCAGTGGGTCAACAGCAAGTGGGCGATCTACAACAAGTCGACCGGCGCGGTCGTGCAGGCGCCAGTCGCCGGCAACTCGTTCTTTGCCGGCTTCGGCGGCAAATGCCAGACGACGAATTCGGGTGACCCGATCGCACTCTGGGATGCCAGGGCCAAGCGTTGGGTGATGAGCCAGTTCGTGACCACCGCACCATTCGCCCAGTGCGTGGCGGTTTCGGCGACCTCCGATCCACTCGGCGCCTACTACCGCTACGAGTTCAATTGGCCGAACTTCGGCGACTACCCGCACATGGGCGTGTGGACCGAGGAAAATGCACAGCAGAATGCCTACCTGCTGACCACGCACGAATTTTCGCCTGCTTCGGCCTTCCTCGGCGCTGCGCTGATCGCGATGCAACGCGACAAGATGCTGGTCGGCGATCCCACCGCTGCGATGGTGCGTTTCCCCGGCTTCGACGCCTACGGCGTCCAGGCCATCCATCTGAGTGGATTGAATCCAGCTCCCGGTGGCTCCTGCCCGACGTTCGTCCACTTCGACTTCAGCGCCACCAACTACCGGTTCTGGGACATGTGCCTGAACTGGACGACGCCAGCCAGTTCGACCATCTCCTCGCCGAACACGGTGGCCGGAGCTCCGTTCTTCCCGTACTTCGATGACATTCCGCAGCTCGGAACGACCGGAGTGCTGGATTCGTTCGGCTCGAACACGATGTACCGCGCAACTGCGCGCGCATTCTCGAAGGACGCGCCGACCCGCATCTCACTGGTCATCAATCATGTCGTCCAGGGCAGCGCGTTGAATGCCGGCGTCCGCTGGCTGCATTTCAACCTGAAACCCGCCGTCGAGCCGATCGGCGTCACCGACCGCATCTTCGGCGACGGTTACGAGGGCACCCCGCTGCCGGCCATCGTGCCGCAGACCGTCATGACCAAGACCCTGATCGACGAAGGCATCTACGCCCCGGCCGACAGCCAGCATCGCTGGATGGGTGGCATCGCGATCGACGACAGCCTGAACATCGGCCTCGGCTTCTCGAAGTCGAGCGCGACGATCAACCCGCAGGTCATGTACACCGCACGTAAGGCCACCGACGCGCCTGGACTCATGCGCGACGAACAGACCTGCACCGCCGGCATCGCCAATGGTTCGCAGACCGATGCCGCCGGGCGCTGGGGCGACTACTCGTCGATGAGCGTCGATCCGGTCGACCAGTGCACGTTCTACTTCACGACCGAGTACTACGCGACCTCGTCGGCCCGCAACTTCAGCACGCGCGTCTGCTCGTTCAAGTTCCCGGACTGCGGAACGCCGGAGTTCCTGCTGGTCAACGAATCGCCGAAGCGCGTTGAACTGTGCGGCGCGACGGCAAGCGGTGATCCGACCTGGACCCTGCGTGCGGGCGTCCTCAACGGATTCACCGGAGCAGTCAGCCTGACCGGCCTCAGCGTACCGGCCACCACGACGGCGAACTTCTCGGTCAACCCGATCAACGCACCAGGCAGCAGCGTGTTGACCCTCGCTGGCGGTGCCGCGCTGACCAGCGGTGAGTACAGCTTTGCCGCGCAGGGCCAGAGCGGCGCCCTGATCCGTACCTCGAGCCTCGAGCTCGGCGTGTCGACTGCTGCGGCCGGAGCACCCAGCCTGGTCGCCCCTGCCAACAACGCGACCGGCATCAAGATCCTTCCGACCTTGAGCTGGAATGCGGTGGCGGGTGCCCTCACCTACAACGTGCAGGTCTCCACGAACGTCGGCTTCACCAACATCGTTGCCAGCGCCACAGTCTCCGGAACAAGCTGGAAAGTCAGCACCGCTCTGAACCAGAGCACGCAGTACTTCTGGCGTGTCACTCCGAGCAACTATTGCGGTGCCGGTGCGACGTCGCCTGTGTTCGCCTTCACGACGGGCCTCATCGGACAGTGTCCGAGCGGCACGACGATCTCGACCGTGTTCCAGGACACTTTCCAGGGCGGCGTCAACGGTTGGACCACGACCGGTACGGGCGCTTCGAACTGGGCCCAGGTGGCTGCGCCAGCCAATACCGGCCTGTCGACCACGGTCTGGGGCATCATCAACAATCTGACGACCAGTGATCGCGGTCTCGTCTCGCCGACCATCAACATTCCGGCCGGTGCGCAGGAAGCCTTCCTGACCTATCAGACCTATCACAGTTTCGAAATTGACGGTCCGACCGGATGCTGGGACAACGGCACGATCGATATCAAGGCGGGCGCCGGCGCGTTCACCTATATCCAGAACAGCCGCCTGTACACCGATCCGTATGACGGCCTCGTCTCGGCCGGTGAGGCCAATGCCGGCGCTCAGGGCTGGTGCCATGCTCCGATTTCGGTGCCGGTGACTCCGAAAGTGTCGGTCGTCGATCTCGAAGGGTTCGCAGGCCAGGCGGTGCAACTGCGCTTCCGCGCCGTGAGCGACTCGAACACAGGTGCAGCAGCGCCGAATGGGTTCTACATCGACAACCTGAAAGTCGAGGTTTGCCAGTAACCCAACGGTTACAGTGTCCGATGAGAACGGGCCGCCTTGTGCGGCCCGTTTTCATTTCACCTGGCCTGCGCCAACGCCACCGCATCCGCACCCGCGGGAAACCGCAGCTGGCCCGTCGTGTCCTGCACCGCCCGCCATACCGCGTCGGCGACATCGGTTTCGTGCGTGGTCATCGTCACGTTCGTGAAACCGGCGAACACTTTCTCCGCAAACGCCGCGTATGCCGGCGGCACCAGGCCTTGCATGCGCTCGCCGCCATTGGCCGCGAACGCCGTCGTCGGGCCGTAACCAGGCAACACCAGCTTCGTGCGGATACCGAACGGTTCCAGTTCGAACGCCAGCGACGCGGTAAACGCATCGACCGCCGCCTTGCTTGCCGCATACGCGGCCGCGAGCGGCATGCGCGCCAGCGTCACGCTGGAAGTGACATTGACCAGCACGCCACCGCCACGCACGCGCAGCCGTGGGATCGCCGCATGGCAAACAGCCATCGCGCCGAAGGTATTGGTGGCGAACACCTCGCCCACCATCCCCATCGGCATGGCCTCGAACGCACCGACCACGCCAATGCCGGCGTTGTTGACGATGACGTCCAGGTCGCCGGCGGCATCGAACGCGGCGCGGATGCTGGCCACATCGGTGACGTCGAGCGCCAGCAGCTGCAGGTTCGGCGAGGCCGGGAACAGCTCGGGACGCGGCGTGCGCATCGTCGCGACGACGCGCCAGCCCTGGGCGAGGAAGTGGCGGGCGGTGGCCAGGCCGTAGCCGGACGAGGTACCGGTGATGAGGATCGACTTCATGGCGGAACTCCTTGGTTGGGGGTCCAGCTTGCCGGCTGTCATCAGGACGAACTACGCTTCAGAATCCTGTTTTTGTTTGCGAGCGTCCGGAATGGCCGATCCCCTGTCCGAAGTGATCCAGCGGCTGCAGCCCCAGGCCGTGTTCTCGCGAACCATCGAGGGCGCCGGCGACTGGGCCGTGCGCTACGGCGCCTTCGGCCAGCCCGCTTTCACCGTGATCCTGGCGGGCGAGGCTCGCCTGGCCGTGGACGGGCATGCGCCACTCGACCTGCACGCGGGGGACTTCGTACTGCTGCCGGCAACACCTGGCTTCACCCTGTCCGGCGGTGCCCCAATCCCACCGGTGCGGCTGGACCCACAAGCCGACGCCGTCGTCGTCGACGACCGACCGCTGCGCCACGGACGCCTCGGCGGCGACGCCGACTTCGTCTCGCTCGGCGGCTGGTTTGAATTCACCACACCCGACGCCGGCTTGCTGGTATCCCTGCTGCCCGGCCAGGTCCACGTGCGCGGCGTCGACCGCCTGACCCGTCTGGTGCACTTGTTGCGCGAGGAAGCCACCGACACGCGACCTGGTCGCGAGCTGATGCAGGCCCGACTCGTGGATGCGCTGCTGATCGAAGCACTGCGCAGCCATGCCGATGCGGCCAACGCTACGCCCGGCCTGCTGCGCGGACTCGCGGATCCGCGGATCGCAGTGGCGCTGCAACGAATGCATGCACAGGTGGGACACCCGTGGACGATGGCGGCGCTGGCGAAAGAAGCGGCGCTGTCGCGGTCGGTATTCTTCGAGCGGTTTACGAAGGCGGTGGGTGTGCCGCCGATGGAGTATTTGCTGGGGTGGAGGATGACGGTGGCGAAGGAGTTATTGAGACGAGGGAACGTGGCACTAATGGATGTTGCCACGCGAGTCGGGTATCAATCGGTGAACACATTCACCACTGCATTCAGGCGGACAAATGGAAAACCACCGCGGCGATTCGTCAATGAAATTCATCCAAGTAAATTTTGATTTCGGCGGTACTCAAGATAGTCATCGAGCTTGGAGCTAGGAGACCTGTGCAGCTTTGCCGGCAGCCCTAGATGAAGCCTTTCCTCAACTGACAAAACACCTGCCACCAGCATGTCCCCGACACCATCAAAGCTGATCAAGCCAGCGTCGAAAAGCGCATCTAGGAGGTCAGCAGTCAAGTCTTGTTTTGCCACATCACTCTTCCAGATCACGCCGCACGATATTGTCCTGTCTCAGTAAAACTGGCGCCGAGAATTCATTAACAGCATATATCCCTTCATCGCGAATAAGCGATATACTTCGCGCCCTCTCGCTGCCGAGGGGCGCTGCAGGTCAGTTCCATCATGGAACCGGACACAGGCTCGGCATGCGTTTCCCTTCCAACCGCGCCCGCCCCAATGCAACGGAGCGAACCGCATGAATGCCGTCGTAAAGAATCCAGCCAACACCGACTACAAAGTCGCCGATATCAGCCTGGCCGAGTGGGGCCGCAAGGAACTCGACATCGCCGAGCACGAGATGCCGGGTCTGATGTCGATCCGCAAGAAGTATTCCGCTGCCAAGCCGCTCAAGGGCGTGCGTGTCACCGGCTCGCTGCACATGACCATCCAGACGGCCGTGCTGATCGAGACGCTCAAGGACATCGGCGCCGACGTGCGCTGGGCTTCCTGCAACATCTTCTCGACGCAGGACCACGCCGCCGCCGCAATCGCCAAGACCGGTACGCCGGTATTCGCGTGGAAGGGCGAGACGCTCGAAGAGTATTGGGACTGCACGCTCGACGCAGTGACGTTCCCGGGCGGCAAGGGTCCGGAGCTCGTTGTCGACGACGGCGGCGACGTCACCCTGCTGATCCACAAGGGCTACGAGCTCGAGAAGGGCTCGGACTGGGTCAACACCCCGTCGGGCTCGCACGAAGAGCAGATCATCAAGAACCTGCTCAAGCGCGTCGCGAAAGAACGCCCCGGTTTCTGGACCAATGTGGTCAAGGACTGGAAGGGCGTGTCGGAAGAAACGACGACCGGCGTGCACCGCCTGTACCAGATGGTCGAGGCCGGCAACCTGCTCGTCCCGGCGATCAACGTCAACGACTCGGTCACCAAGTCGAAGTTCGACAACCTCTACGGCTGCCGCGAATCGCTGGCCGACGGCCTCAAGCGCGCGATGGACGTGATGCTGGCCGGCAAGGTCGCGGTCGTCTGTGGTTATGGTGACGTCGGCAAGGGTTCGGCGCACTCTCTGCGTGCGTACGGCGCCCGCGTCGTGGTCACCGAGATCGATCCGATCAACGCGCTGCAGGCGTCGATGGAAGGCTTCGAGGTCAACACCGTCGAAAGCACGCTCGGCCGCGGCGACATCTACGTCACCACGACCGGCAACAAGGACGTGCTGACGCTCGAGCACATGTCGAAAATGAAGGACCAGGCGATCGTCTGCAACATCGGCCACTTCGACAACGAGATCCAGGTCGACAAGCTCAATGAATCGGGCGCCGTGCGTCTGAACATCAAGCCGCAGGTCGACAAGTACACCTTCGCCAACGGCAACGCGATTTACCTGCTCGCCGAAGGCCGCCTCGTGAACCTCGGCTGCGCCACGGGCCACCCGAGCTTCGTGATGTCGAACTCGTTCTCGAACCAGACGCTCGCGCAGATTGACCTGTGGGCGAACAAGGACACGTATGAAGCCAAGGTCTACATCCTGCCGAAGAAGCTCGATGAGGAAGTCGCGCGCCTGCATCTGGAAAAGATCGGCGTGAAACTGACCACGCTGACCGCCGACCAGGCCGCGTACCTCGGCGTTGACGTCGACGGGCCGTACAAGCCCGAGCACTACCGCTACTGAGCGATGGTCGGGGCAATGTGACAAACGGAACGGGCGCCGCGAGGCGCCCGTTTTGCTTCAAGCCTTCAGGCCGATGGCTCCGGCAGCACCGATCCGGTGGGTGCGCGGTTCGACGGATCCGGCCGGCTGTTCTCGCTGGCACGCTCGGTGCGGTTGCGACCGGACAATTTGCTGCGATAGAGCGCGGCATCCACTTCAAGATAGAACGCATCCGCATCGGCATGCCGGGACGGATCGAAACCGCCGCAGCCGATACTGACCGTCAGGGTCGCCTGGGCGACCCCGAAAACCAGCGGTGCCGCTTCGAGATCCGTGCGGAAGCGCTCGGCGCGCTCAAACGCCTCGCCGCGATCCGCATCGAGCACGACCCCGAACTCCTCGCCTCCCAACCGGACGACAACATCGTCCGGCCGATCGAAGTGCGCCTGCAGGCGTTGCGCGAGTGCAATCAGGCAGGCGTCACCCGCTGCATGCCCGAAGCTGTCGTTGATGCGCTTGAAATGATCCACGTCGATGATCAGCATCGAGGCCCGACTGCCGTTTCGTGCGCGCTGCAACGCACGCGCGAGTGACTCGGTGAACGCGCGCCGGTTGGCAATGCCGGTCAGGCTGTCGATCAGGCTCTGCTTCTCGAACTGGTCGCGCTGTTTGCGCAGATCCTCCTCGAGCTCAAGCCGCGTCCGGTACTCGCGATAGCTGCGCATGAGGACCAACAGCATGTAGATCATGTACACGGCCCACATGATCGCGACACCAGGCCCGACATGGACCCACAGCAACACCAGGCTCGGCAACATGACCGATGCGATTGCGACGGCTCCCGGGACCCGCCGCATGCACATCGAATGCGCGAGAGCCATGCCGAATGCACCGGAAAAAAGTACGGCGACGAGCGGGGCCGGCTCCGGCAGGTTGAGAAAGGACCACGCGCTGAAAGTGCCCCAGCAGAATGTCGTCACGAGAATCAGGAACCAGATCGCCAGCAAGTTGCGCCTTGTCTCACGGTCATCGGGATTCGGCGTCACGCGCAATGACAATCGGGCGATCGCAAGCAAAATGAAGAATGCGGTGACGATCACGGCTTCGCCGACGTGCTCCCGGGTCGTGACGACGAAGGCCAGCCCGGTCGCGATCGGATAGAAGAACCCGCCAAGACGCGCGCGCTCGAGGGTTTCGCGCATTTCCTGCAGCAACAGATTGCGTGCGCCGGGCGTGGCGGGTGCGGGGATGAACTCGGCGATCGGCATGCCGCGCAGTAAGCCATGATCGGGGCCTGCGCGCGAGGGGGCGCTTGTTATGTACATCTATCGCGATGAAGCGATAAACTAAAGCCTTTCCCGAACCGGCCCACGGAATGACTGAGATCAGCTTCGAATTCTTTCCGCCCAAGACGGATGAACAGCGCGACACGCTCGAAAGTACCGTGCTCCAGCTGAAATCGAAGGCTCCCGAGTACGTATCGGTGACCTTCGGCGCCGGCGGTTCGACCCTGAACCATACCGTCGATGCGGTGCGCGGGCTGGGCAGTCGCCATGCGCTGGAGGCAGCGCCGCACCTTTCCTGCATGGGCGGGTCGCGCAGCGAGATTCGCGCGCTGCTCGAGGACTATATCGAGCTCGGCGTGAATCGCATCGTCGCGCTGCGTGGCGACCTGCCTTCGGGCATGGCCAGCATCGGCGACTTCCGCTATGCCAGCGAGCTGGTCGAATTCATCCGCAGCGAGACCGGCGACCGTTTCCGCATCGAGGTCGCCTGTTACCCGGAAGTCCATCCGCAGGCCAATGACGCGCTCGCGGACCTCGACAATTTCAGGCGCAAGATCGAAGCCGGCGCGAACGGCGCGGTCACGCAGTACTTCTACAACACCGATGGCTACTTCCGTTTCGTCGACGCGGTTCGCGCACTCGGTGTCGACGTGCCGATCGTCCCGGGCATCATGCCGATTGCCAACTTCAGCCAGTTGCGGCGCTTTTCCGACATGTGCGGTGCCGAGATCCCGCGCTGGCTGTCGAAGCGCCTGGCAGCCTTCGGCGACGACGCTGCCGCGATTCGCGAATTCAGCGCCGACGTGGTCGCCGAGCTGTGCCGGAAACTGATCGCCGGTGGTGCGCCGGGGCTGCATTTCTACACGCTCAACCGGGCGAAACCCACGTTGGCCATTCTCGAACGGCTGTAGATCGCTCGCGTCGCCGGTTTTCGGTCTGGTCAGGCATTCGCGGCGAGGTGCACCCCGGCCACTGCTCGCCCGGACGGATCCGCGGCGTTCGCGAAGGCCGGATCCCAGGCAATTGCCGCCGGTGACGAGCAGGCGATCGACTTGCCGCCCGGTATCGTCTCCGCGCAGGCCGTGCCCGGGAAGTGCTGTTCGAAGATGCTGCGGTAGAAATAGCCTTCCTTGGTGGCCGGCGGATTGAGCGGGAAGCGTTTCGATGCGGCCGCGAATTCGCGATCGCTGACCTGGGCTTCGGCATGTGCCTTGAGCCCGTCGATCCAGCCATAGCCGACGCCATCGCTGAACTGCTCTTTCTGTCGCCACAGGATGGCTTCGGGCAAGGCGCCCGCGAACGCCTCGCGCAACACCGCCTTCTCGATGCGACCGTTGCCGGCCATCTTGAATTTCGCATCCATGCTCATCGCGACGTCGAGGAATTCGAGATCGAGAAACGGCACGCGCGCCTCGACGCCCCAGGCCATCATCGACTTGTTCGCGCGCGCGCAATCGTACAGATGCAGGGCATCGATCTTGCGCACGGTTTCCTCGTGGAATTCACGCGCGTTCGGCGCCTTGTGGAAATACAGGTAGCCGCCAAAGATCTCGTCCGAACCTTCGCCCGAGAGCACCATCTTGACGCCCATCGCCTTGATCCTCCGGCCCAGCAGGTACATCGGCGTCGACGCGCGGATCGTCGTCACGTCATAGGTCTCGACATGTCGGATCACTTCGGGCAAGGCATCCAGACCTTCCTCGAACGTGTAGCGGAAGCCGTGGTGCACGGTTCCGAGCGATTCCGCCGCGATTTCGGCAGCGGCCAGATCCGGCGAGCCCTCGAGACCGATCGCGAATGAATGCAAGCGCGGCCACCATGCTTCGGAGGCATCGTCTTCCTCGACGCGGCGACGCGCGAAGCGGGCAGCGCATGCCGCGACCAGCGAGGAATCAAGCCCGCCGGAAAGCAGCACGCCGTAGGGCACGTCGGTCATCATCTGTCGATGCACGGCCGCCTCGAACGACGCACGCAGTACCTCGGGCGCCACCGTGACGCCCTCGGTCGCTGCGTGGTCGCGCCAGGGCTTGACGTAGTAGCGGCGGAGCTCGCCGCTGGCACTGTCGAAGACATGGCCGGGCGGAAACGCCGAGATGTCCGCGCAGACTCCGACCAGCGCCTTCATTTCCGAAGCCACCCAGAGCCGCCCTTCCCGATCGTGTCCCCAGTACAGCGGACAAACCCCGATCGGATCTCGTGCAATCACGACGCATCCTGCGGCACGGTCCCACAGGGCGAAGGCAAAGATGCCGTTGAGTCGACGCACACACTCCGCACCCTCGGCGCGATACAGCGCATTGATCACCTCGCAGTCCGAACCGGTCTGGAATGCGTAGTCCTGGCTCAGGTCCTGCTCGAGCTCACGATGGTTGTAGATCTCGCCGTTCACCGCGAGCACGAGGTTTCCATCGGACGACCGGATCGGCTGCGCACCGCCCGCGGGATCGACGATCGCAAGACGCTCGTGCACAAGGATCGCACCGGCATCGACATGCACGCCGCTCCAGTCCGGGCCACGATGCCGCTGGCGCTGCGAGAGTTCCAGCGCGACGCGGCGCAAGTTGATGAGATCATCGCCTGCCTGCAGCCCGAAGATGCCGAGAATCGAACACATGGATGATCACTCCTGGATTGTCATTGTCGAAATCGCCTGCATTGCAGACATTCATGCCGCGCAATACGCAAAAGGCCCGCTCAGTGGCGGGCCTTTTGCGTGTGTATCGTGTGAAATCGTCAGCGCACGCCAGCCCCGGTTGTCGAGTGCGTATTATTGTTCGTGCGGCTCACGGAACCGGCCACGAAAGATTCGGAATGGATGAACGCGATGATCATGTCCGGCATCAGAGCAGATCGTTTTGCGCGTGGCAAGTCGGTCGTGCGCGAAATCCGCTTGCGCGTGAAACCATTCCTCCTGCTGCTGGCCATCCTCCATCCCGGTGAGTCGGCCTTCGCCCAGGCCGGACGCATCCATCGCTGCATCGGCAGCAACGGCGAGCCGACCTATTCCGACCGGAAATGCGACGGCCCTGCCCTGCCTTCGACTGCAACGTCGGCATCGACCGCGGACGCGAGCGCACAGGACGCGACGTCGATCGTCCCGGGTTCAGGCATGCAGACCTGTCCCACGTCGCCGGAGGATTTGCGCAACCGGGCCGTCAGCGCGTTCAAGCTGCGCAGCGGAGTCGGCTTTTCGGGCCTGTTCCTGTGGGACGGCTTTGCCCAGGCATCTTCGTTGACACCGTTGCGCGAACTCGCGCAGCTGATGTCGGGCGCACTGATCTCGATCGATCTCGATACGGTCAGCGAGCATGCGCAGGATCAGGTGTATCCGGATCTGCCACGTCGCCCGGCCGGCGCGGTCGATACCGAGCTGGTCGTCCGCACGGTCGCCGAGCGGGAGCGTCAGGTTCCCTACGAATCAATCAGCCGTTTTGGCCTGATCGAACATTCCGGTTGCTGGTGGCTGCGCCTGCCCTGATCGACCCGTGCCGATGGCGCCCGGATCGCCCGACAGGGACGGGGCGGGTATCATGGGCGGCTACCCACCCAGGAATTCCACCATGGCTGCGAACTATCCCGAGTTCATCTGGCAGAACGGCAAGATCAAGCCCTGGGCCGAAGCAACGGTTCATGTCATGGCGCATGCGCTGCACTATGGATCTTCGGTGTTCGAGGGCATCCGCAGCTACGAGACACCGAACGGCCCGGCGATCTTTCGTCTCGGCGACCATCTCAAACGCCTGTACATGTCGGCCAGGATCTACGACATGGCGATGCCGTACACGATCGACGAGCTGGCGGCCGCCTGTCGCGAAGTCATCCTGAAGAATGGGCTGACCAAGGCCTATCTGCGCCCCGTCGCGTTCCGTGGCCTCGGTGGATTCGGGCTTTCCGCCGAAACCCCGACCGATGTCGCCGTGGCGAGTTGGGAAATGGGACCGTATCTTGGCCCTGGCGTGCTCGAGGCCGGCATCGATGCCTGTGTTTCGAGCTGGCAGCGTATGGCGCCGAACACGATCCCGGCGGGCGCCAAGGCGGGCGGAAACTATCTCTCGGGGCAATTGATCGCGCGCGAGGCGCGTCGACTCGGATTCGGTGAAGGCATCGCTTTGGCCTCGACCGGGCTGCTCAGCGAAGGTGCTGGTGAAAACCTGTTCCTCGTGTTCGACGGCCAGTTGCACACGACGCCCGCCAGCGCGGCCATCCTCAACGGCATAACGCGGCATACCTTGATCACGCTCGCCCGTGCCAACGGGATCGAGGTCATCGAGCGCGACATGCCGCGCGAATATCTCTACCTCGCCGATGAGATCCTCATGTGCGGCACGGCGGCCGAAGTCACGCCGATCCGCTCGGTCGACGGCAAGCCGGTCGGCGAAGGCAAGGCCGGTCCGGTCACGCGTCGTATGCAGGATCTGTATTTCGGCCTGTTCTCGGGCAAGACCGAGGACCGCTGGAACTGGCTCGATCCGGTCGCCTGATCAGGATCGTTCGTCGAAGCGCAGGGTGGCGACCGCGCCGCCCTGTGGGCGCGGGGCAAGCGAAACCTTCCAGCCGTAGAGTTCGCAGAGCCGGCGCACGATGGCGAGTCCAAGACCGGCACCCTTGACCAGGGTCGTACCGCGCTCGCCGCGCTCGAACAAGCGTTCGGCATCCTCGGCCGCGATGCCAGGACCGGTGTCTTCGACCGCGACGCGCCCGTGCCCGACGATCACGGTGACTTCGCCCTGCTGGGTGTACTTGAACGCATTGCTGATCAGGTTGGTCAGGGCCACCGCGACCACCGAGGACGGCGCGGCCGCGAACAAGGGCTGCTCCACGTCGAGACGCACCGAAACCGGCTTCGTGCCGAGATGGGGACGGCTGATATCGATCACCTGTTCGACGACATGCGCCACGTCGGTGGTCTCGCCGTCGGCAGGCGCCTGGCGTTCACTGCGCGAAAGCAGGAGCAATGCGTCGGTCAGTTCAGTCGTCTGTCGCACCGCGCGCTCGATCCGATGCAGTCGCTCGCGCGCCTTGTCCGGAAGATCCTGGCCCATCAGCAACTCGGTCGTCGTCGCGATCACGGCCAGCGGTGTGCGCAGCTCGTGGCTGACATCGGCGTTGAACTCGCGATCGCGTTCGACCAGGCGGGTCAGACGCGCGGCATAGTCATCCAGCGCGAGGGCTAGCTCACCGACCTCGTCGTTGGCGAAGCGGGGCGCCATCGGTTCGTACTTTCCCGTCTTGCGCAACTCGCGCAGGCGACTGGCAAGTCCGGTGACCGGACTCATCACGCGCGACGACAGCCACAA
>JAKQJM010000042.1 GCA_029561145.1 Pseudomonadota bacterium
GATCGCTGAATCGGACGAGCACGGTGTCCAGGCCTGCGCCGCCGAACATATGAGTCAGCATGTGCAGTTCGGTCGCGCTGAAATCGAGCCCGATCGCGTTTGGAAAACCTTCGGCATTGCCGGTCATTTCGGCAATCCAGCGCATGACCTGATCGATCGGGTCGATGCCACGGAATTCGCGCCCGACCAGGCCGAGCAGCTCCTGCCTGTCGAACACGTTGAGCAGCAGGGCGAGCAGGAAACGATGGCCGGGATCATGCAACTTGCGCCGGCAATCGATGACGGTGCGACTCAGCAGGTCGTTGTACGCAGCCTGGGCCAGCAGCTCGCGCTGATCGACAGGCAATGCGGTGCACTGGGCGGCCAGAACGTGCGCCTGTTCCGCAGTCGCGGAAATCTGCGTCTGCTCCGAGACCAGCACATAGGCCAGGTGAAGATCGGCATCGGCGAGAACGCGCTGCAGATGTCGCTTCGCCGACGCTTCATCGAGCAGGCGCACCATGCGCAGGTACTGCAGTTTGCGCAGGGTCGGAGGATGCCGCTGAAACGGGTTGTAGGCCAGGCCCGGCCAGCGATAGTCGTATTGCACTTCGCTGGCAGGATCGTCGGTGATCGTGCGCACGACGATCGTCAGCGACGGACGGATCATGTGGAACAGCGAATGGATCAAATCGCTGCCGCGGGCGATGACGCGGGTGTCGCCGGCGTGCAGGACTTCGAGATCGAGCAGTTGCAGGGTTCCGGCGATGGCGCGTTGCCTGTGCTCCGGCGCCTGCCAGGCGTCGAATCGGTAGCGGCTGTGGATGCTTGAACCGGCCAGCACGTGAAAGGCGCCGCAAAAGGCGTGCTGGTGGATGCTGGTCGTGCCGTCCAGCCAGGTGAGCGCCGAGATGTCGAAATCACCGCCGTGATAGAGCGACAGCGGCGGTTCGGCGAACTTGCCATCGAGATCCGCCTGTTTGCACAGCGTATCGGCGCCGAGCACGTAATCGATCAGGTCGTTCTGGCTGATGTGCGCGGAGGGATTGAAGAGCGCCAGTTGCTTGGCAGCCACGCGCTCGAGATTGGCGTAGACGGCGTCCCGGCCCTCGCCGAGTTCGGCTGCGATCGCTTCGCCGAGGCTCTGGAAATAGGACTGGACCCGGTGCGTGGGCTTCCGCGGCGCGTCGATCGCGGCAGGCAACGGCTCGATCACGATCGTCATTGGATCGACTGCGCCGTGCCTGCCGCCATGTTGTCGGAATGCATGGGCAGGAGACTCACTCCATCACCCCGTCGTAGTCCTCGTTGACGAAGTGGAACAGCAGGGACGCGGAGCGATGTCCGTCTGGCAGCATTTCACGGCCGTGCCTGAGCTCGCGCCCCTTGAAAATCAGGGCCTCGCCGACGCGCTGATGCAGCGCATGAATCGTGCCGTCGCGGCCCTTCAACCTGAGTGCCCAAGGCGAACGGTGATCGGCAGCGAGGGGCGCGTAATCGAGCAGCAGCGTGATCGTGTACTCGCACGGTGGCCGGTCGGTATGCCAGAACAGGTCGCCACCGGCGAGGTACAGCGACACGAAGGTATACGAAGGCTTCGTGCGCCGTCCCGCGAGTTGCGACACGCGCTCGTTCAACTGGTCGTGCCAGAAGTTGGCGACCGGATGATTGTGGGCGGTATGGCGACGGCTTCCGCGGTCTTCGCTGCAGGACAGGAAGCCCTGCGCGGCCAGCGCCTGGAAATAACGACCCAATTCCGCAACGTGCTCGGCGGGCAGCAGGTTCTCGAGCACGGCAAATCCCTCGCGCTCGAAATGGGCGTGCGTTGCTTGCGTATCCAGAGTCGGATCCGGCGCCGGTACTTCCGCGCGCCGGGAGTCGCTCCGCAAATCGGCGTCACCGTGGTCAGCGATGCGCACCGGCGCCCACACGCTGTCGTGATGATGCCGCTCGAATCGCAGCGTCTGTTCAGGCCATTCTGTCGGTATGCGCAATGCGCAGGGAGGAGTCACGGACCGCTCGTGCGGGTCGCCAGTGCCCGGGCGCCCCAGCAAGGGTTTCCCATGCGCAAGATCGCGTTGTGGAAACTGGTAGTCCACCGCTTGCGGCATCGAATCTGCCGGCGCGAACAGACCGATCTGCTGCAATTCGACGGCTTCGCGCTCGCCGATCTGCACGTCCTGGCGACCGTCGATCAGGATCGAGCAGAGAAAGGCATGCGCGCCGGGCAGGTTCTCCGCGCCGACCCGCACGGAGGAAAACGAAGCACCCTTGATCGGTGCCTCGACCAGGAACGATGGAGGCTGCTCGTGGTCGTGGATGGAAATTCGGGCGCTGGGGTTGAGCTCAAGGCTCGGCGGGCTTGGACTCATTGGGCCAGATCTCGAGCAGAAGCCGGTCGCCTGCGGGCGACCGCTCCTGCAATCACACTAGTGGAAACGTGGTGCACTGATCCGGATCGCGGTACGCCGTCCTCGACTCGCGCAAATCCACTGGACCCCCGGCGAGGCAAGCAAGCTCGCCACCGCACCGGAACAAGGAATCTAGTCTTCGGACTCGTTCCGGACGTTCGACGACGGGCTGGGCGTGGGTCCCGGCGCACGTGGGGCCTGCCCGTACCCGACAGGTGCCGCGCTGTTGCGCGCCATCGCATTGAGCTGTTCGACAACATCCTTCGAAACTTCCAGTTTTCCCCTGGTTTCCTGATTCATCTTGCGGCCTCGTAGTCGGTTGGATGGGAACGGGAGCAGCGCGACACGCGCCGGGTGAAGCTAGAACCAGGGTGCGGTCAAGTCAAGCATCTTCAACTGCGCATTGCCTTGCTCATCCCGGGCTGGCACGCTTGGCCGCTGGGTGCCGATATGAAAATCCACAAAATCCCCACTTCGATACTCCTGGCGATTGGAATCCTGCTGGCGCCGATGGCTGCGCGCGCCCAATCGGCGATGCCGCAATCGAAGACCTGGAACTTCAAGGAGATCATCGCCGGCGACCAGTACGCCGCGCCGCCGTTTCGCAGCATAGTCCAAGGCCGGAACGGACTGGTATATGTCGCCGACAACGTCGGCGTCCTCGAGTTCGATGGCATCAAATGGAACCGGTTGCCCTTGCCCGCTGCACGCATGGTGACGGCACTCGGCATCACCGATGACGGCGCGATCATCGTGGGCGGCTCCGAGTCCCTGCTCGCTGTTTCAAGCGAAGGCCATGCAGTGCGGGTCAAGGATCTGGCAGGCGAGATGCCCGGTGGCCTGGTCGGGCTCGGGCATATCTGGGAATTCGCGCTGGGCAAGGGTTTTTGGTGCGTGCGCTCGGAGCCGAGGTTGTTGTGCAAGGACTCGCAAGGCACCTTCGTGCTGCCGGCGGAGACGCGTTTTGGCCGATTGTTCTCGGTAAATGGCGAGCTTTATGTGCGCGATGCCAATCATGGCCTCAAGCACGTGACGGGACGCAATCTGGAGCTGGTCGAGGGTGGTGGGTTCTATGCGGAGCGTTCGCTCGCGGCGCTGATGCCCTATGGCGCGCGGGGGCTGGCCGGCATATCGCATGATCCTTTCGAGATCGAAACATGGGTCGATGTTGACCGCGCCCCGGTTCCTGCACATGTCGGCGCCGCCGACACCCTGAGCGGGCAGGTCGGTGTCGCAAGGGCGATGGTGGACGGAACGTTCGGACTACCCTTCGTCAATGGTGACCTGGTGATACTCGACGACTCCTGGAACGAAGTCGCGCGATTCCAGGCCAACCAGTTCGGAGCCTTGCCCGGCGCCCAGGCGATCCATGTCGACTATGAAGGGGGTATCTGGGTTGCCTGGAGCAACGCGATCACGCGCATTGACTGGCCCTCTCGGGTGTCGCTGTTCCAGGAGTCGCAGGGAATCCACGAGTCGCCAATCGGCGTGATCGAAAACCGCCTTGGCATCATCGCCTACACCAACAAGAGCTTCACCCTGCTCAAGGATGACGTCCGTATCGCCGGCTTCGAGCGAATGGCGCCGAACTACCCGTGGATTCACCGTGCAGCGAGCCATGGCGAGGACTTTCTGGCGCTGACCGACGACGGCCTGTGGAGCAGTCAGGGCCGGCGCCTGGCATTTCCAAAGCGCAGCGTCTTTTCATACTTTGTCAGCCCGGCACGGCCGGACGAGATGCTGCTTGGCCTGCGCTTCGGCCTGGCCTGTATCCAGAACGTCGGCGCGAACTGGGTCGAGAACGGGGTGCGTGACGACGTGAGCTTCGACGTGCTCGGAATCGCCAGGGAACCGGGCGGCACCATCTGGCTGTCGTCGAATCTCGGACGCGTCGCGCGGCTCATTCCCAAGCCTGGCAGCGATGTCCTGACCGATGCGGAGATGGTCGAATTCGATGGCGACGACGGCGTACCGGCCGGCGAACTCGATCTCAAGCTCATCGGCGGCGAGGCCCACATCGGAAGCCCCGGCGGGTTCCTTCATTTTGCCGATGGGCGCTTCGAGCCGAGCACCAATCTCGCCTTCGAACAGACCGGACCCGTTGCGCAGTTCCTGCCATTGAATGCGAACGAGATCCTGGTTGCCAACCCGTCCGGCCGACTCCGGCTGCTCTCAAAGGGAGTGTCCGGGGCGTATGCCTACCAGCAAAGCATGTTCGACGGCATCGCCGGCTTCGGCAACATACGCGACATCCTGATGGACAAGGCGGGCATCGTCTGGCTCGCGACCGACTCCGGCGTCGTGCGCGTCGACCCGTCGGTCAACCTGCCTGCTCCGAAACCGTTGCAGGTCCTTATCCGCGAAATTTCGAGCGGCGAGCGCGCGCTCTTTTCGGGTTACGGCGCGCTGCCGGCAATGAACCTGGCCGAAGGCGACAGCATCCGTTTCGGCTTCGCCCTGCCGAGCTACCGCGCCGCGGAGATCAACAGCTACCGGTCGCGGATTCGCCAGGTGGGCGGTAGCGAGGAGTGGAGCAAGTGGAGCAACGAAGTACGGCGGGATTTCACCAATCTGCCCGCCGGCGGCCTGCTTTTCGAGGTCGAGGCGCGAGACGCGGCAGGCGCGCTCGGCGGCATCGCGTCAGTCCCGATCACGGTTACCGCGCCCTGGTACCGACGCACTTCGACCATCGTTGCATTCTGGCTGGCGGGCCTTGCCGTACTTGTCATCGGCGTGCAATGGCGGGTTCGCGCATTGCGCGCGCGCAGCGCGGAACTCGAACGACTGGTCGCGCTCAAGACCGAGGCGCTGCAGCTTGCCGCAGCGACGGACCCGTTGACCGGGCTGTGGAACCGGCATCGCTTCGGTCAATGGGTTCGCGATGAGGTTCGCGCGATCACCGAGAAGGCGGCGCGGGCCGGAGCCGCCGATCCGGTCGATGTCATCGTCTGTGCCATCGACCTCGATCATTTCAAGCGCATCAATGATCAACACGGACACACTGCCGGCGATACGGTGCTCAAGGCGGTCGCCCAACGCCTGCAGCAGATCAAGCGCGAAGGCGACCTCGTCTTCCGCTTCGGCGGCGAGGAGTTCATCTATCTGGGCCTGAACCGGCATCGCGAAGAAGGCGACAGGCTCGCCCGGCAGATCGTCGAGGAGTTGAAGCGGACCAGGGTCGAGCTCGAAAGCGGCGTGCTGATCGATCAGGCCGCCTCGGTGGGATGGTCGGTCTACCCGTTCTATCGCGAGCGCGTCGATTTGTTCACGATGGACTTCGTGCTCGACGTCGCTGATCGCGCCTTGTACCTGGCCAAGGAGAACGGGCGCAATTGCGCGTTCGGCTATCTGCCCAATCTCGTTGTCGATGACATTGATCGCACCCAGGCGGATTGGCGCAGCCAGGTCTTCGACCGCCACCCGGATCTGCTGAAGCAGGTGTGAGGCGCCGGTCGGCGTCCTCGACTCGACGCGGCCGATACGAACGTGCCGACCCGGTGCATCGAGCGCGCGATGTGGTCATCCACCGCAGGTGTCAGCCTCCGTCCGCGCCATCGATCACGAATGGCGCGACCCCTGCCGAGGCGAACGGCTCTTGCCCGGGCAATCGGAACTCAGTCGAGCGCGACTGCGTCGATCCGGTCGAATCGGATCAGGACCGTGGCGTGCTGCTGGTTGGCGACGAGCACCGCATCGGTGAGGACGCGCTTGACGACACCGGCCACTTCGTTGCCGTTGACGTGGAAGATGATGCCGCGCTTCGATTCGAGGCTGCGATCGAGGATTGATTTCAATTCAGCGTGAAAACCGGCTTCGACGCCATCTACCTTGCTCCCGGCGGCGACCACCGGTATCGGCAGCGCGCTGGCCAGGGCAAGACAGAAAGCCA
Source organism: Pseudomonadota bacterium (assembly GCA_029561145.1). Taxonomy (GTDB): domain Bacteria; phylum Pseudomonadota; class Gammaproteobacteria; order Xanthomonadales; family Rhodanobacteraceae; genus Dokdonella. The sequence goes on from JAKQJM010000042.1 coordinate 6,280, forward strand.
GACAGATCTTCGACTTCATCACGATACTCCCGATACGTGGATCTTCACGAAATGCAAGCGCGATCCGGACCCGGACCGCAGTGCCGATCTTCGCACAGCTACGGAGCGGGGTGCTGGCGAGTAAAGCGTGCTCGCGGGGGCCGCCCTCGAGCGCTTGCCGCCACGCGTTCGGGACACGTTCGCCGAGCGCCTCGTCGAGTTCGACCTTGAGCAGACGCGTGCCATGGGCAATCTCGTCGGAGAACGAAGCGCCCTGTGTGCGCGGGTGCTCAAGCACGGATCCGGCGCGCGATGCAGCGTGGACCGCTCCCGGTGTGGAATCCGCTGCCCATTGGGACCCAATGCGCAGGCCGTATCGCGCCAGGATCAGGATCGGTGTGCTGCAATCCGGTCTGCCGCGATGGCCTCGTCGCCGACAGCCGAAACTGGATTGTCGATTTGCGCACCCTGCGCAAACGTGTCGGGGGAAATGCGGCGCAGCAAGGCATCCTGCCAGTCCGCGGGGAGCACCTGCCCGGTCCCGTCCACCCTGGAACAGGTGCCGCCGCTGAACACGGCGCAGGCAATGCCATCGACGTACAGGATGCGTGTGCCTATCACGGCGGAGACGCGTGTTGACTCGCCGAGGATGCCGATGAGGTTGAGCGGATCATTCGCCGCGATCACGACCTTGTTGCCATCGCGCTCGCGCGAGCGTGCCCTGCGCAGCAGCGGGATCGCCTCCGGCAGGGCGAACTGCTCGCCGGACAAACCCGCGATGAAACGGCCGCCGCGGATTTCGCCGCGTGCTTCGAGCTGGCGATACACGCGCAGCAACTCGCGCCACGGTGGCAGCCAGGACGATTCACGCGCGAGCAGGCGCCAGCAGATCACGCCATAGCGGCGCAACAAGGTGCGCGCGACATGTTCGGTCGATTCCCTTTCTGCTTCGCGCGCAGGCTCGCTGGACACGGCGGACGTCGACACGCGCGTCAACGCCCAGCGACCCGCATCCTCGATGCCCATCAGACTGGCCCGGCGCGTGCGCCGCGCGTGTTTCGCGCGCTTGGCAGCCGGAACCAGCAAGGCACGAAGCCCGGCGAAACTGTCGGCATTGACCAGGCCGCGACTGACCAGTTCACCGAGCGCCTCTTCGAGCTCGACCTTGAGCAGACGCGTGCCATGGGCAATCTCGTCGAAGAACGAAGCACCCTGTGCGCGCAGGTGCTCGAGCACGGCTTCGGCGCGCGATGAGGCGTGAACGGTTCCCGGCGTGGAATCTGCCGCCAATTGGGACCAGATGCGCAGGCTGCGGCGCGGCAGGATCAGGATCGGCGTGCTGCGCACCGGCCCGGCGGCACGATCACGGTTCGCCGACGCGGCACTGGCGAAACGTGTCCAGACGATGCGCCCGCTGCGGCATTGTTCGTCGAGCCAGTGGATCGAGTAGTCGGCGATGCGTGCCGGCAGCAGTTCGGTTTCCCAGGCGCCGGCCGCCGATTCGAAGCCTTCGAGTTGTCCGAGCACGCTGGCCAGCGCATCCGGCCCGCGTGCCTGCGCACCGGGACTGACGCGATGCCAGTCGAACAGGAAGCGCATGTAGTCGCGTGCCTCGACCGGCTCGATCTCGCGGCGCAGGCGCTTGAGCGTGTAGCGATGGATGCGCGCCAGCAGGTGGCGTTCGCACCACTCCTCGATGCCAGCCGCCGGCGTGAACTGGCCGCGCATGACGAAGCCCTGCGTTTCCAGTGCGATCAGCGCGGCCTCGACGCGCGACCTTGTGAGGCTCATCGAATCGGCGATCGCCATCGCCGTGGTCGGTCCGAGTGCAGTCAGGCGCGCACGCACGAGATCGACCACGGCCTCCTCAGCGGTCCAGTCGATGGCGGCGAATTCGGTCGGTGCGTCAATCGCGGGTCGCAATTTCGCATCCGGGAAAATCGCCTGTGCCTGCGGCAGACGTTCGGCGGCGACCCACAGCGCCGTCGACTGGGCGTCGCCGGATTGGATTCGCGTCGCGCGTGCGCTTCGGGCCAGTTGGCCGAGCCAGGTTTCCCATGCAGGAATTGCCTCGGCCTCGTCCGCGCCGACGAAGCCGATGCTCATCAGGGTCTCGTGCATCTCGTCGGCATCGCGCGGATCGGGCCAGGCTTCCTCGCGCACGCCTTCGATCGCGGAAAGATCCAGCGCGCCGAGGTCATTGCTGGATTCAGGATCGCTCCAGCGCCGCATCTGCACGGCCTGGGTGCGGCGCTCTTCGAGCGGCGCATCATCGAGGAAGGCGTAGGGACGCGCGCCGAGAATCTCGGCGGCGAGCGGCGAGGGTTCGGGCAGGTCGCGCGCGCTGATCGCGATGTTCCCGTTTTCGAGACCCCGCAAGACGTCGAGCCAGCCAGCGACGTCCATCGCCTCGTGCAGGCAGTCGTCGAGGGTCTGTGCGACCAGCGGGTGATCGGGGATTTGGCGCTCGCCGACGATGTTCTCGAGGCAGGCGACCTGATCGGGAAATACGGTCGCCAGCAGATCCTCGGATTTCATGCGCTGCAGCTGCGGCGCGATCTTCTGGCCGCCGGCAAAGCGCGGCAGGGCCAGCGCCGTGGTTGCAGCCCAGCGCCAGCGCACGCCGAACAACGGCGCATCGAGCAGGGCCTGAACAAGGATGTCCTGCGCCGAGGCCGAATGCAGATAGCGCGAGACCTCGATCAGCGGAAAGCTGTGGCTGGTCGACAACGACAGGATGATCGCATCCTCGGTCGCCGCGGCCTGCAACTCGAAATTGAACGAGCGGCAGAAGCGCTTGCGCAGGGCCAGGCCCCAGGCCTTGTTGATGCGACTGCCATACGGTGTGTGGATGATCAGCTGCGTGCCGCCGGACTCGTCGAAGAAACGCTCCATGACGATCTGCTGGCGCGTCGGCAACACACCCAGCGCGTTGCGTGCACGCGCCAGATAGTCGACCAGTTGCTGCGCGGCGGGCGCGTCGATGCCAACCGACTCGATCAACCAGAGGCATGCAGCATCGAGTCCTTGTGCTGCTTTTGCAGCGCCTCCTTCAGCGGCGAGAGCGATGTCCCTGCTTTCGCGTTCACCGTTGCCGGTTCCCGATTCTCCACTCCCGCTCAACAGGCGCTCGATCTCCCCGCGCAGGCGCGATACGCCGATCGACAACTCATCGCTGCGTCCCGGCGCCTCGGCGACCCAGAACGGAATGCTGGGTGGAAGACCGTGGGCATCCTCGACGCGCAACTTGCTGCGTTCGACGCGCAGCACGCGATAGCTCGTGTTGCCGAGCTGGAAGATATCGCCGGCCATACTCTCGATCGCGAAATCCTCGTGCACGCTGCCGATCGTGATTGCCTCGGGTTCGACCACGACCGCGTAATCCGCGGTGTCGGGGATCGTGCCGCCCGAGGTCAGCGCGGTCAGTCGCGCATTGCGCCGACCCTTGACCTTGCCATGCACGGCATCGCGATGCAGATAACCCGCGCGTGCGCCGCGTCGCGTCGTGAAACCGTCGGCGAGCATGCGCACGACGTCGTCGAAAATCTTGCGCGTGAGATCGCGGTACGGCCACGCGCGACGCAGCCAGTCGTAAAGCGCGCCCTCGTCCCACTCGCCGCAAGCGACCTCGGCGACGATCTGCTGGGCCAGAACGTCGATCGGTGCGCGCGGAATCTTCAGTGCGTCGAGTTCACCACGCCGGATGCAATCGAGCAGGGCTGTGCACTCGAGAAGGTCATCGCGCGACTGCGGAAACAGTCGTCCCTTGGGAGTCGCGCCGACGGCGTGGCCGGAACGCCCGACGCGCTGCAGGAATGCGGCGATCGCATGCGGCGAACCCAACTGGCAGACCAGATCGACATCGCCGATGTCGATGCCGAGCTCGAGCGAAGCCGTGGCGACGAGCACCTTGAGTTCACCACGCTTGAGACGCTGCTCCGCGTCAAGCCGCAGTTCCTTGGCGAGGCTGCCATGATGCGCGGCGACGTACTGCTTGCCGAGGCGCTCGCCAAGATGTCGCGCCGCGCGTTCGGCCATGCGCCGCGTGTTGACGAAAACCAGGGTGGTGCGGTGTGCATCGACGAGTTTGGCGAGCCGGTTGTAGACCGTTTCCCAGACTTCGTTCGACATCACCGCCTCGAGCGGCACCTGCGGCATCTCGAGGGCGAGGTCGCGCTCGCGTACGTGGCCCGAATCGATGATCGCGCAATCGGGCGTGCCATCCGCAGCGACATGACTGGTGCCGACGAGGAATCGTGCGACCTCCTCGATCGGCTTCTGCGTCGCCGACAGGCCGATGCGGATCAGGCGGCGCTGGCACAGGGCTTCGAGACGTTCGAGGGTCAGCGCCAGGTGACTGCCACGCTTGTCGTCGGCTATCGCATGGATCTCGTCAACGATCACCGAGCGCGTTCCGGCCAGCATCAACCGGCCGGATTCAGAACCCAGCAACACGTACAGGGATTCGGGAGTAGTGACGAGGATATGCGGCGGCGACTTCAGCATGCGCTGGCGATCTGCCGCCGGAGTGTCGCCGGTCCGCACGCCGGTGCGGATATCGATATTGATATGGCCGCGGCTTTCGAGTTCGGCACGGATGCCGGCCAACGGCGCCTCGAGGTTGATCGCGATGTCGTTGGACAAGGCCTTCAGGGGCGAGACATACACGACCGTGGTTTGCCCGGGCAAGCCGAAGCCGATGCCCTCGCGGACCAGGCCGTCGATGGCGGCAAGAAAGGCGGCGAGGGTCTTGCCAGAGCCGGTAGGTGCCGCGACCAGGGTGTGCCGACCCGCGCGTATCGCCGGCCAGGCCTCGATCTGTGCCGGGGTCGGCGCGTCAAAGCTGCGCGCGAACCACGCAGCCACGGCGGGGTGGAAATCAGCCAGGTCGGAGCGCACGGACATCGTCATCGGCAACGCGGTATTCGGACCCGCCAGCCTACACCGAAGCCTTTCTCAGGACATGAGACGGCGCCTGAATGCCGGAAATGCGGAGTCTGGATTCAGACTCAGCGCCAATGCCGCTCCTGGCATGGCGCTTCGCCCGCTTTCAATTCCGGTTTCCGGTCCCCGATCCCAGCATCAAGGATCAAATCCGTCAGCGAACAATACGTCGGTAATGATCGTGATCGGCCCGTTCATCGCTGCGTGATTGCCGCAGTTGTAATGCAGGCTGTCGGGTGCGTCGTTCGGAACGACGAAGGTCAGGGTCTGTGTGCCGGTCGCGCCATTGTTGGTCACGCCATCGTTGTACCGGTTGGCCGAGCCGGTGGTGTTGATCGTGTTGATGTTGAATGGATGGGCGGCGTTGACGTTCTGCATGACGAACTCGTAGGTCTGTCCGCGCAGCAGGGTCAGCGGCGGATTGGTCTGGGCATTGATCGTCCAAGAACTCATGCCGTTGTTGACGACATTGAAGGTGGCGGCCGTGCCCAAGCCGGCCGCAGCGGCCGAATGGCCTGCGAGCAGGCTGATTGCGAGCAGGATCGTGCGGCCGGTCGAACGCACGCAGGGGAAGCGCAGGTACATGGTCGAATCTCCATGAAATCGGGCGATGGGAGGCTGGAAACACGCGCGCAACGTCAGCCGCGTGCCGGTAAGTACCCGCGCAGGGCGATCGGGTTGCCTCCGTCGAAAAATTTCCCGTCGGGGCGCCACTCCACCGCCGGACGATCGCCCCACCTGAGCAGCGACACAGGCGAAGTGCCAGGAAACGGCTGATACGCGACCGCCGAGGCGCCGAACCAGTGATTCGGGAGCGTCGGGCTGACTACTGTCGCCTACAAGAACCCGTGATGCGGGGCCGCATGGTAATTACTGATACCACGATGCGACTACTGGACGCGGATGCCGACAGTGGCGAACCCGGCCTTCAGTTTCGCGCGCTGCTCCGGACCCGGCCAACCGATGACCTCGGTGACGATCTTCCCGTCTTTCATGAAGTAGAAGCCCGGTGTATCCCACGAGGGAACCCAGGCCCACTGATTATTTTTTTCGACGATCCGCATCGGACGGCCAGCAAAGGCATCGTTCCATGTCTTGATGTCATCGAAGTCCGGGATCATCGACTGGGCAAGAATCCAGGTCGAATGACGACGCATCAAACGCGACAGTTCCTTGTCCTCCGCGATCGAGGCGCTGGCCGCCTGTGAGAACGAGCACCAAGGTGAGCTCACGACGACAAGGTGAGCACCCGTGCCGAGCCGGAAGCGCTCTCGATCGAGCGTGCGGCCATCACGGGAAAGGCGCCAAAGCGTAGGCGGATCGACGACGCGAGCGGGTCTCCTGAAATCAGGGACTACCTTGAGGTCGAGTTCGGGCCGGGACTCGGCGAATTCGCGAGCCTCCTCGATCATTCGTGATGCCACGTAATGATCGCGCATACGCTGTCCCATTCGGCGTTTTGCAAGTCCCCTGCGGGCCATTTCGTCGTATGCGCGCCGCATTTGCTGCGTATGGTGTGGCTCGTTCGAATAGAACGAGAGCGTCATCGAAATCTCGAAGAAGTCCTCGACATCATCATTCGAGAGCCTGCTGAGCTCGGCCTGGTTCACCAGGCTCAGGGCCTTGTCGAAGTTCGTCTCGAACGATGCGATCTTGTCGGCAATTCCGGGGATGTCACGGTCCGCAAGCCGTATGCTCTTGGCGTAGTGATAGAGAATCTCCTCGGCATGCGCGGCAACGCTCCACCCAGCGAGCAGCAGAAACACGCAACCGCACCAACGGGTATGCCCCTTCAACCGTCAACTCCGTCAGCGCTGCGGGCAGCCGACGTCACGCTGACCGTTGGAGGATTCTTGACCAATGATTTCATGGCGCACCGGCCCAATCCCGCCTAAGCCAGTTGTCCGGTGTCGAGCTTGCGCGGATCACGCGCCCGCGACATGCGAAGTCCCGGCTTTGATTCGAGTCCCGCGTCATTGAAGTAGCGTCTTGACTTCGTCGTCGGCATGCTCGAACTCCAGCGATGAGATCGTCTTCTGCACGCCGAAGAGCGAGAGAATCGCGTATGCCTGACGCGGAGTGAGATCCGACTCGATTTCGGCGGTCCGGTATCCGGTCAATCCGATGTCGTTGAACGTCAGGCTGTCGACGAACCGCTCGAAAGCGCGCCGGCTGAACGCATCGAAAGGACTCTCAGGATGCGCCTTGAGGTATTGGTCGAGGTCCGCCCGTGATCGGATCGGAGCAAGCATCGTCTCGACAATCAGCGAGTCGCGTTGTTTCGGACGGGCAAGGTGGATGACCTCATCAAGTGACGCCTTATCGGCAGCGGCCGGCTGAGCCAGCCCGTGATCGGTGCCAGACAGCAGTGTCACGGAAAAAAGAAGGCCAGTCACGAGTCTCGTCACGCAGTCTCCTTGTGACCCTGATGTCAACGAAACCGAGCCGACTCGGCCGCACGATACTACGCCGGTCAAAATCCATTGGTCAATTATGAATAAATAACTTCCTGCGTGGCCATGCCGCGACTGCACGTGGCCCGTGTCAACCGTGTCCAGGCTTGCGCGTTCGCACCATCGTTGCGACGAGATGGTCGAGTGCATCGGCCGGATCGTTGCAGCGGCCGAGGTGCACGGCCGAGGTCTGGATGACCGCGCTGCGTTGGGCGGTCAGCCAGCGGAAGCGTTCGCGCTGGCCGAGCTGGCCGATCGGGCCGCTGTCGGCACCGCCCTGGCAGATGCGCACGATCGCTGCCAGATGCGTCGCCACGGCCTCGACATCGACGCAGGGATCGAACGCGTGCAGGCGAGCTTCGTCAAGCTCGACGCGCGCGGCGAGGAACTTCGCCGAGGCAGACGAGACGATCGCGCCGACATTGAGGAACTCCTCGCGTTCGGGGCGAGGCACGACGCGCACGATCGCGTAGTCATACCAATGCGGCGCGGGCACGGATGGCCTCCTCGACGAAGTCGCGTGGCGTCTCGATGCGCCGCACCAGGTAATCGACGTATGCCGCGCGTTGCGCGTCGGCATCGGCGAAGGCAGGATCGGGCAGCAACCATGCGTCGGGCACGCAGGCAACGATCCCGCTGATCCGCTCCCGCGTGAGGCGTGCGGCGAGATCCGCATCGACCTCGGCGAGTCGATCCGCCCAGCGCAGCAGCACATGATCGCGGATCGGCACGAACGGCTTGCGGCTGCGTTCGGCCCAGCCGTTCCAGTCGTGATGGAAGTACAGCGCGGCACCGTGGTCGATCAGCCACAGGCGACGGTGCCAGGTCATCATGTTGACGTTGCGTGCGCTGCGATCGACGTTGCTGACGTAGGCGTCGAACCAGACGATGCGCGAGGCCAGGTCACCGTCAGGTACGCCGGCGAGCGGATCGAAGGTGACCGCGCCGGGCAGATAGTCGAGGGCGAGGTTGAGGCCGTCGCTGGCGCGGATCAGGTCCTGGATCTCGGGGTCCGGTTCGGTGCGGGCGAGTTCCGGGTCGACCTCGACGAAGACGATCTCGGGTATCGGCAGGCCGATCGCGCGTGCGATTTCGCCGCCGATGAGCTCGGCGATCAGGGCTTTCGGACCCTGCCCGGCGCCGCGGAACTTGAGCACGTACATGCCGGCGTCGTCGGCTTCGATGATCGCCGGCAGCGAGCCGCCTTCGCGCAGCGGGGTGACATAACGCGTGGCGGTGACGGTACGGATCTTCATCGCTGACGATGCTCGCATTGATCCATTGGCTTGCAAAGCATCGTGCTGGCGATCCCGCGCGATTGCGCACTCTCCCGCGCAGGCCTGGTGGCCTTGCTCAGCCGCCTTGCGACTTGCTCCACGCGGCCATGCGCCGTTGCATCTCGTCTGGCGCGACGTCCTCGACATGGGTGGCCAGCGACCATTTGTGGCCGAACGGATCGAACACCGAGCCCATGCGATCGCCCCAGAACTGGTCCTCGACGGCACGATCCTGTCTCGCGCCCGCCTTGATCGCCCTGGCGAAAGCCGCATCGGCGTCTTCGACATAGATCATGAAGGCTGCGGTCGGTCCGCCACGCGCGTTCGGTCCGCGGATATTCATGTCGGCGAATTCATCGGACAGCATCACATGGGTGTCGCCGATGGTGATTTCGGCGTGGCCGAGACGGTCGCCCATCGGCAGGCGAAACAGCTCGGTGGCACCGAACGCCGCAATGTAGAAATCGATCGCCTTCGCGGCATCATCGACGGTCAGGTAGGCGGTGACGGTGTGGTAACCGTCCGGGATGTATTTCACGGCTTTCGCGGTCATCTAAGTTGCTCCGGGGGTGGTTGCGCGGATCGTGGTGCCAACAGGGTTATCGCAGTGTTGCCGCGCCATCAGGACGCCTGACCGCAGCCGTCGCCGGTTTCAGCCAGCGTGCGCGCAAGGCGCGGTCGCAAGGGATCGACCAGACATGCGCGAGTATCGCACCGAGCAGCCAGCACGACAGCACGATCGGTGCGTACCAGAGGAAGCCGAAGCGGGGATCCGCCACTGTCGTGCGATACAAGGCCACCGCGGCGAACACGATGAACATGTGGGTCAGGTAGATTTCGTAGCTCAGGCGTCCCATCGATGCGAGCCAGCGCGTGCCGCGCGGCGCGGCGGCAACATCGCGATGCAGCGCAATCAGCAGCAAGCCGGCCGACAGCGTGAGGACGAGCATCAGTCCATTGCCGATCAGCGGCCAAAGCACCGAGCCGAACAACAGGTTGCAGGCAATGCCGAGGACGCCGGCCACGCACATCGCCCGCCGCATCCACCTGTCGATCACGCCGGTTCGATGCGCGATCAGGGCAGCCATCACGCCGGTCGCAATCGCCGCCATGCCGGGCAGGTAGGCTTTCTCCTGCCAGATCTCGTTGCCGGCGAGGGCCGCGCGCGTGATCGGCAATGAAAGCGCAAACAGGCAGAGCGCGACCAGCAGCACCGACTGTCGGCGCAGCAGCAGGCACAGCAGCGGAAAACCCAGGTAGAACACTTCCTCGATCGACAGCGACCACAACACATCCCAGTTGCCCGGCAGGTAGCCGGTCATGCCCTCGAACCAGTTCAGGTGCAGGGCGAACACGGCGAGCAGTGCGCGCGGCAGCGACTGTCCCTCGCGCTCAATCGTGAAATACGCCGTGCCGGTCAGATGCAGGGCGCTCAGGACCAGCATCAGCAGGACCAGGCATGGCAGGATGCGCGCGCCGCGCCGTACATAGAACGCGCGCAGATCGATGTTTGCGAGACTGCCCCAGCGTTCGAGCGCGTTGCCCGTGATCAGGAAGCCGGAGATCACGAAGAACAGGAACACCGCCTCGTAGCCGTTGTAGGCGATGGCATTGAGCAGGCTGCGCGGCAGCAAGGTCTCGAGCCAGCCGCCCTTGAGCGGAATGCGCAAGGCAACGTGATGCACGACCACGAGCAGGATCGACAGCCCGCGCAGCAGGTCGATTGCCGCGTTGCGCGCCGTGGACTGTCCAGGCGCGCGGGGGCTTTCGCCTCGGCTATTCATTCGCAGCCTGCATGGGAGGATCGCCGATTATCGACGAAGCATTGCCTGGCGGCGAGACCGCCATGGTGCAATTCGGCCTGCACCCGACGAACTGTCGGTCAGGCCGGCTTTCCACAGCCGAATGTCAGGCCATCCCGCAAACGACAACGCCCGCGTTCGCAAGGCGAGACGCGGGCGTTGTCGTGGCGGCCATCCCTGCCGCAGGTGGATCAGCCGATTACTTGGCTTCCTTCTCCATCAGTTTATCGACCATGCTGGCCGGCACTTCGGCGTAGTTGTCGAATTCCATCGTGAACGTGCCGCGGCCGCGCGTGGCGGAGCGCAGGAAGTTGATGTAGCCGAACATTTCCGACAGCGGCACCTGGCCCTGGACGAACGACTGCAGGCCTTTCTGGCCCTGCTCGCTGACCGTGCCGCGACGACGGTTGACGTCGCCGATGATGTCGCCGAGGAATTCCGATTCGGTCACGACTTCGACGCCCATGATCGGTTCCAGCAGTTTTGGACGGCTGCCGCGATGCGCTTCGCGGAAGGCGCCCTTGCCGGCGATCTCGAACGCCAGTGCCGAGGAGTCGACGTCGTGGAACTTGCCGTCGACCAGGCGTGCCTTGAAGTCGACCACTTCATAGCCGGCAACCTGTCCCTTGCGGCTCTCGACGCGGATCGCGTGCTCGACCGAGGGGATGTATTCGCGCGGAATGCGGCCGCCGACGATCTCGTCGGAAAATTCGATGCCCGTGCCCGGCTCGCCCGGTTCGAAGATCATCTTCACTTCGGCGTACTGGCCCGAACCGCCGGACTGCTTCTTGTGCGTGTAGACGAGTTCGATCGGACCGCCGAAGGCTTCGCGGAAGCTGACCTTGGGCTTGCCCATGACCGCTTCCACGCCGAGTTCGGTGCGCATGCGATCGACCGTGATCTCGAGGTGCAACTCGCCCATGCCCTTGAGCACGGTCTGTCCGGTTTCCTTGTCGACTTCCATGTGCAGCGACGGATCAGCCTTGGCCATCTTGTAGAGCGCGGTCGACATCTTGTCGATGTCGTTGCGGTTCTTCGGCTCGACCGAAACGCTGATGACCGGGTCCGGGAAGCGCATGCGCTCGAGCAGCACGGGCGAGGCCGGGTCCGACAGCGAGTCGCCCGTTTCGGTGTCCTTCATCGAAACGAAGGCGCAGATGTCGCCGGAACGCACTTCGTCGATGTCCTTGGTCGCATTGGCCTGGACCTCGACGATGCGGCCGATTCGCTCCTTCTTGCCGCGCGTGACGTTGAGCAGGGTGTCGCCCTTCTTGATCACGCCCGAGTAGACGCGGCAGAAGGTCAACGTGCCGAACTGGTCGTTGATGACCTTGAACGCGAGCGCGCGGGCCGGCGCGTCATCGCGCACTTCCTGTTCGCCGATGATCTTGCCGTCCGCGTCGACCATCGAGATGCCGCCGTTCTCGCCCGGATACGGCAGATAGTCGACAACGCCATCGAGCAACTGTTGCACGCCCTTGTTGCGATACGAGGAGCCGCAGAACACCGGCACGAGCTTGCCGCTGACCGAGCCGATGCGGATGCACTTCTTGAGCATGACGGGATCGAACTCGCCCGTCTCGAGCAGGCGCTCGAAGGCATCGTCGTCCATCGCGAGGGCCGATTCGAGCAGGTCCTGGCGCAGCTTCGGCAACTGGTCGACCCAGTCGTTGTCGACGGTCGAGGCGAAGTTCAGGCGCGCACGCAGGTCGGCCAGCGGCACGGTTTCCCAGGTGCTGTCCTTGTCGTGCGATTCCCAGATGTAGCCGACGCCAGCGACGAGATCGGCCATGCCGCAGAACTCGTCGTTGCTGCCGAGCGGAACCTGGCAGAGCAGGGCGTTCGCGCCGAGGCGCTCGCGGATACCCTTCACGCAATGCGCGAAGTTCGCGCCGATGCGGTCCATCTTGTTGACGTAGCACAGGCGCGGAACCTTGTACTGGTCGGCCAGGCGCCAGTTGGTTTCGGTCTGGGGCTCAACGCCGGCTACGCCGTCGAACACGACGACTGCGCCGTCGAGCACGCGCAACGAGCGATTCACCTCGATCGTGAAATCGACGTGTCCCGGCGTATCGATGACGTTGACCTGATAGCCCTTCCACTCGGTCGAGACGGCCGCGCTCTGGATCGTGATGCCGCGCTTGCGCTCCTGTTCCATGTAGTCGGTCGTGGTCGAGCCCTTGCCATCCTTGGTGTCGTGGACGTCAATGATCTGGTGCTTGCGACCGGTGTAATAGAGCACGCGCTCCGTGGTCGTCGTCTTGCCCGCATCGATGTGGGCGATGATTCCGATGTTGCGGTAGAGCTTGAGCTCTTTCTGCCTGGCCATGATTCTTCTCTGATACCTGGAAAGTGATTGGCCGAGCGAGACCGCGATCGCCATCGATCGAGCCTTCCGACCACGAAAACGCGACACCTGTCCCACAGCACCGGCGCGTTTGATCGCGCTGCTGTGGGATTGGATGTCGTGGTGTGCCTTTGTTGCCGCCTCGGTGAGGACCAGAGTCCGCACAGGCATCCGGGCCCAGCCCGGATCGGCGCGCGATTTTACACGAAAACGGGGGCTGCGCGTCGAGTCGTCCGTTCAGCGGGTGGCGGGATGGCTGAACGGGCTGTCGGCGGGCACCCGCCTGAGGGCCGGTCCAGTCGGGAAAGCAGCCGGAAAGCGGGCGCGCCGACCCAGGCATGGCCGCCTTGGGCAAGGGTTCGCGGGCACGGATCGAGGTGTCGCGCGATCACGACCGACAGCGACCGGTTCGGTGCGAAGCTGCGGCCCGTTCCCCGATGTTCATCAGCCTGTCCGGCACGATCAGGCTGCGGTTTCGGCCAGGTCGACCGGCGCAGCTCGGTACACTGGGACGATGAAACCGATCGCTGTCGATTCCTGCCCGTGCGGATCCGGCCTTGCCTACGCAACGTGTTGCGGCCGCTGGCACCGGGGCGAATCGGCGCCGGATGCCGAAGCCCTGATGCGCTCGCGTTACGTCGCGTATGTGCGAGGGCTCGAGGACTATCTGCTGGCCACCTGGCACGCGTCGACCCGGCCCGCTTGCCTCGATCCTGCCGGGTCAGGCGCGGCGCAACCCACATGGCTCGGCCTCAGCGTGAAGAAGCATCGGGTCGAAAGCGAGGACCGCGCGGAGGTGGAGTTCATCGCCCGCTACCGCATCGGCGGCGGGCGCGCCATGCGCCTGCATGAGCGAAGCCGATTCGTCCGCGAAGGCAGACGCTGGTTCTATCTGGATGGCATCGCAGATCCGGTGCAGTGAAAGGCTTTCCGGTGCAGCGTTCCTATTTCGAGCGGCAGCCGCCCGTCGCGATGCGCTCTTGATCGCCGTCGTTGTACTTGACGTCGATCTCGGCACCGGACTTGCTGACCCCGGTGATCACGCCCGCATACCAGGCCTTGCCGCCGCTCCAGCGGCACTCGACGTGGCTGCCGAAGGTCCAGTCGTACGGGCGGATGCGCTTGATCGAGACGGTTTCGCGCGTGCCATCGTCATAGGCGATCGTGATGTCATCGCCACTGCGGCTTTGCACGACACCGGGGAACCAGTACTCGCCTCCGCGCCATTGCCCGAGCACCCAGTCGCCCTCCTTCTGCGCAAATGCGCTGGTCGACGTCATCACCATCAGCATCGCGCACAACAGGATCCTGCTCATTGTCTTTTCCCCTGGATGACCGCTTCGGTTGCGCGAGAGTCTATGACATTGCCGCTCCGGGTGTCGCAGCGGATCTGCATCGATGATGCCCTTTTCCGCTCGATCGATCGAATGACAGCGCGTGGAACTGCCACATCGCCGCACGGCAACGCACGAACCCGGTTCACCTGGTATCCCGGTTTGAGGTAATTTCGCCTGATGCGCATCTGTCTCTCCATGATTGTCCGCGACGAAGCGGCCGTGATCGAGCGTTGCTTGCGTTCGGTGCGGCCATTCATTGATTGCTGGGCGATCTCCGATACCGGATCGAATGACGGCACCCAGCAGATCGTGCGTCGCGAACTGGCCGGCCTGCCGGGTGAACTGATCGAGCGGCCGTGGATCGATTTCGCGCACAACCGCAACGAGGCACTCGAACTGGCGGCACGTCATGGCGACTACGCGCTCGTGATCGATGCCGATGAAGTACTCGTGGCCGATGAGGGTTTCGAATGGCCTGTACTCGATGCGCCGGGCTATCTGCTTGAGCTCGTCTTCGGTGTCACGCGCTATCGGCGTGTCGCGATGCCACGTCTGGATTGCGGGTGGCAGTGGCGCGGCGTCCTGCATGAAGCCCTGGTCTCGCCCCAGGCCGCGCAAGCAAGGCTGCTTCCGGGTCTGCGCATCCATGTCCATACCGATGGTGCACGCAGTCAGCGCCCGCTCGCCGAAAAATTCGCAGCCGATGCCGAAGTGCTGCGCCAGGCGCTGATCGTCGAGCCCGACAATGCGCGCTACGCGTTCTATCTTGCGCAGAGCCTGCGCGACGCAAACCGCATCGTCGAGGCGCTGGCTGCCTACAGGCAACGCATCGCGATGGGTGGCTGGGACGAGGAGGTTTATCAGTCGATGCTCCAGGTCGCGCTGCTCAGCGAGCGCAGCGCTTGCGCGGAAGCGGAGATCCTTGCTGCCTATCTGCACGCCTTCGACTACCGGCCTTCACGCGCCGAGGCGCCCTGCGAACTGGCGCGCTATTGCCGCCTGCGGGAACGCTACGCGCTGGCGAGGACGTTCGCCGGAATCGCCGCGACCCTCCCGCCGTCGAACGACCTTCTGTTCGTCGACGCAAGCGTCGCCGCCTGGCGTGCACGCGACGAGTTGGCCGTCGCAAGCTACTGGTGCGGCGACTATGCGCGCAGTGCGAGTCTGTGTCGCGAACTGCTGGCCAGCACGACCCTGCCGCAGGCAGAACGCGCGCGCGTCGAAGCCAATCTCGCCTACTCGTTGGCACCGCCCTGATCGAGCGGGACTCCGGTCCATCCGATCGGCGTCGCTCGAGGGAGCCCGCCGATTCGCGATGCAGGGTTCGGGCAAAACGTTGCCGGGACCTGTGGCACGTTGCCGGCGAGCGGCATTGAACGATCATGGATGCGCGCGCCGGATGAGGCGCGCCATTCCTTGCCGCAGCCACCAGGACAGGCCCCATGAAAGCCCTTTTCTTCGATGCAGACCGGCGTCTGCGCAACGGCTGGTGGATCCTCCTGTTCGTCGTCGTGTTCCTGCTCAGTCGCTGGATCTACACACCCTTGTCCCGAGTGCTGCGCGAGGCCGGCGTTGGCGGTGAATGGATCGAGCCGCTGCGCTTCGTGTTCGTCCTGCTGGTGACAGGGATCTGCCTGCGTTTGCGCCGCGAACCGCTCGCCAGCGTGGGATTCCAGCTGGGCAGTCGCTGGTTCGCACAGTCCGCGGCGGGCACCTTGATCGGCGCCGCGATGATGCTGGCGATCGTCGGCATGATTGCCGCGAGCGGCGGCGTGCGTCTCGAACTCGATCCCTCGCGCAGCCTTGCGACGCTTGCCTATGGGTTCTATCTGTTTCTCTGCGTGGCCTTGTTCGAGGAAACCCTGTTTCGCGGCTTCCTGTTCCAGCGCATGGTCGACGGAACGGGCGTATGGATCGCGCAACTCGCCGTGGCCCTTTTGTTCGCCCTCGGCCACTGGGGAAATCCGGGCATGGAGGGGACGACTGAAGTCGTTGCGACGCTCGATCTCGCGCTCGGCGCGATCATGCTCGGCTTGGCCTACTTGCGCACGCGCAGTCTTGCGCTGCCGGTGGGCCTTCACCTGGGTTGGAACTGGACCCAGGGTCATGTGCTCGGGTTCGGTGTCAGCGGATTCGATTATGCCGGCTGGTTCAAGCCCGAGTTCCAGGGGTTGCCGCAATGGGCGACCGGCGGCGAGTTTGGTCCCGAGTCCAGCGTGTTCGCGGTGCTCGTGGACGTCGTCGTCATCGTGTTGCTGTGGCGATGGAAAGGTTCCGCGAAAGCGAACCGGCTTGCGACGCATCCGCTTAATCCACAATTGCAGGGCGGATCGTAAGGCGGTTGCTCCCGCCTGGGGACGATGCTTTCCGAGGTGAGGTGGCGAGGCATCGCGACTGCAGTGCTGCCGGGGGATTCATGGGATCCGGTGCGGCGCGCCCGCCCGGCGCGACGCGATGATCCGCGAGTCGATCAGGTTTCGGCCCAGAGACGCAGCAGGTTGTGATACGTGCTCGTCAGCGTGAGCACGGCGCCGGCATCGGCGCGGGTGGCGGTCAGGGTCTGGATCGAGGTATCCATGTCGAACAGCAGACGGCGCCGGACATCGTCGCGGACCATGCTCTGCACCCAGAAGAACGATGCGAGACGCGTGCCGCGCGTGACGGGCTGGACCGTGTGCAGGCTGCTCGCGGGATAGACGATCAGGTCGCCGGCCGGCAGCTTGACCTCGTGCTCGCCGTACGTGTCGCTGACCACGAGTTCGCCGCCCTCGTAGTCATCGGGTTCGCTGAGGAAGAGCGTGCACGCGATGTCACTGCGCACGTGGCTACTGGCCTGTCCGGCGACCGGCGGCAAAGCCATCACCGCGCCATCGACATGGAATCCGTAATTGCCGCCGCCTTCGTAGCGATTGAAGCGCGGCGGCAGCGTGCGCAACGGCAGGGCGGCGGCGAAATACAGCGGACTGGCGGCCAGCGCGCGCAGCACGCGCTGGCCGAGTTCCTCACGCAGCACAGAGCCTTCCGGCAGTTGCAGGTTGCGCTTGACGAGCGCGCCCTGTGCGCCGACGGTTTCCTTGCCGTCCGTCCAGGTCGCCGCCTCGAGCTTTTTCCGGAAGTCGGCAACCTCGTTCTTGCCCAGGACTTCCGGAATGTGCAGCAGCATGCGCGACTCCGTGGTTCAGAACTTCAGGTTGGCGGTCAGCAGGAACGAGCGCGGAATGCCCGGCGTGTAACGATAACCGCTCTTGTTGATCGCCGAAACATAGTCCTTGTCGAACAGGTTGTAGGCGTTCAGGCGCAGATCGAAATGGTCGTTGACCGGATAGCTCGCGACCGCATCGAACACCCAATAGTCGTCGGTGTAGGTCGGCGTTCCGATCGCGCCGTCGGTACCGCGCTTGAGTTCACCGGAATAGCGCGCGCCACCACCGATGACGAGATTGTTGAACGGGCTGCGCCAGGTGGTCCACGCGGTGAATGCGCTGTCCGGCGTATAGGTCAGCGCATTCGAGCCATCCTGGGCGACCGCGGTGCCGCGCGTCACCTTGGTATCCATCGTCGTGTAGCCGGCCGAGATCGACCAGCGGTCGGTGATCTGTCCGATCGCGCTCAATTCCACGCCCTGCACGCGTTTCTCGCCGATCTGGTAGTACAACAGGTCGACCGGATCGCGAACGATCTCGTTGCTGACATCGGTGCGGTAGAGCGCAGCGCTGACCAGCAGACGACTGCCCGCGAGCTCCCACTTCGTGCCGATTTCCGCCGTGGCGGCTTCCTGTGGATCGAAGATCGGATTGTTCGCACTGTTCGCCGTCGCGCTGAGTTCGAGCGTGCCGCCGCCCGGTGGCTGCTGGGTGATCGCATAGTTGGCGTAGATGCTGCCATTGTTGGCCGGCTTGAACAGCACGCCTGCCTTCCAGCTGAACAGCGTGTCGGAAATGCTGTCGTCGAATGCCGGCAATACGGTACCGGCCGGTAGATCGCCACAGACCGGCGTACCGGTGCCCGTGGCACAGGCGAGGGCGCTCGAAAAATCGGTTTCATAGCGGTCGAAGCGGACTCCGGCGTTGAGCTGCCAGCGATCGTTCAAGGTGACCGTGTCGAACGCGTACACCGCCGAGGTGTCGCTCTGGCCTTCGGTATGGCCTCCGTTCGGGCCGTAGTCGGGTCCGACGACGTGCGGATCCGGAGCATAGACACTGGCGGCCGGCCAGAACGCCGGCGTTCCGCGCACCCGGATGATGGCTGTTTCGAGTTCCTCCCGGGTCAGCTCGAGTCCACCACTGAGGTCGTTGGCGAAACTGCCGGATTCCCAATGCAGTCGCAGATTGGTCTGGTTGGTCAGGATCTTGTTGGTCTGGTCCTTGAAGGTCGGCAGACTGCGCGCGATCGTCCAGGTGGACGGATCGCTGATGTCCGGCGTCAACAGGTTGGTCAGGTCGCCGCGGAACGAGGTGAGCAGATAGTCCTGCTTGTTGCGGCCCCAGCGCGTCGTGTTCTGCAGTTTCACGTCATCGCTGAAATCATGTTCAACTTTGGCCGTGAACATGTCGGCGGTGACGTCATCGTGGTCGTCGTCGGTGCCGTAGAAATTTTCGGAATCCACGCGCGGGGCGAAGTTCAACTCGGGACGGGCCGGATCGGGCGAGGTGTAGCCAGGCAATCCGATCGTGAACACGCCGCCGTCGGGGGTGTTGTTCTGCTTGATGTGCAGATAGTTGAAGGTGAGTCGGGTCGCAGTATTGAGGCCAAACGCCAGGGACGGTGCGACGCCCCAGCGATCCTGCTTGACCTCGTCGCGGCCGGGCACGCCGCTGTCCTGGGCCATCAGGTTCAAGCGGAAGGCAGCGCCATTCGAACCTTCGAACGTCTGGTTCCAGTCGGCCGTGACACGCTTCTGGTCGGCCGTGCCGTAGGAAACCGTAGCCGAAAGCTGATCGGCCAGGGTCGGCAGCTTGCTGACCAGGTTGATCGCGCCACTCGGCGAGCTGCGGCCATTGTCGGTGCCCGCCGCGCCCTTGGTCAGTTCGACCTGCTCGATGTTGAAGACGTCGCGCGAGACGCTGCCGAGATCGCGCACGCCGTCGACGTAGATACTCGATGATGCATCGAAGCCGCGCAGGTAGACCGAGTCGCCGGTCGCCGTGTTGCCGTTTTCGCCGACATAGAACGTGCCGACACCGGGACTGTTGCGCAGCGCTTCGGTCAAGGTGGTCGCACCCTGGTCGCGGATGATGCCGCTCGAGATGATCTGGATGGTCTGGGTGGTGTCGACCAGCGGCTTGACGAATTTCGGCGAAGTCACCGCGTCGACCTTGTAGCCCGGAGCGGTCGATCCTTCGACTGGAACGGTGGCGAGTTCGGTCGCGTCACCTGCGTCAGGTACAGGAAAGTCCGGTTCTGCAGCACTCGTCGTCAGCGGCAGCGCCAAGGCAAGGCTGGTTGCCAGGGTGGCCATGCCGAATGAGCGGGAGGGGGAGGCGACGGGATGCTTGCGACTCTTGACGAAGGCCATGCGAGGTTCCAGAAAGTCTTTTGGATGAAGGGTGAAATCGATCAGGGCGAATCGCGATCCGGCATCGACGTTCTTCGCGAACGGCTTTCGCTGCCGCGATGTCGGCAAAACCGCGATGGCCCCTGGTCGAACGAAAGCAGGACGATGAACCGCCAAGTTTCGTATTAAAGCGCAAGTGAGAATGATTCGCAATACGATACTTGCGACGGCCAGGTCTCGCCGTCGCGTCGGTCATCCTCCCGGCGTGTGTCCAACGCCTCTTCTGTTCGAATGCCGCTGATTGAGGAGCGCGCAGCTCGTCAGCGACAGATCGCGATGAACTGCACCCGGGGCTGGCGAGGCAGGGTCAGGGCGCGTTGAGACTCAGTGCAGATCGGAGCAGGCGCGCATGGCCAGTTCGAACGAGCGTACGCGCGCCGCGTGGTCAAAGACATTCGCGGTCAGCAGCAATTCGTCCGGCGCATGCGCCGCGACGAAGGCATCGATGCCGGCACGCACGGTGGCGATCGAGCCGGCCACCGCGCACGCAAGTGCCTGATCGACACCGGCCTTCTCGATCGGTGTGCACCAGGCATCAAATTCGGCTGCCGAAGCCAGTGGCGGCGGCACCAGGCCGGGCTGGCCGCGACGGAGCTTGACGAATGCCTGCTGCTGGGTCGTGAACAGTCGACGCGCCTCGTCGTCGGTGTCGGCGGCGATCACGTTCAGCGCGAGCATGACGTGCGGTCGTTGCAGGCGCGCGGACGGGCGGAACTCGCGCCTGTAGAGTGCCAACGCTTCGACCATCGCCGCGGGTGCGAAGTGCGATGCAAACGCATACGGCAATCCGAGCATGGCGGCCAGGCGCGCTCCGAACAGGCTCGACCCGAGCAGCCACGCTTCCACTTCGACGCCCGCACCGGGAACGGCACGAACGCTCTGGCCGGCGGTGGCCGGTTCGAAGTAGCGCAACAGTTCAACCACGTCGGCAGGGAACTCCTCGGCGTTCTCGTAGTAGCGTCGAAGCGCGCGCGCGGCCGCCTGGTCGGTGCCTGGTGCCCGGCCCAGGCCCAGGTCGATGCGGCCGGGATAGAGCGATGCGAGGGTTCCGAATTGTTCGGCCACCTGCAGCGGTGCGTGGTTGGGCAGCATGATGCCGCCCGCGCCGACCCGGATCGTCGATGTGCCGCCGGCCACGTGGCCGATCAGCACGGCGGTCGCCGCACTCGCGATGCCCGGCATGTTGTGGTGCTCGGCCAGCCAGTAGCGCTGGTAGCCGAGTCGTTCTGCGTTGCGCGCGAGATCGAGCGTGTTGGCGAAGGTCTGCGCCGCGTTGCTGCCCTCGGTGACGGGAGCGAGATCGAGTATCGAGAAGGGGATCACGCGGGGGCACCTCATCGGAAGAATGGAAGGACCTGCACTCGAGGCGGAACGCAGCACGATGCGGACGCCCTGCATCCCACGCCGTACACTGCCGACGATTTCCCTGATTGCGAACGAGAAATGTCAGAGCCGATACGCTTGGCCAAACGCGTCGCCGAGCTGTGCGGATGCTCGCGTGCCGACGCCGAACGCCTTGTCGAGGCAGGTTGGGTTTCGGTGGACGGCGAGGTCATCGACCGGCCGCAGCACAAAGTCAGCACCGAGGTAGTGACGATCGATGCCGATGCAAGTCTCGAGCCTCCCGAACCTGCAACCTTGCTGCTGCACAAACCGCCGGGTTGCGACACGATCAGCGGGGCCAGTCCGGCATCCGCGCTCGCGCTGCCAGGATCGCGCTGGGCGGAGGATGTGAGCGGCGTACGCCTGCTCAAGCGTCATTTCGGCGGACTGACCCCCCTCGTCCCGCTGGATCGCGAAGCGAGTGGCCTGATGGTGCTGACCCAGGACGGCCGGGTCTGGCGTCGCTTGACCGAGGACGGTGATGAAATCGAGCATGAGTACATCGTCGAGACCCGTGGCGAAATTGCGCCGTGGGGTCTGCGTCGCCTCAATCACGGACTCAGCCACGAAGGGCGCGTACTGCCGCCGTGCAAGGTCAGCTGGCAGAACGAAATCCGCCTGCGCTTCGCGATCAAGGGTTGTCAGGGTGGCCAGTTGCGCGACATGTGCCGGCAGGTTGGCCTCGACGTCGTTGCGATCCGCCGCATCCGCATTGGCCGCATTGCGCTCGGCAAGATGCCCGAAGGCAGTTGGCGCTACCTGCCGGTCGGCGAACGCTTCTGATATCAGCTGTCGGGCGGCGCCGCGCCGCCTGCGTCGCCCATCGCGACTGGCAGTCAGGCGATCAGCCGGATGGGCTTCAAACCCCTCCGGGCATTCAGGGTCAACTCGTTTTTGCGCACAGGATCGGCCCTGTCCCGTTTGCGCATGCAGTCGCCTTTCGTCTCGCGGATATCAC